>JBAXXT010000034.1:0-33259 GCA_037127755.1 Bacteroidota bacterium
CATTCTTCTCACTCTTCACTCTTCACTCTTCACTCTTCTTTTTACTTTTGAATTTTTACTATTTACTTTTTACATTTAGTTCATCGTCCTAATCATAACCCTAGGTCCACCGCCAGCTGCCCCTGCTTTATTTAATCGATAAGTAGCAGTCAATAAAAAGTAACGTTGCAGCACATTATAGCGAATATCCTCAATATAATTTTGGTTTGCCGAACGAGAAACTCCTTGGTTTTTATTTAATAAATCATATACCGAGAATTTAATCTCAGCCCTACTATTTTTCAAGAAACCTTTGGCCATCGAAAGATTCCAAATTGGCATATTAATATTATAACCATCTGCTCTACCCGTATTAATGGTATAGTTGAATGTATTGTTTAAAATGAGCCCTAATGGAAGATCCTGCGTTGATTCTATACCATAAACTTGTTGTAAATAATTACTATTCAATTGTGGTTGCAAGCCATAGATCGCTTTACTAAAATTTAATCTGGCACTAAAACGTATATCGATTAGATTGTCTTTTACAAATGACCAACTTGCATTGGGACCAATGCTGGAATTTTGAATATTGTTTTTTGCACCGTTAATGAAAGAGATATTATTATTATAATTAGTCCCTATTCCAAAATCAATTCTTGAATGTAGTTTTTTGACAGGAAAGCCCATGTCGGCATTTGCAAAAAAAGAATATACTCCATCAGCATTTACCGGCATACTGATTCTTGATCCGTTACTTTGAATGATATCAGTATTTACAATGGCATTGTCTGATTTATTAGCAGCAATAAATGCAAAGAAATTACTTTGGGTAAAAGTATTGGCACTGAAATAATTTAAATTAAGCGATTGCTCATAAGTACGCTTTAAGTTAGGGTTGCCTAAATAAGAATTTAAAGGATCGCTCACATCAATAATAGGCTGCAATTGAGTGGTAGCGGGATTTTGCGTAGAAGTGGAATAATTCAAACCCAAATTTCTGGTGCTATTCATTTTGTATTGTAAATTAAATAAGGGCAAAACGTCAGTGAAACTTTGTTTAATATCATTTCCGTTTGTTTGGTTTGTACTTACTAGTCCTGTTTTTTGTAAAGAGGCCCCGATAGTATAATTTATTTTTTTCTGATTACTTCTCCAATTGATACCTGCTCCTCCAAATTGAAAACTATTTTTAAAATTATTAGTTTGAATGTTGTTTAGTTGATCATATTTGCCAGATAATGCATTATAGTCCCACGACTGCCGAATACTGTTTCCAATACTAGCATTGTAAAAAACACTAAATTCCATTAAAGACCTTTTTCCAAATGGTTCTGTATAAATCAAGTTGCCTCCAAAACTATTTGCATTGGATGCCCGATTATTAACTTGATCAATCACACTATCTTTTGTAGGAAGTCCACTCGTATAATAAGTTGTATTTGTCTTCAGTGTACCATTTTGAGTACTATTATTATAGTTCCAATTAAGATTGGATGAAATGGTTCTTCCTTTTTTTGCTAATTTTTTCCTGAACTGCGCAGTGGTAACCATATTGGTTGCATCCGAATGTGCAGTTGTTAAGCTATTACCACTATTCAATAAAGCATTTGCTGCAGTGATTGATTGATATTGATTGCCAGATCTTGTATCATTTTGTTGTAAGGTTAATTGCGGAACAATTTTAAAAGAAGTGACACTATCAATTTTTTGATCAATACTGAAATTCGCTTTTTGCTGTTTCACCTCTTTCCTAGAAGTTGAATTTGCATAATAATCAAAATTATTACCCGGTAAAATATTTTGTCGTATTGTAGAACGGTCAGTTAGCAAGTCTACATCACTTCCAACAACACTTCCATTAAAGTCAGTTTTTTTATTCCATATATCATTAAAATTTACTCCTCCTGCTAAAGTATTAGCAACACCCTGTTGATTCTGCCCCATACCAGAAATAGGTAAAGCATTGTCATCACTACCACTTGTTCGAATGGTGATATTGCCTCCCGATTTCATTCCTCTCGATAATTCACCCGTGAAATTCAACACGTCATTAATCGAAAAACCTTGTCGATTTGTATTATTGGCCATTGCCAAAGCAGATATTTGCTGATCGCCATTGAATTTATTGATACTGGTTTGTGCATCATATTTTCCATCATTTCCTACACCAGCTGAAACTTTCCCAAAAAGTGATTTGTTTCGGTCTTTTTTTAGCTTAAGATTAATTGCTTTTTCTGATTGTCCATCATCCACACCAGTAAATTCAGCTCTGTCAGATTTTTTATCAAAAACCTGTACTTTATCAACTGCATCTGCATCAAGATTTTTAGTGGCTAGTTTTGGATCACCAGTAAAAAATTCTTTCCCATTCACAAGCACTCGATTTATTTTCTGTCCGTTTACTCTTACAGTTCCATCTGCATCCAATGTAATACCTGGAAGTTTTTTTAATAAATCTTCTACTACTGCATTGGGCTGTGTTTTAAAATTTTCGGTATTGAATTCAAGTGTGTCGTTATTCATTACAACTGGAGCTCTTTTAGCTGTAACTGTTACCGAACTTGCATTCTTGATATCAGTTAAATTAATAAATCCCAAATTTAATGACTCCCCATCTTTAACTTGAATCTGTTGCCAAATCGGAACAAATCCTACATATGAAGCAGATAATAAATAAAAGCCTTTATTAATATTTTTTAGATGAAAGTTACCCGAAGAGTCGGCTCTGGTAAAACTGATCAAAGAAGAATCATTTGAATTTACAATTGAAACAGTAGAATAAGCCAGTCCTTTTTTACTTGCAGTATCAAAAACAATTCCACGAATATTTGAAGGTTTATTCTGAGCTTCCGAAAACAATGAAAGGACCACAGTAAATAATAAAAGTAACATTAACCTCATGCGGATAGTTTTATCTGCCGAAATTATGCCAACATTATTTAGTATTCAGTTAAAGCAGCTGTGTACAAGGTTAATTAGGGTTAATGATTTATAATTCGCCCTCAGCCCATCTTCTTCTTAATTCCTTTTTATTGAGTTTTCCAACACTGGTTTTAGGAATTTCAGTCATTCCAATATATTGATCTGGCAATTGATAAGATGCAAAATGATCCGACAAAAATGCATTTAGAGCATCTTTAGAAATAGTAGATTCATTTCTAAACACCACACAAGCTAAAGGGCGTTCTACCCATTTTTCATCGGGTATAGCAATTACACAAGCCTCTTTTATCTCAGGATGAGCCATCAATGCTATTTCAAGGGCCACACTCGATATCCATTCGCCTCCGCTTTTGATAAGGTCTTTGCTTCTGTCACTGATATTCATATACCCTTGTGCATCTAAGGTACCAACATCACCTGTTTTAAACCATCCATCTTCTGAAAATGAAAGATGATTATCGTGATATTTGTAATAACTCTTTATAATCCAAGCGCCTCTAATTTCAAATTCTCCTACTGTTTCTCCATCTCTTGGAGCAATAGTTCCATCTTCTAATACTGCTCGAATTTCAACTCCTGGCAATTCAATACCCTGCTTCGCCCTAATAGTTAATTTCTTTTCATCAGTCAAAGAGTCGTGTATATTTTGAAGTCTACTTGCAGTTCCTATCGGAGAAGTTTCAGTCATACCCCATGCATGTACACCTTTAATTCCAAAATCTTTTTCAAATGCTGCAATCAAACTTGGGGGTAAAGCTGATCCGCCCACTACATATTCACGTAAGGCTAATTTTTCTTTAGGGGGATTTTTTTTCATAGCATCATAAACACCCAACCAGATTGTGGGAACCCCATTTGCTACGGTAACTTTTTCTTGTTCCAGAATTTGAATGATAGCATCTGGTTGTAAGTGTAAACTTGGCAAAATCATATCCGAGCCAGAAAGAATACATACATAAGGAAATCCCCATGCCATCACATGAAACTGAGGTACAATCAATAATACTCTATCCCGTACAGATAGATTAGCCGCATTGGGCATGAGTAAGGCCAATGCGTGTAAATAAGTTGATCTATGGGAATACAAAGCTCCTTTAGGGTTGCCTGTAGTGCCACTCGTATAACAAAGACCACAAGCATCATTTTCTTCAGAGGGATACCAATGATAATCTGATGTACTTTCAGTTAATAAGTCTTCATATAAAATGGTTTCAGGAAGGCTTGTAATAAAATTTTCTGGTGCATTTAATAAAACATATTTTTTTACGCCGGTAGTATAGGGCGCAACTTTTTCAAAAAGGGGCACAAGTGTGGCATCAATAAAAACAATTTTAGCTTCTGCATGATTTACGATAAATATGATTTGCTCTATACTAAGTCGCACATTTAATGTATGGCAAATAGCTCCAGCACCTGGTATCCCATAATATAATTCTACATGCTGATAATGGTTCCATGCAAATGTGGCCACCCGATCACCTGGTTGAACTCCAAGATGATGCACCAAAGCATATGATAATTTTTTTGCTCTATGATATAAGTCCGAAAAGTGATAGCGGTGCCAACTTCCATTGGGCAATTTTGTTACAATTTCTTTGTAAGGAAAAACCCGATTCCCATATTCCAAAATGGCATGGGTAGTTAATGGGAAATCCATCATTAATCCTTTCATAAGCAAGATTTGGAGTTAACAATCGTAAAACTATTTTTCAGCAGTTACCCGTAAACAAGTTAGTGAATTTTGAGAAAAACTAAAAAGCCCAATTTGGGTTAGTAGGTTGTATTAAATCCCATAAATTTCCATACAGGTCTTCGAAAACCGTAACAATTCCATATTCTTCAACTGCAGGTAGTCGTACAAAACGAATATCTTCTTTTTGCATTCTTTCATAATCACGCCAAATATCATTGGTGTACAGAAAAAGGAATACTCTACCACCCGTTTGGTTTCCAATTCTTGATTCTTGTTCAGGTGTTGCTGCTTTTGCTAAGAGTAAACAAGTATTAGAGTTTCCGGGAGGAGCCACCATAACCCAACGCTTTGTTTCAGAAAGCACTGTGTCTTCAACTAAAGTAAACTTTAGTTTCTCTGTATAAAAAGCAATAGCCTCATCATAATCCTTTACAACTAACGCGATATGTGCAATCTGTTGTCTCATTTCAATATTATTTTAGCCGTGAGAAAGTGGTCTTTTTTTAATCATCCCCCCTTTTGTATCTTTTACACTACTCATCACCACAAATGCATGTGGATCAATTTTTTCCAACTCCGCTTTAAGTTTATTTAATTCTAAACGAGTAACTACAGTATAAACAATATCGTTTTCCTTTGTTGGCCCTTTTTTACCATAACCTTGTCTACCACTATACAATGTAACACCCCTTCCCATCTTATTGATAATCATTTGTCTGATTTCTACAAAGTGGGAGGAGATGATGGTTACCCCTGTATATTCTTCAATTCCTTCAATGATAAAATCAAGTGTTTTGGAAGCTGATAAATAAGTGATCATGCTATAAAGCGCGATTTCAACTGATAACAAATAAGCAGCCAATGAAAAAATCATGACGTTGATAATGATAATTACATCTCCTAAAGTTGTTCCCAATTTCTTACTGAGAAAAATAGCAAGCACTTCAGTGCCATCAATCACAGCACCGCCTCTCACTGCAAATCCAATACCTCCTCCTAGAAACATTCCACCAAATATGGCAACTAACAATTTATCGTGTGTAACAAATGGAAAATTTATAAATGCCACACAAAGAGCAAGGCCGGCAATAGCAAGTACCGTCTTAATTGCAAATATTTTCCCCATTATTTTGTACCCCAAAAACATGAATGGAATATTGATGGTTATTATCAACAGGTATAAAGGAATTCTAGTCAGGGATGAAATGAGCAATGAAATTCCAGTTGCTCCTCCATCAATAAATTGGTTATTTATTAAAAATCCTTTCAATCCAAAAGAAGCAGAGAATATTCCTATCATAATGAATAAAAAATCCTTGCAATAATGAATGATAGTGATTCTTAATTCTCGATAGCTCTTTGCTACCTGAAAATGATTCAAAGGTTGTGATTGATCCTCAAAGTTTTTTTCTCTCAGGATATTATTAACAATTATCTGTTTCCAAAAAGCTTTCATTATTTATCTTTGATTTTATAAAATTTATCCGAATTGCACTGATGTCATAGTTAATGAACCGCCAACTGCTTTATCATTGAAAAAATGAATAGAATCCTGCTTTGAAGATAACCCCAGACTATAAATAAGTGGCAAATAATGTTCTGCAGTTGGAATAGATAACAAAGCAGCTTTCCCTAATTTATCATACTGAACCAAAGATTCATGCTTGCCTTCATTAATTAGATGCTTAAAAGTATTGTTCATTTCCAATGCCCAATCAAACCCAAATCCGGGCTCGTCCAATTTATCCCATGCAACCATTCTTAGGTTATGAACCATATTACCACTCCCAATAATCAGTACACCCTTTTTGCGTAATGCAAATAGCTCTTTTGCCAATTCATAGTGATATGATGCAGGTTTTGTATAATCGATACTTAATTGCAAAACGGGAATATCTGCTTCGGGATACATATGCCTCACGATTGTCCAGGTACCATGATCTAACCCCCAATCATGATCTAATTCCACATTGGTAGAATGAATAATCCGTTTTGTTTCTTCGGCTAAAACCAAACTTCCAGGTGCTGGATATTGTACCTGAAAAAGCTCTTGGGGAAACCCTCCAAAATCATGTATAGTGGAAGGGGAATCCATCGCAGTAATTCTTGTGCCTTTAATAAACCAATGAGCCGAAATAACCAAAACTGCACTTGGCTTATTTATTTGCTTCGCCAATTGCGTCCACTTTGTGCTAAACTCATTTATTTCAATTCCATTCATCGGAGACCCATGTCCCACAAATAAAACCGGCATCAATGTTTCTTGTTCCGGAAAACTATCAGTAAATTTTTTAAACGCTTGAAGGCTTGCCATGTTAAAATTTCATTTAATGAGAAGCTATTTCTAATTCTAATATTCCTTTTAGAATCATGGAACTTGTTTCCAGATCTTTTCCTAGAAGTTTGTCCATTAAAGGATTCATAAGTGTTAGAGGGTATTTATTTTTCCCTACAAACCCCCATTTAAATCTAGTGATATCGTCAGTTATTGGTTCTGTAATCATGTAAACCTGTGCAATATTGTTGAATGGTTTAATGAACCTAATTTCAAAATCAATTCGATGATTTACTTCAATAGATTTAATTTCCTGTTCCCCTTTACCAAGTTGTTTATTGGAACTATCCCAAGATATTACACAGCCGATAAGTCCATCTTCACCAATCATCTCTGTTTTCACATGTGGGTCTGCCATCCACCATTTATTGAACTTGTGCTGATGATTCATATAACGGATATAGTCAAACACCCTTCCAATTGGTTGATCTATGATAATAACTTTTTCTATGTGATACCCTGACTTCATAAAAAAAGCAACAATTAGAAGCATCCCTATAAGCAAAATCAAAATATACAGGATAGTCATTGGTAAATTTTCATACAAAATAAAGCTTAAAAAGCTTTTCTGGTTGATTTTTTGTAAGAACTAAGAGTCTCTCAAGAATATAGAAATAATATGATACCAATCAGTTATATAGTCATTTTTTATATCTATATTTAAAATATTTTTTACATTCTGTTTAGTTTTTAAGCTGCTATTATATGAAAAGCGTAAACAAAATATTCCACGATACCTTTCTAAGAATAAAAGCCAGATTTCAGTTAGTGAAAGAAATACAAGATGAATATTCCGAAAATGTGGATGAGATTCGAGAAAAAAATTATTCAGATGACCGAGTTAAACTGATTGTACAGAATATTTCGGATATAGTGACTCTTATAAACAAACAAGGGGTTATCGTTTACAATAACGATGCAGTAACCCGCATATTAGGTTATGAGCCAGAAGAACTAAATGGCATAAGTATACTTGAATTAGTTCATCCTGATGATCAGGAAAAAGTTGGAAATAGATTTACAGAAGTTTTAAAAAAAGAAGGAATCGACGAATTAATAGAATTTAGATTTCTTTCTAAATCCGGGAAATACCTACTCATTGAAAGTGTAGGAAATATCCAACTAAATAACCCAGCTTTTCATTCGATAATTTTGATTTCTAGAGATATTACTGAAAAAAGAAAAATCGAAGATGCCATCAAATCAAGTGAAGAAAAATTTCGTTCTTTAATTCATCATATTTCAGATATCATCACCATTATTTCTGTAAATGGCGAAATAATCTACCAAAGTGCTTCAGCTAGGCAACTTATGGGTTATGAAGAAAATGAATTAAGGAAAAGAAATTTCGCTGAAATAGTACATCCAGCCGATTTTCCAACCCTAATGCAGTCATTTCAAAAACTAATTGAAAAAGGTGGCCTGAGTGAACTGATCGAATTTAGATTGTTAGATAAAAATGGCATTTATTTTTATATAGAAGCCCAGGCTACCAACCAATTAAATAATCCCTATATTAAAGGTATAGTAGTGAATTCACGAGATATCTCTATTAGAAAAAAAGCAGAAGAAGAAAGGAAAATTTTGATTCAGGAACTTACAAAAAACAATGCCGACTTAAAGCAATTTTCCTATATCGTATCCCATAACTTAAGAGCCCCACTCACCAACCTAACATCAATGATCAAACTGTTAGACTTTAGTACTGTTTCTACTGATCGTTCCTTGAAATTATTAAATGGATTTAAATCCACTACTTTACACTTGAATGATACACTGAATGAATTAATTGAAATTCTTGTTATAAAAGACAATACCAATATCCAGACTGAAAATATCAACTTTGAAAAATCTTTAAACAAAATAATAAAATCTATTAAATTACTCTTTGCAGAAACAAACACGGTTATTTCATCCGATTTTTCTTCCGCAGAGTTTGTAAAATTTAATGAGCCTTATCTAGAAAGTATTTTTCAAAATCTAATTACAAATTCAATCAGGTATAGAAGTGCAGATCGAAAACCTGAAATTTCAATCCGTTCAGAAATTCAAGGAGAGCATACCATTTTAACTTATACCGACAATGGTATTGGGTTTGATTATAATCAAGTAAAAGATAAAATTTTTGGGTTACACCAAAAGTTTCACCACCATCCCGAAAGTCGGGGAATTGGATTATATTTAATTCATTCACAAATCACGTCATTAGGCGGAACGATTAGTGTAGATAGTAAAATCGAAAAAGGAACAACATTTAAAGTTTCATTTAAAAATTAAGAAAATGCTTGAAATGGTAATGAGCGTTGATGATGATTCTATGGTTCAGATGATCAGTGAAATTATTATGAGTGATGAAGATTTCTGCGATTCAATTGTGAAATTAGAAGATGGAAAATTGGCATTAGAATATTTTGAAGAGCAATCTAAGCTCCCACTAGAAAAACAAAAAATCCCTGAATTGGTTTTTCTAGATATCAATATGCCTGTATTTAATGGTTGGGATTTTTTAAACCAATATGATAAAGATTTTAAAAAGTTTCACAACCGTACTAAAATAATTGTGCTCACATCAGGAGTTGATCCTGAAACTGAAATAAAAGCAATAGAACATCCTTTGATCTTTAAATATATTACTAAGCCTCTCGAGCACAGACATATTGCCGAATTGAAAGAAGATCCTCTTTTTAATTCATTTCTCAATTCTTGAAAGATAAATAAACGGGTTTATTTATCTTTGTAACTATGTTTGAAAAACCTACCCTTCACACCGTACTTTCTCCCAAACTTTTGGATAACTACGATGTTAAAAACAGTATTGTAGTAGTAATCGATGTTTTTAGAGCTACATCAACCATTGCAACTGCATTATATAACGGAGCTACAAAAGTTATACCTGTGGCAGAAGTGAATACCTGTATTGAAATTGGCCAACGTATTGGAGGCATTACAGCAGGGGAAAGAGATGGAAAAGTAATTGAAGGCTTATCGCATGGAAACTCACCCGCAGAATACCCTCGTTCTTTTATAGAAGGCAAAACTTTGGTTCTTACTACTACCAATGGAACCAAACTGTTGCATTTGGCACATAATAATGGGGCTTCCGAAATAATTACAGGGTCGTTCCCAAACTTAAATGCAGTTTGCGAGTTCTTAATTAAATCCAAAAAAAATGTAGTACTGGGCTGTTCTGCCTGGAAAGATAGAGTTAATATAGAAGATGCTTTATTTGCTGGTGCAGTTATCAATGACATTAAATCAGCCTTTACTATTCATTGTGATAGTAGTTTAATGGCTTCTGAACTTTATGCTAGTAAACAGGATCATATGTTCGAATTCATCAGAAAAACGACACATTGGCATCGACTTGCTGCATATGGACTAGAAAAAGACCTTGAATATTGTGTCAGCCCTAATCTTGCTAATATCCTTCCGATTTATCGAAAGGGTGATCTGGTAGTAGCCTAATTAATGAAATAACAAACATTTCATACATAATTTTCTCATTTAGCATCCAAAAACAATCTCCTTTCCTTTACTTTTGCAAATTGCCCATTTCAAACCGTCGCCAAAACTGATGGTAGCTGAATGAAGTAATAAATAATTATGGCGTTACCTTATTTAGTTAAACATATATACAATAGCGGAACCGAGGAAGTTATTCGCAGAGGCAAAAAAATTCATGCCCTCGGGAATGTGGAATTATTAGAATATGATGACCTGATGGGCGCAGTTGTATTTCGGGTAAAAGATGATGGATATTCTACTTATTACAAAGTACATATCACGCAATTTAAAGATCCAAAAACTTTATCTCTTCGCTGCACCTGCCCCTATAACCTTTCTGAGATTTGTAGACATAAAGCTGGAGCCTTATTTCACTTGCAGGACCTTCTTGATAAAAATTTATTAGGCGATAAAGAAACGATATACGACCAACGACATACGGTTGTGAAAATGAAGCAGCTTGATCTTAAATTAATCAGGCTTTTAACAAGAAAAGAGAGTTTCGATGCAGCAGAAAATTATTTAAGAAGTACTCGTGCCACTATTCAAGAAGCAAAAGATGAAAGGGTATTGGCTACACTTGATTACGAAGGAGAAATTTTTAAAATTCAAATTCAAAAAAACGAAGAAAGGAATTTCGATACCAGTTGTAATTGCCAGAGTGATACAGAACATCCTCTTTGTGTTCACAAAAGTGTTGTTTTACTTCAATTACTTCAAAACTATGGATCGAACTATTTTGATAGTATTCGCAATTGGGATAAAGAGAAAAATAAACTGCTAGCATTATATGGCTATTCATTAACGGATGATTTAAAAGACAAATTTGAATTTACTTATACAGATAACAAACCCTTTCTAAGGTTATTGGATACGAGTATAAAACGAGTTACATCAAATGCTGGAGCTGAATTAAGACCAAGGACCGTTGAGGCTACAATTAATCAGTTTGAATTTAAATCAGATCCAGATCAAAATACGATTCTCAAACTTGGGGTGGTTGTTACCAGCAACGAATTGGGCTATCCATATGTTTCAATAGAAGCAATTCAAGGGGAAGCTGATGAAACAGGAACAAAATATGTGTCCAAAACTTCAAAAATTGATTTAACCAAATTTGTAAATACTGAAGTTTTTAGTGAAGACGACAAAATGTTGTTACAGCAGTTAAGAAAACTAATGTCAGGTGAAGTGAATCGTTATTTAAACCGTAATTCTCCTTTTAGTGGCATCTGGGAAAATATTATACAGCCACATAATGATGAGTTACCGGAAGAAACCAGACACTTGATTAATGAATATTTACATCCAAAAATAAAGAAGCTTTTTGCTGAGTTGACAGAAAGTAAGTTTGTATTTTACCTTCCACCAAAAAAAATATTTACTACACAGAATTTATTAGAAGCTGAGTTCAGTGCACAATTTATCAGCCCTGAATTTGAAGTAAGCTATGCAAATGGTTTTTATACCATTGACTGTAGAATAAAACTTCCTTTAGCTGATTTGAATATTTCTGATAATGAAACTGATTCAGCTTTGTTATTTCAATACCACAATCAATTTTATACTTGGCAGAAGCCGGAAGATATAATGCAGGTGGAGAAGTTTTTACCAACAGGTAAAATAGTTATCCCTGCTGAAGATTGGAATGCAGCGTTACTAGGATACCTAATGCCTCTTTCAAAAGAATATTATGTTCATTTTACCAATGTTCAGAAAGAAGAAATAAAAGACATAAAGCCTGATTGGAAAATTCAGCTAAAAGAGAAAGGTGACTACCTTCTTTTTCAACCGATATTTATTTATAGAGGATATGAAGTTAGACCGACAGATAAGGAAAAAATAATTCTTCCGGTAGAAGACAAAATTCTGATTATTCAAAGGAATCTCGAAGCAGAAAAAGAAATGATGCTTCGTATTGAATCTTTACACTCACAATTCATCCATCCAACTGATAGCAATTCTCTTGCATTAAAAGGATCAGATGTATTAAAAAATAACTGGTTTTTTCTTTTCATAGACGCTACTAAAGAAATGAATATTCCTGTTCTCGGTTTTGAGGCATTGAAAAACTTCCGTTTTAATACTGCAAAACCATCAACACAAATTTTCATAAGTAGTAATACAGATTGGTTTGATGCTAAAATTCAAATCAATTTTGGCGAGCAAAAAGTTACAATCGAAGATGTAAAAAAAGCACTCACCAATAAACAGCAATTTGTTCAATTAGGGGATGGCACTCTCGGAATTCTACCAGAAGAATGGATAAAAAAATATTCTCTTTTATTTAGAGTAGGAGAAGGCAAACAAGGAAATATTAAATTAAGCAAATACCACTTCAGTGTAATTGAAGAGCTTTATTTACAAAGAGATGAGCAAGAACTATTCTTTCAATTAGAAGAAAAATATGAACGCTTAAAAGAGAATCATTCTATCAAACCTATACCTGCACCTGAACACCTAAGAAACATTCTAAGACCCTATCAGGAAAGTGGTTTTCAATGGTTAAACTATTTACGTGAGGTTCAATGGGGCGGAATCTTAGCAGATGATATGGGACTTGGTAAAACCATTCAGGCACTCAGCTTCCTTCACCATTTGAAAAAAGAGGCTGGAAATATAAAAGCACTGGTTGTTTGCCCTACCACTTTAATGTTTAACTGGCAGAATGAAATAAAAAAGTTTACCCCTGAACTCAGTTTCTATATGCACCATGGTGGCACTCGTTCAAGGGGAAGTTTGAGTGATGCAAATATTGATGTTATCATCACCACTTATGGTACGCTAAGAAGTGATATCAAACAGTTCGTAGAAGTGAATTTCGATTACGTGATCCTTGATGAAAGTCAGGCAATCAAAAACCCTTCCAGCAAAGTAACCAAAGCTGCTGGCCTTTTACGTGCAAAGAATCGATTATGCTTAAGTGGTACTCCATTACAGAATAACACTTTCGACATATTTGCACAAATGAATTTCTTAAACCCCGGGATGTTGGGATCTATGGAATTTTTTAAGCATGAATTCTCCATGCCCATTGATAAATTTGGGGAGAAAGAACAAAAAGACCACTTAAGAAAATTACTATATCCTTTTATATTAAGAAGAACCAAGGAGCAAGTAGCAAAAGACCTTCCTGAAAAACAAGAAATGGTTTTGTTCTGTGAAATGGGAGACGAACAACGCAAGATTTATGATGCTTATCGAAATGATTATCGTGATAAAATTTTAGGCGTTGTTGAAAATCAAGGTATTCAAAAATCACAGTTAACCATACTTCAAGGCTTAATGAAATTGCGACAGATTTGTGATAGCCCAGCGATTGTAAAAGAAGCAGAACGATTCCCAAATGTGTCTGTTAAATTAGAAGAAATTGGTAGAGAGATTACAGAAAACATCAGTAACCATAAAGCCTTGATTTTTTCCCAGTTTTTAGGAATGCTTTCCCTGATTAAAGATAAAATGAGAGAATTGGAAGTTGACTTTGAGTACTTCGATGGCAGCAGTACCATTAATGAAAGAGAGGCTGCTATTCAAAGGTTTCAAAACGATGATTCTTGCAGGGTATTCCTGATATCATTAAAAGCCGGTGGTGTGGGTTTAAACTTAACGGCAGCCGATTATGTTTACATTGTTGACCCATGGTGGAATCCAGCTGTAGAACAACAGGCAATTGACCGAACTCATAGAATTGGGCAAACAAAAAACATATTTGCCTACAGGATGATTTGTACAGATACCGTAGAAGATAAAATTTTAAAATTGCAAGAACGCAAACGCAATCTTGCCAAAGATCTTATTACGGATGATGAAGGATTTGTAAAAACACTCACAAAAGAAGATGTAGAATATTTATTCAGTTAATATCTTCAAACTAAAAAGCCGTCTCATCGAATATTCGATTTTAAGACGGCTTTTTAAATGTAGTATGAACAAATTATTTTTTAAACTCCACTGCAGCAAAACTCTTATCTGCATCTTTCAAGAAAGATTCTTTACATTCTGTAGAACAAAATCCTAACACTTTATTCTTAAAATGCAAGGTGTCCGATACCCCTGCAGTAACAGGCATTCCGCAAGAAGGGTCTTTTTTATTATCCACTAAAGCCTGTTCGTAAGTTTTTGTTGAATCTGCAGGCATTATTGCAGTAGCTGCAGGGGCAGGTGCAGGTGCAGGCGTATTTTCTTTACTTGAATCAGAATTACAAGCAGTAAAAAATGCGATACTAATTAATAAAAATTTGAAATTTGCAGACATAATCAATGATTTGCGTAAAACAATTGAAATCAAAAATAACTAAAATTTAAAGCTTTTGAAATATTTAAAATAGCTCTATTTACCACCCATCCTTTTTTAGAGCACATTTGTTTGTCTGCCCTGCCTATACTTTACAACTGTTCACCGATTTAATTAAATCTCTACATTATGACCTACTAGCTTGCATTAAATTATATAATTCTAATAGTATTGAATTGGTTTATATTTTATTCTTGAACAAAATGGCAACCCGAAATTTTTTCACTACCCTACTTTTTACATTCTTCTCATTATCAGCCTATGCTCAAACAGCAGGATCGGTAAGAGGTAAATTAGTTGACTCCTTGTCAAAACAAATATTAAAAGATGCTACTGTTACTGTTATAGATGCTAAAGATTCGACACTTGAAATTTTTGGATTAGCAAAAACCGATGGTTTTTTTGAATTAAAGAATCTGGCTTTAAAGCCTTTGATACTTCAGATTAGTTTCCAAAGCTATGAACCCTATAGTAAAGCTATTTTCCCAACGAAATCAAACCCAGACATCAATGTAGGAACCATTTTTTTGCTTGCTAAATCGCATGACCTTGGTAATGTAACTGTTACTCAATCACCCATCATTATTAAAAAGGATACTATTGAATTTAATGCTTCCAGTTTTAAGACAAAGCCAAATGCTGTAGCAGAAGACCTTTTAAAAAAATTACCAGGACTTGAAGTAGATAAGGATGGAGGTATAAAAGCACAGGGTGAAACAGTTCAGCGCGTGTTAGTAGATGGTAAAAGATTCTTTGGAGACGATCCAAAACTGGCAACTAAAAATTTACCTCCCGATGTAATTGATAAAATCCAAGTATATGATGCCCTAAGCGATCAAAGTACATTTACTGGATTTGATGATGGCAATAGGGTCAAGACCATTAATATTACCACAAGGAAAGACAAACGCAAAGGCTATTTTGGTAAAATATCTATAGGTGGGGGAAGTACAGGTGATGAGGGTGTTTATGATAATAATCTAAATATTAGCAAATATGATGGAGATAGACAGATCACTTTCATTGGGCAGGGTAATAATGTAAACAAACAAAATTTTACTGGTCAGAATTTATTTGGTGGCGGCGGTAATAGAGGAAGCGGAAACAACAGTAGTGCAACAACGGGTAGCAGTGGTATCATTAATACCTGGGCTGCAGGTTTAAACTATCGTGATAACTGGGGTAAAAAAACACAAGCTTCCGGAAGTTATTTCTTTAACGATCAGCATACCTATACCAATCAAAAAAGTTACACGGAAACTTTAGTGAGCGGAAATCCAGACTCCTCCAATTTGAGCAATAATATTGTTTCAGGAATTAAGCATAATCAAAATAACCGCGTCAATTTTAATATTGAAACCCAGTTCGACAGTAGTAATAGTATGATCCTACGTCCCAATATTAGTTTCCAACATACAGATAATGATAACAATACGCAATCTGCTAGCACTAAAGGGAAAGTAAACTTAAATAATTCGGTTGCACATAGCACCACTACGAATGATGGATATAACGGATCATTGGATGCAACTTACCGCCATCGCTTTGCAAAAAAAGGCCGTACATATTCCATTGGTGTTGTATTTGGGGGTTCCACTAATGAAGGAAAGGGAACCAACAATTCCATTAATCAATACTATACTCAAAACAGAGTAGATACAATTAATCAGATGAACAATAGTAATGCAGACGGGAAAAATATGAATACCACATTATCCTACACTGAGCCAGTTGGAAAGGGGCAGTTGATTGAGCTGAACTATACCTATTCCTATAGCGATAATACAAATGGGAAAAGTACTTATGGTTATAATAAACTCACCAATCAATATGATCTAATTGTTCCAAATCTGAGCAATACATTTGAAAATATCTATCGTTCCAATAGAGGAACGATGAGTTATCGAATTCAAAACAAAATGATGAATTTGAGTATAAGTTCAGGAATTCAAGTAGGCGATCTATCAAGCAATAACCTAACAAAAGATAGTGCCATCAAACAGCATTATGTAAACTTTTACCCTACTGCTACCTTTAGATACGATTTTACAAAAACAAAAAATCTTCGAATCAATTATTCAGGTCGTACGGCTCAACCTAGTGCTACTCAATTACAACCAATCGCAGATAACACAAATCCCTTGAACATTGTTTTAGGCAACCCAACCCTTAAACAGCAGTTTACACAAAATATGCGCATGATGTATTCCTCCTTTGATGTATTTACGCAAAGAGTATTCTTTGCAACCATCAATGCCAGTGCCACTCAAAATGATATTCAAAACTCAGTAATAATTCAGCCCAATGGTGCTCAGGTTACACAACCCGTAAACTTAGATGGAACTTATAGTGCATCGGGTTATTTTAACTATGGTTTCCCTATTAAGAAACCTAAAAGTAATATGAGTTTTACGGGTAATCTATCTTATAACCAATCTCAAAATTTGATCAATTTAAAAAGTAACTACACAAAAAATACAGTAGCTGGAGGCATGGTAAAATGGACCACTAATTTGAAGGATAATTTCGATATGAATTTCTCTTCTAATTCTTCTTTCAATTTTGCACGATATACTTTACAACAACAACAAAACGCAGATTACTTCACTCAAACATTCACAACCGAAGCAACTTACTATACCAAGAGCGGGTGGATATTAACTTCTGATTTCGATTACATTATCAATACGGGTCAAAGCGCAGGATATAATACCAATATCCCACTTTGGAATGCAAGTCTTTCAAAACAATTATTCAAGAAAAAAGAAGGTGAGATCAAATTCTATTTATTCGATCTCTTAAATCAAAATGTAAGTATCCGTAGAACAGTTTCAGGAAATATGATACAAGATGTTCAGACTGAGGTTTTGAAAAGATACTTTATGATCAGTTTCACTTATAATCTCAGAAGATTTGGGGCTGCTGGCCAAATGCAGAGAGGAAATAATCCGATGAATAATATGATGCGAATGGGTGGTGACAGAGGTCCTGGTGAAATGCGCATATTCAAAGCTGAACGAGGAGAATAGATGATTATTAGTGTTGTTAATAAGCCGTTCTATTCATTTAGACGGCTTTTTTGCTAACAGGTGTTAGGGTATAATATGTAAGTTTTCACAAATAATTGAACGGTATTCTCTTAAATTTTTATACTTTTGAGCCCTCAAAGAAAAATCAGTAATCATTGAAGCAGTTATTTACATTTTTAAAACCTTTTCAATTGTCTGCATCTTTACCGATGCTTTCAACGAAGGCTGCTATCAATTGTTCACCGCGACCTCGACGCGGTTTCTGATAGGACGAGCAATTGGCACTTGCCCCTATCAGTGGAAAATCCCCAAAAACATAATCTACACGATACGTGTTTTCTGTTTACACTTATAACATCATTAAAGTTGGAAACCAAGGAAATCATTGTCAAGGTAGCCACGCACCTTGATACACATTTTGCACAACGCATCACTGATGAAATGGAATCATCAGCCAAAGCGAGAGGTACCGGTATTGCTAAAAGATCACCTGAATACGTGGCCGCAAAAATGCTGGATGGGAAAGCCGTCATTGCCGTTACAAAATTGGGGCAATGGGTTGGCTTTTGTTACATTGAAGCATGGGGCCATGGAAAGTTTGTAGCCAATAGCGGTTTAATTGTTTCTCCGGAATATCGAAAGAGTGGTGTTGCAAAGACCATTAAGAAAAAAATCTTTGATCTATCCAGGGTAATGTATCCGGAATCTAAAATATTTGGATTAACAACTGGCCTTGCTGTGATGAAAATCAATAGCGACTTAGGTTATGAACCAGTAACCTATAGTGAATTAACGGATGATGAAGAATTCTGGGCGGGTTGTAAAAGTTGCGTCAACTTCGACATCCTAGTAAGTAAGGATAGAAAAAACTGTATGTGTACTGCAATGTTATATGATCCTGCAGACCATTTTAAACCAGAAGAAACTGCTGAAGAATTCAAACAGAAATCAAAACTTTACGAACGTTTTATGAAAATAAAACAAAGTAAATTATTAGGCATTTTCAGAAAAAAAGAAACAGGAACTGGAGGAGGAAGCGGAATGAAGCAAAAGTCATTCTTCCACAATCTTTTTACTTTTTAATTTTTACTTTTTAATTTATAAAAATGAGCGAGGCAAAGAAAGTTGTATTAGGATTCAGTGGCGGATTAGACACTACTTATTGTGTTAAATATCTTAGTGAAGACAAAGGATATGAAGTGCATTCGATTATTGTAAATACTGGCGGTTTTACAGAGGAAGAACTTATTACTATAGAACAACACGCTTATAAACTGGGAGTTAAGTCTCATACTTCAGTAAATGCTGTGAAATCTTATTACGATAGCATTATCAAGTTTTTAATTTTTGGCAATGTATTGAAGAATAATACTTACCCACTGAGTGTAAGTGCTGAAAGATTGAGTCAGGCTTTGCATATCGCAGAACACGCTAAAAAATTAAATGCTGATGCAGTGGCTCATGGAAGTACTGGTGCAGGAAATGACCAGGTACGGTTTGATATGATTTTTCATATCATGATCCCAGGAGTAGAGATCATTACTCCGATTCGCGATTTGAAGTTAAGTAGAGAAGCTGAAATCACTTACCTCAAAGAAAAGGGTGTACAAATGAATTTCGAAAAATCAATGTATTCAATCAATAAAGGTTTGTGGGGTACCAGTGTAGGTGGAAAAGAAACTTTGAATTCAAAAGGAATTTTACCTGAAGAAGCCTGGCCTACGCAGGTTACTGCTACTGAAAGCAGAGAAGTAAAATTGCATTTCGAAAAAGGAGAACTAAAAGGTATTGACGATCAAAACTTCCTGGAGCCTACAAAAGCTATTCAATATTTACAAAGCATTGCTGGCGCATATGGTGTGGGTAGAGACATTCATGTAGGTGATACCATCATTGGCATTAAAGGACGCGTAGGTTTTGAAGCAGCAGCCCCAATGGTAATTTTAAAAGCCCACCATGCTTTAGAAAAGCATGTTTTAACTAAATGGCAATTAGGTTGGAAAGACCAATTAGCACAATTTTATGGGAACTGGCTACACGAAGGGCAAATACTAGACCCAGTGATGCGAGATATTGAAGCATTTTTAACTCATAGTCAGGAAAATGTTACAGGAGATGTATTTGTACAATTATTACCTTACCGTTTTCATGTCATTGGGATTGAATCTGCATTTGATTTAATGAATAGCAAATTCGGAAAATACGGAGAAATGAATACAGGATTTACAGGTGATGATGTTAGAGGTTTTAGTAAAATTTTTGGTAACCAAATTTCTATCTGGCATAAAGTGAATCAAAGTTCTTAAATAACCAGTCAAATTATTGAACATGGCAAAAGTTGCGAATCCAAATAAGAAAATCCAGGTTGGAATTGTAGGAGGTGCAGGTTATACAGGCGGAGAATTGATCCGCTTATTAATTAATCATCCTTATGTGGATATTCGCTTTGTTCTTAGTAAAAGTAATGCTGGCAATCTGATTAGTAAAGTTCATAATGACCTTATTGGAGAAACCAACCTGATCTTTGCAGAAAATTTAGATCAGGATATTGATGTATTATTTCTATGTGTGGGTCATGGAGATGCAAAGAAATTATTGGCAGAAAATAGTGTTGCGTCACATATCAGAATCATCGACCTTTCGCAAGACTTCCGCCTAAATGAAAATAATATTATATCAGGACGCGCATTTGTGTATGGCCTGCCTGAACTAAATAAAAAAGAAATCAGCAATGCCCAAAATATTGCAAATCCAGGTTGCTTCGCAACCGCTATTCAATTAGGATTAATTCCAATTGCGAAAGCTGGCTTACTGACAGATGTGTATACCACCGGCATTACGGGTTCAACTGGAGCTGGGCAAAGCTTGAGTACAACATCACATTTTAGCTGGCGAGCAAACAATATCTCTGCATATAAAACCCTGCATCACCAACACTTAAAAGAAATTGGGGAGTCATTACAACAGGCATCGGGAAATAATTTAAATACGAAAGACTTGATACACTTTGTACCTTGGAGGGGAGACTTTGCACGTGGTATATATACTAGCAGTGTTACAAAATGTGAAATGGGTTTAGATGAAGTAAAAAAAATGTACCAGGATTTTTATGCAGGTGCCGCTTTTACGCATATAAGTGATACCATGATCGATTTAAAACAAGTAGTGAATACCAATAAATGCCTGATTCATATTGAAAAACAGGGCGATAAAATTGCTATTCACACAGCCATTGATAATTTAATAAAAGGTGCATCAGGACAGGCCGTACAAAATATGAATATTCTTTTTGGTTTGAATGAAGTTTCAGGGTTGCGACTTAAGGCAAACTATTTCTAGTATTTGCAATAGTTTGCCCCATGACATTGATGAAACCGAATTCAAATTTTTTAAAATAACAGAATGAAACTTTTCGACGTTTACCCCATCAATAATATCACCATTACAAAAGCCTTAGGCTCATATGTATGGGACAACCAGGGCCAGGAATATTTAGATCTTTATGGTGGTCATGCAGTGATCTCTATAGGTCATACGCATCCGCATTATGTTAAACGTTTAACTGACCAATTAAACAAACTTGGCTTTTATTCTAATTCAATTAGGATTCCGATTCAGGAAGAATTAGCAAGTAAATTAGGAGACTTAAGTGGCAAAGAAGATTATCAACTCTTTCTTTGTAATAGCGGAGCAGAAGCGAATGAGAATGCATTGAAAGCTGCATCATTCTATAATGGTCGCAAAAAAATAGTATCATTTACAAAAGCTTTTCATGGAAGAACTTCTTTGGCCGTTGCGGTTACAGACAATCCTAATATCGTTGCTCCCGTAAACCAAACTGAGAATGCAGTTTTCCTTCCTTTCAATAATACCGAAGCACTTAAAGCATATTTTGATGCCAATGGAAATGAAGTATCTTCTGTAATCATTGAAGGAATTCAGGGTGTGGGGGGAATAAATGTAGCGAGCAATGAATTCTTGTTGACGATTCGTAGTCTCTGCAATCAATA
This sequence comes from Bacteroidota bacterium, assembly GCA_037127755.1. GTDB lineage: Bacteria > Bacteroidota > Bacteroidia > Chitinophagales > Chitinophagaceae > Sediminibacterium. The sequence continues at coordinate 21,791 of JBAXXT010000034.1, forward strand.
CAATGCGGTATTCATTGCAGATAGTGTTCAATGTGGTTATGGCAGAACTGGGAAATTTTATGCCCACGATCATAGTGGTGTACAAGCAGATATTTATTCAATGGCAAAGGGTATGGGAAATGGTTTTCCAGTAGCGGGTATTTCCATCTCCCCAAAAATTCACTCAAAGCATTATATGTTAGGCACCACATTTGGCGGAAACCATTTGGCCTGTGCAGCTGCTCTGGCAGTTTTGGAGATCATGGAACAAGATGCCTTGATGGCTAATGCTACCAAAATTGGCGATTATCTAATGCATGAATTAAAAGGATTACCAAATATCAATGAAATAAGAGGTAAGGGTTTGATGATCGGCATTGATCTTCCTGAAGATAAAAAAGAAGTAAAGAAGAACTTATTATTTAATCACCATATTTTCACTGGGGAAGCAAAACCAAATGTAATTCGTTTATTGCCTGCACTAAATATTACGCAAAAAGAAGCTGATCTTTTTTTAGAAGCACTAGCAATCGAACTAAAATAAAAATATTCCATTAACAGAACTGCTTATGAACAATTTTATTTCTGTAAATGACGTCACTGATATCAATGCGTTAGTTAAAAAAGCCTTGGCCTATAAAGCAAATCCATTCAAAGACCGTCACTTAGGCGATGACAAAAGAATTGGCCTGCTTTTTTTAAATCCAAGTTTACGAACTAGATTAAGTACTCAGGTTGCTGCGAAGAACCTTGGCATGGAAGCAATTGTTTTTAACGTTGATAAAGACGGATGGGCACTCGAGTTTGAAGAAGGGGCCATCATGAGTGGCAATACTGTAGAACATGTAAAAGATGCAGCCCCTATTTTAGGTAACTACTTTGATATACTATGTATCAGAACTTTCCCCGGACTTAAAAACAGAGAAGACGATTATAGTGAAATGTATATTAATCAATTCATCAAATATGCTGCTGTTCCTGTCATTAGTTTGGAAAGTGCCACATTACATCCACTACAATCCTTCACAGATATTATTACGATTCAAGAAAGCTGGTCAAAAACTGCCTTTGATAGAAAGCCAAAAATTGTACTATCATGGGCGCCCCATATTAAACCATTACCGCAATGCGTTTCCAATTCATTTGCTCAATGGGTAAATGCCTGGGGTGAGGCAGATTTTGTAATCACACATCCTTCCGATTATGAGTTGGATGAAAAATTTACAAAAGGCGCTACTATTATCCAAGATCAAGACGCTGCATTGGAAGGAGCTGATTTTGTTTATGTGAAAAACTGGAGCACTTATAACGACTATGGCAAGGTGTACGAAAACGATCCTAAATGGATGCTTACCGACGAAAAATTAAAAAAATCTAACCAAGCTAAAGTAATGCACTGCTTACCTGTTAGAAGAAATGTAGAACTTAGTGATGAGATTTTAGACGGCCCTCATAGCTTAGTTACTGAAGAAGCTAGCAATCGGGTGTGGGCAGCACAAGCCGTTATTGCGGAGATCTTATTGACCAACGCTAAATAGTTTATAAAGAAGAACAATGGCAGACCAATTACAAATACATGATTCAAATTCAGCCATTAATAATGCTGCAAAAGAAGCATTATTTGTAATCAAGATTGGAGGGAATATTATTGACGATACTTCAAAACTTAATAATTTTCTGAAGCAGTTTTCAGCTATTCAAGGTAAAAAGATTTTGGTGCATGGTGGCGGCAAACTTGCTACTCAGTTGGCAAAAGATTTGGGTATCGAACAAGAAATGGTGGATGGAAGACGTATCACTGATGCTGCAACCCTCAAAATTGTTACGATGGTGTATGCCGGTTTTATCAATAAAAATATTGTAGCAATATTACAATCCAATGGAAATAATGCTATTGGTTTTACTGGCGCTGATGCAAATCTAATTAAAGCTCATAAAAGATTGGCAACTGCTTCTAAAGGGATTGATTACGGATTTGTTGGGGATATTGATGAAGTAAATACATCAGCCATTGAACCATTGCTGATTCAAAATATTGCCATTGTAGTTGCACCTATTACACATGATGGACATGGTCAATTACTCAACACCAATGCAGATACAATAGCCCAGTCCATTGCTACAGCCATGAGTGGCAAGTATGAAGTTTCACTACTCTATTGTTTTGAAAAAAATGGTGTGCTACTTGACGCAAATGATGATGCCAGTGTTATCCCTGCCATCAATCCATCCTACTTTAAAAAATTAAAAGAGGATCAATTGATTTTTGCAGGCATGATTCCGAAATTAGAAAACGCATTTGAAGCTTTGGAAAAAGGAGTTGGAAAAGTGATGATTGGAAAAGCTGAATCTATTTTGGATTTGGTAAATGCAAAAGCCGGCACCACCATACAAAATAGCTAGACCTATTCAGTAATGCTGAAATAGATCAAAAAGAAAAATAAAATGACAAACAGTAGTACGATATCAAGTCTAACAGAAAATGCCATCAACTTATTAAAAAGTTTGATTGCCACTCCTTCTTTTAGCAAAGAAGAAGACAATACTGCAGACCTGATTGAGAATTTTTTACAGTCGAAGGGAGTTAGTGCACATCGCTACCTTAACAATGTATGGGCCAAAAATAAAAATTATGACCCTGCAAAACCCACATTACTTTTAAATTCTCATCACGATACGGTTAAGCCCAATAAAGCTTATACACTCAACCCCTTTGAACCCATTATTAAAGACGATAAATTATACGGTCTTGGCAGCAACGATGCTGGTGGGTGCCTGGTTTCTTTGATTGCTGTTTTTTTATATTTCTATCATCAAGAAAATTTAAAATACAATCTGATACTTGCAGCAACTGCAGAAGAAGAAATATCAGGTCATAATGGGGTTGAGATTTTACTTACCCGTATGCCTAAAATTGATTGCGGCATAGTTGGTGAACCCACGCTACTTAATATGGCCGTTGCTGAGAAAGGTTTATTGGTATTGGATTGCACTACACATGGAAAACCAGGACATGCTGCAAGAGAAGAAGGTGATAATGCTATTTATAAAGCCGTGAAAGATATTCAATGGTTTATCGATTATCGTTTTGAAAGAATTTCTGATTTACTCGGACCCATGAAAATGAGTGTTACAATTATCAGTGCAGGGGGGCAACATAATGTGGTTCCGCATGAATGTAAATTCACAGCAGATGTGCGTGTTAATGAACTTTACACTTTTGAAGAAGTTTTAGAAACGATCAAAGAAAATACAACCTGCGATGTTCAACCAAGAAGCAGTAGGTTAAGATCCACTGCAATTGCATTAGACCATCCTTTAGTAAGAGCAGGTATTAGTCTCGGCAGATCATATTATGGCTCTCCCACTACTTCAGATAAAGCGTTAATGCCATTCCCTACTTTAAAATTCGGACCTGGTGATTCTGCAAGGAGTCATTCAGCAGATGAATATATTTGGGTGCAAGAAATAGGCGAGGGTATTCAAATGTATGCAGACCTTTTAAATCAAGTAATTTTATAAAACAGATCAATGAAACTCTGGCAAAAAAATACAACCGTATCATCAGCAGTAGAAAAATTTACTGTAGGTAACGATAAAGAATTCGACTTGATGCTTGCGCCATTTGATGTACTAGGAAATATAGCTCATGCAAAAATGTTGGCTACTGTTGGATTGCTTACAAATGAAGAAGCTGCAGCTTTGGTTCAAGAACTACAATCAATATATACTATAGCAATAACTGGTGAGTTAACCATTGACGAGTCTGTCGAAGACATTCATTCGCAAATAGAATTTTTACTTACAAAAGCTTTAGGTGATACTGGAAAAAAAATCCATAGTGCAAGAAGTAGGAATGATCAGGTTCTCGTGGATATCAAATTATTTCTGAGAAGTGAAATTGAAGAACTTGTAAATGCAGTTCAACCTTTTTTTGGATTACTAATTGCTCAAAGCGAAAAATACAAAACACATTTACTTCCTGGATATACGCACCTTCAATTAGCCATGCCCTCTTCTTTTGGATTATGGTTTGGAGCATACGCAGAAAGTTTGGTAGATGATTTAATTACCTTACAAAGTGCTTATCAGGTGGTTAATAAAAACCCATTAGGATCGGCTGCCGGATATGGATCTTCATTCCCCATCAACAGAACCCTAACAACCGAATTGTTAGGATTTGCAGACCTTAACTATAATGTAGTGTATGCGCAAATGGGAAGAGGTAAAGCAGAAAGAATCACTGCTCAAGCAATGGCTAATTTGGCTGAAACATTAGCTAGACTGAGCATGGACATGTGTTTATATTTAAATCAAAATTTCGATTTTGTAAATTTCCCTGCTGAACTAACTACCGGTTCCAGCATCATGCCTCACAAAAAAAATCCAGATGTATTTGAATTAATTCGTTCGCATTGTAATCGGATTAAAGCATTACCCAATGAAATTAGCATGATGACAACCAATCTGCCATCTGGTTATCATCGTGATTTGCAATTATTAAAAGAACATCTGTTTCCCGCTTTTCAAACACTAAAAGATTGTTTATCCATGGCTCATTTGATGTTAGAAAATATTAGCGTAAAAGAAAATATCATGGAAGATGTAAAATATAAATATGCATTTAGTGTAGAAGCAGTTAATACTTTGGTTTTAGAAGGTCTGCCATTTAGAGATGCTTATAAAAAAGTGGGGCTTGATATTGAATCGGGCAACTTTGAAATAAGTAGTGCAGTGAACCATGTACATGAAGGAACCATTGGAAATCTTTGCAATGATCAAATTCAAAAAATGATGCAATCTGTTCTTGCTAAATTTGAATTTGAAAAAGTACATAAAGCAATTGAACTATTAATTAAAGGGTAGTTTTTTAACAAAGTCATACGCAAGCTGCCGCATAAATCCCCTATTTTAGCACCCAAATTGAAAATAAAGCATGAAAAAAATCATAGTAGCCCTTTCGGGTTTCGTATTAACAAGTACTGTTTTTGCACAAACTGGAGTTAAACCAAGCACTACAAAAGCTGCGGCTCCAAAAACTACTACCGCAAAACCTGCAGCAGTAAAACCAACTGCAATAACAACAACTAGCGTATTAAAAAATAATCGTGATAGTGCAAGTTATTCGTTAGGAGTTCGTATCGCTCAAAATATTAAAGATCAGGGTTTCGATAAATTAGATCCCGCTCTAATCGAAAAAGGAATAAGCGATGTATTTAATGGTAGAGCAATTGCATTGCCTGATACTTATTTAGATAAATGCATTGGTGAATTTCAACAAAAAGTCTCGGCAGAAAAAGCAGCTAAAGGAAAAGCAGAGGGACAGAAATTTTTAGCAGAGAACGCTAAAAGAAAAGGAGTAATCACTACAAAAAGCGGATTGCAATATGAAGTTATTAAAACAGGACCCGATACCGTTAAGCCAAAATTAAATGACAAAGTAAAATGTCATTATCATGGCACGCTAATTAATGGATTTGTTTTTGACAGTTCTGTTGACAGAGGTGAGCCAATAAGTTTTGCTGTAACTGGCGTTATAGCTGGATGGACAGAAGCTTTACAATTAATGACAGTAGGAAGTAAATGGAAATTATATGTTCCATCAGAACTGGCATATGGAGATCGTCAAATGGGGGCAAATATACCAGCTGGTTCAACGTTAATATTCGAAGTAGAAATCTTAGCTATCGAAAAATAAATGAATTGATATATTTTCGAAACGTCTCGATTCCGATTAAAAGGAACGGGACGTTTTTTTTTGATCTGCGGGGTAAAATGATTTTATACAGTTTCGGATTGTAAACACTCCTATTTATTTTACATCGCCGATAAACTTTTTTTATGGAAGTAATTACTAAACTGTGCCTTACTTGCAATAAGCCCATAAAAGGGAGAACAGATAAAAAATACTGCGATGACTATTGCAGGAATAGTTTTAACAATCAAATGCAAAGCAACTGCAATAGTTATATGCGCCATATTAATCGTCTTCTCCATAAGAACCGGCGGATTCTAGCAGATTTATTACCTGAAACCTCGAGCCATGCCAAAACATCTTATGAAGAATTATTGGAAATGGGATTTCTCTTTAAATATTGTACCCATCAAGTACCCAATAAAAAAGGCAATTCTTACCACTATTGTTACGATTACGGCTATTTGGCCATTAGTGAATTGAATTATCTGGTAGTAAGAAGAAAAAATAAGCAAAGTTCTTCCTGATTTTTTATGATGGCGCGTTGAATCCGCTATTTTTGTTCTCAATTCTTAGATATGATGCTTGATAGAACAAAGGCCCCGGTAATACAGGATGCAGTAGATTTTGAAGTGAAGTTGAAACCTTATGATGAATTTCAACTGGATAATGGAACTCCTGTTTATACCATTAACGCTGGAGCTGAAGAAGTAGTGATGTTGGAATTGGTATTTTTTGCAGGAAACTGGTACGAAGACAAAAATATAGTGGCAGCTACTGCCAACCATTTATTAAAAAATGGCACGAAAAATAAAACAGCGTTTGAGATCAATGAGTTTTTTGAATTTTATGGAGCCTTCCTTAGTCGCAGTTGTTTTAATGAAACAGCCACCATCACCTTGCATTGCCTAAATAAACATTTGGCGATTTTATTACCTGTAGTAACTGAATTAATTTCAGATGCGATATTTCCCGAATCAGAGATAGCCATCTATAAGCAAAATCAAAAACAACGACTAGAAGTAAATTTAAAAAAATGCGATTTTGTTGCCAACAGATTGATAGATGAATATATTTATGGATTTGATCATCCTTATGGGAAATATACATCTGCAAAGGATTTCGACGATTTAGAACAAAATGACCTGGTTGAGTTTTATAAGCAATACTATACAAATGGCAAATGCCTTGTTTTTGTAGCTGGGAAATTACCCGCTGAGCTTTCTTTGATGCTCAATAAAGAACTTGGAAAATTGCCTTTTAATCATACAGATAAAATAATCAAAAACATCCCACAGGTAAGAGCAAGCCAAAAAAAATATCGTATCACAAATGATATAGACTCAGTACAGGCGGCCATAAGAATTGGGAGGCCTTTCCCAAACAGGCACCATCCTGACTTTCCAAAAATGGGAGTTCTAAATAATCTATTTGGGGGCTTTTTTGGATCTCGATTAATGAGTAATATCCGTGAGGAAAAGGGATATACCTATGGAATACATAGCTATATTCAAAACCACTTACACGAAACTGCATTACTAGTGAGTACTGAAGCAGGCAGAGACGTAGCTGAAGCAACGATTACAGAAGTTTATAAAGAAATGGCTTTACTGAGAAACGAATTAATTGATGCTGAAGAACTTGATTTAGTGCGCAATTATATGATTGGTTCCTTGTTGGGCGACCTAGACGGACCCTTCCAAATCATGGCCCGCTGGAAAAATTATATCCTTAATAACCTTGATGCAAACTATTTTTACAATAGCTTGGAAACTGTTCGAACCGTTACGGCAGAAGAGTTGCAGGAATTGGCAAAGAAGTATCTGCAACCCGAGGATTTTTATGAACTGCTGGTTATCTAAAACTAACAAAGCGGCTATTTTACTAAAAATTTATTGGATTTATATCATGTACCTATATGACAATCGTCATGTGGTGATGTGAATAGGGATTTTAACTTTATGTCTGCAAATAATTAGATGATAATTAAACCAAGCAACATGAAGACGGAATATCTTATTAACGTAAAAGCAGTAGACAATAGACTACACATTTTTCTTAACGGAAAAACCATTTGGGATAGCGGCATTATTCATGGCGACCCTACGATGGATGTAACTATCGACTTAACAAGTCACCTCATTGCATATGAAGGCAGTACTTGTGAACTCATTTTCGAAGGGTTCAATGACTCTTATGGTGAAACCTCAAATGAAGAAGGTTTTAACCCCTGGCATTTTAACTACCGGGTATTTTCCAGAACTACAGACGCCAATGGAGTTGTAGTTGAAGAAAAAGATATGCTTCAACCTTATAACGAGAAGCACTTATCTAATCCCAATGTAAGGGCCATTAATAACCGCTATCAGATCACTAGAAAAGACCTCGAATTCAAAGTAATCTCAAACGCATTAACACAACAATTCTATAACTAGTAAACCAATTCAGGTTTACTATTTTTTTTAAACTAAATAAATACTATGGCACAAGTTAAAAAGGCCACCAAATACGTTTATGCATTTGGCGGTGGAAAGGCTGATGGAAATGAGTCTATGAAAAATTTGCTCGGCGGTAAAGGTGCGAACCTAGCTGAAATGGCAGGGCATCCGAAACTTAAATTACCGGTCCCTCCAGGATTTACAATTACAACGGATGTTTGTACATATTACTATGCAAACAAAAAGAAATATCCTCTAATACTCCAAGAGCAAGTAAAAAAGGCCTTGGTTTCTGTAGAGAAGGAAATTGGGAAAAAATTTGGTGACGTTAATAACCCATTATTGGTTTCGGTTCGTTCTGGTGCGAGGAAATCTATGCCAGGTATGATGGAGACTGTTTTAGATATTGGCTTAAATGAAAAAACAATTGAAGGTTTAATTAAGCAATCAGGCGATGCCAGATTTGCTTATGATGCTTATCGCCGTTTAATCATGATGTATGCTGATGTAGTAATGGAAAAAGCAGGTGGTATAGAGGTAAAAAGTGGTAAAGGAATCCGCAAACAACTGGATGAAAAACTTGAAAAAGTTAAACATAAAAACGGATATAAATTAGATACCGACCTAACTGTTGATCAATTAAAAGCCTTGGTAAAAGACTTTAAAGAAACAGTGAAAAAAGTATTGGGCAAACCTTTTCCTGAAGATCCATGGGAGCAATTATGGGGAAGCGTTGGTGCCGTATTTAGCAGCTGGAGCGGTAAACGTGCAGTGGAATACAGACGTATCGAAAAAATTCCTGACGAGTGGGGAACTGCTGTAAACGTTCAGGCAATGGTATTCGGTAATATGGGCGATACAAGTGCCACAGGTGTTGCGTTTACACGTAACCCAGGTAATGGTGAAAATAAATTCTATGGCGAGTATCTTTTAAATGCACAAGGAGAAGACGTTGTTGCAGGTATCAGAACTCCAGCCCCGGTAAATGAATATTCTAAAAACGATCAGAGTAAACACTTGCCTACTTTGGAAAAAACAATGCCAGTTGTTTACAAAGAATTATTTGCGATTCAACATAAATTAGAAAAGCATTATAAGGATATGCAAGACATTGAATTTACCATCGAAAAGGGTAAACTCTTTATGTTGCAATGTCGTATTGGTAAAAGAAATGGTGTAGCTGCAGTGAAAATTGCGAGCGATATGTTCAACGAAAAAGTAATAGATGCAAAAACAGCCATCATGCGCGTTGGACCCAACCAATTAGTTGAGTTATTATTACCCATGTTGGATCCGAAAATTCAAGCCATCACAAAAGCCATTGCAAAAGGCTTGCCTGCTGGTCCTGGCGGAGCAAAAGGTCGTGTAGTATTCTCATCTAATGATGCTGTTGAGTGGGCTAGTCGTGGCGAGAAAGTAATTCTTGTTCGCGAAGAAACTTCTCCAGAAGATGTAGATGGTATGCACAAATCTCAAGCAATTTTAACAACCAAGGGTGGTATGACTTCTCACGCTGCACTCGTTGCACGTGGCTGGGGTAAATGTTGTATTGTTGGTTGTACAGATATTGAAATTCATAGCGAAACAAAATCATTCAAAGCAAATGATGGAACCTTTATCAAAGAAGGCGACTGGATTAGTTTGGATGGAACCAAAGGTTTAGTTTATCATGGTAGTATGGCTTTAGTTGATATCGATTTAGATAAAAACTTGGCTTATAAAAATTTGATGAAGCTGGTCGACAAGATCAAAACAATGGGCGTACGTACCAATGCAGAAACACCAGGCGATGCTGCACAAGGTTTGAAATTTGGAGCAGAAGGTATTGGTCTATTCCGCACAGAGCATATGTTCTATGGCGAAGGATCTGATGAGCCATTGTTCTTATTACGCAAAATGATCGTGAGCAAAACCGAGAAAGAAAGAAGAGTTGCGCTTGATGGATTGGCAAAGTTTGTGAAGAAAGACATGAAAGCTACACTGAATACTATGAATGGATATCCAGTTACTATTCGTTTGCTAGATCCACCATTGCACGAATTTGTTCCGCATGATGTATCGAAACTAACTCAGTTGAGCAAAGAGTTGGGTATCAGTATGAGCTTATTGAAAAGAAGAGTTCTTGCATTACATGAGAATAACCCAATGCTTGGTCACCGTGGTGTTCGTTTAGGGATCTCTTATCCAGAAATCACTGAAATGCAGATCAGGTCTATCTTTGAAGCAACAGCAGAATTATTGATCGCAGGTAAAAAACCTTTCCCTGAAATCATGGTACCTGTTACTTGTACTGTAAATGAGTTAACACACCAGAAAGCAATTGTAGACAGAGTATATAAGGAAGTATTGGAAAAAACCAAATTGAAAAAAATTCCTTATTTATTCGGAACAATGATTGAAATTCCTAGAGCAGCGCTGAAAGCAGAGAAAATGGCAACAGAAGCAGACTTCTTCAGCTTTGGAACGAACGACTTAACTCAGATGAGTTTCGGATTCAGTAGAGATGATATTGGAGGATTCTTGCCAAACTATCTGGATCAAAAGATCTTGGATGATGATCCATTCCAAACCATTGATCAGGAAGGTGTAGGCGAGTTAATTAAGTTCGGTACTGAACGTGGACGCAAAACCAAACCTAATTTAAAAGTAGGTATTTGTGGCGAACACGGTGGTGATGCAGAGAGCGTTAAGTTCTGTCACCAAATAGGAATGAACTATGTAAGCTGTTCCCCTTTCCGCGTGCCAATCGCCAGATTAGCAGCAGCTCAGGCAGCAGTAAGCTTTCCTAAGAAAAAATAAAGATCCCTCTTTTTATAAAGCCCGTCCCGAATAATCGGGACGGGCTTTTTGTTTGCTTTTACCTACCAAAATTTATTATTAACTTTCCTAAAACTTAAAATCATGTTCAAATTCATTGCAAAAACATTGATTACCGCAGTAGCCGTATTAGTAGCAGCTTATGTGTTAGATGGGGTACATGTAAAAGATAGCATGACCGCAGTTCTTGTTGCTGCAGTACTTGGTTTACTCAATAGTTTTGTAAAACCAATTTTAGTAATCATTACCATCCCCATCACCATATTTACTTTAGGATTATTTTTGTTAGTCATTAATATTCTAATAGTAAAATGGGCTTCTGATATTGTACCAGGATTTAGAGTTGATGGATGGATGTATGCACTGTTATTTAGCTTTGTGGTATCCATTGCCACTTATTTAATGGAGAGTTTGATAGGTACAGATAAGAATCAAACGGTATAGTCTTTGAATAAATATTAGAGTTAAAAATAAGGTTAATAATAAAGTTTCCCCTCCATCGCATGCGATGGAGGGGTGGCTGGAGCGACTGAGCGAACA
>JBAXXT010000035.1:0-32247 GCA_037127755.1 Bacteroidota bacterium
AGAGCAGATAGTATAGTACTGAATCTGTATATTTATCCATAGCTTTTATACCATAAAAAAATACCATGCAAAAAATCCTTTTCTTCTGCGGAATAGTTTTATCACTATCAGCACTTGCACAAAAAACAACCGTTTCAAACAACAAGACAAGTGTATTGAGTTCAGTTGAGAAGCACCAGGAAGAATTAATAAAAATAAGTGACCAGATCTGGGGCTTTGCAGAAATAGCCATGCGTGAACATCAATCAGCCAAGCTTTTAGCCGATTATGCAGAAGCACAGGGTTTTAAAGTAACAAGAGGTGTGGCCGGAATCCCCACTGCATTTATTGCAGAATATGGATCAGGAAAACCCATCATTGGGATCTTAGGAGAATTTGATGCACTTCCCGGACTTTCACAAAAAGCACTACCCAATAAAGAAGCATTAAAATCTGGCGCTCCAGGTCACGGATGCGGACATAATATGTTTGGCACAGCAAGTCTTGGCGCTGCAGTATCTATTAAAGAACTTATTGCTGCTGGTAAAATAAAAGGCACCATTCGTTTCTATGGTACACCTGCAGAAGAAGATTTAGCAGGAAAAGTATGGATGGCTAAGGAAGGATTATTCAATGATCTGGATGTTTGTCTTGATTGGCACCCCGATTATGAGAACAAAGCCAATATGCAAAGCTCACAGGCTATCACAGATTATACCATTTCATTCAAAGGAAAATCAGCACACGCTGCTGCAGATCCCTGGAACGGAAGAAGTGCACTTGATGCCGCAGAGCTTTTTGCCCAAGGTGTAAACTATATGCGCGAACATGTGAAACCAAGTGTTCGTATGCATTATGTATTTACAAAAGCAGGCAAAGTGCCCAATGTTATTCCTGACGAAGCTGCAGTTTGGTTATGGATCAGAGATAGTAAAAGAAGTGGAGTAGTAGAAGTATCTGAAAGAATGAAAGACATCGCAAAAGGTGCCGCTTTAATGGCAGGGGTTTCTTATGAAGTTAGATTGAATAATGGTTTATACGAATTGCTAGTCAATGAAACAGGAGCCAAAACATTACAAAACAATATGAACTTAGTGGGGCCGATTACCTATACCAAAGACGAACTGGATTTTGCAGATAAAATCATGAAAGAATATGGAGTTGCATCAAAAGGAATTAACGGTGCCATTAAACCTTTAGAGAAAACAAACGAAACAGCACCCGGCGGATCTACTGATGTGGGCGATGTAAGTTATATCGTTCCTGAAATTACTTTAATGGCCACTACAGCGCCTTTTGAAGCACCCTGGCATTCATGGGTAGTTGTGGCTTGCGGTGGAATGAGCATAGGACACAAAGGAATGCTTTTTGCTTCCAAATCATTAGGTACCACCATGGTAGACCTTTTTGAAAATGAACAATTAAGGAAAGATATTAAAGCAGAATTTTTACTTCGCAAAGGAAAAGAAGTTTGGAAAGAAATGTTACCTGATGGACCACCGCCGGTACCAAAAGAAGAGTGAAGAGATAAAAGTGAAGAGTGGAGGAAAAAGTGAGAAATGAAAGAAAGTCTCGATGAAAAATTTCATCGAGACTTTTAGTTTAGAATGATAAGCTTACACCAGCCATCATATTGAATCGTTTACTGGTATAACCTACGATGTCAAAATATTGTTGGTTTGTAATATTTCTAAGATCAAGAAATGCTTTGCAGTGTTTCGAAAATTGGTATCCTGTATAAAAATCAATTGTAAAATATGCTGGCATTTTAGCTGGACCCGCATCATAAGTTCCTTTTATCCTAGTACCAACTACCCTTACAGAAGGCATCAGTTCTAACCCTTTAATAGGAGTAAAATTTAATACCGAATTGAAAGTAAAGTTGGGTCTTCTATAAAGGTTCTTTGTTTTTACGCCTGCATTTTCTCCTTCACCATTTACATATGTAGCATTATTGATCCAATGTGCATTCTTGGCAAGCTGAAGAGTGGTTTCTAACTCAAACCCATAATCGTGTTGTAAATCGCGATTGATATATTTACTTTCATAAGTATTGGGATCTGTATAAAAAACAATCAGATCTCGAATATCTCTTTTGAATCCTGCAAGTCTAATATTTGATCCTCTGTCTTTTGAAAACACTTGTACACCCAATTCGTAGTTCACGCTTTTTTCTGGGGTCAGATTTTTATTGCCGTACTCACTGTATAATTGATACAGGGAAGGAATCTTAAATGCAGAAGATATATTCACAAAAACTTTAGCGCTTTCATTGATATGGAAAGAAGGATTAAAGGTATAAGTAGCATTGCTTCCATATATACTATGATTATTGTACCTAAAGCCAGCTTCAACATCAAATCCATTGATGCCAGTAAGCAATAGAGAATGATAAATGGCGTAGTTCGTAACTTTTGCACTATCACCTAAAGCAGTTTTATACGGGCCGTAACTACTAATGCTCAGATAATTTTGATCAGTTTGTTGAAACATTCTTTGGAAGCCAGAAATCAATACTAGCTTTTTAACTAATTTAAAATTCCCAAACAATTCCGTCACTGCTGTATTGCCATGATATACTCCTTTTGAGTATTTTGAAAATCCACCAACCGAAGCGCTATCGTCTGTATAAATCCTAGACGCTGTGAAAAAACTTTGTGATAGATGCAGCTGCATGCTTTTGTCAGAATAAGCCACTTCCAAATTATTCACGTCGTTCTTGTTCTCAAAAGTATTGTCTTTGTCGTCTTGAAACGCGCCAGCATCTGTTCCACCGGTATATTTCGAGAAACTGTTCAAGGTTTTGATCGACCAATGTTCATCAAACTGGTATCTCAGATTTGCCTGAAAATTATTTTGTTTAAAATTATCTTTATCGAAATTCTTGTTCCCTGTACTATCGTATGCAGTTGAAAAACCGTTGCTATTAGTAAAATCATAGTCAAGGTTATAACTGAATTTATTGAGGCGTCCATTCAATCCCACATTCCCTCTAAATGTTTGATAAGAACCATAACTCAACATGGCTGTACTATTGATGCCAGATTTATTTTCTTTTTTTGTGATGATATTGATAACACCTGCAACTGCGTCGCTTCCCCATAAAGTACTTTGTGCGCCTTTTAAAATTTCTATTCGCTCAACCTGTCCGAGAGCAATCATATTCAGATCAAAAGTGTTACTTATATTCGAGGGGTCGCCAACAGGAATACCATCAATCAAGATCAGTGTATTACCAGCACTAGCGCCTCTAAAATAAATGTCGGGATTGGTACCAAGATTATTGGTGGCGCCATTGATGAAAATTCCTGACTGATAATTGATGATCTCAGAAAGCGTCTTACCTGCATTGCGTTGTAAAGTTTCCTGATTAATTACTGTAACCATTTTACCTGTACTACTCTGCTTTTGAGGCATCCTGTTTGCGGTTACAATTACTTCGTCCAACTGTTTTACAGAGGAACTGTCTTGAGCATAAAGCTGACTGCTGATGATGATAGCAGTCATAACTAAAACTTTTCTTTTCATTTTTAAGAAAATTTTGTTGTGACTACTTTCAGGAAATAAAAAAAGATAGAAATATAAATGCCTTACGACGCTTACACCTCATGCCTTTCACCCGAAAGCTGAAAAATTGTGATGGCGGCGGCAGGTCTTCTGACTTACTCCATTATTCAAGGCCTTCCCAACTCGATTCATCGAGGCAGTGGCACGAAGATTGAATAATTTGAAGGAGCTTACAGCTACGGGGATAGTACCGGAATTACACCGGTTTCCCTATTAATCTTTTACTTTTTTAAAAGTATCAGAACCGAAACCGGGGCAAATGTAATGTTAATAGATATAGCTTTCAAAATGATTTTTTAATCAATTGCACTTATCTTAGTTTTAAGGAACCGGTTATTTTTTTTCAAAATAAAAATCAGTTACACCTGAATAATCATATTACATGCGTATCATTTCCTATAACGTGAATGGCATACGTGCCGCAATTAAAAAGGGTTTTACTGATTGGCTAAAAACTGATCCCGCAGATATTATTTGTTTGCAGGAAACCAAAGCACATAAAGACAATGTGGATTATCAATCAATAGAAGATTTGGGATATCAGACCTTTTGGTTTTCTGCACAAAAAAAAGGGTACAGCGGGGTTGCCATATTTACAAAGATCAAACCAGATCAAGTTTTCTTTGGTAATCAAATTGATCATAGTGATTTTGAGGGAAGAGTAATCCGTGCAGATTTTGGTGACATTACTTTAGTCAACGCTTACTTTCCTTCTGGTACCAGTGGAGATGAAAGACAGACTTATAAATACAAATGGCTAAATGAATTTTTCATTTATCTGCAAGAATTGCGAAAAACACGTCCACAAATAATCATTGTAGGAGATTATAATATTGCGCATCAAGCCATAGATATCCATGACCCGAAAGGGAATAAAAATTCTTCCGGGTTCTTGCCCGAAGAAAGGGCTTGGATGGATATGTTTGTAGAAAATGGCTGGGTTGACAGCTTTAGAACTTTGAATCCTGATAAAATAGGGGGCTATAGTTGGTGGAGCCAGCGCTTTCCTAGTGTTCGTTTAGAGAATAAGGGCTGGAGAATCGATTATATCTGCGTTACGGATAAGTTATCCTCGAAATTAAAAAAGGCCACCATTTATCCAGATGTGAAGCATAGTGACCATTGTCCTATTTTTCTAGAACTCAATTAAACACTACTAATCAAGCAGTTAATATGTTTATTTATAATGTTACCACTAAGATAGAACCAACTATTCATGAGGCCTGGGTGGAGTGGATGAAAGAAATCCATATTCCTGAAATCATGAATTCGGGTTGTTTTACCCAATTTCAGTTTGTAAGACTCCTGGAACTGGATGATATCGAAGGGCCTACTTATGCTGTACAATATCGATCTGAGTCAAAAGCAGCATACAATCTTTATCTAGAGAAATTTGCTACCAAACTCAGGAATGATGTATACACTAAATGGGGGAATAAGGTGATCAGTTTTCGATCTTTAATGCAGGTTGTGCATTGAGTGTGGAAACTTTTGTTTTTTCGTTTTGCTAATCACAAAACTTTACTATATTCCCTTGAAAGCCGCTTAGGACAAGCGTTTCAGATAAAATAGGCTGAAACCCTTTAACAGAAAGACTTTCAGCTTTTACCAGACCCTTAATATATGTTTATACACCCTTGATTTTATCGTCTGAAACCCTTTACTGATATGGATTTAGCGGCAAAATGGTGCATAAAATAAATTTTGTTAGTAATGAAAAGAAAATAAATTTGTGAAGATTTAAAAATCAAATTAAAATAACATCTATGAACAAAGCTGAATTGATTGCTCAGATTGCTGAAGACGCTGGCCTTACAAAAACACAAGCTAACGCTGCTTTAGATTCTTTTGTTGACACCGTAACTAAAACTTTAAAGAAAGGTGATAAAGTTACTTTGGTTGGTTTTGGTACTTTCTCAGTATCTAAGCGTGCTGCCCGTATAGGCCGTAACCCTCAAACTGGTGCTACCATCAAAATCAAAGCTAAAAAAGTTGCTCGCTTCAAAGCAGGTAAAGAATTAGCTTCAAAAGTTTAATTTCTTAGCGCTAAATAGAAAAACCTCCGCATATGCGGAGGTTTTTCTATTTTTGCAGCTCATCAATTAATTCATTCAAAAAAAATTACAATGGGAAGAGGCGATAAAAAAACCGCAAAGGGCAAAAGATTTAAAGGTTCTTTTGGCAAATGCAGACCAGCAAATGGAGTTAAATCAAAGAAGCTTTCTGTTAAACAGTCATCATAATTAATTATGTATTTCTTTTTTGAAATCAGTCCCTTCTGAAAACTCGGAAGGGACTGTTTTTTTTATTTCTGCTTATCAGCCAACTCTTTAATGGCAAATACCAATTTATCTAAATCCTGAATTCGGGTATATACATGTGGTGTAATTCGCACACAACTGATATTCTCCCATACGATACCTACAGTATGTATTTTATAATTATTGAGTAGCGCATTATCTAATTCTCCAGGCGTCATCCCATCAATACTTACACCACAAATAGCACAGGAGTACTCAGGTTTAAATGAAGTATGAATTTTAACCTTAGGATGAGTTACAACTTTATTGGCCCAATAATTTTTTAAATAACGGATGCGATCTTCTTTTCTTTTTGACCCTATTGCCATTTGAAAATTAACCGCCTCGCCAATGCCTTGCTCAATCGGAAAGCTACGCGTACCAATGGTTTCAAACTTTCTGATGTCGGTTCCTCGTGGATTATCATTACAAACTAACGGCCAGACTTTAGAGATTTTTTCTTTACTGATCCATAACATACCACTTCCAATAGGGGCACTTAAAAACTTGTGTAAACTGGTTCCGAAATAATCGCAACCAAGATCAGGGATTTTATAATCTAACAAACCAAAACTATGTGCCCCATCTACAATTACTTCACAACCTTTAGACTTCGCCATTTTTGCAATTTTCGCAACTGGCAAAATTTGTCCAATCCAGTTGATGATATGCGTTATATGAACCACTTTGGTTTTTGAAGTAATCGCTCTTTCATAAGCAGAAACAATCTCTTCATCATTCTCAATTGGAAATTTAAAATTCAATTGCGTATAAATGATGCCCTCACGCAATGCCCTTTGCTTCCACGCATTGATCATATTCGGGTAATCCTGCTTAGTGCCAATCACTTCATCACCTGCTTTCAGGTCTAGTCCAAAAATCACAGTATTTAATGCTTCTGTTGCATTACGATTAATGGCAATTTCTTCAGGGGAACAACCCGCTAATTCTGCCAGCTTGTAACGCAATGGCTCTCTCCCTTGGTCCAAAATACGCCACATATAGTAAGATGGAGCCTGATTTGAAAGATCATTATACCTGGCTACAGCTTCCTGTACAACCCTTGGAGCAGGGCTAACTCCCCCATTATTCAGGTTGATTAAATTGCTGTTTACCGTATAACTCTGCTGTATCACCGCCCAGTAATCCTCATCTGCAGCGGCTTGTTCCGGGGTTAATAAACGTACTTTTTGCTGTGCAGCAGCAAAGTTGGCAGCATGTAATTCGTTAAAAAGACTATTCGCCGAAAAAGCTCCAGCGAGCAGTCCCATTTTTTGTAAAAAAGCTCTTCTTTCGTTCACGTTCGTTAGGTTGAACGAGAAAGTTAAGGAAAAATGAGAAGTTTTACACGCTATCTTTGAGCCGAAATTTTGGAGATGAATAAAAAAATTTGGGTCTTTTTGGGATTTTTAATGGTGTTGATGTTTCAATACGAGACAGTTTTGGCACAATGCTCCATTTGCACCAAAACTGCATCTCAATTAGGAGAGGGGCCTGGGAAAGCCCTCAATTCAGCTATTATTTATTTGGCTTTTACCCCTTTGGTCATCATGGGTTATATAGGCTGGCGTTGGTGGCAGAATGAAAAACAACAGTATAACGATTAAAGCTTAGCGGCAAAATGAATACTACTATAGAAAAATTCCGCGGCAATACAGCATCCAACGCATTGTTTTCGATCATGATTCCAAGCTGGAATAATTTGGCTTACCTACAACTCTGCATCCATAGTATTCGCAAGCATTCTTTATATCCGCACGAAATTATCGTACATATTAATGAAGGTAGTGACGGCAGTTTAGCATGGATCAAAACACAGGCCGACATCAGTTATTCCTTTTCCAAAGAAAATGTAGGCGTATGCTACGCATTAAATAGTTGTAGAAATCTGGCTACCACCGATTACCTGCTTTATATCAATGATGACATGTATGTTTGTCCGGATTGGGATAAACCTCTAAAAGAAGAAATCGATTTAATTGGACATAAATATTTTTTCTTTTCTGCAACAACTATCGAGATCAACGCACAAAGCAATTGTTCTATTGAAAAAAGTTTCGGACATACTATTGAAAGTTTTAATGAACTCTCGTTAATAGAAAATTTTAATACACTCCCAATGTGCGACTGGCAGGGTTCTACATGGCCTCCCAACATTGTGCACAAAGACATCTGGGACCTTGCAGGTGGTTATAGTATTGAGTTTAGTCCTGGTATGTATTCAGATCCTGATTTTTCCATGAAACTATGGAGATTAGGCGTTCGAACTTTTAAAGGGATTTCAAGAAGTAGGGTGTATCATTTTGGATCCATTTCTGTAAAAAGAATCAAACACAATGCTGGTTATTCTAAGTTTATTTCAAAATGGGGAATGACTTCGGGTACCTTCTCGAAATATTTTTTAAGAAGAGGCGATGTTTTTGACGGTCCATTAAAACAACTTCCCATCCCCTGGAACGTACGTGTGAAAAATTATATTAAAAGGGTCTTCACAGCCCTAACAGAGAAATAGGCATTCGCTAATAGTCGATTTTAAAGAACATTTTTACACAGAAAAGAATTTTCATTAATTCCGACTTCTTTTTATAGGCTAATATCAGATGTCGATATTTAAAAAAAATAAGCATCCGTGCGAAATTATTTTTAATGGAATAGCTTTGATAGCTTTCAGAAATGGTTTTAAAGACTTTTTTTTGTTCTACTAATTCTAAAGGACATTTTTCATACAACAACTGCATCCGCTGTTTACTTTTTTCTTGCAATTCAAGCTTTGTAGGTTTAATCTGATGCAACTTTTTAGCATGTGTATTTGCACCGATTGCATTAAAACTATGTTGGCGATATAGAACCAATGATTCGGGAAGATACTTAATAGGGCTATAACATGTGCCTACAAACCCCAGCCAAAAATCATGTGTAACTATTGCGGGGAAAGGAATACAACGCTCTACTAATTCTTTCCTGAATAAAAAAGTATGCCCCGGTGCCCAGGCTCCAATGGTATACATCAAACAATTGTCATAACCAATTTGATTCTTGATATCTGACATTTTTTTATGCAGACTTAATCCATGCTCATCAATTAATTCTGAATTGCTATAAATAATTAAATGCGTTCCAATGTTTTCATATAATCTTTCTAATTTTTCAGGTGCCCAAATATCGTCTTGATCACTCAGCGCTATGAGATTTCCTGTAGCCAGCAACATTCCTTTTTCGAAGTTGCGGATATAGCCAATATTACTTTCGTTTAAAATAATTTTAATAGAAGAATAAATTGATGCGTATTCCTTTAACATGGAAATGGTACTATCAGTAGAACCATCATCTACCACAATAATTTCCATCGGAGGCAAGCTCTGAGCTAAAATACTATCCATTTGCATTCTTAAAAATGGCGCTCCATTATAAGTTGCCAAAACAACAGATATATTGGCTTTTTCAAAGTCAGGATGGATCATTGTATTTGTTTGCAAAATTAAAAAGATTAAATCCTGGCAGATGTATTTGAGCGGCAATACTTTTTCGAATAGTTTCTTTTTCTATTCCCTTCATTTTTTTCTGTTGTATCAACTGGTATACCCTTTCAGTAAGCAACCATATTTTTTT
The DNA here is from genome assembly GCA_037127755.1 of Bacteroidota bacterium. Lineage (GTDB taxonomy): Bacteria > Bacteroidota > Bacteroidia > Chitinophagales > Chitinophagaceae > Sediminibacterium. The sequence continues at coordinate 9,456 of JBAXXT010000035.1, forward strand.
CTCTGAATTTGTAATATGCTGCAAGTGTAATTCTATTGCAGCAGCTAATTCATCAATACCCACTTTCGCTGAAGCAACAGTTTTAAGAACAGCGGTTTCAAATTGTTCATGTGTTCCCTGAGATAGCATTGATCTTAAGTTGCGAACAAAAATGTCAGAATCTGGTCTGTCACTTTTATTTACTACAAATAAATCTGCGATCTCCATTAAGCCTGCCTTCATCGTTTGTACTTCATCACCAGCTTCTGGAACTACTACTACCACGGTGGTATCTGCTAAGCCAACAATCTCAATTTCGCTTTGACCAACTCCAACAGTCTCTACAATTATAAAATCAAAATTTGCTGACTGAACTAATGAAGTAATTTCAATGATATGAGGATGTAATCCACCTAAAGAGCCTCTGCTTGCAAGAGATCGAATAAAAACATTTGGATGTGTATACCATTCAGTCATTCTAATCCGATCACCCAACAAAGCACCTAAATTAAAAGGCGAAGATGGGTCAACACATAACACAGCAATTCTTTTGCCTTTTGTGGTCCAATGACCAATTAGGGCATCTACCAACGTACTTTTCCCGGCACCTGGAGGACCAGTGATCCCTATGATTGCAGTTTGAGCATTAGGGAGTTCCGACAGGAATTGTTCATAGCCTTCCACTTCATTTTCAACCAATGAAATAGCTCGCGCCAGTGCTTTAAAATTTCCTTGTATAATATTATTCAATAATGACTGCCACATAGTTAGAGTGGCATAAATTTAAAGGAAAGCAACTGATCTTTGTTTTTTTCTCCCGAATATTCAGTAGCATTGAAAAGATTTGAAATTATGCTGAAAAAAAATCTGTCCGTTTATTTGCTAATCATTCTCTTGGGAGCCCTTTTCTGGAGTAGGGCAATTCTTTCTATTACGGTAGCAGTATGGGCAGTCATTTCATTTTTTCAAATCATTAAAGAAAATAAGTCGGCTTTAAAAAGTGGCATGTTCATCTGGAGTTTGATTCCTTTAAGTTTATGGCTATTGGGTGCCTGGCAAGAGCCAATGGGGAAGTTAAATTTCGACTATTTCTTAACGCTTACTGGTTATCCGGCTATCATATTAATAGTATTTGCAACACCCAAAGAAATAATAGAAAACAAGTGGATCAAAATTTGGCTTTGGGCAACTGCATTAGCTTTAACCTATCCCCTATTCTGGTATTTAAAAGATTTTACAGCAGCACATAAATCTTATGGTACCGGACAGTCGCTACCCACATTTATGGATACAGACCATGTGCGTTTTTCAATTTTTTTATGTGCCAGTTTTCTATTTATACTTTGCTCAAATATTATTCAGAAAAAGTTAAAGATCATTTTTGGTGTGCTATTATTTATTTTTATTTTATTTCTTTCTGTAAGAACAGGCTGGGTACTTTTATTAAGTATCATTTTTTTATACGTCTTACTGAACTTTATAAAATCCAAGCAGAATAATATTTCACAACTGCTAAAAGGATCTATCATATTGATTGCATCAATAACGATATTATATTTTGCCTTTCCGAATATGCAACAAAAGATTGCTTACAGTATTTGGGAATATCAACAATACCAACCTGGCAATTACAACCCTAATTTTTCAGATGGAACCAGGAGATCAATTAATGATGCAGCCTGGAAATGGATCCAAACCAATACCTCAACAAACACAGGCTGGCAGTCCGTTCCAGCCACTTTGCAATCGGCATTTTCGAAATATTTTATCCATCAAACAACTGAGTTTGGCTGGCCATTTAACCAATGGTTATATTGGTGGATGGGTAGTGGATGGTGGGGCATGCTTCTGTTTTCTATCTGGCTGTTTTATCCATTAGCCAAGGCCTTTCAACAAAATAATTTTGGAATTATCTGCTGGACGCTGGCCATTGCTTTAAGTTGTATTGTGGAAACAACTTTAAACTATCAGTATGGAGTATTATTGCATGTGCTTCCCTTAGCCATACTTTGGAAAATTTCTCCTACTTCAGGATCCGATAATTCTTAAAATCAAATAAACGGATTCCCGTCATTTTTTCAAACCAGTACAAAATTTTGTCCTTAAAAAAGAACTTCTTTTTTTGAATGTCTAATTCAATATGAAAATTTTTATTTTTTATTCTTTCCTGCATCACTGCCGGATGGGTGCCCTTGAATTTTTCAAGTGAATCGAATTGAGTAAAATCAAAAAAATCTGGCTCCTTATCCATAATGGCTTCTATATTCCAAAAACCTGCAACATTTTTTCTTTTCTGTTGCATCTGCTCGGGGCTCTTTACCCAACCATAATGATACACGTATGCATCTATCGGTTTCACATTCAATTTTTCATTGCCCTTTCTAAAACCCTGTGCGTCGCGATAGGCTTGGATATTTTTATCATTCCTAATAATTCTCACTTCATGTGCATACCAGGTTCTACTATCGCCCACATAATCATAAGTACCATAAAAGTGCAGGTATTTAAAAAGCAGGCCTTCCACAGTTTTATCGGATTTATAGTTCTCACAGCCTTGCAAAATGGCAGCATGATATTTTTCATGAATCACTTCATCCCCTTGAATATAAAACAGCCAATCGCTTTCGGGGTTTACATTTTGCAGTGCTTTATTTGTTTCAACGGCTAAGATGCTTCCTCCCTGGCTATGTGCAGTATCCCAAACAGAATGATGAATTTTTATTTTATCATCTTTTATCGATTCTATCAATGCAAGTGTTTCATCTGAAGAATCGCCCACCAAAACGATCATTTCATCAACCATCGGCAAAATTGAACGGATGGCTTCCAAAATTGGGTAATCGTTCATTACTGCATTTCTAATGATCGTAAAACCTGAAATTATCATAATAGTTTCCTTAGAGTTTCCAAAGAACCGAAAACTTTCGCATCTTGCCGGCATTAAAGAAAATTTAAAACAAAAAGCGCTTTATGCAAAGAACTTGCTGCTTTGATTTTGGCAATACCCGCTTAAAATGCGCCCTCTTCATCAATCGGGAAATGCAGGAATTATTGATTTTAGAGAATGATCTGCCAGAAACCATTGAAAAACTGATCGATGATTTTAAACCAACAAAGTCGATCCTGGCTTCTGTTATTAACCACAACCTTGACACAGAAGAATTATTAAAAGCACGTACAAAATTCCATAAACTGGGTCATACCAGTCAAATTCCATTCTCAACTCCGGTAGGGAAACCTGAGACAATTGGTGCTGATAGACTGGCGGCAGTTGCTGCTGCGGTTGATTTATTCCCTCATCAACATAATTTGGTGATTGGATTAGGAACTTGCATCACCTATAATTTTGTGAACATTCAGCATGAGTTTTTAGGTGGAAGTATCTCACCCGGGATGCAAATGCGCTTCCGATCCATGCATGAATACACGGCTTTATTACCCTTAATTGAGGCCGAAAATCAGTTCCCATTGATCGGTTACGACACTAAAACCAACCTTTTAAGTGGGGTAATCTTAGGAATGTCAAAAGAAATTGATGGTATTATTGACGCTTATGCCTTGAAATTCAACAACTTTAACGTGCTATTAACCGGGGGGGATATGCCTTTTTTTGTACCACACTTAAAAAACAAGATATTTGCCGACCCTTACCTAATTTATAAAGGCCTGTATGCGATCAGTGAGTTTAACAATGTTTAGGTTTTTTACGGTATTAGTTTTCGGTTTTCCACTACTAACTGCCCATGCCCAAGAGAATTCTCCTTTTTCCAGATATGGAATGGGTGATTGGTATCAAGGTCAACATATAATCAGTCGCGCCTTGGGTGGATTGGGTGCAGCTTATGCCGATGGTACTTCCAATAATAATGGACAAACTATCAATTTTGCCAATCCTGCAGCTTATTCAAACCTGTATATGATTTCTTATGATATCGGGTTGACCATCGATAGTAGAACATTAAGGAGTACTAATCCGGATGGAAAATTTGCATCCAATAACTTTATCCCTTCTTATTTTGCCCTCGGCATCCCTATTAATAAAGCAAAAAATATTGGTATGGCATTTGGGCTGAGGCCCTTAAGTAGAATCAATTATTCTATAACAGAAGCAGGAAGAGCAGCTGGGGATAGTATTTCAAATTTGTACCAGGGAAGCGGTGGTTTGAATCAGGTATTTATTGGGTTAGGAAAAAAATGGAAAGGGTTTAGTGTTGGTTTTAATACCGGTGTAAACTTTGGAAGAAAAGAAGTTTCCACATTTGTAGGGTTCCTGAATGACACGATTACCTATAATAAATCAAAATCAACTTCAGTTGCTAATTTTAGTTCTTTATTTTTATCTGCAGGAACGCAATATGAGTTTACTTTAAAAACAAAAAGTTATCCTTCTTTCAAAACTGTAAATAAATATTTGATGCGTTTGGGCCTTACTGGAAACCTTGGTTCATCCATGAATGCAACACAAGATATTGATCACACTACCTATGCATATAACAGTTTAGGTGTTGTAACTACCATTGACACAGTTTATTCGAAATCAAAAATAAAAGGAACCATTACTATGCCGGCATCATTTGCGGCTGGTATTACCATCAGAAAAACTACGCAAGCGCCAAGAGGCCTTTTTGATATTTGGAGTTTAGGTGCAGAATATACTGCCACTAAATGGAGTAATTATAGATTTTTTGATCAAGCAGATCAAGTAAAAGATAATTGGATGTTTAAAGTAGGTGCTTCATTTTCTCCTGATCCGGTTAGTGGCAGAAGCTATTGGGGTTCTGTAAATTATCGACTTGGATTTTTCATAGGCAAAGATTATGTTGATGCAGATGGAAATGGTTTAAAAATGATCGGAGGTTCTTTTGGAACTGGTATTCCAATTCGTAAATGGAATTCTTATACGAATCAGTTTGCTATTGTAAATACATCTCTGCAATTTGGTAAAAGAGGAGATTCTAAAAATAATGTGACTGAAGGATTTTTTCGTCTTTCATTTGGTCTAAGTTTAAGCGATATTTGGTTTGTTAAACGCAGATATGATTAATCACAAACACCATATTTATACAAAACTAGCAGCCATTATATTCGGCTGCTTTTTTGTGCTGATGGGATGCGAAAATGATATCAATGTGGTTAAAAATCTTGGCAAAAAAGTGATTGGTGTGGATGAAGCTAAGAATGTAGAAAGCTATATGAGTCAGAATGGGAAAACCAAGGCAAAATTAATTGCGCCCTCTATGCTCTTATCAACTGATGAATATGGTAAAAAAGTAGAATACCCAAAAACATTAAGGGTAGATTTTTATGATGACTCTCTCCATATTCAAAGCAAATTATTTGCACGTTATGGTAGTTATTCAGAACGGGATAGTAAGATCTTTTTAAGGGATAGTGTCATCGTTTTTACGGTGAAAGGAGATACACTTATTAGCAAGGAATTGTATTGGGATCAATCAACTCAGCGTTTTTCTACCGACAAACAAATTTTTATCAGCCAGTCCACACCTGCACGGCAAAGGCTTTTCGGTATTGGGTTTAGTTCTGATCAGAATTTAACGGATGTTCATATTGGACACGTGCAACCAGGCAGTTTTTTTCTGGTGCCGGATAGTAGTACCATCAAATAAGAACTGTTTTTGGGGGATATAGAAAAATGGGCCGAACAGGTGCAATTAAACGTACTAAGCTTTCGGAATTTTAAAGAAAGAACCCATTTAAAAAAAGTTAGCAGCTCAGTTGCTAACTTTTTTTTATTTTACCGTCTTTCCAACCTTTTATCAAATTAATACTCTTATTACTGAACAGATTTGGAACCAACTAACAACATACTTAAGGTATTGGTGCAAAGAGCAGTAAAAGGCGACGCATCTGCGCAAGCTTTGTTGTATCAACAATTCAATAAAGCCATGTTTCATACTTGTTTAAGGATGTCTAAAAATCGAAATGCGGCAGAAGATATTTTACAAGATTCGTTCATACTTGCTTTTAAAAATCTTCACCAAGTAAAAGAGGCAGCACAATTTGCTGGTTGGCTAAAAAGAATTGTAGTGAACGAATGTATCCGGCAAACAAAACAAAATTGGCAGTGGCAAGACTGGGAAGAAGAGCATGATCAGATTTCAAATGAACAAGAAACCGAATGGTGGAAATTAGTGAATATAGAAATGGTGTACCAGCAGATCAAAGCATTACCAGAAGGATGTAAACAGATATTCAATCTTTATGTATTTGAAGATTATTCGCACAAAGAAATCGCAGTAATGCTATCCATCAGTGAATCGACAAGTAAAAGTCAATACCATCGAGCGAGGCAACTTTTAAAAGAAAAGATCAACCAACAAATGGCAATCAATGGATGAATTAAAAAAATATATACAATCTCAAAAAGACCAACTAGAGTCTGATGGGCCTAGTGAAAAAGTGTGGGAAGGTATTCGAGACAGCATCAATTTTCCTGTAAAATCAATGCTTTTGCGTAATTGGTCAATTGCAGCTTCCCTGATTGTATTAGCAGGGATTGGTATTTTACTATTCACCAGATCTAATCAAACTGCCACGCCAATTGCAAGATCTACAATTAAAGAAATAGCGCCTTCTAATTTAGCTGACAAAGATTCAAATTCAAAAACCACAATCGTTTCATCAGATAAAAATGAAATAACCAAGCCCTTAAATTTTCCTGCTGCTACACCAATAACAACCATTCATACTATTAACGAATTGAATTCGAGGGATGAATCAAAACTTAGTTCCATGGAAGCTAGTTTTACACAGGTTATCAATTTGCAAAAAGCTCGTATAAGTACTACTCCTCTATATGCAGAGTCGCCAATCTATTTTTCTGAATTCAATATTCAGTTGCATCAAATGGAAAAAGATGAAGTACAAATTAAATTCTATATAAAGAAAAATGGCATGAGTGATGAGTTGCTGGATCAATTGATCAATGTATACCAGCAAAAATTAAACATGTTGAAACAATTACAAACAGAAATGCAAAAACTCAATAGCCGATACAAACAAAATCGCCCAGCTGTTGACACTTTAAAAACCTACTTTTTAAATCTTTAAAAAAAATAACATGACTCATTTTCTATCCCGCAAAATAGCCATTGCTTCTTTTAGCATATGCCTTACGCTAAGCAGTTTTGCACAAGAATCATCTAGCAATTCAGCCGATTTAAAAGTTCAGAAAGAAAAGTTAGAAGCTCAACAATCGCAACTAGCTGCAATGAATTCGGATGTATTGAGTCAGCAAGCAAAACTCAATGCTGAATTGGCATCTGCTCAAAACTATTTAAATAGATTAACTATTAAGTCGTTCAAAAAAACGGAGCCGAAGGATCTAAAGTCGAAGGAAATAAGCATGGAATTGCCAGCTGCAAAGTCTGCTGAGATATATATTGAAAATAGTCGCAATCTTGACATCAAAGTTTGGGATCAACCTAAAGTGAAAGTGGTAACTACTGTTACTTATGATGGTGATAGCAATAAAGTAACCGATGCAGAATGGTTCGAAAAAATGAATTTTAGTTTTCGAAGTTCCGCCAATTCCATCAAAATTAAAGTGGGTGCAAATGGCAATAATTTCTATATAGTAAATGGCAATAATATTTCTTGGGGAGGAGCGAATTTAGACTTTGCAAATAATTTAGCAGCTGTTCAAGGGAAAGGGAAAAAATCTGTGACCATATACCTACCAAAAGAAAACAACCTGGATATTGATTCGAAATATGCTGAAATCAACATCGAAGGAAATTTGAATAAACTGAGTGTCGACATCACCAACGGCGGTTTAGATGTAGGTGATGTAAACAAGTTATACCTGAGATCTAAATATTCAAACATTAATGTGGGCAATATAAAAACCGGGGAAGTAGAATTGATCAATGGACGTTTTATTGCTAAAGATGCTGACGATTTAGACTTAGATACTAAATATGCAACCGTTGAAGCGGGTGCTGTTAAAAAATTAATGGTCCGCAGCACAAATGACGAATATGAAATGGAAGAAGTAGGCAGTATTATTTGCCGTAAAAACTATGGCAACCTACGTATCACTAAACTTACTTATTCAATGGAATTAGATGGCACCAATGCTGATCTAAAAATCAGAAACATCGGCGAAGGTCTTGAATCAATCAAGATCAATAATAAATATGCAGACATCAGATTGCCGATGCGTTATGTAAAAAATTACACCGTAGCATATCAGGGGGCATTTAGTACGGTATATGCTAGTTTTGAAAAGAAGCCGGTTACGGAGAAAGAAGAGATTAAAACAACTGGTAAAAAAGAAAGTATGAATAGTGATGCAAGGTCATCTGGCGTAAATCGATCTCTTACTTACGCAATGGCATCCGGAGACGAAAGTAATACCGACAGTCATTTCACAGCCTCTGTGGGAGATGGCAAGGGAGCTAAATTGGATCTGAAGTGTCAAAACTGTACGGTTGACTTTAAATAATTCTTAAATATTTGAACTGAAAAACAAATTTTAGAAATTTCATAGTCAGTTAATTCCTTATGCGAGCCCCAATTCTTTGGGGCTCTTTTTTATATCCATTCCCCTAGCTTTGCAGTACAAATTATTTATCCTATTTTTCCACCATGTCTGAACTGTATATCCTCCTATCCATCATTGGCACACTAGTGATGATTGGTTTTTTTGCAGGCTATGAAATTGCATTTGTAAGTGCGAATCGATTGAGTATTGAACTCAAGAAAAAGCAGGGCAAAAAAAGTGGAATGATTCTCGCCAATTTCATGGAACATCCGGCAAAATTTATCGGATCCTGCCTCATTGGCTTGAATATTTTTTTGGTGATCTATGGGTTACTTTTCGACGAGTTTCTTAAGTCCATCGCCTGGAGGCCCATCAATTTTCAGAATCATATTGTTCAATTAATTGTAGACACGCTCATTTCCACTATTGTTGTTTTAATATTTGGAGAGTTCATTCCAAAAGCTGTTTTTAAAGCAAAAAGTGAGCGATTTTTAAGTTTCTTCTCTTCAATTGCACATTTCTTTTATACTTTATTTGAACCGATAGCTACCTTTTTTGTAAACATTTCTCAATGGATCTTGAAATATGTTTTCAATATGCGCTTGAATAAAAGCAATGATGCATTCAACAAAGTTGATCTGGAACATTTTTTTCAACAAACCAAGGAACAAGACGAAGACAATCAAGAACTAAATACAGAACTATTCGAAAATGCTTTAAGCCTTCCCTTAGTTAAAATTCGTCAATGCCTGGTTCCAAGAACTGAAATTGAGGGTGTAGATATTAATACTAGCATCGAGGAATTAAAATCGCATTTTGTAAGTACACAGCTCAGTAAGTTGGTGGTATATGATGAAAATATCGACAATATTATGGGTTATGTTCATCAGCTCGATCTTTTTCAAAAGCCAGATTCTGTTAGATCCATCATGCATCCGATGATGGCCGTGCCAGAAAGTATGAGTGCCACCGACCTAATTAATAAATTTACCAAAGAACGCAGAAGCATTGCCTGGGTAGTGGATGAATTTGGAGGAACCTCTGGAATAGTAACCATGGAAGACGTTTTAGAAGAAATCTTTGGAGAAATACATGACGAATATGATGTAGCTGAATTTGAAGAAAAACAGCTCACAGAAGATGAGTTTATGTTTAGTGGAAGGTTGGAACTGGACTATCTCAATGAAAAATACAAAATGGATTTCGCAGTAGCTGATTCCGAAACCCTCAGTGGTTTTATTATCAATGCACATGAAACGATTCCGAAATTGAAGGAAACCATCATCATTGGACATTATAAATTTGATATCGTATCAGTAAGCGACACCAGAATTGAAATGGTAAAAATGAAAATTTTGAAATAGTTAACGCTTCCCCGATTTTTAAGCAGTTTCAACACATAACTTTGCCCCCCTTAACCGTATTTAATCAATGGCCTTATTCAGTAGAAACCCGGATTCAGAAAAAGCAGAGATGACCTTTATTGATCATCTGGAAGAATTGCGTTCGCATATCATTCGATCTGTATTAGCCATTTTGGTGATGGCTACTGTAATATTTCTTTACCGCGATTTTGTATTTGATTATATTTTAATGGGCCCGATCAATCCCGACTTTATCAGCTACAAGGTTTTATGCGATTTTAGCCATTGGGCGCATATGGGCGAAGCCATGTGTATGCCACCAGTGAAAGTAGAAATGCAGACTACCACATTTGGAGGACAATTTTTGGGAGCCATTTCTATTGCTTTAGTGGGTGGTGTAATCACCTCCTTCCCCTATATATTCTGGGAATTCTGGCGTTTTATAAAACCTGCATTAAAAGACACAGAAACGAAGAATACTAGGTTCATTATATTTTGGGTGTCTTTCTTCTTCTTTTGTGGCGCAGCATTTGGATTCTTTTTACTCGGACCATTTACTTTTAATTTCTTAGGTGGTTTCCAATTGGGTCATAAAGGCTTATTGATAACAAGACCAACTCTTGCTGACTACTTAGATAATTTGACCAATATTATATTGGGTTGTGGATTAGCATTTGAACTTCCAGTTCTTGCTTTTATCTTAACAAAGATCGGATTGATTACGCCTAAGTTTTTGCGCACTACCCGTAAGTATGCTATTGTGGTGATCTTGATTGTTGCTGCGTTTATTACGCCAAGCCCGGATTGGATGAGTCAGACCATTGTTTTCATCCCTCTATTCTTGTTGTACGAATTGAGTATTCTTGTTTCTGCAAGGGTATATAAACAAGAAAAGGCAAAAGAAGATGAAGAGTGGAGTTAGTAACACCTTTTTTAATGCCCGGTGAACCATTCAACCTTTTTTGAAAAGGGGAAGCTGACAAAATTTTATCTTTATAACCTAAAATAAGATATATGTCCTACTCATTTGATAGTACTAAACCAATTGCTATTGGCAGTGACCATGCCGGCTTAGAATATAAGGCACAACTTGTTCATTGGTTAATTGAAAAAGGTTATCAAGTAAAAGATTGGGGTACCTATACCGCAGATTCGGTGGATTATCCCGACTATGCCCATGCCGTATCAACCTCAGTTGAAAAAGGAGAAGCGGCATTTGGAATTCTACTTTGCGGGTCTGCAAATGGGGTTGCAATGACGGCAAATAAACATGCGTCTATTCGTGCAGCGCTTTGCTGGCAAAATGATGTGGCTTTACTTGTTAGGCAACATAATGATGCCAATATCCTTTGTATACCTGCAAGATTCGTATCTTATTTTGTAGCTCAACAGATGTTAGAAACCTTTATGAATACAGCTTTTGAAGGTGGTCGACATGCTACCAGGGTCAATAAAATTTCCTGCTCTTAATAAAAATAAAACATGATGTTGAAAAAATTAGTTCTCTTTTGTCTGCCTTTGTTAGGAACGATGGCTTTTGTTCATGCTCAAACAGATGTTGCAAAATTTGGTAGTATTATTAACCAAGAAAATTTAAAACAAAAACTATCCATCATTGCTTCTGCAGAAATGGAAGGAAGAGAAACTGCTTCTCCAGGCCAAAAAAGAGCAGCTTCCTATATTGAATCTGAATTTAAAAGAATGGGGCTTAAACCAGGCAATGGCGATAGCTACCAACAACTCTACCCAGTTTATCAGGATGTATTAACCGAGAAAAAGTTTTTCGTGAATGGTCGCTCATTTACTTGGGATCAAGATTTTAATTTCAATTTACAAGTCATTTCAACAGGCGAATTTAGTTTTGACCAAGTTGTTTTTGCAGGATATGGCATTATCGATTCTACACATCAAATGAATGATTATGCCAACTTAGATGTAAAAGGTAAATTAGTGATAGTATTGGAAGGTGTTCCTGAAGGAATGTCTTTACCTACACAAGGTGGTATGCGTGCAATGATTGCCAATCCAGGTTCTACTTATTCCAAAATGAAAGTAGCCATGGCCAAAGGTGCTGCCGGATTATTTTATGTGAGTGCCAATTTCCCTTTAAAAAATCCATCCCCTACTAAAGGGAATATGTACCTAAAAAGAAATGCTATTACAGGATTCGTAACTGGTAACATCTCTACAGAAATCGCATCAGCTTTAACTGGTCGCACTCAAGTTTTGAGTATTCCTCAAATCAAACAATTGAAGAAGATTGTGTACGTTTCTGAAATTAAAATTACTGCAACTAAAACTACGGAGAATCTAGAAAGTAGTAATGTAATTGCCATACTTCCAGGAACGGATAAAAAAGAAGAGTACTTAATGTTGACTGGGCATTACGACCATTTAGGAATAAGAGGCAATGATATTTATTATGGCGCAGACGATGATGGATCAGGAACAGTGGGGGTGATGCAAATGGCAGAAGCATTTACTGCCGCAGCAAAAAAAGGAAAAGGCCCTCGTAGAAATATCGTGTTTATGACGGTGAGTGGTGAAGAAAAAGGATTATGGGGTTCTGATTATTATTCTGAACATCCTATATATCCGATGGATAAAACAACCGCTGATTTGAATACAGATATGGTGGGAAGAATAGATACAGAGCGCCTCACAGCGGATTCTGCAAATACTGTGTATGTAATTGGACACGATAAATTGAGTTCAGAATTGCAAGGCATTAACGAAGCTGCAAATGCTCAATCAAGTAAATTGGTTTTGGATTATAAGTACGATGATCCTGCAGATAAGAACAATATCTATTACAGAAGCGACCATTATAATTTTGCAAAGAAAGGTGTTCCGATTTTATTTTTCTATGATGGTATGCTTCAAGCAGATTATCATAAACCAACCGACACCATTGATAAAATTAATTTCGACCTGATGCAGAAACGCGTGTTGATGATCTTCTACACCGCATGGGAAATTGCCAATAGAGAAAATATGTTGAAGAGAGATATGAAGTTGAATATGCCGAGCAGATAGTGCAAAGTGAAGGGTCCTGAAAGATGGCTAATGTACTATTAACCCCAGGCTTAAAAGCTGGGGTTAATATTGTATTGACAATGATTGTTCTTTCTTTTCTCTTTTCAAAATCCTACCACCCAAGCAAGTAAGCAAAAATCAAAGGAACTACAATTGTCGCATCGCTCTCTACTATATATTTAGGCGTATGAATATCAAGTTTACCCCAGGTGATTTTTTCGTTTGGTACAGCACCCGAATAGGAACCATAAGAAGTTGTTGAATCACTTATTTGGCAGAAATAACTCCAGAAAGGAACATCATGCCATTCTAAATCCTGATACATCATCGGCACCACACAAATTGGGAAGTCACCTGCAATACCGCCACCCACTTGAAAGAAACCAACACCCTTACCACCACTATTAGCACGGTACCATTCGGTTAACCATACCATATATTCAATGCCACTTTTTACAGTGCTTGCTTTTAATTCGTTTTTAATCACATAGCTGGCAAAAATATTTCCTGTGGTACTGTCTTCCCAACCTGGAACTACGATTGGTAAATTCTTCTCAGCAGCTGCTATGATCCAGCTATTCTTAGGATCGATTTCATAATATTGTTCTAACTCTCCTGATAAAACAGTCTTGTATAAAAACTCATGCGGAAAAAAACGTTCGCCGCTTGCTTCAGCATCTTTCCATTGTTTTACCAAGTGCTTCTGCAATCTGCGGAATGCCTCTTCTTCAGGAATACAAGTATCTGTAACACGATTATAATGATGCTCTAATAAATCCCACTCGTCTTGTGGAGTAAGATCGCGATAATTGGGAACACGCTTATAATGACTATGAGCTACTAAGTTCATAACATCTTCTTCCAAATTAGCTCCTGTACAACTAATGATGGCAATTTTATCCTGGCGAATCATTTCGGCCAGACTAATACCTAACTCGGCAGTACTCATGGCACCAGCCAAACTCACTAACATTTTACCACCTTCTAATAAATGGGTTTCATATCCTTTGGCAGCATCCACCAATGCTGCAGCATTAAAATGGCGATAATGATGTTGTATAAACTGCGAAACGGGGCCTTTACTCATGTACTCTTTTTTAAATGATGAAATCAATCGAGCGCAAAAGTAATTTTTTTGTGCGGTTTTAAGGAAACTAACGAAATATTGAATATTAATTTTCTATTTCAAATCCTCGCCTATTTTTGTATTTGGCAAAAGACTAAAAAATGCAGTTTCTATTAAAAGATATCAGACTAGGAAAATGGGCTATCCCATTGCCCGCTTTCCTTTGGTTTGCACTTGCTGCCATTGCCGCTACCCTTGAAATGAGCAGGGGACTAGACGATATAAATAATTTTTTAATATATAAAAGTGTTTTCTGGCATAGCGTACATCTTCAAAACTTGTATTTACCATATCCCCAAGATCATGCAGATATGAACCATTATGGTCCATTCTTTAGTTTGATTATTGCACCATTTGCTGTTTTACCTACGCTATTGGGGTGTTTTTTATGGTGTTTGGCGAATGCATGGGTACTTTTTTATGCTATTAGTCATTTACCGATCAGTACCCGAAATAAAAATGTGGTATTGCTTATTGGAATGATTGAAATGATGACCGCTACTCATAGTGTTCAATTCAATACCATGTTAACGGGATGGATCTTATTGAGCTTTGTATTTACAGAAAGAAAACAAGATGTTTTGGCTACCCTATTTATTGTAGCAGGATTTTATGTAAAGATTTACGGAATTGTAGGGATTGCTTTCTTTTTCTTTTCAGAGAATAAACTCCGCTTCTTTTTAAGTTTTCTAGGTTGGTTAATCGTATTCTTCTGCTTACCCATGATATTATCTTCCCCCTCATTTGTGATACAATCTTATCAAGACTGGGCGCACTCATTAGTCGAAAAAAATGCCACGAATATTATTATTGATACTGTTGGTATGCAGGATATTTCATTGATGGGAATGGTGAGACGTATTTTCAAAATCGGAAATCTGCCTAACTATTGGTTTACTATACCAGCTGCCTTTTTGTATATTTTACCATTTTTTAGAAAAGATCAATATCCTTACTTGAATTTTAGATTATCCTATTTAGCATTGGCATTAATAGGTGTTGTGATATTTAGTTCATCAGCAGAATCGCCCACTTATGTCATTGCCGTAATTGGTTTAGCTATCTGGTATGTAATTCAAAAAATACCAAGAACCTTTTTCCCAATACTTTTATTGATCATTACTTTTATATTAACAATCCTCTCTCCCACTGATATAGTTCCAAGAAACATAAGAGAGCTGATTGTTCATTACTCGTTGAAAGCTTTACCTTGCTGTATAGTTTGGGTTGTTTTAATTTACGAATTGCTAAGAAAAGATTTTAGCAACACATAAGTCATGAAAAGAAAAATATTAGTTACAGGTGCTGATGGTTTTATCGGATCGCATTTAACTGAAATGCTGGTAAAACAAGGCTATGATGTTCGTGCATTTGCACTTTATAATTCTTTTAATACATGGGGCTGGCTCGATTACTGTGATCCTGCTGTTAAAGGAAAATTCGAGGTATTCATGGGTGATGTAAGAGATCCATATGGTGTAAAAACAGCCATGAAAGATTGTGATACTGTTCTTCATTTAGCTGCACTAATTGCAATTCCCTATAGCTACCATTCACCAGATACTTATGTAGATACCAATATAAAAGGCACTTTAAATATTGTACAAGCTGCAAAAGAATTAGGTGTTCGCAAAGTGGTGCAAACATCAACTAGCGAAGTATATGGTACCGCAAGATTTGTACCCATCACTGAAGAACATCCTTTACAAGGCCAGTCTCCATATTCTGCCAGTAAAATTGGAGCGGACCAAATTGCATTATCATTTTACACTTCCTTCAATACCCCAGTGGCAGTGTTAAGGCCTTTTAATACTTATGGTCCCCGCCAATCTGCGAGGGCAGTAATACCTACCATCATTTCACAAATCGCATCAGGAAAGGAAATCATTAAACTTGGCGCTCTTACGCCAACCCGCGACTTCTCATTTGTAGAAGACACTGCTAATGGATTTATTAAAGCAATGGAATGCGATGCCTTGAATGGAACGGTAACGAATCTGGGAAGCGGCTTTGAAATATCCGTATTGCATACCGCTGAATTAATTGCCGAACTGATGGGAAAGAAAATAGTTTTTGAATTAGACAGTGATCGTTTAAGACCTGAAAAAAGTGAAGTGGAACGACTATTTGCTAGCTATGATAAAGCAAAAAGATTGATGAATTGGGAACCTGCATATGGTGGACTGGAAGGATTTAAAAAAGGTTTACAAAAAACAATCGATTGGTTTACCATTCCAGAAAATCTTGCTCGTTATAAAATCGACACATATAATATTTAGGCTTTATGAATAAACATGCAGTGATATTGGCTGGAGGAAAAGGAAGCAGGCTTCGTCCCTATACGGTTGTATTGCCGAAGCCCCTCATGCCCATTGGAGAATATCCTATTTTAGAAGTGATCATCAGACAATTAGTAAAACAGGGCTTTACACATATTACTTTGGCAGTAAATCATCAGGCTGAATTAATTGCCGCTTTTTTTGGGGATGGCAGCAAGTGGGGGATTTCCATTAATTATTCTCTGGAAGACCAGCCATTGGGTACCATGGGACCACTTAAATTAATCAAAGATCTCCCGGAAAATTTCCTGGTGATGAATGGTGACATACTTACAGATTTAGTATACAAAGATTTTTTTGATGCACATGTCAAAAATGAGGCGCTGTTTAGTATTTCATCTCACTTAAGAGAAGAAATGATCGATTATGGCGTTTTACAAACTAAGGATAATCTGTTAACTGGTTTTAAAGAAAAACCAAGAAATAGTTATGAAGTGAGTATGGGTATCTATATGCTGAATAAAAAAGTGTTGGATTATATTCCAGAAAATATGGCATTTGGGTTTGACCAATTAATGCTTTCTCTTTTGGAAAAAAAGAAAAATGTTTTTGTAAATACTTATGCTGGTCTATGGTTAGATATAGGCAGGCCAGATGATTATATAGAGGCAATTGAATGTTTTGATCAGTTGAAAGATAAAATTCTCTATGTCTAAAATTCTTGTTACAGGTGCAAATGGTTTTGTAGGTAGCTTTCTTTGTAAAGCACTTAAAGAACTGCAGCATGAAGTGATTGAACTCACAAGTAGTGATGGTGATATTATTGACCCCATGACATGGGAAAATATTCCTGCGGCTGAGGTTGTGATACATTTGGCAGCCAAAACATTTGTACCAGCAAGTTGGAAAAATCCCGAATTATTTCTTCAAACAAATACTTTAGGAACTGTTTTAGCATTGGAGTATTGTAGAAAGCATGGAGCAAGAATGGTTTTCATAAGTTCCTATTTATATGGAAACCCAGCAAGTCTTCCAATTAATGAACTTGCCCCTATTTCCATTCCTAATCCCTATGCATTATCAAAAAAAGCTGCAGAAGATTACTGCAGGTTTTATGCAGAGTCTTTTAAAGTAAATATGGTAATTATTCGCCCATTTAATTTATATGGATTCGGACAGTCAAACAATTTTTTAATCCCAGAAATTATTCTTCAGGTATTAAATAGCAATGAAGTTCATATAAAAGATTTAGAGCCAAAGCGGGACTACATATATATTACTGATTTCATTGAAGCAATTATTAAATGCATTGATGCAAACAGATTTGAAATTTATAATATAGGTTCAGGAATCAGCTATTCAGTGGGAGAAATCATACAAATGATTCAGGGTATCAGTGGTACAGATCTTCCAGTGATCAGTAGCGTAGAAAAAAGACCTGCAGAAATCATGGATACGATTGCCGATATTTCAAAAGCAAAAGAATTATTGAACTGGATTCCTAAAACCAGCATGCATGAAGGACTTTCTTTAATAGTTCAGCAATTCCGCCAATCTAAATAAGGCTGAAAACGATCTGCATTTGCTGATTAGCAAATATGTTTTAGCTTTACAAATAACCGATTAATGTTCATGCAGTTATCTGAACCAAGAAAAACGATTGCCATAGTAATACCAGTCTGCAATGAACGGGGGAATCTTCCCCTATTAATGGAAGAGATACAATCTGTTTTCATTGAATTGCCTTATGACTATTCTCTCATTTTTGTTGAAGATAGTAGCTCCGATGGCACTTTAGAATACATTAAAGAATGCGCAGAAAAATCTAGCAATATTTTCTATATCGCACTCACAAAAAGCTTTGGGCACCAAAATGCATTAAAAGCAGGATTAGACAGATCAACTGCAGACGCAACGATCATGATGGATGGCGATTTACAACATCCACCAGCATTAATTCCAAGTTTGATTAAAGAATGGGAAAATGGAAATGATATTGTTTACACTATTAGAAACGATCACAAGGAAATCAGTAAAATGAAGAAACTGACTTCAAATCTATTTTACGAAGTCATTAATAACCTTTCAGAAATTGAGTTGGAACCAGGTACTGCCGATTTTAGGCTTATGAGTAAGAGAGTAGTAACTATATTTTCTTCTTTTACCGAGGCTGATATCTTTATGCGCGGCATGATTAAATGGATGGGATTTCAGCAAATTGGAATAGAATACACTGCGGCAAATAGAGGGTCAGGTATAAGTAAGTATACAGTGAAGAAAATGCTTCGTTTAGCATTACAGGGCATCACTTCTTATAGTACCAAACCCTTATATATAGCAGCTTATCTTGGATTATTCTTTTCCTTATTTTCTCTTTTGTACATTCCCTATATCGTAATAAGTTTACTGCGTGGAAATGTGATATCCGGATGGGCTTCTGTAATTGCTACCATTGCATTCTTTGGTGGGCTACAATTAATGATCCTCGGTATTATAGGTATTTATCTAGGAAAACTTTTCATGCAAAGTAAACAACGTCCACACTATATAGTTAAAGAATCGAACCTACTATGACACCGCAAGTACTGATAAGTTTTGACGTGGAAGAATTTGATATGCCACTCGACTATCAATATAATATTCCAATAGAAAAACAATTAAAATTAGGGAAAGATGGATTAGATGCAGTAATGCCTTTAATTGATAAGCATGCTATTCCTACCACACTATTTACAACTGCAAACTTTGCAAATCATTTCCCAGAAAACATTCGTGATTATGCTGCAAATCACGAAATAGCTTCTCACACATTTTATCATTCGCATTTTAATAACGAACACTTACTGGAATCAAAACAAGTATTGGAAAAAATAAGCGGACAAACAGTAACTGGTCTTCGTATGCCGCGCATGCGTTCAGTTGATATGACTGAAGTAGTGAAAGCTGGTTACAAATATGACTCTTCCATCAACCCTACCTGGATACCTGGAAAATATAATAATCTGCATCTTTCAAGAACCATTTATATGGATCAGGGAATACAAAGAATTCCTGCATCCGTTTCTCCCCATCTTCGCATTCCATTATTCTGGTTGAGTTTTAAAAATTTTCCTTACCACTTTTTTAAACAACTTGTGATCCAAACATTAGAAAAGGATGGATACGTTTGCCTATACTTTCATCCCTGGGAATTTATCGATATCAATCATTTGGGCCTTCCTGCATTCACAAGAAAATTATGTGGACAACCACTTCTAAATAGACTAGATCAATTAATTCTAGATTTAAAATTAAAAGGTTACGAGTTTTCTTCCATGAAAGATTTTCTATCAAAACAATAGTTTATGAAAAATAATAAAGCACTCTTTATTTGGATTGCAGTGATTTTATCAATCATTCCATTATTTTATTTAGCATCTATTTATCCAGGTTTGCCAAACATCGTTCCCACACATTTTGATATGGATGGAAGACCAAATGATTATAGCGAAAAGTCAACTTTAGTTTTTCTAACCATCATGTTTAGCGTTTTATCATTTGGAGTTTTCTTACTGATTACTAATCTTCCGAAAATCGATCCCAAAAAAACAGCCGGCCAATCACCAGAACTATTTCAAAAAATGGGACTCACCATTTCAGTCTTGTTTTGCTTTATCAACTTTGCCATTACCTACGCCGCTAAAAATAAGGGAGAAAATATTACTTGGATTATCTTTCCTGCCTTAGGTATATTTTTTGCATTGCTTGGAAAATATATGCGAGAAATTAAACCGAATTATTTTGCAGGTTTCAGAACTCCATGGGCTTTAGAAAATGATGATAATTGGAGAGAAACGCATCTATTAGCAGGTAGTATTTGGATTGCAGGTGGCATAGCCATTACTATTTTTACAATTGTTTTGCCAACAGAATATAGATTCATTGCATTCATGAGTATTATGGGCATTATTACTATTATTCCATTCGTATTTTCATATCTCTTTTTTAAAAAACACCAACAAAAATAAAGGAGCAGCTACCTATGAATTTACTTGCCCATGCTTACCTTTCTTTTGAGCAACCTGATATTTTAGTGGGCAATATGATCAGTGATTATGTAAAGGGAAAAAAGCAATATGATTATCCTATTGGCATTTACCAGGGAATAAAGCTTCACCGTGCCATTGATCATTTTACAGATTATCATCCAGCAACTTATATAGGCAAACGATTTTTTAAACAGGAAGTTGGTCTATATGCAGGTGCTTTTATGGATGTTGTATATGACCATTTTCTTGCCCTCGATGCAAAGGAATTAAGCGAAAAAGAGTGGAAACCCTTTACAGAAAATGTATATCAGCAATTAAAAGACAATGCAATATTCTTACCCGATAAATTTGCCATGCAACTTCCGCATATGAGTTTGCATAATTGGCTGTTTCATTACAGATTTCCCGAGGCAATAGAAAAGAGCTTTGGAGGATTGGTAAGAAGAACTAAATACCTTTCAGACCATAAAGTTGCTTTCGAGATTTTCGAAAAGAATTATGAAGCCTTAAAAGAACAATACGAAGCATTTTTCCCTGATGTTAAAAAATTTGCAGAATTCGAGTTAGCCCGACTGCAAAACAAATAGGCGCTTATCTTTGTCACATATAACAATCAAACCCGATTCAAACGATGAAGCAATTAATAACTACACTCAGTTTTTTTTTAGTTTTTGCAGGTTCGGCACAACAAAAGCCTACAGAACTGGATAAGTCACCCATGGATATGAGCTACTGGCCAGCAAATTATCCTATTTTAAAAATGAGCGGCAAAGCCAAAGATCAACCAATGGCAAGAATCATCTATGGTAGACCTATGAAAAATGGTAGAATCATATTTGGTGGCATTATTAAATACAATGAAATGTGGCGGCTTGGTGCAAATGAAGCAACTGAAATAGAAACCTTTCGAACCTTAAATATTGCTGGCAAAATTTTACCGAAAGGGCGTTATACGATCTATTGTTTACCTACAGAAAATAAATGGACAGTTATTATTAATAAAGACAATTTCTGTTGGGGAAATTTCACATACGATACCAAAAAAGACATCATTCGAACAGATATTGATCTTGAGAAAAATACAGAATCTGTTGAAGCATTCACCATATATTTTGACGAAACAAAAAATGGAGCAAACCTGATTTTTCTTTGGGATGATATTAAAACCAGCCTTCCAATAATATTGGTTGACGAAACAAATTCTAAAAAGAAATAATTATGAGTAACCAAGAAAATAATTTAAGACTGGGCACAACATATATTCATGCTGGAGCAGAACCAGATCCATCTACTGGTGCCATCATGACCCCCATTTATCAGACCTCCACATATGTACAGGAAGCTCCTGGTGTTAATAAGGGCTTTGAATACGCAAGGAGCCAGAATCCGACACGTAAGGCATTAGAAGAAGCCTATGCTCAGATCGAGCAAGCTAAGTATGGCTTAGCATTCAGCAGCGGGGTTGCCGCAACCGATGCGGTAATAAAGTTATTAGAACCAGGCGATGAAGTAATTGCTGCAAACGATATGTATGGCGGCACTTATCGCTTATTCACAAAAATATTCGCCAAGTTTGGAATAAAATTTATTTATGTCGATACTACCGACGTAACTAATATCAGCAATGCCATTACAGCAAAAACAAAACTGATTTGGATTGAAACTCCAACTAATCCATTGATGAATATTACCGACATTTCAGCAGTTGCTGTAATTTCAAAAAATGCGAAAGCAATTCTTTGTGTCGACAATACATTTGCATCCCCTTATCTACAAAACCCTTTAACATTGGGTGCAGATATAGTAATGCATTCAGCTACAAAATATCTTGGTGGACATAGTGATTTGATTCAGGGTTGTTTAATGTTGAATGATGCTGATTTACGCGAGCAATTGTATTTTATCCAAAAATCATGCGGGGCAGTTCCGGGCCCTATGGATTGTTTCCTTGTTTTACGAGGCATTAAGACCTTGCATGTTCGTATGCAAAGACATTGCGAGAATGGCGAAAAGATTGCACATTTTTTACGCAACCATCCTAAAGTGCAAAGAGTTTACTGGTGTGGATTTGAAGACCATCACAACTATGCCATTGCTCAAAAACAAATGCGTGGATTTGGTGGTATGATGAGCTTTACTTTAAAAGACGATAGCATTGAAAATGCGCTTCGTGTGTTAAGCAGTACCAAAGTTTTCTCATTGGCAGAAAGTTTAGGTGGCGTTGAATCATTAATTAACCATCCGGCATCGATGACACATGCATCCATACCCAGAGAAGAAAGAATCAAAAACGGACTAACCGACTCTTTAATCAGACTTAGTGTTGGTATTGAAGACGTAGAAGATCTTATTGAAGATTTGAATCAGGCAATAGGATAAAGAGAAGCGTGAAGAGTGAAGAGTGTGAAAAAATTAGATAAAAAAGGTTTAAAAAAAAGGTTTCCCCTCCATCCCGAGTGCTCGGGATGGAGGGG
>JBAXXT010000036.1:0-31966 GCA_037127755.1 Bacteroidota bacterium
ATTTTAAATAAGATTACTCATTAAAAAATATAATCTAAACGCAGATAATTACTATGATGTTCCCTTACAATCGTTTGCACAATTTCTTTGTTTTCTGCATTATCTTTTGTACTAATCAAAATGCGAATGCTGAAAGCCCTTAAAGCATCATATACGCTAAGCGTTCCTTCTGCACTGTCCTTTCTTCCATTAAAAGGAAATACATCCGGCCCACGTTGGCATTGAGCATTGATATTGATACGACCTACTTGGTTTGCAAATTCATCAATTAAATGCCCAATCAATTTTGAGTTGGTTCCAAAAATACTTAGCTGTTGGCCAAAGTTTGATTGAACAACATAATCAATCACTTCTTCAATATTCTTGTATGGAACGATCGGGACTACAGGTCCAAACTGTTCTTCTGAATACAGGCGCATTTTAGCATTTACCGGATAAAGCACAGCAGGATAAAAGAACGTATCATTCACTTCGCCTCCATTTTCATTGATCACTGAAGCACCAAAATGTTTGGCATCATTTACCAAATCGGTTAAATAGGCTGTTTTACCAGGCTCAGGCAAAGGGGTAATTTTAACATCCTTTTCCCAAGGCATTCCACATTTTAAATTTGCAACTCCTTCAGTAAATTTTTTAATAAAACTATCAGCGATATCCTCATGAACAAAAATTATTTTTAATGCAGTGCATCGTTGTCCATTATAAGAAAGAGATCCAGCAAGGCTCTCATTTACAGCAGTAGCAATGTCAGCATCTTGTAAAATAATAGCAGGATTTTTTGCATCTAATCCAAGCACACTTCTTAGGCGATTTGGTTTGGGATGTAATTTCTTAATATCACTTGCGCCCTTGTTAGTTCCTATAAAAGCAAACACATCTACCTTTCCACTTTCCATTAAAACCCCCACTGTTTCTCTGCCTTTTCCATAAATGATATTAATTACACCTTTAGGGAAACTATCTTTAAATACAGTAAGTAAAGGTTTTATAAAGAGCACTCCATACTTTGCAGGTTTAAACACAACTGTATTTCCCATAAGCAAAGCAGGAATCAATGTTGTAAAGGTTTCATTCAAAGGATAATTATATGGTCCCATACACAAGGCAACACCTAATGAAACACGTCTTTCCTGAGCAATAACACCTTCTTCATTCTCAAATTTCGAATTATCATGATCTAAATTTTTTAATTCCTTGATGGTGTCTTCAATATAAATACATGTTCGATCAAATTCTTTTTCACTATCAGGTAAATTTTTACCAATTTCCCACATCAACAGTTTAACAACTTCGGCCCTTTGCTTTTTCATTTCAACAAGAAATTTTTCAACATGTGCAATTCTATTTGCAACACTCATCGTTGGCCACTCACCTGTTCCATTATTATAGGCAGCTACAGCTGCATCCAGCGCTTCTAAGGATTCCTTTTGAGTTAAAAGGGGTGTTGAGCCGATAATGTTCTTTTCTATTTTGGCTCCTGTATTAATTGATACTGGCGACACCACTTCATTCATAGGCCCTTCCCAATTGCGTAGTTCTCCATTTACAAGATATTCACGCTGTTCTATGAATTCGTTCAGATGCCATTCATTGGGTATTTGAGAAATTTTTGGAAAAATATTTTCAATTGTTTTCATGTTATACGTTTTTAGGATTTTTTAATTATATATAATTATGTTCCTATTTTAAAATTTGAAAGTTGATTTAAAGGATAAATATGAAATGTCTTTCCCATTGCCAGTTGAAATAGGATATTTCCCAGCTTTGAAAAAAGAGGCATCTACAGAGAGGGTGAGGTTTTTTGTAATTTGATAATTTGATTCCAAAACATAAAATTCACCTAATACTTTCTCTTTTGAGCTATAAATCAAATTGGGACTTGGTCTGTTTTGTACCATGCTGGGAGAATAAGTCCCATCCTGATCACTTTTTCTGGAAAGAAAAAATAATTGAACCAAAATATTTAGCTTTTGTATGGGATTAATTTTTATGTACGGATATAAACTAATCATATTAGTAGCTCCAATAGGTACTGCTAAACCATAAGCAGGTTTGGCATAAATTAAATTATATGTATTTAAATTTTGATCATTTCTATTTTTGTCACCCGATGCAACATTTGCAGCAAAACCTAATATCAAAGATTTCTTAGGAACCAAAAGAAAATTTAAATCTGCCAAAATATTATATGCATTAATATTTAGATTATTGAATTTTCCAGATTGATATGATCCTTCAAATTCAAAATTCATTCGTTTATAGTTAGAAAATAAACGAGCACCATAAGTTTGTCTGCTTTCATCTCCAGATTGATAATTATATTTTCTTAATTTTGATTGAAAATCAATCAAATAATAATCAAATCCTATTTTACGATTTAAAATAAATTGTGTCCCGTAAATACCAAATAGCCCTTCTTTAAGACTTTCATCATCAAAAATATATTGTTTTGAAATTACTTTTGAAACTGCAAAAAAGTCTAATGAACAGTTTTTAAATTCCTTTTTAATAACTACGCCGTCAAATGTAAGCCTAGTATTAGGCCCTTCGCGTACAGTAATTACGCGGTTATTGCCATAAAGAAGTTCTTGCCTTCCAAATCGAAATTTCCATTTTTTCAATTTCAATTCTGCAAATGCTTGATGAATACCTAATTGATTTTCATCTATTTCAGGTACAACAGGGTTATTATTAAATAAACGAAGCGTATTATTAAGTTGAAAAAAGAATCTAAAATTGTTACCAACTTCTAAATTCGCATGTATCATTAATCGATGTAATAGTTGGTTCGTTGAAATATCATGATAGCTAGTTGGAACATCCCCAAAATTAATATTAGTCGAGTTCTGAAATTGTTCTCTTAATTCACCTCCAAAAGAGATATATGTTTTATTTCCTAATGAAAGATATTTGAAATTATCAAACCCTTTTTTAAGACTATCATTTTTCAAAAGTTTAAAATTATCATCATAGCGTAAAAGATTAATTTTATTTTGTGCTATCGTTGTTGTAAAAGTCATTGCAAATACAAAAGTCAACTTGCAAGATAATTGGAGTATTTTTTTCATAAATTATTTTTAGTGCAGAATTCAAACCATGGGATGGAATTTTTAAATACCTACGCTTCATATTAAAAAGCAGGCCATTATCATAATAAATAATGACCTGCAGTATTATCAAACTTGGGGAGAATATTAATATGGCTTTATAACTTGACCTGTATTTGCTCCGAATACGCTTTTACGAAAACCAAACTCTAACTGTTGCATGGTTACTGGAATATCTCCAGGAAAATAAGGGAAATATTGTGGTGAATTTTCAATAACAGTAGGGCTCACTGCATTAATACGAATTCCATTTTCTAATTCAATTGCTGCTGCACGTACAAAACCTTCAACAGCACCATTCGCCGCAGATGCATTTGCAAAATTCAATTGTGGTTCATGAGTTAAGGCTCCAGTAATTAAAGTAAATGACCCTTTAGGTGCAATATAATTTTGACCAATTAACACCAAATTAATCTGACCCATTAATTTACCTTCAATACCTTTCCTAAACTCTTTATCATTTAATTTTTTCCACGGTCCTACAAATGTTGGACCTGCTGTACAAATAAGTGCATCAAATGGCCCTATTTGCTGATACATGTTTTCAATAGACTCTGTTGAAGTAATATCAACATCAATGTCTGACCCTTTTGATGCAACCTTTATTACATCATGATCTTTTTCAAATGCGCTTACTAAATGTTTTCCCATTGTGCCTGTAGCACCAACGATAATAATTTTCATCTTCTTGTTCATTTTTTCTTTTTTTAATGATACAACAAAGGTATTTTCAAGCGTTTGTTTCAGATAGGACAATGATTTAGTTATATAGGATAAAAATGTGTTTAAACAAAAATTGAAAAACATTTCACTACTAGGATATTTTTTTATTTATTAAAATAATTAAAATGCCCCTAGCTTTTTAAAGCTAAAGGCATTTATTAAAATATACTTAAGTAAAAAATATGTAGTTTATTTTTTCTTCGCAACAAATCTAATTACTGATCCTTTTCCAATATGAAACTTCCCTTCATTTAAATCTATTTCTTCTTCTTCCAAATAGAGAATTTCATAATTAATAAAATCAAGCAGAATTTCTTCTTTTGAGTAAAGCATTGCGATGTCTTTTGGCCCACCAACTTTAGGGTTAATGCTATTTAGATGTATATGTTTTTTACTAAAAGCCTCAAGAATGATTAATCCGCCAGTTTTTAAAATTCCTGACAATTTGTTATGAAATATTGATTTTTTTTCTGCTGCAAAATGTGCGTAAACCAATCCAATTGCGTCAAACGATAAATCATCAAAATGCAGCTGTTCAAAGTCACAAACAATATAATTAATACTTGTCTGTTTATCTTTTGCAAGCTCAAGTGCTTTAATCTTCCCTTCTATACTTAAATCGAAAGAAGTTACAGTCCAACCAAGTTGTGCCGCGAATACACCATTTCGTCCTTCACCATCTGCAGGCATTAATAAGGTTTGGGGAGCATATTTTTGAATCCATTCTTTAAAAAATAAATTTGGTTCCTTTCCATAAACAAATTCAGTTTCTTTATATCGGTCATCCCACATATTTTTATATTCAGTATCCCATGAATTATTCATAATGTATTATTAAAATTCTTCTAAAATCATTTTTTTACTTGCAGTCATTCCAGCAATATTCCCCATTGCTACTGAATTTGCTACTGAGCGTAATTTAGTAGTATTATCACCACAAGCTAGTATCCCATTAATAGTTGTTTCTTGAAATGGATTAACTTTTATATATCCTTCTTCAGTTAAATCACATCCTAACATTTCCGGAATTTTACAATGCTGCTGAAATGAATTTCGAGAATATAAAGCATTCAAATAAAACGAAGAGAGATCACTGAAAATAATTTTTTCGATTTTACCATCGGAGTGAATAAACTTATTAATATTTTTTTCAATTATTGAAATTTGATGATGTCTCAGTTTTTCCGTTTGCTCAAATGTCAATGTAGATCTCCCATTTGTAAATAAAGTTAAATTACTAGTCCAATTTGAAATAAGTGTGGTTAACTCAAATGCATTATCACCATTTCCTAGAATTCCAGTTATCTCATTTTTGACTTCATACCCATGGCAATAAGGGCAATGTAGAACTGAAATACCCCAACATTTTTCGAAGCCTTGTATTTTAGGCATAGCATCCTTAATCCCAGTAGCAAAAATCAACTTTTTGGCAGAATAAATATCGCCAGAAGATAATTCAATCTCAAACCCATTTTCAATTTTTTTCCCATTTATAGCCAATCCATCTATAAAAGTAACTGTTGGGTACGCTTTAACTTGTGCTTTTGCTATGGCTGAAATTTCAGATGGGGATTTACCATCTTGAGTAAGAAAATTATGGGAATATGGGGTTTGAATATTACATGGCATACCATTATCTATTACTAAAATATGCTTCATTGCTCTACCTAATGTCATAGCAGCAGAAAGACCAGAATAACTTCCTCCTATAATGATAATATCGAAACTATTATTGAATACCATAAGGCTTTTTAAAAATATTTATAAAATTGAATGTGAGCTTATTCTGAATTATTACTTCTAAGGTCAATATATTTTTAGGACCTATTTTTTTTGGGCATTAATAATCCAACTACCATATCTAAAAATGGAAGTCCAACAAATACAATCCATGGCACTAATGAAATAGTTAGAAATAATGTTCTTTGATATAAAGGCAATTGTGCTAATTGTTTTCCAAACAAATAAAAAAATAATGTGATTGAAGGATATATTACTACCCATATTCTTAATGCTGCTATCAGTTTCATTTTTGTTTTCATATAAGTTACTTTTTTGAATTATTGATTCATCAAAAGTACTTTCGATTGTATGCAACAAGTAGGATAAAAATGGAGTTAAATAGGACTTATTTAAAATTTTGACGGAACGCCTCAGGAGAATAACCTGTATGTTTTTTGAAGAATCTGATAAAATAAGAAACATCCTCATGTCCAAGATCATCTGCAATTTGATTAACCAGATTAGAAGTTGCAAGTAAATTCCTTTTAGCTTCTAAAATCATGTACTCATTTATTAAGTCTGATGCTGTTTTATTGAGTGTAGTTTTAGTAATCGCATTAAGCTGATAAGTTGAAAGATGTAGCATTTCTGCATATTTAGATACCTGCTTATATTCGAAAATATGAGTCTCAATTAAATCAACAAATTTCTCAAGTTGCAACTGTGAATATGAACTATGCTCATTTAAAGAACTATTTTTATTTTGACGATGTCTAACTAGTTCGATAAAGAAAATACTCATACTAGACTTAATTACTTCTAAATATCCTTCTTGTTTTTCTGAATCTTCCTGAAATATAAATGCTAATATTCCAAGTATTTTTTTTACTCTTTGTGCATCTAATTGACAAAGATTTTTAGTACTAGCCTTTTGTAATAATTGGCTAGAAGTCTTATCATTAGGGTAATAGAAATTCGAATTAAATTGCATTAGATAACCTGTACTTCCAGCACGTAAAGTAATTTGATGCACTTGCCCAGGTCGCATAAAAAAAATGGAATAATTACAAACCTTATATTCAATAAAGTCAATTTCATGAAATCCTGATCCTTTTTTTAAAAGTAAAATATAAAAAAAATCATGCCTATGGAGTTCCTGAATCAAATCTTCTCCATCAAGTAACTCATGAATACTTCTTATATTAAAGCTGCCAACTAAATTCGGTTCTTTGGGTTTTGATTTTATTTGCCTTATTGGTATTTTAGTCATACAACAATTTTAAGCTTAAAACAGCAATCAAAATATAATGAAATGTTTCTAAATATTTACCTACAACAAACCTAATCTAAGTCTTATAAGTTTTAATTTTTTTTTGACGTAAGGTCTTATTTATTGTAGGAAAAGCAAGAACATACCCTTATTTCAGATGTATCGCTTATTTAGTTAAGAAATAAAAGCCAAATTTATTAATGTCTGTCGGAACTAATGATGCTAATGCCGAAATTATATTGTCCAGCCCTGCTTTTGCAAATACTTATTTTGCTTGCAGTTTTTTAATCACTTTTTAAAAAATCATCCAGAATTTTATTGAAAATTTCTGGTTGATCCATTAACGATAAATGTCCAGCATTTTGAATTATATGAAGCTTTGCATTTGGGATAATTTTAGCTGCTGCTTCACCATATTCAACAGGAAATAATTTATCATCTTTCCCCCAAATGATCAATGTTTCATTTTCTATTTGCTTTAATAATTCTTCGGGTATTTTAGATACTGCGGTTCCACGCCCCTGCTTAAATGCATTTTTTCCTCCCTTATATTTGAGAACGGCTATCGAATAGCTACTATGGTTCGGGTCTCTGTTGATGGGTTTATGAAGTATATAACGCGAATTAAAACGATTTGCCATTGAAGATGGAAAACTATTCATCCATATTGTTCCAATTAAAGGCCATAAAGAAACTTTTGCACCTAAACCTGCAGCGTCAACTAAAACAAGTTTATCAACCATTTCAGGATTGTCTATAGCAAACTGCAATGCAATGGCGCCACCTTGAGACAATCCGACAATATGGGCCTTTGATATTTTCAATTCTTTTAGGAAATCTTTGAGCCAATTAGAAAAATAAGGTCTATTATAAGGTGCATCAGGTTTATCAGATTCTCCATATCCAACTATATCTGGTGCTATTACTTGAAAATTTTTAGAGATAGCATTTATTGATGGATACCAAGTAACAGCACCTGCACCAGCTCCATGCAGAAAAATTACAGGTTCACCATTTCCATATAACAAGTAGGTTGTTTTAATTGTTCCTATAGTTACTTCTCTTTGTTCAACTAATCCTTCTATTTTGTCGATTAGAAGTTGCCTATAGTTTTCTTTATTCGCTTTTTTCAAGTTTTTCACTCTTTAAATTGATGAATGTCTGCAGGAACTACTGATGTTTACTACTTTTTTTAGTGATTTTCTTTATTGGGTAAACTATAAACAACTTTGCCTGTAGCGTCGAGAAAATTTATTTTTGCTTCTCCTGTAGAATCAACAATGAGCTGAATCCTTGTCTTCCCTTTTTTATCTGCCAAGTTAATTAATGCTGATTTTTCTGCGTCCTTACCAATAAAAACCCGATGGGCAAAGGCAGGCTCACCATTAACAGGCTCCAGTAGTTGCTTGAGTTTAGCATCTCTCTCGGGGCCATTTGGTAATTTTTCTGTTTCCTTGTATGTATGCCGAAACTCGGGGTAAGCTGGACTGTTATGCCAATCATCTACATATAAACCTGTTTTCCTATCCCCGTTATCATCAAGATATTGTAAATACAGCACCTGATTTTGATTGTATTGGTCAAAAGAAAAATGCCCTGATGCAAAATATTTTCCACTACTATCTTTTCTTCCTGAAAATACAAGCCCCCCACATTCAGTGGCCTCGTCATCATAAAATATTAAACCACCACGATTACCTCCAGGAATTCCAAAAGGTTTTCCATGATTCAAATTTGCGGGTGATTTTTCAACATTGGAAAGGACTAATCTGGGTTGTCCATTTGGTTCAACAATATTTATCCGATTTGCAGTTAGTTCCTCTACTGTTAAATTTTTGGTCTTTCTGTCCATTTTAAAAATTTGGAACATGGCAATTAATAGTAAAAAGGATGAAACTATCGCATATACTGATAAAAGGCGTATTTGCTTTTTAATCTTATCTAAAGTTTCTGTCATAATGAATTATTTGTTTTAAAGAAAATAATTAAAAGCAAGTTGGTTTTAATTCAACAAATATTGATAAATCTCAAGAGCTAATTTGATCTATTCGCTACCCAAAATGGTTTGATAATTCTGTTTTTACATAACTGCAATAAAATAAATGAAGCCAAAAAACAAAAGGCTATTGCTTGTATTGTTCCCTCTGGTCCAAATTCTCCACCGGTAATCATTGGAAGACCTGTTATTTTAGTTGTAAGCAAACTGCTACTTTTTTCGTTACCGGAAGTTATTGCTCCAAAAATTCCTGATTGCTCAAAATTCCAAGCAAAATGTATCGCAATTGGAAACCATAGATTTCTTGTATAGATGAATGCAACACCCAGTAAAACTCCTGCTTCTACGCCAACACACAATGCAGATATTATTGTACTATTTGGATTGGCTAAATGTAATGCACCAAAAATCATAGCAGAAATTAATAATGAAATATAACTGCCTAATTTTTCTTCCATGATTCGAAAAATGATTCCTCGAATTAAAATTTCCTCAAAAATGGCAACACTAAAAGCTATTGCGAAAGGAGTGATCATATTGGAAACAGTATTAACAGATACAATTTCAAAACCACCATTTAAAACAATCACCAACATAGTCAAACTTTGCAATACCGCCCCTATTAGTATTCCGATAATAATAGATTTAGTAATCCCTTTTACTGAAAATTCTTTAATGTTTCTTTTTTCAAATTTTCCAAAATAATAGATATAGGTGCTAATTACTGCTGAAGACGAAAAGACACCTTTTATTAGGTTTCTATAGTTTTTATTTATTGTTGTTAAGTCTAGTATTTTACCTGCCAGTTGCTGTGCAAGTATAAATGAAATAAAACATACTATTAGTCCAAGTACAATTCTCGTTAACGGGAAATTGATAAACTTTTGTTTCCATGTAATCGTGTCCATGATATTAATTTAAATCGGGTATATACAGTTGTTTTTTCTACATCTCTAAAAACTACAAAATATGGTCAATCGGTATAATATCGTCGTCTTCTTCACCTGAAAGAAATATGATTACCGAAAAAAAGTAGTCCATAAAGTCAAATATTCTGTTCATCATGTTGCTTATATTTTTTTAATAAGAATTGGATAATCATTTTTTGCCAATGGTTTTCTTTTCTTCAAATACACTACCATCATTTACAAGAATGCTGATAGCTAATACTAGACCTTGACTATTTTTTATAAATTCAATCTGCGCATCTTTATCCAACTGAAAAAGATTGTTAGTAAGTTGTTTTAATTCCGTAATACTACCTCCATTATTATCATTTCTACAATACAATTTGTCTTTGTCCAAATAAACGGTCAAGCCTCCATAAACACCCACATAAGGCAATAACTTATTTACTGAAAGTTTTTCTTTTTCGTTGTTTACTAAGAGTGCATTCATAAAATATAAATATTTATTTTTCACTTTTGGGTCTTTTGTTCTTTCTATATCATCTCTGAATATTAATTCCTGTGCTTTAATTAAAGCCTTGTTGGCGGATATTTTGACATCAGGAATCACACCCGTTCCTTCCCAGTCTTTAAGAGTTATTGGATTCAATGAGCGTGCAAAAGGTATGTACATTACAAAACCCTGATTAACTGAGAATGGCATTTGAGGATGCGCTCCACCACCTGTAGTTTCTCCTACTATGATTGCCCTTTTTGCAACCTGCATACCATAACAAAAATCTTCAGCCCCGGAAAATGTGTGTTGACTGGTTAAAATATAAACAGGCATCGAAAGACTTAGACTATCCGATTTAAAGGGGTCAGCATACATGAAAACAGTATCGTTATTAGACCGGTTAATGAGGCTATTCATTTCAGTTTTTTGAGCAAAAAAATAACTCTCTATTTGGCTTACCATATTAGGATCTCCCCCCATATTATTTCTTAAATCAAGAATGATCGCATCTGTATTCGCTAAAAAACTGAGAGCAGCTTTTATTGTGGGTTTTGCAGCTTTTATATCATCAACAAATAAATTGAAAGATAGATATCCAATATTTCCAGGAAGAACTTCTAATTTTTTAAAACTATAGTTATTATCCTTCCAGTAATTTTTTACTTGCTGCAATTCTTCCGCTGTTGGATGATACGCCACTTGTGCATTAAAACCAGGATCAAATTGAACTCGCAAATGTGGATCGCGATAAACGCTACTGATATCTTTTGATATCAGCTGTTCCAATTTTTGAGGATCGTTTAGCAATTTGGTATAAGCATTACTTTTTAATTGACTATGAAGATAAGCCGATATATTTTCAGCCTTATCAGGAAAAATATAATGTTTGTTCAGACTATCGGAAATAGAATTGATTAATTCATTGATTTTAATGGGTTGCATATTACTGTTTTGCCCATTACATGAATACTGAATGATAAAAGCAATTATAAATAAAAAAGGATGAAGTTTAAATTGTTGCATTGTGTATATGTTATTATGGGATGGGGCGTTAAAACAATTAAACATTTTTTATTGAAGCTGAATTGCTGAACCCTTTTACAACAAGGTAAATCCCAAGTGAAAATTCAAACAGTGCTACTAATAATGCGGCTAAACCAGACAAAGCATCATGTTGCCCAATGAATCCAAACATAACTGCGAAGTACCCGACAATTAATGGAAATGCTCCAATAATACCAATTAAGGAGAGTGTTCTTGGTACTAACCGAGATTGATATAGAAGGATGCCTAATAGCAAGTCGTTGATGGCTGGCATGAAACTTTGTCCCAATAAAAAAATCCGATCATAAAGTGCCACAAGTGCATGGCTTACTGCCAAAGAATCAGCACCAGCTCCTGCCCTTTTAAGTGTAACTAATGAAAATATAAACGCAACGCCGACAAATATGGTACTTGCCTCCAAAATTCTTGATGCAACAAGGCCTAGTGCGAATCCTTCATTTTGCTTTTTGAGAACAGGGTATAGTGCAACAGCTGAACCAATACTTGCAAGTGCTACTATAATTTCTAATATCCCTCCTATAATGGTGGCCGTATCAGGGCCACCATTAAGTAGATAGTTTTGCTCATGTACAGAACTATATATAGAGATAGTAGGAATAGAAACAAAGGTGATCAAGTAAAATATACCTGCAACCAGTGATGTTTTTCTGAATGAGCTCATTGGCATTCTTTCAAATGAAGCATACTTATCTGATTCTACTTGATTACTGGTATAATTTGGTTTCATTTTAATTATTTGTGTTGATTTGAATTTTAAATACTTCTAACAATTGCTTTGTTATCTAGGATTATTTATAAATTTTTATATAACCCAATTGGATTTGATTTCCAAGCTTTAGAAAAATGCAGGCTGACATTTAGGTTCCTATTGTACATTTCCTGACCATAAGAAATATTAGTTAAGCCATAGGAGTATCTAGCATCCAATACAACACTTTTTTGTCTGATCTTAAACCTATATCCTGCACCCATTTGAATCCCCGCATCCCAACGCTTAAAATTGTCAGTTGCATCATTAAATGATACTGATTTAGAAACATCAGCAATTTTTTTGTCACCCATAAGGTTATAAGCAATTGAAGGGCCTGCGTTCAGATAAAACTTACCTACATTATAACGAACCAAAACTGGTAACTCTAGGGTATATAATCGAAGGGTTGTTTTATTGGTAGTTAATGGGTTATTGACTTTTAATTCGCCCCCTTTCATCATAAAATAGAATTCAGAAACAACAGAAAGTTGAGAAGTAAGTCCAGCTTGAAATGACATACCAACCTGTGCACCAAGTACAGCTTTTTTGTAGTCTCTTAAGGCAGCATTTGATTTGCCATAATTAAGGTTTGTACCTACTAAGTTTAATAAAAGATCGAAATAGGTATTCGAAGAATTTTCTTGGATTTTGGTTTGTTCTGGCTTAACTGTAATAGTTTGACCAAATACATTTGAACTCAGGAATATCATACTGAAGATGATAACCGCTTGTAGATTTTTTTTCATAATACTTTTGTTTTGTTTGTTTTTATTAATAAACTCAAACAAAAGTATATGGAGGAAAGAAGGCTTACAATTGAGGTATGCAAAGCCTGTTAAGTTGTCTGCATGTTGGTCGTTTTAATCTGCAAAACGCTTAAGCTTTTAAGCCCTATTTTTAATGATTTGGAAAAAAATATCTTTGTAGGTCTCTGAAATAGGAATGAATTGGTCAGCTATTTTTATTCTATTGCGTTCAATTGATTCAATTTTATTTAATGCCACCATATAAGATTTATGGACCCTGCAAATTATATTCGAAGGTATAGACTTTTCAAGCTCTGTGAAGTTCTGTAAGGTCATAATCTTCTTATTCAACGTATGAATTTTACGATAATCTCTCATCCCTTCTATATATACGATTTCGTTTAAACTTATTTTTTCAAGCCTATTTTCCGTTTTTACGAAAATAAAGTCCGGCTGGGCTTCAGAACCTCTCTGTACTAAATTTTCTTGTGCTTTATTTACAGCTTGTAAAAAACGGTTAAATGTAAAGGGCTTTAAAAGGTAGTCTGTTATTTGAAGTTCGTACCCTTTGATGGCATACTCTTGGTAAGCGGTAGTAATAATGACCTGGCTACTGATTTTTGAGCTTTCTAGTAATTCAATACCAGATAATTCGTCCATGTTTATATCTAGAAATAATACATCTACTTTGTTGTTATTCAAATAGGCGAGTCCGGTTAAGGCATTGTCAAAAGTGGCGCATAAATTTAAAAAAGGAACTTTAGCTACAAAGCTTTTCGTTTTTTCAAGAGCAAGTGGCTCGTCTTCAATAATGATACAGGAGTATTTATCCATGGGGAATTGTTAAGTTAATGCAATAGCGTTCATTGGTTTTGGTCACATTCAAACTATGGTTTCCTCCATAAATCAGGTGCAACCTTTTTTCTATCAATTCATTACCGAGACCACTATAGGTTGGCGAAGCTGCTATCTTAGTGTCAAATTTATTTTCACATACCAATTGAATAGTGTTGTTCATGATATGAATATTTACCGTAATCGCATTTTCCATTTTCTTATTATTGGCATGTTTAAATGCATTTTCAATAAACGGAATAAACACCATTGGTGCAATGCTCACATCGCCAATTATACCAGTAACAGTAAAGTGTACATAATTTTCGTTGGCAGTTCTGATTTTCTGTAAGGCTATGTATTTGTCTATATATTCAATTTCTTTAGACAGTGGAATTTGATCACCCTTTGTTTCATACAGTATAAAACGCATGATATCAGATAACTTATTCAAATAATCTGATGCTACTGCAGAATCTTTGAGAATGAGCGCATCAATATTATTGATGGTGTTAAATAATAAGTGGGGATCCAATTGCGACTTGATCAAGGCCATTTCCATTTCATGGTTTTTTTCTGTCAAAATCTCTTTTATTTTGATCTCATTCACCCATGTAATAAACCCTCGGATGATTAATGCCACAGTGCCACTTATTAAACCAATCAAAGTCATAGCAAAGATTACTATTCCGGCAGTAGATCTGCCAGGTTTGCCACCCTGATCCATGTCTTGAAGATTGCCTGATTCGATATAAACACGTAATAATATATAGCCAATAAGGGCAGCTCCGGCAGAAATAAGAATTCCAAAAACGATAGAAAGTAAATATTTTTTTTGTTGTAGGTATTTGGGAAACAATAGAAAATAATTTAATGCATAGGATATAATAGAAGGTATAAATGCAAAAAAGAAAAGGTTTTTCAGTGCATTTATGATGCGAGATTCCTGGTTAGTTACATGAAGACTACTTCTATAGTAAACAGCTAACATGATTGTTATAATAATGAAATAACAAGCCCAGAACCCAATATTCAATAAAATGACAAAAGACCTTTTCATGTTTTGAAATTACCATCTTAAAACTGATCAAAAGTCTTTAAATGTTTTGGTTTCAAGATGTTTTCTATGCAAATCGGCTTAAACTGTCTGCAAAATGGCATTTTAGTTGTTACAAGGCTTGGACTGGAAATACCATCAGTCTTGACCCCCTATTCCAAGTAATTCAATTTGATAGGGATTTTTATGCTCCCTAGCGTACGTTATTGGAGTTTTGTATAAGATAAGTAAAGTTTAAGTTAAGTCTATGTTCCATAAAGAAGTTAAAGTGATTTTATTTTAACTTGACAAAAATTTAAAAAATGGAAAATACGAACCAAACAACCCCACCGTCAGAAGAAAGTTTATTACAATCTATTCAAGACAAAGCCAATGAATTCAAAGAATTGGCAGGAGATTCTTTAGAAAATATTCAAGAAAAAACAGAAGATATAATTGAAAAAATTAAATCAGGCGAAATGATTGAAGAAGGAAAAACTTTGCTGAACAATTTAATGTCGGGAGATGCGAAAGACAAAATAGGGAATTTAGCAGAAGAGGCTAAAGGTCTATGGGATAAAATTACGGGTGGTGAAAAAAAAGCTGAATAATACAATATTTAATTATTCGTAAAAAGCCTTTCGAAATTTCGAAAGGCTTTTTTTTGACTAGTTCATTTCTTTTTTAGCTGCTGCAAATAAGACAATAAATCTGCAAGGTCTTGCTTACTCATAGTTTTATATAAACCTTCTGGCATCATGGATTCTTTGAGTTGAGTAGATGATTGCAACTGACTTGTTTTCAATTGTTGTTTCGCGCCACCTGGTAGTTTCAAATCAATATCCGTTTCAGTTTTACTAGCAATTATACCAGTTACTGATGACCCATCTTTTAATTTCAAAGTCCATCCCTCAAAACCAAAACCTATTCCTTCTGAGGGATGCAATATCGCATTCAGTAAACCTTCTTTTGGATATTTAGAACCAATCTCAGAAAGCTTCGGTCCAAAATCATACCCTTCTGCATTTACCTGATGACATAATGCACAGGAATTTGTAAAAACAGTTTTCCCCTTAACCGCATCACCGGTTAATGCATTGATCTCAGATAAGGTAGGCATGGCAGCAGTTGTTGTAGAAACATGGCCTGGCAAATAACTTTCTGCTTCAGATCTTATGGAACCTCGCCATGCACCGCTAACACTTGCCACAACATCTGGTATTAAATCCTGTGGTACTTTTTTGCTTTTTAAAATGGCAAGAACACGCTCTTCTCCGTTCCAGCTTTTTCCTATATTTCTGGCCGCATCTTTACGAATGCCTGTTGTATATTTTTCAGATAAAGCAATAGTTTGAACCATATCAATCGATTCTTTACTTCCTACCTGACCTAAACTGCTGATTAAAGATTTTACTGCTATAGTATCTTTCTCATTTAGTACCGACCATATTTGCTTACTTCCTCCAAAAGAAAGCAACAATCCAGTGGATTGCTTTCCTATATCTTCATTCTTTTTACTGATCGCTAATTGAAGTAGGTTATTGCTCTCTGATTTTACCTGATACCTTTTTACAAGATCAATATATTCATGTGTACCATTTACAGATTTGATAACAGATTGCAATGCCTGTTGTGCAATTGGTGATTGATTAACCGATTTATTATCCAAAGCGAATAGTACTAATTTATTCAGCGCCATATCATTGCTTTTGTTATCTGCAATCATCTTTAATAATAGGCCAGATTTTAATTTACCTGCATTAAAATCAAAGGCACGAAAATAACGAAGGCGGTCTTTTAATGCAACCTGATTGTCTACTGCAAGTTTTGCTAAATATGGTACTGCTTCATCAGTTCTTGCACGCCAAACAATATCTTTCCCTGCGGCATCTTTCAAGGGATCTTTTACAAGTGATAGGTATGATTTAAAAAATGAATCCCATTGACGATCTGCACCAATACCTAATGCTTCCAGGTACCATCGATCTTTATCATCATGTTTACTGGCAAGCGTTGCCCAGATGGTTGCAGCTTCGGTTGATTTATTATGATGTAGAGCAATTGCTATTTCTCTTCGCACCTGAACATCTGTATCATTCTCTAACGCTTTGAATACAGGAATCAGATTTTGTTTCAACTCTTCCGCTGCCCTGATGGCTACTATACGCAAATTGGGATTTTGATCTTTGACTGCTTGATCAATATATTTTTTTGCATCAACATGGGGCAATTTTACCAAAGCCCAAAAAGCCCTTGCGCGCATTTTAGGGTTTCCTGCTCCATTCCATAATTTTTCAAGCTCCGGAATTGATTGATCGCCAAAAGTCTGTAATGCTGTAAATCCATGGTAGCGTACTGAAAGATTTGGATTTTGTAAAGCTAGAACAGCAGCAGCAGGTGTAGTATAATCCTGTTTAGGAATCAGATAGCTAGAGGAAGTGGGTGGCGCCACTCTGTAAATACGGCCACGTGTTTGATCGCCTGCCTGATGGCCACCTACACCAGGATCATACCAATCGGCTACGATTAATGATCCATCTGGTGCAATACAAACATCTGCTGGACGGAACCATTGGTCTTTATCGCCTTTTAGAA
Source organism: Bacteroidota bacterium (assembly GCA_037127755.1). Taxonomy (GTDB): domain Bacteria; phylum Bacteroidota; class Bacteroidia; order Chitinophagales; family Chitinophagaceae; genus Sediminibacterium. The sequence goes on from JBAXXT010000036.1 coordinate 17,250, forward strand.
TATTAATGATAGAAGCTGAATAACCTGCCCCATTATTTTTCAAAGAATATGAACGAACAACATTTGGACCAGCATCTGAATGAATTAATTGATCCTGGAATTCCTTAGGCAATAAAGTTCCTTCATAAACCAATATACCTGTTGGAGATCCGGCGCCAGTTTGTAATAGATTGGGCACTTCACCAGGGTCGTTTAAATGCCAGTGACGTAGAGGAATTGAATCTTCTATATTAGTTCGGTTGGCTTCCCAGCCTGCACCTGTGATTTCATCTTTATAGCCATAATTACCATAAGGCATTACATAATTGATACGTGTCCCTTTATTGCCATCATCATCATTATCACTTTGCCATAAACTTCCATAACTATCAACAGCAACTTCATAAGGATTACGGAAATTATTGCCTAAGCATTCTACATGTGAACCATCAAGGTCGCATCTGAAAACCATACCCTGTTGATACTTTTTCGGACCAATTTCTTCACCATCCTGGTCCAATACTGTTTTACCGTTTTTATCTTTTAAAGTTTTCCCTTCATTTCCAAAATTGAAATATAATTTACCATTGGCTCCAAAGGTGAATGCGTGGGCACCATGATCGTGCTGTTCACCGCCAATTCCCTGGAATAAAATTTCTTTACGATCTGCCACATCATCACCATTATCATCATAAAACGACCAGATAAAAGGACTTTGAGATACAATTACCCGGTTGCCCAATACACAAATACCTAATGGTGCATTTAATTCGGGCCCTTGATAAAAAACTTTAGCCGTATCAGCAATGCCATCGCCATTTGTATCTTCCAGAATCACAATTCTATCCCCTTTTGGATTTGTAGGATTCCCATTAATAGCGGGTCGATAGTTATAGGCTTCTGTTACCCAGACCCTACCTCTTTCATCCACATCAATATTGGTGGGATTTTTAAGCATGGGCTCTGTGGCAAAAGTATGTACGGCTAGTCCTTCAAAAACATCCAGTCCTTTTAAAGCATTTTCTGCACTGTGCTTTTGTATTTCAGCAAGGCTGTCTGCTTTGTTATTTTTTGTATTTGAATTATCCTGGTTTTTGCAAGATGAATTGTTAAGGAACAACAAGAAAAACAAACATGCTTTTGCAAGCTTAAATACTTCTTTCATTTAAATGGCTTTTAATCTTAGAAATGAGCTTTAAATTGGAAGTTAAAGAAAGAAGTAGAGTTATCAAAAGGAAAATTTTCCTGCGATTTTAAAGCTTTCGGCATCTACCCTTCGAATCCCTTATTGAGGGAAATTGTATTTTATAAGAACTTTCCCTTTCTAAGCTTTTCTGTACATTCAGCAAAAAAACTGTATGAAGATTTTCTTACTCATTTGTTTTTTGTCTATCCAGTTTGTATCAAATGCTCAAAATAAACAAGCTGACCTGATCTTACAAGACATTTCTGTTGTTGATGTGCTTCACAACAAAATACAGGCACATCAAACAGTGGTAATCAACAAGGGAAGAATTATAGCAGTTGGCAAAAACGGAATTAGCAAAAATTATCAGACCCATCATTTATTAAACACTTCTGGCAAATACATCATGCCTTCTTTATGGGATATGCATGTTCATTTTGGAGGTGATACTTTAAAGGAAGAAAATAAATGGCTCTTACCCTTGTTTCTGGCAAACGGTGTTACTACTGTGAGGGATTGCGCTGGTGATATTAGCCCCACTGTTCTTGAATGGAAAAAAGCCATTGCAGAAAACAAATTAGAAGGACCCAATATTTTTACTTCCGGACCAAAACTGGAAGGACCAAAATCTATCTGGCCAGGTGATTTAGAAATCGCCAATGAAACAGAAATGAATCTGGCATTGGATTCTTTGCAAGGATTAAAAGTTGATTTTATAAAAATCACAGACAATGCATTAGATCCCGCATTGTTTCTTGCATCCATCAAAGCTTCCCGAAAAAGAGGCTGGAAAGTTTCTGGCCATGCTCCTGTACAATATACCTTGAACGAATTATCTGACGCAGGTTTATCAACCATTGAACACTTGAGTTATTTAATGAGGGCTGCTTCGAAAGATGAAGAAAGAATTACTTTATTAAGAAGAGAAAATAAGATCAGTGCAAAAGATGCATCGATACAATTGATGCAAAGTATGGATAGTGCCACAGCTATTCGCAAATTCAAATTGCTAGCTGCAAACGCAACAGCCATTGTTCCTACCATGAATGGAAGCAGAGTTGTTGCATATTTAGATGAGGACAATCATCAACATGACGATTACTTAAAATATCTTGGACCAGCATTGAAAAGAACCTATGCCTGGCGAGTTGATCGGGCTTCAAAAGACGATGCCAATGCTATCATCGCCAGACACCAAAGTTTTGAAGCTGCTGCTCATTTAATTCCATGGCTCTATCAGGCAGGGGTTCTATTTTTAGCAGGTACGGATGCGGGGTATTTAAACTCCTACAATTATCCAGGCATTGGGTTGCATGATGAGCTAGCGATGATGGTTCATTATGGATTACCTATCCATGAAGCATTAAAGGCATCAGTGATTAATGGTCCTGCTTTTTTCAACCAATCAAAAGATTATGGTTCAGTTGAAGAAAATAAAATAGCAGATCTATTAATCTTAGATGCTAATCCTTTAACAGACATTCATAACACTAAAAAAATCTTTGCATTAATTCGCAAGGGGAACTATTTAAATAGAAAAAAACTTGATACAATCTTTGCATCCATTAAAGAAAAGGTTGACAAAAGAGAGCAAAAAGAAATCAAACTGAAATAGTGATATTTTTTGATGTTTTTATGGCTTCCATTGTTTCATTTAAGCAGTACCTTTTTTGATTAAATGAATCAAACGTGAGTGCTGTAAATACATCAGAATCTGAATCAGTGTTAAAATCATTTTTCAATAATTCAGGTTTAATATCTATTCTCTTTAATAAAAATTTAGAAATAACTTTTTTTAATCCGAAGGCTCAGATCTATTCAAAAAATATTTTCAATATAGATTTGGTTGTAGGAAAAAAATTAGCTGATATTTTGCCTACTGCTTACAAATCAACTTTTCGAACATTAGCATTAAAGGCACTTGATGGTTTTGAAACAACAAATGAAGACATAAAAATCCGAAATACCACTATATGGTGGAGTACAAGATATTTTCCACTTTACTCTAATTCGGGAGATGTTTTTGGCGTTTCATTTACAGCAATCGATATATCAATTAGAAAAAAGTCAGAAGAATTACTATCAAAAAGTGAGAGTAGATTTAGATCTCTTACAGAAAATGGTTCAGACATGATCTCGATGTATGACGAGAATTTCAAAATCATCTATAGAACTGAGTCTGCTTTTGAATTAACCGGACGAAAAGAAAGCGATGTTAATACCAACAATAACATTCTACAATATCTTCATCCAGATGATTTTGTTCGTCTACAACCCGTCATCAAGAAATTACTTTCAACTAGAGGAATTAAAATTCATGAAAGGTTTAGATGGAGGCATATAGAGGGACATTATGTTTGGTTAGAAGGCAGTCTCACTAATTTATTAAATGATGAAAATATTAGAGCAATTGTCACTAATATGCGCAATATCACAGAAGATATTAAATTACGGGAAGGCCAAAGTTTACTAGCCTCAATCGTTAATTCAACTAGCGACGCAATAATAAGCTGCAATCTTGAGGGAAAAATAACCAGCTGGAATAAAAGCGCTGAGAAGTTATTTGGTTTTAAGGAAGAGGAAACCATTGGTAATGGGTTTAAATTATTTATTCCCACAAACGAAGTTTTATACGAAACAAGCATGATGATTGATGCTATAAAGGGTAACTACATTAATCAAATCCAATCAACAAGAGTTAAGAAAAATGGAGAAATTATTGATGTTTCTCTTTCTATGTCGCCAATTTGGAATGATAAAAAGGAAGTAATAGGAATTTCAAAAATTATTCGAGATGTAACACAGGTAAATAAAACAAAGAAAGAATTAGAACTTTTAATAAAGGAATTATCGATTAACAACAAAGAGTTAAAGCAATTCTCCTATATCACTTCTCACAATTTAAGGGGCCCTGTCACCAACCTGATGGGTGTTATACAACTGTTGGATTTAGAAACCATTACTGATCCGAAAACGCGAATTTTAATAGAAGCATTTAAAAACTCAACAACTTCATTAAAAACAACACTCGACGATTTAATTAAAATTCTAATCATTAAAGAGAATACTAATTATGAGTTGACTATCTTAAATTTAGAATCGCATTTAATTAAAGTCATAGATTCTATAGGCAACATAATCAAAATTTCTGGAGCAACTATTGTTTTTGATTTTTCAACTGTTAATTCTGTACGTTTCAATTCCGCTTATTTAGAAAGTATTTTTTTGAACTTAATAACCAATGCTATTAAATATACCATTCCAGGATCAAAACCCATCATCAGAATAAAAAGCATCATAAAGAATGATTGTGTGCAACTTTCTTTTTCTGATAACGGATTGGGAATGGATTTGAAAAAAGTGAAAGATAAAATTTTCGGATTGTACCAAAGATTTCACTCTCATCCTGACAGTAAAGGAATTGGACTGTATTTAGTACATTCTCAAATTACGGCTTTAGGAGGTAGTATTGAGGTAGAAACAGAGCCTAATAAAGGCACCACTTTTATTATCAGTTTTGCACCAGAACTTATATAAACTTTCGTTACTTGTTTCCACAATTAATATTCCCGGTTTATTCAAAAAAGGAATGCTTTTGTGTCCATTAATGTTTAACATGGTTCTTCTTTATGCATTTCCATTAGTTTTGTGACATGGGAGGACAGAAAAAACTCATTCGATTCGAAGCCATCAGGCATTTTGAAAATGTACTTGAATACCCTCAGGGTATGCAGGGAAAGTGGAACGAATTCTTTAAAAATAATCATTCTATTACTTTAGAATTGGCTTGCGGCAAGGGCGAATATGCCGTGGGGTTGGGAACTATGTATCCTGAAAGAAATTTTATTGGCATTGATTTAAAGGGCAATCGGATTTGGCGAGGAGCCAAAACAGCTTTGGATAATGGATTAACTAATGTGGCATTTATCCGTTCCCTAATCGATAAGATTCGGGATTATTTTAATCCCGGTGAGATCGCTGAGATCTGGATCACTTTCCCCGACCCTCAATTAAGAGGCTCAAAAGCAAAGAAAAGACTCACACACCCCAAGTTTCTGAGAATGTATCAGGAGATCCTGGCGAAGGATGGAGTAGTGAATTTAAAGACGGATAGTCCGGATTTATATCATTTTACTAAAACAGTTATCAACTTATTTGCTTTTTCTGTGTTAGAAGATGCAGAAAATGTGCATGCGCTTCCAGAAATCAAACCTGAGCTACTTATTAAAACGCATTATGAGGGATTGGATATTGCCAAAAGCAACCGAATTCATTACCTCAGTTTTAAATTAGACAAGGAAATTCCGCTGGAGAAAGATGCACAGTTAAAACAAATACTCAGTGAGTCAGATACCGCATAACAACCTTGATTACTATATTGATGAAAACGGATTATTCGTTTTCACAGAAAAATACCATGTAGCAAAAGGCTATTGTTGCGGACATGGTTGCAGACACTGCCCCTATCAATTTGAATCTGTTCCAGAGCCAAAGAGAACCTATTTATTAAATGAAAAAAAGCAACGAGGATAAACCCAGAATCATTTTACCCAGTGGGAAGAAAGACAGTAGTTTTTTTGAACAGGTATATGATGTAGCCCGCTTAATCCCAAAAGGTAGGGTAACCAGCTATGGTGCTATCGCCGCTTTTCTGGGTTCAAAAATGAGTGCTCGCATGGTTGGCTGGGCTATGAACGGTGCCCATCAGTTAACGCCAAAAGTTCCTGCTCATCGGGTTGTGAATCGCAATGGTATGCTCAGTGGCAAAGCACATTTCGCTACTTCCACACAAATGGAAGAATTATTGGCTAAAGAAAAAGTGTTTGTGAAAGATGATACCATCATCGATTTTGCCAAAAAGTTCTGGGACCCCACAATTGAACTTTCGCTCGATTAAAGATAATAAGGCTTGATCATCCAATAAACTATAGGGCCAGTAATGGCTACATAGAGCCACAAGGGCCAGGTTATTTTTGCAATTTTTTTATGTATTGCAAATTCTGCAGTTAATGCACGATAAGCCGTATATAAAATAAAGGGTAGAATAATTGTTGCTAAGAAAATATGAGTACTTAAAATTATATAATAAACAAAACGTATTCCACCTACTAAAGTCTTTTCTTCATCACTTACAATTCCATCATGATTGATGTCGCCGAATTTTGCTTCACCCGCAAATAAATGATGTGCGATATAAGAAACTAAAAAAAACACTGATAAAATCAATGCTTCCATCATCAATTTCTTATGCAACTTATAATTCCCTTTTTTTACAACTATTAAAGCTGCAATTAATAGTATTGCAATAGTAGCGTTGATAATAGCATTGAACAATGCAAACAAATGCACATCGAAACCCAAGTCCACATTCAGCTTCAGCTTTGTTAATACACTCACAGCAGTAAATACCACCACAGAAAAAACACCAATTAACCAATACGCCTTCTTATCATTCTTTTCAATAGATGCCTGCAACATGTATTTCTATTTTAATTATTATCCATTAATTTTTCTTCTGCCATTCATATACACCATAAAAAATATCACAGCGCACACAATCAATAACCAAAGCCAACTCAGGTCAATGATTTGTCTGAATACGGTACTGGGAACTTTCTTATCTTTCTCTAACATCAACAAGCCAATATCCCTTGCCAGCTTTTTAATGGAAGAAGAATCTAACCCGTTATAATAACCTCTCACATATCGATCCTTATCAATTAATATAAACCTGCTAGTATGAACAAAATCTGGACTAATTGGTTCAATACTAAACTTATCTACTTTTAATTCTTCAAATGCAAACTGATAAATGGAATCTCTATTACCTGTTAGCATCCACCAATTGTCGTGGCTTACTTTAAATTTATCGGCATAGTCTTTTAATACAGAAACGGAATCTCTTTGCGGATCAACCGTAAAAGAAATAAACTGAACAATGGAAGTATCAATCTTATTTCGAACATCGCCACCACGAATAAATGACTGTTGCAGTTTCACCATATTACTGGTAAGACGTGGGCAAATACTGCCACAGCTGGTAAACATAAAATCTACCACAAAGATCTTTCCTCGTTTGTCAAAAAGCCGAACGGTATCGCCCAACTGATTAAGCAGATGGATGTTTTTAGTGATATGCCAAATACTATCTTCTGTTTCTTTTCCTTTTACAATTTTGGTAACAACTGTATCCAGTAAATATTTGCGCGGCATATCAATTGCACGATCGCTATTGTATTTTAAAACTAAGTAACTTAGTATTGGTATCAATAACGCTACTACTAAACCTAGTAAGGCTTTCTTGTTCATGCTGCAAAAATAAGATAATAAAAAAGCCACCACAGATTTTGTGATGGCTTTGATTATGATTTTAGAAAAAATTAGTCGGATGTTCTTGGTGCATCCAGTTTTAAACCTTCCTTCTTCTCTTCTTTAGGTTCTTTTGCTTCTTTTACTTCCTCATGTGTTTCTTTTGCTTCTACTTTAATAGTGCTTTGCTCTTTAAAATGAGGATCGTAAGTATTGCGTAGGTTTCTGAAAGAATTTCCATCGATTAAGAAGGCCGTAATAAACCAGAAAAATATACAAAGTGGCACACAAACAGTCATGATTAAATTCTTAACCTCGTGTTTCAAGTGCATGAAATAACCTACGATATAGAAAGCTTTCGCTAACATAAGTATCACGATGGTTCCTTTGATTAAAAGGCGTGTTCCTGCCGCTGCTATACCCATCATATAAAATCCTAAAGCCAATTCGATGATGGTAAGAACGGATAAGATGATGGTTACTTTAGTGACTTCTTTTCTCACTTCAGCGCTATGATCTTCGTGTGTTGCAGTATGTGACATAATAATTTGCTTAATTAGTTGTTGGTTGAAATTAGATCAGGTAGAAACATGTAAATACAAATACCCAAACCAGATCTACAAAGTGCCAGTACAAACCAGCTTTCTCGATCATTAAGTAGTGACCGCGTTTTTCAAACTGATCGGTCAAAGTCATGATCAACATAATAATATTGATAACAACCCCAGACAATACGTGGAAACCGTGGAAACCTGTGATGGTAAAGAAATAGTTGGTGAAATTAGTTGATGAGGCAGAACCATCTGCATTCAAGAACGGGTTCATACCCCACCAAGCACCTTCGCTATGCAGGTGGTTCCACTCCCAAGCCTGACAGCTTAAGAAAGCGATACCGCCGATGATGGTTAAGATCAGATTAGTAGCAACTGCTTTCTTCTTCATTTCCTTACCTGCCTGTACCGCTAAAACCATGGTAACAGAGCTAATGATCAAAATGAAAGTCATGATACTCACAAACACCAATGGCGCATTCACACCTTCAGCAGCAAATGGATAACTTTTAAACACTTTGTTTGGGTCAGGCCATCCATTAGTTGAAAAACGAATGGTACCATATGAGATCAGGAATGCTCCAAAAGTGAGGGCGTCACTCATCAGAAAATACCACATCATCAGTTTTCCATACTCTACGTCAAAAGGACTTTTTCCTCCGCCCCAAAGTTTGGTTGTCGTTGCAGTTGTTGTAGTTGACATGTTGCTCTAAAAATTTCGGTACAAAAATATTGGCTGGTGTCGAAAAATAGTGATTTTATCTCAAGTTTTTCTGAAACTACCCAATCCAGTTATAAAACAAAAACAAGTAAATCCAAAGTAAGTCTACAAAATGCCAGTAAGTACTCAAAATTTCTACTGATACTACCTTGCTTTCTGTTGTTTTTTTACTATTCGCTTTCACCCTATACAAGGTCAGTGCAATTACACCACCCAATACATGAATCATATGCAAAAAAGTAATTACAAATAAGAAGGACGCTGCTGAATTACTTCTAGCTCCTACCAATGTAATATTTCTCGATTGCAGGTCCTTGAACCCAAGGTACTGCATAAGTAAAAATGTAATGCCCAAAACAGCCGTAACCGAAATCATCGCTTTATACTGCCCTATCTTTCCGACTTTGATTGCGCTCAGACTTAAAAACATAGCAATACTACTCAATACAATTACCGCTGTTGAATAATAAAATTGAATCGGCAAATCGAACTGAAGCCAACTGCTTTGGTTCTTTTTAACGATATAAGCACTTGTTAAACCAGCAAACATCATTACAATGCCGCCAATGGCCACCCACATCACAAATTTGTGAGGGTGAATACTTTTTGATTCTCTTTCTAGCACCGTTGTCGTCATCCCAGTATTTAATTTATTCAACTCAATTTTTTAATCAATGTAGTTTGTCGGCCAATAATGCCAAGAATACAATTGGCAAATAGATATAACTACTAAACATCACTCTTCTTGCTGCTTTCACATCCATTTCCCGATACAACCTTAAACTTTGAACCACCATAAACAAGTTGCAGGCAATTAAAACATACATACTTGTCTGTCCTGTTAATCCAAAATAATGCGGTAGTACTCCCACCGGAATCATCAGAACCGAATACATCACAGCTTGTAAGGCCGTAAATTTAGTAGGTCCTTTATCTGATGGCAACAATTTAAAACCTACTTTGCTATAATCGTTATGTGCCACCCAAGCAATTGCCCAAAAATGTGGAAACTGCCAAAGAAATTGTATCCCAAATAAGATCCATCCACCTGTTGCAAAATCATCGTTTCCAGCTACCCAACCAATCAAGCAGGGAAATGCACCCGGAAATGCACCCACCAATACTGCTGTTGAATTTATTTTTTTCAACGGCGTATAAATAAACGCATACAGGAACAAACTAAAAGCCGATAAAAGAGCTGCCGACAAATTAAAATAGTACCACATCATTGCACATCCCACCAAACCCGATATCATAGCAAAAATGTAAGCTTCTTGTTGCGACATTCTTCCTGCTGCAACCGGTCTTCTACTGGTTCGCTTCATCTGCGCATCAGTGTCTTTTTCAACTGCCTGATTGATGGCGTTTGCACTTCCTGTAACCAGCATTCCTGCAATGGTTAAAAGAAGAATCATGCCCCAATCGAAATCAACTATTTTAGGTGCCAGCAAATAACAGATCACACAAGAGAACACCACCATAAAACTCAGTGAGAATTTTATCAGCTGATAATAATCTTTTGCTTTTCCGGCAAAAGAAAATTTATGTTCAATACTGTTTTTTGTTCCTGTCATTTTTATAAAAGATTACCAGACCCTACTAATCATCTGCACATTCTATCTGATGATCATTTTGTAAAAACAATGCTCCCGATTTGATCGGGAGCATTGCAGCTGTTTTTCCCATACCATCCTGATCTGTCAGGTATGTTTTATTTTTTAATGTTCAACACTTTCGTCAGCTCCAACTGGAGTGGTCTGAGGAATAAAGTCAACACCGTCTTTACCATAATCATATGCCCAACGATATACTTCTGGGATTTCACCAGGCCAGTTACCATGTCCTGGGTTAATTGGAGCCGTCCACTCGAGTGTATTTGACTCCCAAGGATTTTGCGTCATTACCTTTCTTCCTCTGAAAATAGAATAGAAGAAGTTGAACAAGAAACAGAATTGTACAGCGAAAACAATCATCGCCACTAAGCTGATAAATCTGTTCAAATCCTGGAATTGCTTAAAGCTTTCCCAGATGCTAAAGTCGTAATAACGGCGTGGCATACCAGCTAGCCCTTGATAGTGCATTGGCCAGAAAATCATGTAAGCGCCTGCAATAGTTACCCAAAAATGGATATAAGCTAAAGTGTTGTTCATGAATCTGCCATACATTTTAGGGAACCAGTGGTAGATACCTGCGAACATGCCAAACATAGAGGCAACACCCATTACAATATGAAAGTGAGCAACTACAAAATAAGTATCATGCAAGTGAATATCTAAAGCAGAGTTACCTAACCAGATCCCAGTTAAACCTCCAGAGATAAATAAACTTACAAATCCAATAGCGAATAACATACCAGGAGTGAAACGGATATTTCCTCTCCATAAAGTAGTTAACCAGTTAAATACCTTGATAGCTGATGGAACGGCGATTAACAAAGTCAACAACACGAATACAGATCCTAATAAAGGATTCAATCCGGTTACAAACATATGGTGCGCCCATACCAGGAATGCAAGAATTGCAATTGCAAATAAAGATCCGATCATGGCCATATATCCAAAGATGGGCTTGCGTGAATTCACAGATAAAATCTCTGAAACCATACCCATGGCTGGAAGCAAAATAATATATACTTCAGGGTGACCTAAGAACCAGAATAAATGCTGGAACAAGATGGCACTTCCGCCCTCATTCGGCAAAGCACCTACCCCGTTAATAAAAATATCAGATAAGTAGAAACTTGTACCGAAGTTACGATCGAAGATTAAAAGGATAAAGCCAGACAACAATACCGGGAATGATAACACACCTAATACTGCAGTAAAGAATAATGCCCAGATAGTTAGTGGTAATCTGGTCATGCTCATCCCTTTTGTACGCATGTTTAAAATGGTGGCGATATAGTTCAAACCACCTAATAAAGATGATACTACGAATAATGCCATTGATACGATCCAAAGATCCATACCCGATTTAGAACCTGGTGAAGCATCACCTAAGGCACTCAATGGCGGATACGCCGTCCAACCTCCGCTGAATGGGCCCGTCTCTACAAAAATAGAAGACAGCATCACAATACTGGCTGCGAAGAAGAACCAATAGCTCAACATATTCATAAAAGGCGACGCCATATCACGTGCACCAATTTGCAGTGGAATTAGGAAGTTGGCAAAAGTACCACTCAATCCTGCAGTCAATACAAAGAATACCAGCACGGTTCCGTGTGTAGTAACCAATGCATAATATGCTTCCGGAGTAATATGACCACCTTTTGCCCATTTACCAAGGATCGTTTCTAACCAAGGAAAGCTTGTATCAGGATAACCCAATTGTAAGCGAAATAATACGCTCATGAATCCACCTAATACAGCCCAAACCATCCCTGTGATCAGGAATTGTTTAGCGATCATTTTATGATCCTGACTAAACACATATTTGGAGATAAAAGATTGATGATGGTGTTCATGAGAATGATCTCCATGACCATCATGTGCTCCCGAATGTGTGTGCAGAACTGCTTCGTTACTCATACTCTGATACTTTATAATTTCTTCTTATGATGAATACAATCTTTTGGATTGTTCTTGATTTACATTTTTGCAACAGCTGGTTTAATAGCTTTAGCGCTATCAACTGCTTGTTTTGCGTTTTCTGGATCTTTTTCTGGGAAAGCAGATAGATAATATGGTTTCTGTTTTGCCATCCATAGATCATAGTCTTCCTGAGACACTACTTCAATAATTCCTTTCATACTGTAGTGACCATTACCACACATTTGATCACAACTGATTTCATATACGAAATTAGGATTGCCCGTAATTTCTTTCATTTCAGCAGTAGTGTATTTAGGTGTAAACCACATAGTAGTTGGAATGCCAGGAACCGCATCCATTTTTAAACGGAAATGAGATAAACCCACATCATGAATCACATCGCGTGAACCGATGATTAATTTAACAGGTTTGCCTTTTACTAAATACATAGTTTGTTCAGTTACCACATCATCGTGTGTTAACTGATCATCCCATAATAACCCAATGGTATTGCTTGCAGCATCAATATTTTTATAATATTTTTTTCCAAAAGCACCATCCTTACCCGGGTAACGGAAGATCCATCCAAATTGCTTTCCAGTAACTTCTACTTGCATGGCATTTTGTGGTGGTGCTCCAGTAAATAAGAACCAGTTACGCAAACCGATTACTACTAACACTGATAATGCGATTGCTGGAACAACGGTCCATAAAACTTCTAATGCGTTACTATGTGGAAAGTAAAAAACTTTTCTATTTTCTTTTTCCTGGTATTTAAAAGCAAACCAGAAAAGAACGATCTGCGTTCCAATAAACACAACACCTGTTACTGCTAAAGTTACCCATAACATACTGTCAACACGCGCACCTTCTACACTTGCTGAATCATGAGCCAACAAAGTTTTGTCGAATAGTACATGGTTACAATACCATACACCAAACAGGCCTAGCACTAAGAATACGACCATCAGAAATCCGTTGATCTTATTGTTTTGTTTACGGCTTATTTCGTCACCTTTTAAAGTGGATACATACTCACTTGCCTTCGAAATCTGGAAGATCACGACGAAGATTAGTATGATTACTGCAATGGTCAAATAAATGGTCATAATTCGATCAATATTTTATACGAGATACTATAAAAACAAATGCTGATTCAAATAGTTTCATTTTTAAAAACTACACTATATGAATAACGCTCTCTTTCAAGAATGGGTGATATTTAGGAATCAAAGGCTTACTAGCCAAAGCCCTTGCAACAAAGAATATCATCATACCTACAAAGAAAGTTAGAATACCGAAATCCAACCAGCCCAATTCAACACGCTCTTTCATCAAACTGCCCATTACCATTTGGTAAAAGTCGATCCAATGTCCAAAGATGATTAAAACAGCCATAAAAGTTACCAATGTATAGTTCCTTTTTGCAGAACGTTTCATCAAGATCAATAAGGGACAAAGGAAATTGATAATTAAGTTTAAGAAGAAAATGCCTTTATACGGACCTTGAACTCTGTGTTTGAAGTACACTGTTTCTTCTGGAATATTCGCATACCAGATCAACATATATTGTGAGAACCATAAGTAGGTCCAGAAAATAGAGAATGCGAACATGAATTTACCTACATCGTGCAAATGCTCTTGTGTAGTTAATTCCATGTAACCTTTATTCTTCATATAGATCAACCAAAGGGCGATCAATGACATACCAGATACAAATGAACTTGCAAAAGTGTACCAGCTATACATGGTAGAATACCAATGTGCATCGATACTCATCATCCATAACCAAGGCACTGTTGAACCAACAGTTAAAGCAAACCAAACAGTGAACAATGCAGCACGCACAGTATTTCTGAAAATGAAATTCTTACCAGTTTCATGGTCCATTGCTTCCACATCTGCTTCATTGCTTAACTGACGCATTCTCCAACCCAGGAAACTCCAGAAACCAATGGTTAATGTAGTCCAGATGATAAAGAACTTAGCATTTAAGAATCCAGATTTACCAGTTAAGATGGGATCTTTTGCAACAGCTGCAGTGTCTAACCAATGATAGATATGGTGTTTATCAGTTAATACTACATATAGTAATACAGCGAAAGTGATAGCACCAAAAATTGGCACCATCGTTGAGATCGCTTCCGGAATACGACGAAAACTTTGTTGCCATCCACCCATTGCGAGGGTAGTAACACAAATAAAGAACATACTAGCATTACATACTAATGTCCAGAAGATTGTATTATACATCAGGGTTCCCCAAAAATGTACTTGTTCGTGTTCATCGCTGCTGAACCCTTTGGTAATCATACCAAAGACCAACGCAACCAACCCAACGCCAATCAAACCTAGTGACCAGGTTTTCAATTTTCCGGGTATCTCAAATTGCAATCTGATAGATGCCATCTTTACTCTTTTATATCAGTTAGTACTTT
>JBAXXT010000037.1:0-31726 GCA_037127755.1 Bacteroidota bacterium
TGGAAGTTAAAAAAGTGAATGTAAAAAAGGAAGTGAAGTACCCCTCATGTTCGCTCAGTCGCTCCAGCCACCCCTCCTATCCGCAGGCGGAAGGAGGGGTATAAAAAATTAACCTAGGCTTAACCTAGGTTAAAAATATTCTAGTTATACAAATGATAGTTTACTCTTCACTTAATTTGCTATGAGCAAATTCCTAATTTGTGTAATCACTTCCTGCAAATTACTTGCGTCCTGTCCGCCGGCTGTGGCAAAGGTTTTTTGCCCGCCGCCACCGCCTTTTATAAGCGGTGTTATAATATCTTTAATCATCTTCGGTGCATCTAAGCCCTTCTCTAAGTTTACACTATCAGACATTAAAATACAAACAGCTGCTTTTCCGCCAATATTTGCAACCAATGTTACGAGATAATTTTCGCCTAATTCGGGTCTTAGATCGAATGCTAATTTTTTTAATTGATCTGCATTACTGACTTCTACTTGACTGCCTATAAAATAAGCATCAGCATTTGCAAAAGGAAAGGGAACACGTTCGCCGAATAAAGTGGATTTGATTATTTGTAATTGTTTGGCTTCAAATGATTCTAACTTCTTTTCTAATTCTTGTTTTTCCTGAATTATTTTTTCAACAGCTTTTAACGGATCTTTTGTTTTTAAAAGATTACCCACTTCTTTCAATCCAGCAAATTGTTCGTATAAATAATTAAATGCTTTACTCCCAGTATAAGCTTCCATTCTTCTAACACCTGCTGCCACCGCAGCTTCTGATACAATTTTAAATACCCCGATCATACCTGTGTGCATCACATGTGTGCCACCACATAATTCTACAGAAAATTTTGAATCCACCACCACCACTCGAACTGTATTGCCATACTTTTCACCAAATAATGCCATCGCTCCAAGTTTCAAGGCTTCTTCTTTTGGCATTTCTGTAATCACCACAGGAATATTTTCTCTGATTTTATCATTTACGATTTTTTCTACCAGTCGAATTTCTTCATCGGTAACACGGGCAAAATGAGAAAAATCGAATCTTAAACTATCATCATTTACTAATGAACCCTTCTGAGCTACATGATTACCCAAAACTTGACGTAAGGCAGCATGCATTAAGTGTGTTGCAGTATGGTTATAACTGATATACAGTCTTTTCTCAATGTCAATTGCTGCAGTTAACTCAATTGTAATATTGCTTGGTATTGTATCGGTAAAATGAACGATCAGATCATTTTCTTTTTTGGTATCAGTTACCAAAATTTGCTCTGCTCCAAATTGCAAGTAACCTATATCGCCGATCTGACCACCACTCTCGGCATAAAAAGGAGTGGTTGCTAAAACCAATTGATATTGTTCTTTGCCTTTTGATTTTATTTTGCGATATTTTGTAACATGAGTAGTAACCAAAATATCTTTATAACCAACAAATCCTTCGCCAGGTTCATCTTGCAGAACTATCCAATCTTCCGTATCTAAAACAGATGCTGCCCTACTTCTATTTTTCTGTTGCAACATTTCAGTTTCAAATCCTTTCTCGTCGATACTAATATTATTCTCCGAAGCAATCAATCGGGTGAGGTCAATTGGAAAACCAAATGTGTCAAATAATTCAAAAACGGCTTTGCCTTCAATTTCTTTTGATACGGATGCGGTACTTGTTGCAACCATGTCATCGATTCTTTTTAAACCTTTATCCAATGTTCTTAAAAAGGCATCTTCTTCTTCTTTCACAACTTTCGAAACAAAATCTAATTGTTGTTTTAATTCAGGGAATACATTTTCGAATTGTGCTGCTAACTGAGGCAATAGTTGATGCAACAAGGGTTGTTTATAATTTAGGTAAGAATAATAATATCTTACTGCACGGCGTAAAATTCTACGAATTACATAACCAGCTCCTGTATTAGATGGTAACTGGCCATCTGCAATGGTAAAAGAAATAGCACGAATATGATCTGCAATTACGCGGAAAGCAATAGCTTCTTTACTTGAACTAAAATCATATTTCTGTTTTGTAATCTCTTCTACAACTGCGATAGTACCTGTAAAAACATCGGTATCATAATTACTGGTCTTTCCTTGAATCACACGCACCAATCTTTCAAACCCCATCCCTGTATCTACGTGTTTTGCTGGCAATGGCTCAAGTGTGCCATCTTTTAGGCGATTGAATTGCATGAATACATTATTCCAAATTTCAATCACTTGAGGATGATCATTATTTACCAATGTTTTTCCATCTACTTTGGCACGCTCTTCATTGGTTCTGCAATCCACATGAATTTCACTACATGGTCCACATGGTCCGGTATCGCCCATCTCCCAGAAATTATCTTTTTTATTTCCGAGGAGTATCCTGTCAGGACTGATTACTTTTTTCCATTCTTCAAAAGCTTCTGTATCTCTTTCCAGATTTTCATTCGTATCACCTTCAAAAATGGTAACGTATAAGCGGTCTTTATCAATTTTGTATACATCTGTCAATAGTTCCCAACTCCAAGCAATTGCTTCCGGTTTAAAATAATTTCCGAAACTCCAATTACCCAGCATTTCAAACATGGTGTGATGATAAGTATCTACACCTACTTCTTCCAAATCGTTATGTTTACCACTTACGCGTAAACATTTTTGGGTATCTGCAACTCTAGGATATGGGGCATTTTTATTTCCCAGAAAATAATCTTTGAATTGATTCATACCCGCATTCGTAAACAAAAGGGTAGGATCGTTTTTCACCACAATGGGTGCTGATGCCAAAATTTGGTGATCTTTTGAAGCAAAAAAATCTAAAAACTGTTGGCGTATCTGGGCGCTGGTCATCATTTTAATTCGAAATTTTAATCAGTTGATGGGCCGTAGAAACTATCTTTGAGAGCTTTTCCGGGGTGGCAAAGGTAAGGATAACCTTCCTGAAAAATAGGAGTAGGCGCTAATCAGAATCTAGACTTTTACAAAATTTGGGCAGTTAAATTTGCATATTTGCATGCATTTTGCTGTTCCTTTGATTATTTGACGCATGAAAAAAATCAAATACTACTATAATACACATACCCTCCGCTATGAAAAGCTGGAAGTGCCCCTTCGGGTAATATTGCTTCAGGTATTTGGCTTTATTACTGCTTGTATTCTTACCGGGCTAATAATTGTACTCATCATTTTTAAATATATCGATAGCCCTAAAGAAAAAATGCTACGTCAGGAAAACGATGATATGAAGGAAAGCTATAGCTTATTAATGGATCGTGTGAATGAACTGGAATTGCAGATGGATGAATTGGAAAATAGGGATAACAATGTATACCGTTCTATTTTCGGTTCTGACCCCATTCCGGATAGCGCCAGGGTGAAGGATATGGAGAAAAAGAATGAAGTTAAACTAGTTACTAGGTTAGGTGAGGGGGATTTGGTGAAAAGTGTAACGGCACAGTTAAATGCTTTATCTCTTAGGTCCGCTTATCAAGATAAGTCATACGTATTAATAAATGATCTGGTTAAAAACAAGGAGAAGCTGCTAAATGCAACGCCTTCCATTCAACCAGTTAGCAACAAAAATTTAAATAGAATCGGAGCTGGATTTGGATATCGAATTGACCCTGTGTATAAAGATCGTAGAAATCATCTTGGAATGGATTTTACAGCACCGCAGGGAACCCCGATTTATGCTACTGCTGATGGTACTGTTAAAGATGCAGGTTTTAATACAGGGGGCTTCGGTAATCGTGTACTGATCAATCACGGATTTGGATATGAAACATTATATGGTCATATGGTTCGTATTAAAGCAAGGGTTGGAGAGAAGGTGAAAAGAGGTGAGGTGATCGGTTATGTAGGAAATACTGGAAAGAGTACCGGGCCGCATTGCCATTATGAAGTACATAGAAGTGGTATTCCACTTGATCCGATTTACTATTTCTATAATGATTTAACTCCAGCTCAGTTCGATAGGATTTTAAAATTGGCAGCTGCCAGTAATCAAAGTTTAGACTAATTCATTTTAATTATGGAACCAGGTGTAAAAGAATACCTCATCAGAATATTAAACACCATATCCATATCTGCACTTTGCATGATACTGAATATAACTGCAGGTGTCAAATACGAATTAGCGTTTATAGAAGAAAAGTTGCAATGGAAAAATGTAGCATTCTATCTTTTTTTTCTGCTTAGTATCAGTAGTTTGATTTTCTATATCATCAAGATCTGGAGAAAGCCTTTGGATTTTAATCAATAAAAAACCCGACAATAACAAAGAACTAATCTTTGCTTTGCCGGGTTAAATAAGGGATTGCTGATTATTAGTTTTTAGAATCTTTTGTATCTAAAATTACCGGGCTTCCTTTACCCATAATAATCACTTTTGAATTAGGCGAAGTAACCAGGCCTTTCATCACTTGTATATTTTCGTATTGTAACTGTTTATCGGTTAATCCAGAACTCATGATACGCTGATAATCTGCAATACCTTGAGCTTCCACACGTTTACGTTCTGCTTCTTGTTTTTCTTTCTGTAAAACGAATTCCATTTTCTGTGCATCTTGCTCGGCTTTAATCTTTTCTTCTATAGAAGCTTTTACAGTAGCAGGAAGTGTGATGTTTCTTACAAGCAATTGCTCTAAAACAAGACCTCTTTTTTTGAAATCAGATTCAATAGTTTTAAAGATTCTAGTTTGAAATTCATCTCTTCTTGTAGAGTAAAGATCCACAGCAGTATAATACACTGCATTATCACGAATTTTAGTTCGGGTAATAGGGCGCACAACCTTGTCTTTAAAATCCATACCAGTCTCTTTCACCAACATGGGTGCTTCAGTAGCCATTACTCGATACAGAACAGTAAGATCTATTACTACTTCCAGACCATCAGCAGTTAAAACACGAATGGCATCATCACCAGCTACATCGCCTTCATTATGAACACCACTCATGGTATAGTTCTGCGTTTTAATATCGATTTTGTTTACGTCAACTAATGGATTCACAAAAGTTAAACCACTTGTAAGTACATCGTTTTGAACTTTACCGAATATTGATTTAACACCAATTTGTCCGGCATCGATTTGTTTAATACAAGAGGTAAGTATTCCAAGAACAATAATGCCCATTCCTACCAATCTTGCAGTACCTGCATAATGAGGAAGCGGAAGGGGTTGTGCTTTTAAATAAAATGAGGCGATGAAAATGATCAGGCCAAGAATAATGAGTATCATAATTTATTTGTTGATTGATATAATAATAAGTAGCTGAAAACTGTAAAACATTACAGCTATCAAAAATTAACTACTGTGATCTACTACGATGGTCCAAAAACCTTTGATCTTTCTGAATAACAGAGTATAAGCCCCGCCAACGTCTCCGATGGTTCTTTTTAAATGCCATTTGCCTATTACAAAATAGTATTCAGGAGAAAGCTTTCTAAATTCAACAAATTCAAAATCAAGATGGCCCATGGCTGCTACATCAGGGTAACTCTTTTTATAATTGTTGAGTGTTTCCTGATAGCCATTACTGATCGACTTGCCAATAAAAAGTAAGCTATCACTTTCCCAATATCCCTTCATGAAGTTAGTTACATCCCCTTTGTTCCAATCATCTCTTTGGCGGAGTAAAAGATTTTTTATTGCAGTGACATCACTGTTTTGGGCGGTAAGATTTTCACTGAAAACTAAAGAAAAAAACAGCAGAAAAATTGCTAGAAGCCTGAAATGGCGTTTCATAAATTTTTATTTACTGAAAGCTACAACAATCTAATGGCAGAACCATTTCTCTTTTAATTCTGTATCAAATTTTATATCTTAACTGTATGGAATATATAGCGCATTTAGAAAAAGACAGAAAGCTTTCAAAAATATTGGTAGAAGCTTTACCCGAGTTAACGCTGCATAAAAATATCCCGATCCGGTTGATGGCTAGCATAATGAGTCAACAATTAAGTACCCATGTTTCAAGAGTCATATTCAGGCGATTTCTAGAATTATACAATGGTAAGGAGCCAACCGTTAATAAAGTATTGGGAACCGACCCAACAGTTTTGCGTGGGATTGGACTGAGTAATAATAAAGTGAGTTATATTATAAACGTTGCTGAATTTTGTATCGAAAATAAAATCACGGATAAGAAATTGCAGAAAATGGATAATGCATCCATTATTGAATTGCTTACCGAAATTAAAGGTGTTGGTAAATGGACAGTAGAAATGTTGCTGATGTTTAGTTTAGGCAGAGAAGATGTGTTTGCAGTTGATGACTTAGGTATTCAACAGGCTATGATTCGCTTATATAAACTAGACAATTCGGATAAGAAGGCATTGAAAGAAAAAATGCTTCAGTTATCTGAAAAGTGGAGCCCCTATAGAACTTATGCATGTATCCACTTATGGCAATGGAAAGATGATAAATAATATTAAGCAGAATTTCTGGCTGCATTAATTACACCGAACATACTTCGGGTAACTAGTTTTTCATAAATAGGTTTCAATGCAGGATCTACTTCTTCATTGTGCAATTTGTTTAATGCATATTGTTGTATGGTAAGAAGTGGCAGCACAATTTTATCGCGCATTTGAATGGATGCTTTTCCAGCTTTATCCTCTTCCATTAATGTGCTTGCGTCTGCCAATTCCAACACTAATTTTGAAGTAAGATCATATTCGTTTTTAATGATCTCCCAAACCGGTCCAAACTGTGGATCTTTCTTTACGTATTCGGTTAGAGGGAAAAAGGATTTAAGCATACTCATCATGCTATTATCGATCAACGTACGGAAGAATAATACATTACGGAACATGGCTTTCGTATCGTTCCATAATCCTCTTTCTTTCATTTGTTGTAATGCAGTGCCTACCCCAAAGAAGCCTGGTACATTTTGTTTTAGCTGACTCCAGCTACCAACAAATGGGATAGCACGTAAATCTTCGAATCTTAAGCCACCACTATTGCCTCGCTTTGCCGGGCGACTAGCGATATTACTTTTGCTATAATAGTTTAGGGGACTAAACTGTTGCATATAGGCTAAGAACAAAGGATGTGTTTTAAAACCTTGATAGGCTTCGTGACTGATCTTGCCTAATTCTTCCAATAAGAAACGATCGTGTTGAGAAATCTGAATACGTGTATCAGCAAATAATTCATTACTCAATCCAGCACTTAATAATTGTTCTAAATTATATTGTGATGACTGGATGGTTCCAAAATTTGAAGTAATCGTTTGCCCTTGAATGGTTAATTGAATTTCTTCATTTTCAATATTTGACCCAAGCGATGAATAGAACTTATGTGTTTTTCCACCACCACGAGATGGAGGTCCACCACGTCCATCAAAAAATTTAGCTTTCACATTGTATTTTCGAGAAATGGCTGTCAGGTTTTCTTTTGCTGTGTAAATACTCCAGTTAGCTTGCAAATAACCACCATCTTTAGTGCCATCACTAAATCCAAGCATCATGGTTTGATGATTTTTACGTAACTGTAAATGTGCTTTATACTCTGGTAAAGTATACAAGCGTTCCATTGTTGCTTCAGCCTGATCCAAATCGTCGATGGTTTCAAATAATGGAACGATATCGATTAACATATGAGCTCTTTCCCATCCACACAATCTTAGTAATGCATAGACTTCCATCATATTAACTACACCCTGACAGTTACTGATTACATAACGATGACATCCTTCCTCCCCATTTTCTTTTTGAATGATTTTGATGGCATACATGCTTTCTAATGTGTCTCTACTAATCGTATCGTCAATAGTGAGGGGGTCGATAATAGCATCTATTTTGGAAAGTGCTTCCAATTTTTCTGCAAGAGAAAGCGATGTGTAATTTTCTGGAAGAATCGAAGGTTTTCCTTTAGCAATTAATTCAGTATTGATTTGCAAAATCACTGCAGTATGTATCCGGCTATCCTGACGGATATCGAGTGACGCAAAATGGGTGCCGAATATTTTTACCTTATGAATTAAACTATCTAATCTATTTAAATAAAGCGAATGATGATCTTTAATCAACAAAGTACGCGCAGCATAGAGTTCCTGAATGAGCTCTTCCTTTTTGATACGCTTACTCGCTTCCGGTCTAAATACATTCTCATACAATTGTTGCTCTAGCTGTGCAATTATTTGATCTACTCCGGTAAAAGTTAGTCGACGTTTTAATTTACGGATATCACGATAATAACAAACTACAATTGCACTTCTTAAAGCATCTGCAACTTTAAGTGTGGTTGGTCCATTTACAAAAGGATTGCCATCCCTATCACCACCAGGCCAGAATCCTAATTCAATGAAAGGATTTTCTCCATCATATGCACTGTCGAAAACTTCACGATTAATAAAGTTGTAAATATTGCCAATTGAAGGGTATAAAATATTTTCTAAATACCACATCAGGTTAACTGCCTCATCTAATGGAGTGGGCTGTTTTTTATTGAAGAATGGAGTGATACCCAGCTGCTGGATATAAGCGTTAATGGTATGAAAATCGTTTTTCCCAATGGCTTCATTCATGTCATGAATGATACCAAGCACACTTCCAGGGTAAAACTGAGTAGGGTGGGCTGTAAGTACTACACGTACCTTAAATTTCTTTAATTTACTTTTTAAAGCTTGGGTCTTTCCTGCAAAATTTGTTTCACTGATCAAAGATTTTAAACTTCCTGGTCCATCTACATTGTTCACCGTTTCAAAAGCCGCATCTTCAATAGCATCAAATAATACAATCTGACGCTCAATATATTGTACAAATTTAAATAGACGGGCAACTTTATCGGCTTCATCAATTGCGTTTGTATGCTGTGTAAAGAAATGATCTACAATCTGCATGGGCGTTTTTGCATCTGCATAACCATCTAAACAGGCTTGTAATAAAATGGGTAAGAGCGCACCAACATTGGCAATTCCTGAAAATGGCAGAGCAGAAAATAAACTATTGTAAATGGTGTATTTATCTGTTACGTTTCGCTTGAAGTTGATAATATATTCTGAAGAAGGCATAATCTATTTGAGCAACTAAGATAATTGTTTTTACTAAAAAAGGACATGAAATAATCGTGAAATTCAAATCTGGCTTGACTTACAGGCTAATGATTGTTAGTTATATTTATATTTTATATATTTCAATAGGACCAAAGTTGATTTTTAATCGCTCTATTTTTTTTAAAAATAATCATATTAGTTTATTTTATTGATTAATAAAGAATTCCATAAAACTTCCATCTATTTGATATTAAATTAACGGATGCTCCATTAAACTTCTTTATTTTTAATAAGTCCAATTTTAATAATTTATTGCATGTTCCCCAGCGACAAAGAGCTTTTATCCCAATTTTCAATCAGTTCTACTAAGGAAAAGGGGTTCACATCCATTATTCAGAAGTATCAGGAAAAGCTTTACTGGCATATCCGTAGGATGGTAATTGAACATGCAGATACAGATGATATTCTTCAGAATGTGTTTATCAAGGTATGGAAAGGTTTAGAGAATTTTAGGGAAGATAGTCAGCTCTACACCTGGCTTTATCGGATTGCAACCAATGAAACGCTAAGTTTTCTTGAAAAGAAGAAACGGAATGCAACGCTTAGTTTAAGCGATATGGAAGATAGTTGGGAGAATAAAATAAAGGCCGACGCTCATTTCGATGCCAATCAACTAGAATGGAAATTACAATTAGCGATAAAGCAACTGCCTGAAAAACAACGTCTTGTTTTTAATTTACGGTATTTCGATGCCATGCCATATGAAGAGATGAGTAAGATTTTGGATACAAGTGAGGGATCATTGAAAGCAAGTTATCATCATGCTGCCAAAAAAATAGAAGCAATTTTAACAAGTAATTAAACCATTGAACTAAAAAACCGTCAAACAATAGTTGAAACCCCAGAATACCATATTAGATGAATTAAAAGATATTGCTCCTACATTGATGGAAATTGGGATTGATATGCCTTACACTGTTCAAAATGGCTACTTTGAACAGCTGGCAGAAACTATTCTTGAGAAGGCAACAATTGGGATGGTATCTAAATCTACTCTTGGATCTTTTCAAGTACCGGATCAATATTTTAGTGGGCTAGCCAGTAAAATTATGCAGCGCGTAAAAGAGAGTGAATCTGATGAAATTTCATTGTTCACAGAGAACGAATCAATTGCCCCGCTACTAAATACCATACAAAAAGAAATGCCTTATGCAGTTCCAGAAAAATATTTTGAACAGCTTTCTGTAAAAATCCCTTACGGAAATGCTAAGGTTATTCCGATGAAGAAATTGCGGAATTGGATGACGTATGCAGCGGCGGCGGTTTTTGTTGGTATCATGGTTACTGGATCTTTCTTATTTTCGGATAAGAAACAATCGCAAGATTTTGAACAATATCAAAATATGGATGTAGCGGCGGCACTAGATCAGGTAAGTGATTCAGAATTGAATAGCTATATCGATGAGAGTCGTGTCAATTCGATAGACGATTTTTCTGAAAATGAACGAGCAAGTTTGGGTAATATAGATGGTAAGATTGAGTCCACTAGTACTGAAAATCTTAGCCAATATTTGGATGAAAATGGTTTTTTAGAAATCAAACCAGAAAATTCAAACGAAAAATAACATGAAAAAATTTTTACTATATTTTACGATTTTAATGATGCTGCAATTAGTGGCAGCTGCGCAGAATCAGCCTGCAACAGAAGCACCCATTCTTCAGGGGATTAAAATTGCCTTTATTACTAAACAATTATCACTCTCTTCCGAAGAAGCTCAGAAATTCTGGCCTCTTTATAATGATTTTTCTGATAAAGCAAAAAATTTAAGGAAGGGTCAGGATATAGATGAGTTAGCATTTGAAGAAAAAATGCTGGAAGAAAGAAAAAAATTAAAGGTAGAATTTACAAAGGTTCTTGGTTCTGAAAACCGAGCGAATAAAGCGTTGGGGATTGACCGCGAGTTTAACAGGGTATTGAAAAGAGAATTGGATAATCGAAGAGAAATTCGTCAAAAAATGGAAAACAATTCTGAAAGGCAGCAACAGAAAATGGAAAATCATACTGATAAGCAACAGCAAAAAATTGAAAATCGAATAGACAAACAACAAAATAAAATGGACAAGCACGCTGGTCCTAAAAATTAAATAAATAAAAGGGGGGACACTTTTATTTGTCTAGAGTGTTGCCAAAAGGCAGCACTCTTTGTTTAAACAATCTTCCAAATAGGATGTTGGATATCGTGGTAAAAAAGAAAGGTCCATTTTTTATCTTGTCCCTCTTGCCACCATTGTTGCCTTAACTCCATACACTTCTTTCCATCATAATCGTATTTAGCTACGAACTTACTTTTCATCTGTTGTAATTGTGGTGCTACATCGCCGCCAAAGAATGCAGTTTCTCCATTTTCATGGATCCAAAAAACCTGATGGAATAGACTATGCCCTCCAGTTACCTGGTAAAAAATGGTATCATCAATCCATCCCTCGTTTTCAGTTAACCAGACTACTTTACTAAACTCTTCTAACAATTCAAAATCAGTACTCGTATATGAACTTGTGCCATTTGCGATTGCATAATCGAATTCGCGTTGTTGTACATAATAAGTGGCATATGGAAAGCTAATGAAACGTTCTTCCGCATGATTCGAAAGGAGGGTAACTCCCCCCGCATGATCCTTGTGTAAATGACTCATCAAAACTTTTGTAACCTGTGAAGGGTTAATGCCAGCATTGGTCAGGTTTTCATGTAGTTGTGAATTACCATTAAGATTTAAATATCCTAATCCAGTATCTAACAATATCACATCCTTTTCTGTTACTATAACAAATGGTTGTATTTCTACTAAGAGACTCCCAATTGGGCGACTATTTAGTTGTTCTGTATGATTATTGAAGGGTACAAAAACTTTTGTTTTATCAATTGTAAAACTGCCTTCTGAAAGTGGGATGATTTGCATTTGAAATATTTTTTTAACGCAATACCATCTGACGGTCTGCATCCAATCTCAATAAAATAAAAATTAAAACTGTAAAAGTTAGAAGGGAAGATCCGCCATAACTAATTAATGGCAGGGCTATTCCGATGATTGGGAACAATCCAATGGTCATGCAAACATTCACTGTAATGTGAAAGAATAAAATACTCGCCACACTATAGGCATATACCCTACTAAAAGTACTTCTTTGTCTTTCTGCAATATTTACAATTCTAAATAATAGAAATAAATAAATCAATAAGAAAGTGGCACAACCTACAAAACCGAATGCTTCTCCAAGTGATGTGAAAATAAAATCGGTATGTTGCTCCGGAACATATTTTCCTCTGGTTTGTGTACCCTTTAAAAATCCGCGACCTTTAAAACCGCCAGAGCCAATAGCGATTTTACTTTGTCTTACATTATAATCATCGGGCTTAAAAGATGCTTTTGAACCAGCGGCAATTTCAGATTTATTATGTTTGTTTTGGCTACAGTCGTAATCTTTACCAACAGCACTATATATACGTTGACTCTGATAGCACTCAAAAACATTATTGAAAATATAGGGAACAGCAAATCGTTGAATGCCCACACATATAGCCCATGTTGCTATGATGATCATGAGGAGTTTGGAATTCCTTTTGATTTGTCTTCTTAATATATATATCAGTATTACAGCAATTAATGTTAATGTAATGGCTAGGGTGTTTGGATCAACTATTAGCGTTGCAACTACCAGTGCGCCAAATGAAATGCCGATGACTAATATTTCTGCTGGTAAGCCTTCACGATACATTGCAATAAAAAAACTAAGGTATACCAATGCCAAGCCTGTTTCATGTTGAAACCTTGCAAGTAAAGCGGGTAATAATACGATGCCTATCGCAATTAACTGAGATCTCTTTTTGGTGAAGTCTAAATTCTGCATCGACATATATTTTGCCAACGCTAGTGCGGTAAATATTTTACACAATTCTGCAGGTTGAAGATTAAAGCCACCACCCAATGCAATCCAACTTCTCGACCCCTTAATATCTTTTCCTATTACAAACGTGGCAATCATTAATAAGATGCCGAATACATAAGTAAGATTTGCGAATGCTGTAAAAAGTTTACTATCTGCTAATAAAATAAAAGTTGCAATTAGGGCACAAGCCCCTGCAAATATGAGTTGTTTGCTATAGTTTGTTTTGCCACCCAGAAATAATTGTAACCAATTTGTTCCTGTTCGGTATTCCACCATAAAAATGCATAGGATTCCTATTGCTACCAGTATAGCATATAATGTTACAATGGTCCAGTCAACACCCTTTGATACAAAACTATTTCTCGTACTCATTTTTATGCCTTTGATTTTTTGGCTAACCACTTTTTATGATCATCGATCAATAAAGCTGATATGGTATTGGTATTTTTCTTTTTGCTAGAATCGTTTTTATTTTGAGGCAATAGCGGCTTGATATTTTTATTGTCAGGTAAAATCAATTCTAACTGCTCTTTATCTTTTCCTAAGGGTGCCTTTTCAGAATTGTCTTCTTCTTCACTACTATTCTGTTTAGATTCAGCGTTCATTTCTGCTTTTGCAGCTTCTGCTTCTAAGATCAATTTTGCCTGTCTTTGATTTTCTTTTTTAACATACCAATCTTTAATCGCAATCGGAATTAAGTCGGCTTTTGAAATACGTTCAACTTCTGAAAGTCTATCTGCTGCAATGGTATCGTTTAAATATTTTTCCATGATAAAGGCTCCTATCGGACCAGCCCATGTTGCACCAAATCCTGCGTTTTCAACTATTACCGCAACTGCAATGGTAGGATTATCTTTTGGGGCAAAGCAAACAAAAAGAGAGTGGTTTTTTCCATGTGGATTTTGTGCTGTACCAGTTTTTGCACAGTATTCTACACCTGGCACTTTTATTTCTGAAGCAGTTCCATAAACAGTTACATCGTGCATCCCATCGTGCACTGCTCTAAAAACAGTATCTGAAGTATGTATCACACTATGTTTTCGTCTGTATTTAGCTAAAAATAAGGTATCGTCTTTTTGCTCGTGTTCAATGCTATCAACAAAATGTGGGGTATAGTAAAAACCTTTATTAGCAATGATGCACATCATGTTGGCTAATTGCATGGGAGTGGCAGTCATTTTATCCTGACCAATTCCTAAAGTTAAAATTGTACAGCTATTCCATCTGTTTCTACCATAGGCTTTGTTGTAAACCGCAGTATCCGGAACACTTGCTTTGTTTTCACTTGGCAAGTCAACATCAAGTGTGGTACCCATCCCAAATTTATTCATGTACTCTTTCCACTTTAAATAACCTAAAGTTGAATTATGATATTCTGGATTATCAATTGCCATGCGAAACACTTGTGAAAAATAAGAGTTACAGGAATTTGCCAGGGCCAATCTTAAAGATGCAGCATGGCCTGCATTTTTATGTTCGCATTTTACTACAACGCCACAATTCGTATAAGATCCATAACAGGTGTATCCATAGTCTGGCGTAATTAATCCCTCATCTAAAGCAATAACAGCTCCTAAAGGTTTAAAAGTTGAACCCGGGGGATATTGTCCTTTAATAGCGCGATTAAACATGGGACGAGCTGTATCCAGCAACATTCTGCCTAGATTTTTTCTACGTGCACTTCCTGTTAAATCGTTGGGATTATAATTGGGGGAGGATACCATTGCAATGATGCCTCCTGTTTTTGGGTTGATAGCTACGGCACTTCCAATTTTATTTGCCAATAATTTTTCTGCTAATTGCTGTACTTCTACATCTACACTTGTATATAAATTTCTACCGGCAACGGCACTTGTATCAAACATGCCATTTTCATAGGCACCTTGAATACGGCTTTTATTGTCTCTTACAAATCGTTTAATACCTCTTTCGCCCATCAGAACTTTTTCATAGGTTCTTTCTAATCCGTTCATACCAGCATAATCGCCCATCTCATATCCATCTTCTTTATGTCTTCTTAAAAAGCTGGTATCTACTTCTGCAATATATCCGAGAACCTGAGCGCCGGTATTAAATGGATAGGTTCTAACGGAACGATCTGTAAGATTGAACCCCGGAAATTTATACATGTTCTCATAGAGCTTAGCATATAGTTCCTGTGTAAGCAAACCTTCAAAAACACTGGGTTTAACAGCAGTGTATTTAAACACGATCTCTCGCATTCTCCTTTTATATTCAATGGTATCAATATTTAAAAGTGCACATAGTGATATTGTATCTGTGCCTTTTGATTCAATTGGGGTAACCACCAAATCGTAGCTGATGGTATTCTCGAGCATTGCTTTTTTCTTTCGATCGAAAATGATACCTCTGTCGGGATAAATGATCTTTCGATAAATGGCATTATTTTCTGCAGCCAGTTTGTATTTGGAAGAAAATATTTGCAGGTTGATCAATTGTATCAGGATCACTACAAATATCAAGAGGAAAATGATTTGTACTACCCGGCTTCTGCTTTGATTAAATACAGACATAGTTCTTTTGTAATGAGATGAATGCTAAAAAAAAGGAATCAATACAAAGTTGCTGATTCGTAAATGATGCTGCGTCAATTCTATAAAAAAAGTTATGCATACATGTTGATACTATAAATTATTAAACAGAGTTCGAGCGAAATTTGCCTTTCCGGAAAAACAACATTTCAGCAATGAAAATGAGTAATAAACTAATAGCAGTAGTGCCGGCCACTTTTCCAATAAAATAAACAAAGTTTCCAAATTGTAACCACTCAATCAGCACCAATAAAAAGTGATGTAAGAATGTGAGTATCACAATGTATAAACTATAAGGAGCCCAGCCCATACTTTTGATACTTGGTTCGATATTACTATTCTCAGTAGTATCCTGAGGGATTA
Source organism: Bacteroidota bacterium (assembly GCA_037127755.1). GTDB lineage: Bacteria > Bacteroidota > Bacteroidia > Chitinophagales > Chitinophagaceae > Sediminibacterium. Next base: position 15,825 of record JBAXXT010000037.1, read on the forward strand.
ATAAGTTCAATAAGAAAGGGCGTAAATAAGCGATTAATATACAAGGTGCAGCATGCAAGCCTCCTGTGCCGGTAAAATAATCCAGTGTGGTGCCAAATGCAAATGCAATAATGAGCAAGAAAAATCGATTGATATTGAAAGGGAGCCAAAGAATAAACAAAAAGTAGATATAAGGAACTATAAACTGGTGCAAAGGCGGCACTTCATTCAGGATAAACACTTGAAAGAAAATGAACAAAATGAATCGGATGATATTTTTGATATAGTCGCTCATTATTTTTTTTCTGGTGTTACTTCAATATTTACTTGTTCTGTATATCTCAGATTTTCTACTAAATAAACGTATTGAATAGAGAAAAAGTTGGTTGCTGTTTTTACTTTCAGGGTATAAAAATTACTCGAAGGATCTGCCACAATACTATTCACTGTTCCAATCAATAAATGAGAAGGGAAGTTGGCAGAATAGGTACTGGTAAGCACACTGTCCCCCATGGCAACTTTTGCACTTTTAGGAATGTTTTTTAATAAAAGATAGTTGGGGTTTACGCCATCCCATTCAATGCTGCCTGAAATATTATCCTTTTTCAGCATGGCACTTACACGGCTATTACGATGTAGTAAGCTCATCACTCTTGCATTGTTTTCACTAACAGCAACTACTACTCCAACAATTCCAGCAGTGCTAATCACTGCCATACCTTTTTTTACACCTTGTAAACTTCCCCTTTCAAGGGTAAGGAAATTTGCTTGTAGTGTTATTGTATTCCCAATTACCTTAGCCGGAAAGACAGTATACTTTCGCATTTTGCCTAGGCTATCTCTTAGGGTAGAATCCAGTAATGTTATTTTGGAAGTATCCATTGCCTGAAAATTCAAGGGCAATAAGTTACGAAGTCTCGCATTTTCAGTTACCAACTGATCATTGGTTTCTTTTAGACTAAAATAGTAGCGCCAGTTATTATATTGTTTATCGAATCGTCCAGTAATCTCATTTGAAGCGGAAGTAAAAAATACTTGGTGCGTTTTGCTGCTATTATTCAGTAAAATAATACACGCAATTTCCAACACCAGAAAACTGATGAAAGTAAAATTGCGTTGTATAAAAATAAAAATATTTTTCAAGACAGTAATTCTTTCAGCTGATACGATTTAGTTATGCAGGATCCGCAAAATAATGTATCCTGTAAATTTATATCGCTCGTATTATCTCATGATGAATGGGAAACGCTGGTAATTTCTCAGGGCTAAGCCTGTACCGCGTACCACACTTTTCAATGGATCATCTGCAATATGAACAGGTAATTTAATTTTTGCACTGAGTCGTTTGTCTAGTCCGCGCAACAAAGCACCGCCACCAGTTAGGTACAGACCTCTGCGATAAATATCAGATGCTAATTCAGGCGGAGTAGTTTCTAAAGCCTTGAGAATAGCTTCTTCGATTTTGAAAATACTTTTATCGAGTGCTTCAGCAATCTCTTGATAGCTAACCATAATTTGTTTAGGGATACCAGTAACCAAATCGCGACCATTCACTGGCATATCATCTGGAGGATTATCTAAATCCTTCATCGCTGCACCAACTGTGATTTTAATTTGTTCGGCAGTACGCTCACCAATTAATAAACTGTGGTAACGACGTAAAGCTTCCATAATATCGGCCGTAAATTCATCTCCTGCAATACGAATACTTTGGTCGCAAACAATACCCGCCAAAGCAATTACGGTGATGCCGGTAGTTCCACCACCTATATCGATGATCATATTTCCAACTGGTTCTTCAACATCGATTCCAATTCCCAAAGCAGCAGCCATAGGTTCGTGAATCATGTATACTTCTTTTGCTCCGGCTTGTTCTGCACTATCTCTTACGGCACGTTTTTCTACTTCTGTAATGGATGATGGGATACAAATTACCATTCTCCAGCTTGGAGGAAATAAAGGCTTTTTGGGATAAATCATTTTGATCAGTTCCCTGATCATCAATTCCGCCGCATTAAAGTCGGCAATTACACCGTCTTTCAAAGGTCTTACGGTACGAATACTTTCGTGGGTTTTTTCGTGCATCATTAATGCGCGCTTACCAACAGCCAAAACTTCTTTTGGATTATTGCGGTTTAAAGCAATTATCGATGGTTCGTTAACGACCACTTCATCATTATGAATGATCAGCGTATTTGCTGTACCAAGGTCAATTGCAATTTCTTGAGTAAAAAAACTAAACAATCCCATTTTATATAAATAGTTCGAATGTGTGAATGAATGCCTGCAAAGGTGTCTTAAATAAATGAAACTAACAAAGGCATCATCACTGATTTGTCAAGGCTTTGGGGATATTTTCAACAGAATTAGATTGCAACTCAAAATTACTGAAATTCATACCCGATATCTCTTCTAAAATACATGCCCTCGAAGCTAATTTGATCCATTGATATTTTGGATTTAAAAACAGCCTCATTTATTGTATCACCGTAAGAACTTATAGCTAAAACCCTGCCACCATTTGTTAAAACGCCATTTTCGGCGATTTTTGTACCCGCATGAAATACGAGAGAGTCTTTATTAGTAAGGGTTTCAAGGCCATGGATGATTTTATTTTTTTCATAATCACCTGGGTATCCACCACTCACCGCCATGATGGTGGCGCAGCTTCTTTCATCAAAATTTATATTCACATCAGCCAATGTTCCATTGTCCATTGCTGCGAATAGGCTCACTAAATCGGTCTGAAGTCTGGGTAAAACCACTTCTGTTTCCGGATCACCCAGTCTGCAATTGTATTCAATTACCCAAGGCTCCCCGTCCATATTCATCAATCCAAAGAAAATAAAACCATGATACACAAGATTTTCTCTGGATAATCCCCTCACAGTTGGTTCAATAATTCTTTCGGTTACTTTTTGCATAAAGACCTCATCCATAAAAGGAACAGGGCTCACACAACCCATACCGCCGGTATTCAATCCTGTATCACCTTCACCAATCCTTTTATAGTCTTTAGCATGTCCGATTATCTGATAATCTATTCCATCGGTGAGTATAAAAACGCTTACTTCAATCCCAGTTAAAAAGGCTTCCACTACCACTTTGCGACTAGCTTCACCAAATTGTTTGCCCAAGATCATCTCTTCAAAACTCTGCAGGGCCTCCGCTGTAGTTTGAGCGATAATCACACCCTTGCCAGCGGCTAATCCATCTGCTTTTAAAACAACAGGAACCGTATGTTTTGAAATATATTTTTTCCCTTCTTCAAAATTCTCTTCTGTAAACTCGGCATAAGCTGCAGTAGGAATACCCTGACGTTCCATGAATTTTTTACTAAAAGCCTTACTGCCCTCTAATTGAGCTGCAGCTTTTGACGGGCCTACTACAGTGATATGCTGTAAACTGGGGTCGTTTTGAAAAAAGTCGTAAATGCCATATACCAAGGGGTCTTCGGGGCCTACTACCAACATGCCGATCTTTTCCAGGATACAGCATTTCTTAATAGCTTCAAAATCGTTCACGCCAAATGGCATATTCTTGCCAAAAGCAGCAGTGCCAGCATTTCCCGGTGCTATGAATAATAAATCACAATGATGACTCTGACTCATTTTCCAAGCCAATGCATGTTCCCTTCCTCCAGATCCTAAAAGTAATATATTCATGTTTGTAGAATTGCTGCGAAAATACTGCAGTATCCACAAAAAAGCCGACCTAATGCTTTAAAGAGAAAAATAATCCTTTAAAGTACCAGGCCGGCCAGAAAAAAAGGTCAGGTTAAACCGTTTCTACTTCAGGATCTTCTAATCCTACATAACTTTTTTCAGGTAATCTCTTGGCTACAAATAGGTAGATCACAAAAAATACGGTGATAATGCCAATGAAGAGCCAATAGTATTTAGCACCTGTGAATTGTCCGAAGAATCCTTTATTGGCAATACTTTTATTCACTAAGCTATCGAAATAATTACCCACAGAAATTCCTAATAAGTATAAGGCACTCATAGTGCTTTTCATTGATTTAGGCGAATGGGTATATGCATATTCTAAGCAAGTTATTGAGACAAGAATTTCTGCGATGGCTAATATCAAATAAGCTAAAATTTGCCACCAAACGCTTGGATGACCACCGTGATCAATTTTTTCTTGTAATAGTGCAATGATCACAAAAGTTACCCCCGTTAAAAAAAGCCCAGCTCCAATTTTTTTTAATGGTGTTGGCGTAATGCCCATTTTTTCTACGAGAGGAAAAACACCGTATGTCATTACAGGAATCATACTCACCAAAAAAATGGGATTAAAAGTTTGTATCTGCTCTGCAAAAAGGGTGTATCCAAATATATTTAGGTCTAATTTTTTAGCCTGAAGTACCCATTCGGCAAGGTTTTGATCCCATAGTGCCCAGAAAATAGGGGTGAAAGCAAAAATCATCAGAATACGGTATACTGCCTGAACGCCATCAATTGATTTAGCTGAAAAATTTTGTTCTTTGCCTAATCTTTCCCAAAAAGGGCGGTCATCTTTTTTCTTGAATAATTGTATAATGGCGTAGAAACTAATCACCATAAAGTTCTCTCTTTTAGGTCCCGATGGTTTTACACGGACATATTTTTTTCGACCTAACCAGAAAATAATGGTGGCTGCGCACATTAGTACTCCTGGAATTCCAAAAGCTAGTTCAGCCCCATATTTATTATAGATGATCGGAATTAAAAGGGTAGAAACAATGGAGCCGGTATTGATGGTAAAATAAAACCAGCCATACATTTTTGACATCAGGTGTTCATTGGATTTATCAAACTGGTCGCCCACATTTGCAGATACACATGATTTGATGCCGCCTGCCGCTGCTGCAATTACTATTAGACCTACTGAGAATAATCCAATATTATGTGTAGATAAAGCCAATAGTAAATTACCTATAGCATATAAAATTGATACATATAAGATTACTTTGTATTTGCCAAAAAACCAGTCGGCCAGTATTCCGCCTACCAAGGGCATAAAATAGGCCAGGGTTACGAAAAGGTGCACCATTTCGTTCGACTTTGCCTCCGCCACTTCCTGCATTAAAGGGTTCATGGATGGGTTAAAGAACTGCGCAACCAGAAAAGTACTCATAATGGAACGGATGCCATAGAAGCTGAATCGCTCAGCTGCCTCATTTCCAATGATATAAGGAACCGCGTTTGGCATACCTGTTTTCTTGACTTCGCTTAGAATTTCACTCATAAGTTGTATTTTGGATTTTTAAAGATATTGGAAAATCAAGTATTACTTGCATTCATCCAATCCCAATCCAATCACATTAAAATAATAATATGTCTGAAACAAAAAAATCTTTCAAGCCATTTGTGGCACCTGAAGATCAGATGAAAGAATTGACAGTAAAATCCATTTTAGTGGGCAGTTTGTTTGGTGTAATTTTTGGGGCTGCAACCGTCTATCTCGCCTTAAAAGCCGGGCTAACCGTATCTGCCTCTATACCCATTGCTGTTATAGCTATAACACTGGGTAGGAAGTACTTAAAAACAACGATTCTTGAAAATAATATTATTCAAACCACTGGTTCAGCTGGTGAAAGTATAGCTGCTGGTGTGGCATTTACATTACCTGGATTTTTATTCTTGTCCTCTCCAGATAGCGCCCAGTATTTTAATTATCTAACTATATTAATTCTAGCCATAGTGGGTGGATTGTTAGGAACTTTATTAATGATTCCATTGAGAAAAGCGCTGATCGTTAATGAACATGATAACCTTCCTTATCCAGAAGGTACTGCTTGTGGAGATGTGTTAAAAGCCGGAGAAAAAGGGGGCGATTTTGCAAAGACGGCTTTTTGGGGTTTGGGTGTAGCTTTTGTTTATGCCTTGTTGCAAAAAGTATTACACATTATTTCTGAAACACCTTATTATGCCACAGCACAAGCCAATAAGTTTTTTCCATCGGCAAAAGTAAGTGGAGAAATTACACCTGAGTATATGGGTGTAGGTTATATCATTGGTCCTAAAATTGGGGGTGTTTTAGTAGCGGGTGGTGTTTTAAGCTGGCTTGTTTTTATTCCACTCATGTCTTCATTAGTACCTCCCGATGTGATTGCCATTCAATTAGTAAAATTGGGTTATCTCGCAGATATCACTAAAGCCGGAGGGAAAGGATCTTGGAATCCGATTACCCATCAGTTCGCAGACTATTCTGCTGCAGTTTATTATGCATTTATCCGCCAAATTGGTGCTGGCACTGTTGCTGCGGGAGGTATCATCACATTGATCAAAACAATTCCAACGATTGTAAAATCAGTAAAAGGAAGTATAGCCTCGTTAAAAACTGATAATGTAGCAGGTGCGCCTTCCATATTAAGAACTGAAAAAGATTTAAGTTTAAAATGGGTGGGTTGGGGTAGTTTGGGATTGATTTTATTGATTACTGTTTTACCCCAGGTACCGGGAGATAGTATTATTCAAAAATTATTGATTGGTGTTTTAGTGATTGTATTTGGAGCTTTGTTTGTAACCGTTTCTTCTCGAATAGTTGGTTTAATAGGATCTTCTAATAACCCGATTAGTGGGATGACCATTGCAACTGTGATGGGAACCAGTTTGATTTTTTTGAGTGTGGGTTGGACGGGACAAAATTATGAACCTCTTGTTTTAGTAGTAGGTGGAATGATTTGTATAGCTGCAGCAAACGCCGGGGGTACTTCACAAGATTTAAAAAGTGGTTATATCGTAGGAGCAACGCCGCGTAATCAACAGATCGCTTTATTTGTGGGGGCTATTGTTTCTTCCATAGTGATTGGAATTACGGTTAAATTTTTAGATAAACCTTCTACTGAAATGTTGAGTCAGGGCATACACCATGCCATTGGAACTGAAAAATATCCGGCTCCGCAGGCCACATTGATGGCTACTTTGATCAAAGGAATTTTATCACAAAACCTGGATTGGCAGTATGTATTTGCAGGTGTATTTCTTGCCATCACAATGGAATTATGTGGCATTAAATCTCTAAGCTTTGCGGTAGGTGCTTATTTGCCTTTAGCCACTACTTTGCCAATTTTCATTGGGGGAGCTATTCGCGGCATTGTAGAGGGAAAGCAGAAAAAAGAAGGAGAACAGAAATCTGCTGAGGAAGAAGAATTGGGTAAGGGAAATTTGTTTGCTACAGGTTTGGTAGCGGGAGGTGCTGTTGCAGGAGTTATCATTGCCTTTATATCCGGATCTGATGGCGGAGAAAAGTTTTTGAACGCCATCAGTATGGAACATTCCATAGTGGAAAGCATCTCAAAAGGCGGTTATTTTATTATGGGGACCTGCTTTTTTGCAGCAATGGGGACTATATTATATCGTGTAGCAAGAAAATAAATAGACTGTTAAAACTGTTTTGTTTTTTGATCTTGGATTAAACTTGTTTGTTCCAATGGTATCCAACTACAAAGTGAGTCTATGAAATTGAAAAGAATGGCCAAGACTTTTACGGTAGGGGCTGGCTTTACTATATTGTTTGCTTTTACTCAAAGTAAACAAAGTACGGAGCATTATCACATCAAACTACCGTATAAGAAAGCAGGATTAACGGAACGTCAGGCTGCTGCTCATTTGTTGAGCAGATTTAGCTTTGGTGCCAAACCTGGTGAAGTAGATGAGGTCCTGCAATTAGGACTTGAAAACTGGTTAGATCAACAGCTTGCTGCATCATTGCCTGATAGTTCGGTTGCCAGACGCTTGCAAGGAATGGATGCTTTGGGTTTAAGCAATGAAACCATCGCCAATACCTATCTAACACCAGGTCAATTAATCAAAATTTTAGTAAAGAATAAACTTATTTCCAAGGATTCAACATTATCTCCCGATAAGAAAGAATATCGTGATCAGATCAAGGTTATCATGGATAAAGAGGGATTGAAACCCTTTATAGAATTACAAACACAACTCATTAATCAAAAAATCATACGTGCTGCTTATAGTAATAATCAGTTACAGGAAGTAATGACTGATTTCTGGTTTAATCACTTTAATGTTTCACTTACTAAACCTCAGTGTCAGCAATTCATTCTTACCTACGAGCGTGACGCTATTAGACCGAATGTGTTTGGAGATTTTAAAACAATTTTACTAGCTACAGCCAAGCATCCTGCGATGTTGGAATACTTAGACAATGCTTCTAGTGTTAGTAATAATAATGATTTATCGAAGAGGCCAAGGCGAATACAGGCACAGAAAAAAATCGAAGCGAAAATCAATGCACAAATGGCAGAAAATAGCAATAGTGCTGCAAATGGTTTTATACAACAAGCATTAAGCGCACGAAAAGTGCAGGGGTTGAATGAAAACTATGCCAGGGAAGTGATGGAATTACATACACTTGGTGTTGACGGTGGATATACACAGAAGGACGTAACTGAGGTAGCTCGTGCTTTAACGGGTTGGTCAGTAACACCATTATTAAAAGATGGGATTGGAAAAAATATCATGGATAAAATGGGTGCTCAAAGAATGGAGAAGAATGGATTTATTGCGGAAGGAGATTTTTTATATCGAGCAGATAAACACGATGACAGTGTTAAATCCATTCTCGGTAAATCATTTCCAGCTAGAGGTGGGTATCAAGAAGGTGTTGAAGTATTAGAAATGTTGAGCAGTCTACCCAATACCGCAAAATTTATTTGTAAAAAAATAGCAGTCAGGTTTGTAAGCGATCAACCTTCACAAGCGTTATTGAATAAAATGTCTGATACTTATTTAAAACATCATGGCAATATCAAAGAGGTATTAATAACAATGGTAAATAGTGAGGAATTCTGGAAAGAAGATGCTTTGAGAGAAAAAATAAAATCTCCTTTTGAATTAGCAATCAGCACAATCCGAGCTACTAATGCGGATGTAAAAATGCCGATGCAAATTTTTAATTGGTGCAGTAAAATGGGCCAGCGTTTTTATTTTTATCAAGCCCCCACTGGTTTTCCTGATCGTGCAGGTTATTGGATCAATACTGGATCACTTTTAAATAGGATGAATTTTGGATTGGCATTTGCCACTGGGAAAATTCCAGGTGTAAGCCTCGATCTATTAGCATTAAATCAAAACCATGAACCCGAGAGCGCCGAAGATGCACTTAAAATTTATAGTCAGATTTTACTTCCTGAAAGAAACCAAGACTCGAATATTAAACGTTTGACAGCTCTAATCAATGATAATAAAGTGGGTGATAAAATTGATGCTGCTGCTACCAGTACGCCACTTCAGAATCCCGAACCCGAATCAGATATGATGCTTCCGGCGAAGGCAGAACAGAAACAAGAAAAAGCCATGCTAAGCAAAAAAAACAAACCATTCACTACATCTACTTTACCTGGAAACAATACCACAGTGGCACAAGTTACTGGTGTTATTATTGGTTCACCTGAATTTCAAAGAAAATAAAAATACTAGTATGGTTAATCGTAGAGCATTTATGAAATCTGGCGCATTAGCATTATTCGCATCAGGCATTGGGGGGCTTCCTAACTTTATTGCGCAAGCAGCTGGTAGTAATAAATTATGGACACCTTACAAGAAAAATAAAGTCATGGTCTGTATTTTTCAAAGAGGAGCCATGGATGGATTAATGGCTGTAAGCCCCTATGCAGATCCTGCTTTAAAAACATTGCGCCCAAGTTTATTTATGAGTCCATCTGAAAAAGAAGGTGCTTTGTTCGATCTTGATGGGAAATTTGGATTGCATCCTTCTCTCGCGGCATTTCAACCATTTTTTAAAGAGAATCGTTTAGCAATAGTTCATGGTGTGGGAAGTCCGAATAATACAAGAAGTCATTTCGACGCACAAGATTATATGGAGGCTGGAACTCCTTTTAATAAAGGCACTTCCAGCGGTTGGCTCAATCGTGTGGCAGGCTTAATGGGTCATGACGCAACACCATTTCGTTCTGTTAGTTTAACGAGTGCTTTGCCAAGAAGCATGTATGGCGACAATGAATCTCTTGCCATTAGTAATTTGCAAGATTTTGCTATTCAAATGAAAACAACACCAGGTGCGGGCAATTTGGTTGCCAAAAGTTTTGAGGAATTATATGATCAAACATCGAGCAGTTTGTTGAATAAAACAGGAAAGGAAAGTTTCGATGCAATGAAGATGTTGAATGTAAACAATATTAGAAATTATCAGCCAGTGAAAGATGTAAAGTATCCTAATTCGGCTTTAGGAAACGCTCTAAAACAAATAGCTATTCTAATAAAAATGGAAGTGGGTCTTGAAATTGGATTTGCGGAAAGTGGTGGATGGGATACGCATGTAAATCAGGGCACTACAAATGGTGCATTGGCTCGTAACCTGAAAGATTTTAGTGATTGCATTACCGCATTTTGGAATGACCTTGCTGCTTATCAGGATGATGTTACTGTGATGACAATGACAGAATTTGGAAGAACCGCTCATCAAAATGGAACAGGCGGAACCGATCATGGAAGAGCAAGTTGCCTATTTGTTTTGGGGAATGATGTAAAAGGAGGTGCTGTATATCAAAATATCAAATCCTTAGCTAAAGAAGATTTGGAAGATGGAAGAGACCTTCCTGTCACCACAGATTTTAGATCTGTATTTAGTGGCGTGGCCAATCATCATTTAAAGATCAGCAATAATAGAATCTTATTCCCCGAGTGGAGCGGAAATTCATTAAACCTTATGCGCTCATAAGCTTATTTACTATCTCCGGCTAACCTATATTTGCAATTCAAATAAAAATTGCATGGAGTATCTTTTTACTATTGATAGTTTAGTTAGCTTTTTTGTATTAGTTATTCTCGAAATAGTTTTGGGAATTGATAATGTGATTTTTGTATCCATTATCATCAATCGGCTGCCCGAAAAAGATCATAAAAGAGCAAGGTTCTCATGGATGGTCATGGGCATTATTGTGCGTAGTATTCTTTTGTTTGGCTTAACATGGCTCCTCACTCAAAAAGGCAAACATTTATTTACCATATTTGACAAAGGATTTGATTTGTCTAGTCTTGTAATGCTAGGAGGTGGTTTGTTTTTAATCTTCAAAACAGTAAAAGAAATACACTATAAACTAGAAGGTGAGGCAGATGCAGCCGATGGAATATTAACGGTGCCTTTGAGTTTTGGTAAGGCACTCATAGAAATTTTACTCATTGATATGGTGTTTAGTTTCGATAGTATCATTACTGCAGGAGGAACCGCTAAGCATGTTGAAATTATGATTGCAGCAGTGGTAATTGCCATGGTGGTGATGTTTTTATTTAGTCCGGCCATAGCTAGGTATATCCATAATCATCCAACGATCAAAATGCTGGCATTGTCGTTTTTGGTAATGATTGGTTTTGTTTTAATTGTAGAAGGTTGGGGAAGTGAAAGGTTGCATGATCTGCAATTGAAGAACTACGTTTATTTTGCAATGGCTTTCTCGTTTGCTGTTGAGATGATGAATATGCGTGAGCGAAAGAAAAGAAAACCATTACAACTACGAGAGCCTACACTGAAAGAAAACTTATCAAAGCATTAACCTGAAGCGGAACTTGCAAATAGTACATTTGTTTTAAACCCTTGATATGAGCATTGTTGTTGAAGGCTTACAAAAAAATTATGGCGCTCAAAAAGCAGTGAACAATATTTCGTTTAGTATAAATAAAGGGGAGGTTGTGGGCTTTTTAGGTCCTAACGGAGCCGGAAAAAGTACAACAATGAAAATGATCACTGGGTATATAACTTCTGATGCTGGGAAGGCAATAGTTTGTGGCACAGATGTGAGCATTGATCCTGTTTTTGTGAAGAAAAAAATCGGGTATCTGCCTGAAGCAAATCCACTTTATCTGGATATGTATGTTCGAGAGTACCTTGAATTTATTGCAGGTGTTCACGAAATTAAGGATAAGAAAAAAGCTGTTGAAGATGTGATCGTTTTAACGGGGTTAACAATCGAATCCAAAAAGAAAATCAGTCAATTGTCAAAAGGGTATAAGCAGCGTGTAGGCTTAGCTGCGGCATTGATACACGATCCGGAAGTATTGATATTGGATGAACCTACCAGTGGATTGGATCCTAATCAGATCATTGAGATCAGAAACGTTATTAAGGCCCAGGGTAAAAATAAAACGGTATTATTCTCTTCCCATATACTGCAGGAGGTTGAGGCAATTTGCGACCGGGTGATTATCATTCATAAAGGACAAATTGTTGCAGATGATCAATTGAAAAATCTACAAAAAAAGAAAAGCGATCAGTTTCAAGTGCGTGTAAGTTTTCAAGAGAAAGTGGATATAGAATTGATGCAACAACTTTCTGCTGTTGTATCTGTAAATAGAATGTCAGAAAATGATTTCCTAATTGCCACCAAAGATCCCGATGTTGTGCGCAAGCAATTGTTAGAATTAACCATTGCCAATAATTTGAATATCATTTCTCTACAAACAGAAAGCAATAGCCTGGAAGATGTTTTTAGAGAACTTACAAAATAGTTAATTTTTTATGGAACCATCAGCAGTTATCAGCATTACCAGAATCACAGATTCAGAAGATCAAAATTGGTGTGCTGCTTTAATGGCAGGTTCAGAACCCTGGATCAGTTTAAAAAGAAGTTTCGAAGATGGTCAGGCTTTGATGCGCGTTACTGAAGGTGGGATGGAAGCTTATATGGCAAGGTTAGGGAAAGAACGTTTAGGATTTGTAGTGATCAAAATGGCAGGAGCATTTGTGGGATATATTCAAATACTTGCAGTCTCAGAATCATGTAGAGGAATGGGAATTGGTAATCAGATGATGGATTTTGTAGAAAAAAGGATCTTTGAGGTTAGTCCCAATGCTTTTATCTGTGTATCAGACTTTAACGAAAACGCTCTTAAATTATACGAGAACAGAGGCTACCAGTTGTTAGGAAAACTCGAAAATTATCTCGAAAAGGGCTTCACTGAGTTATTATTACGTAAAACTATTGGTTCCATCAATGATTTCAAGGCAAAAAAGCTGACTAATGCTTAAATTGCAGTCTGAATTTAATCTATCATTAAAATAATCAAGTAATCATGAGTTACATTGTAGAAGTACATGCCCGTCAAATTTTAGATAGTCGTGGTAATCCAACAGTTGAAGTAGAAGTGTTAACCGATGATGGCGCGCAGGGTCGTGCATCTGTTCCAAGTGGAGCTAGTACTGGAATACATGAAGCAGTTGAGTTAAGAGATGAAGATAAAGCTGTTTATGGTGGTAAAGGTGTATTAAAGGCAGTTGCAAATGTTAATGATATTATTGCGGAGCAATTAATTGGATATGATGTTTCACAACAAGCAGCTATCGATCAGGTAATGATCGATTTAGATGGCACTCCTAACAAAGGAAAATTAGGTGCTAATGCAATTTTGGCTGTTAGTATGGCTGTAGCAAAAGCTGCTGCTGAAGAAGCTGGCTTACCTCTTTATAGATATATTGGTGGAACTAATGCAAAAACATTGCCTATTCCAATGATGAATATCTTGAATGGTGGTGCTCACGCAGATAACAAAATCGATTTTCAGGAATTTATGGTCATGCCAATCGGCGCACCTTCTTTTAGTGAAGGTTTACGTTGGGGTGTTGAAATTTTCCACGTATTGAAAAGTGTATTGAAGAAAAAAGGATATAGCACTAACGTAGGTGATGAAGGTGGATTTGCTCCAAACATTCAAAGTAATGAAGAAGCTATTGAAACAGTTTTAGAAGCTATTACTCAAGCAGGATATAAAACAGGTTCTGAGATTGTAATTGCAATGGATGCAGCCAATTCTGAACTTTGGAATGGTAAATTAAATAAGTATGTTTTCCATAAGAGTTCTGGAAAAGAAATGGGTAGCGATGAATTGGTTAAATTCTGGGAAAGCTGGGTTAACCAATATCCTATTGCTTCTATCGAAGACGGAATGGCAGAAGATGATTGGAATGGTTGGAAGGCTTTAACAGAAGCTGTGGGTAGTAAGTGTCAGTTAGTAGGTGACGATTTGTTTGTGACCAACGTTTTACGTTTGCAAGAAGGAATCGACAAAAAAATCGCAAACGGTTTGTTGGTGAAAGTAAATCAGATTGGTTCTGTTACAGAAACTATCAATGCGGTTACATTGGCACAAAACAATGGATACAATACCATCATGAGTCATAGGAGTGGTGAAACAGAAGATACTACTATTGCAGACTTAGCAGTAGCGTTAAACTGTGGACAGATCAAAACTGGTTCTGCATCTCGTACCGACAGGATTGCAAAATACAATCAGTTGATCCGTATTGAAGAAGAATTAGGAAATACAGGGATTTATCCTAATGGAAAGATCAAGTTTGGTACTAAATAAACAGTTGTTTATAAGTTGACAACCCGGTTAGTTTGAGATTGTATTAATTTTAAAACCGGGTTGTCAACCTTTTTATATGATGCAGAAAATAACAAAAATACTGACAAGCAAATACCTGATAGCTGGCGCATTTTTTTTGGTATGGATGTTATTTATTGATCAGCGCGATTTTTTTCAACAGCAAGAAAGAAAAGCAGAGCTAGAAAAATTAGAATTGAAGAAGCGTTATTACCAAACCGAAATTGATAAAGCGCGTAAGACATTGACGGACTTGCAGACTAACCCAGCAGCACTTGAAAAGTTCGCCCGAGAGCGTTATTTGATGAAGAAAGACGGTGAAGATATTTTCACTATTGAAGATTCTACGGTAATAACAAAATAATAATACCCCTTTTACGTTCGTTCATTTTTTTTAATATTTCCTAAGGGAAATCGGTTTTAGTGGCAATATTCAACAACTATCGCCGTTTTAAAGGAACCGTATCCTCTTAGAGTAATGTCATATTATGAAAAAAATCAAAGAGGAGGAATTGATGAGTTATTTGTATAACGAAGCTTCGCCCGCAGTGGTTGCAGCAATTGAAAAAGCGATGGTGGAAGATCCAACTATCAAAGAACAGCTTGAGTTGTTACAGTTTAGCATGAAGCATTTAGAGCGATTGAAATTAGAATCTCCCAGCGCAGAATCTGTGCAAGCGATTTTAAAATATGCTGCTTCGCATAAGAAACCTGATTAAACACAGGAAGTTTCAAATTCAAAACTTTTATGGCACGCAGATAACGCTGATAAGGCAGATTTACACAGATACTAATCTGCGAAAATCTGCCTTATCTGTGCAATCAGCGTGCTATCTTTATTACCTCAGAATGACAAAGAAAGAAAGATATCAGCAAGCTATTGCCTATTTCGAAGAGCAAATTCCGATTGCTGAAACAGAATTGGTATACGATAATCCTTTCCAATTATTGGTTGCAGTTATTTTATCCGCACAATGCACGGATAAAAGAGTGAATCTTACTACCCCGAATATTTTTCGAAAATATCCAACGCCAGATAAAATGGCCGAAGCTAGTTTTGAAGATCTCTTTCCCATTATCAAAAGTATTTCCTATCCCAATAATAAAACGAAGCATCTCATTGGTATGGCAACTATGCTCATGTCCGATTTTAATGGCGATGTGCCAATGACTGTAGATGAGTTAGTAAAACTTCCAGGGGTAGGCAGAAAAACAGCAAATGTAATTACCAGTGTCATTGATAAGCAGCCAAATATGGCGGTGGATACGCATGTATTTCGGGTGTCTGCTAGATTGGGTTTAACTACGAATGCAAAAACTGTTTTAGAAGCTGAGAAACAACTAATCAAAAATATTCCCGAAGAAATAGTGCATCGTACACACCATTGGCTAATTCTCCATGGAAGATATACATGCGTTGCACGCTCACCAAAATGTGAAGAGTGTGGGCTTACTTCTATGTGTAAATATTTTAAAAGTAAAAAGTAAAAAGTAAAAAGTAAAAAGTAAAAAGTGGAAAGTGAAATGTTGAAAGTGAAAAGTTGAAAGTGGAAAGCTGAAAGTTGAAAGTGG
>JBAXXT010000038.1:0-31433 GCA_037127755.1 Bacteroidota bacterium
CATCAGTGGTAATGATTTAAATAGCATTGCTGAATTCACATGTAATAATAGGCCCGATGCCAATCATGTCTTGGTAATTAATGTAGATGCAAAAGATATATTCAATTGGCAGGTTTGGAAACATACTGGTATTGGCATTAATGAATGCCCATATATTTTGTATAATTTTCACCATACCACTACTTTAAATATTGAAGGATCAAATTCTATAGAGGGCACTGTATTTGCGCCGGATGCTGATATACACAAAAAGAAAAATAAAGCTGATATTGAAGGACAGATCATTGGTATCTCATATGAGCAAGAAGAGGGAGAGAATCATTTAGCCAATTTTGATGCTGATGCTGAAGAAAAGGGCTGTAAAAAACCTACTGTAAATGCGATCACTGGAAATAACACTGTTTGTATTGGTTTAAAAACAACATTAAGCTCTGTTACTGAAAATGGAGTATGGTCCACAAATGCAAACAATATAGGTTCTATCAACAATAATGGAATTGTAACAGGTGTTGCAAAAGGTAATTTTATTATTAGCTATACTGTAACAAATAAGTGTGGCACCACAACTGTAACTAGTGCTATGTCTGCAAGCGATTGTGGAAATGTAAACTCTGGAAATACGGGTGGTCTTGAAAGTAAAAGCTTAGGTAACGCAGTTGCAAAAAGATTATTTGCTGCTGCAACCAATAGTGAATTGGTGATGAAACCATACCAACAGTTTCCGGTTTTAAGGCAAGAATTAATTACCAGGCATGTTACGGGCATCGCTGCACAAATAAATTTATTGGATTTGTTTCCTAAGCAGCTTTCAAATGCTGCTATCACACCATACATCACTACCCCTTCAGACATTGTTAGCATCACAAATGCAAAAGCCGTTGCATCATCTGATTATACCTTAAATGGAACCTGCAAGGCCGTTGTATTTGCAACAAGAACTCAATCTGCAATTTACGACCATACTAAAGCAGTATGTGATAGATTAAAAGGTGCAATTATTCAGCATATTGAAAAGATTAATTTGTTAGGATTTGACATGTTGCGATTCAATATGAAATATGAAGATGGACATGAGGAGAATATCATTAGTTTTTCTGCAGGAACCAAAGCTGGAAGAAACAGTTTTACCATACAATCGAATTGGTTGAAAAATGATTATGTAACAGAAGATGATATGTACAATTTCCAGGTATGGGGTGTATCTACTGATATTCTTGGAGAAATTGCTCAGAAGATCTTGGAACAGCTATCTACGATGGCTCCATTAGAGCAGCCTTATATAGTTAAAACTCTGCCTAAGACCTATATCATGGGTGCAAATAATGATGGCGGTGAAATTAAATTGAATCTCCAAAATTCAGGCTCAAATGTGAGTGGTTACTTTACTGTTTTTGAAAATGCAAATGAAAAATCAGTATTGGTTACAAAGAAAAATATTCCCTATACAAATAGTTCATCAAGCAATTCTATAATAAAATTACCCGCATCTGATGTGTACGAATCAACCATTAAAATGTACTTAAATGATTCATTAGTGGATGAAATATTTATTTCTGATGGTGCTTGGAATACAGATTATATAGCAGCAAATACTGTAGTTAACAAATTTGAAATATTGAACGATCCTAAGCGTGTTGTAACTGATGAATACCCTATTTTTCGTAATATCCATTTGGAAGCGTCTACTAACACCTATATAAGTGCCTACAAATTATTAAGAGGTGGGGGAATTTCTAAAGATTTAACTGGTTTTAAGACATTTAAATTTACTGCATCAGGTAATTCAGTTTTAAACATTACGCTGGTAAAAAGTTCCATTAATAAATGGGATGATCAGTATACAATACATATTCCTATTTCAACAGATGCCAAAGATTATCATGTTGATCTGAACGATTTTATTTCAACAGCTACAAAAGATAAGATCAATCCAAATGATATCAATTCAATCGTGTTTACGATGGGAAGTACAAATGGCACTATAACTAATATAAACACATCTTTAAGTGATATTTCTTTCACTAAAGAATCAATGAATTATTTAGAGTCTCTAAAATCAAAATCCATAAACGTATATCCAAATCCAAGCAACGGTAAATTTTATTGTGTTTTCAATTCTGATAAAGTAATGGATGCAAATCTTTTGGTAACCGATGCGTATAGTGGTATCAATTTATTTTCAAAAGCGATCTCAATCGAAAAAGGGGAGAATAAGATTCCACTTGATATTTCTTCATCTTACCAAACTGCAGCTGGAGGAATTTGTGTGATCTCGATTAAGAATTCCGAAACTACTTATTCCTCAAAGAAATTAATCATCAAACCCAATTAAAGAGATCCACCTTTAACCAATTTAGAATCCACTGTTGTTTCAAGTTCATTATCAAAACCATCAGAAAGGGTAGCCATCATTTGTTTAAATGCAAGTTTTCCTAATTTGTATCCACTGGTTTCCACAAAAGTAATTTGAGGATAAAAAAGTGTGGGAATAAATCCATTACTGATAGCTATTACAGAAATGTCATTGGGTATTTTTAGTTTTAATTTTTGTATTGCTTTCATCACACCCATCAGGATCTCATCACTCATACAAAAAATGGTATCAATAGACCTATTCTTTTCTAAATGAGCCAATGCTATTTGTGTAGCATTTTCAATATCGGTTGCATGTTCTATCAATAATTTTGATGCAGGAGATTTTATTTTAAAATATTGAGAGAATGCAAATTCTCTTTTCTTTGTGATCGATAAATTGGCATTTCCAAAAAGGGCAAGTATTTGATTTTTATTGGCCTCTATAATTGCCTCAGCTGCAATTTCGCCAACCCTCGTGTCGGCCATACATACTTTATTCAAACCATCTATTTCAGGTACGATATCAAAGAAAATTGTTTTAATATCCAGATCATTCATTTTTAAAAAACCACTGATATCTTTAGTACCTGAACTTAAACAAGCAAACAAACCAGTAACCCTGTTTTGTCTGCATAGCTTCAGATTTTCATTTTCAATTTCAATATCATCGCTTGATTGAAGAATAATTAAAGAGAATCCTTCTTTTCTACTTTCTTCCTCGACCGAACTGATAAAACTGTCGTAAAAGAAGTTGGAAATGCTGGGAACCATCAAGCCGAAAATTCTGCTATGCTTTGTTCTTAATTGAATAGCACTAGCATTGGGTTCATAATCAAGAGCTTTAGCAAGTTCTACGACTTTCTTCTTAGTCTTTTCAGAAATATCAGGATGATTTTTTAAGGCCCTGGAGATCGTAGATATACTTAGCCCAAGAACTTCTGAAATCTTTTTGAGCGTAGTATTCGTCATATCAAAAATGCTATTATAATCTAATGTAATGAAAGTTTGAAGAAAGAGAATTGAATTTGTTTAATTTTTCCTCAGTATTTTAAAATAAAATGTAACAAAACAAACAGCAAAAGATTTAACAGAAAGATATTTCAACAACAAAGCATTTCGCAAACGATTGCGCCATTTATTAAGGTTTTTTTAAGCCTATTTCTTGCAGCGGGAACTCTATTTTCATGTCCTGATAGAATAAATAAAAAGTTATTTGGTTGCTTGCCGAGTTGATTATTTTATATATTTCGTACTTGACCTACGATTTTTGACTCTTAGCCCTACTTGGCAGCAAAAAAATTAACGTTTATTTTGTTTTTCCGATAAAATGTGTACTTTGTACACGCTTGTTAATTATTAAACTGCTATTTATGAATGTAAAGATGCTTGCCAGACTCACGCTCGTGGGTCTATTTGCCTGCGTACTGTCGCTATTTTCGCAGGCTCAGAACAAAACTATTACTGGTAAAGTCACAGATGCCAAAGACGGATCTGCATTGGCTGGTGCCTCTATAGTTGTAAAAGGTTCTAAACTTGGCTCCCAAACTGGAGCAGATGGAACTTTTAAAATTAGTGTTCCTACTTCAACTACTACTTTGGTAGTTTCTTCTGTTGGGTATGGTTCTA
Source organism: Bacteroidota bacterium (assembly GCA_037127755.1). Classification (GTDB taxonomy): domain Bacteria; phylum Bacteroidota; class Bacteroidia; order Chitinophagales; family Chitinophagaceae; genus Sediminibacterium. The sequence goes on from JBAXXT010000038.1 coordinate 3,982, forward strand.
CGAATGTAGATGTTCAAAACAAATCTTCTGTCGAGGTATCTCTGGCTGCTACTAGTGATAATATCGGTGAAGTTGTTGTTATTGGATATGGTACTTCAAGAAAAAAAGATCTTACAGGAGCTGTAACTTCAATTAAAGCTAAAGACTTTAACCAAGGCCCGATCAACGCACCTGATCAATTGATTCAAGGTAAAGTTGCGGGTGTTCAAATTATTAATAACAGTGGTCAGCCAGGTGGTGCATCTACTATCCGTATTCGCGGTAATAGTTCTGTACGTTCTGGTAACTCTCCATTGTTTGTTATTGATGGTATTCCTTTGGATGGCAGAAATGCTCGTCCAGGATTGAGTGCTTCTGGTATCGGTCAAACTCCAGATGCTAACCCATTGTATTTCTACAATCCTGCTGATATCGCTTCTATGGATGTATTGAAAGATGCATCTGCAACTGCGATTTACGGATCTAGAGGTGCAAATGGTGTTGTAATGATTACTACTAAGAAAGGTCAAGCCGGTGCTACAAAAATCGACTTCTCTACTTCTATTGGTACTTCTTCAGTTCGTAAGAAATATAGTGTTTTAGATGCTGCTGGTTATAAAGCTGCATTAACTTCTTATGGTATCACTGGAGATCAGGGTTTAAGCGTAGATGCACAAGATGCTATCTTCCGTAAAGGTACTACACAGAACTACAACTTAGGAATCAGTGGTGGTAACGAAAATGGTAAATACCGTTTCTCTTTAGGTTATTCTGATCAGAATGGTATTGTCTTAAAATCAAATTTGAAAAAATACAATATTGGCTTAAATGGTCAGTACAAATTCTTAGAGAGCAAAAAGCTTTCTTTAGATTTCAACATATTGGCTGCTCATAACACTGAAATGGGTGTACCTGTTACTAACGACGCTGGTTTCCAGGGTAACTTAGTAGGTATGGCTTTACAGTGGAATCCAACCAAAGCTTTATACAAAGCCGATGGTTCTATCAACATCACTCCAGGTGAGTCTGTTGTAAACCCACTTGCAATGTCTGCTGGTTACAATGATCAAGCTGATATCACTAATATTTTTGCTACAGTAGGGGTTGGTTATAAATTAACTGCTGATTTGGATTACAAATTCAACTTTAGTTTAAACAACCAAACTGGTGTTAGAAGAGCTAGCGAACAACCTTATATTACCATTCCTGGTATTGAAGGATCTGGATTCGGTTACTATTCTAATGCAGAATTAACTTCTCAGGTTATTCAACATACTTTAGACTATCGTAAGAAAATTTCTAGTGCTTTAAACTTAAACGCTTTAGTGGGTTATGAGTATCAGAAATTTGTGTACAGAGGTGCTGGTATGACAGGTAAAGACTTTACTAACCAAAATAATGTTGACTTTACAAACATTATGCAGAACTCAGGTTCAGCTGGTCGTAATATCTATTCTTGGTATGATCCTACTTCTGAATTACAATCTTATTTCGGTCGTTTAGTATTAAACTACAAAGACCGTTACTTAGTTACTGGAACAATTAGAGCCGATGGTTCTTCTAAGTTCGGTTCTAATAACAAATATGGTTATTTCCCTTCAGGCGCATTTGCTTGGAATATCCACAATGAGAAATTCATGCAGGGTAACCATGCTTTCAGCAGCTTGAAAGTTAGAGCCTCTTATGGTATTACTGGTAACTCTTCATTCCCTCCAGGATCAGCTCAATCTCAATATTCTTTTGGTCAGCAATCAATTGCTCTTTCAAACGTTGCTAACCCAGATTTGAAATGGGAAAGTACGAAGCAATTTGACTTAGGTTTAGATTTTGAATTAGCTGGTGGAAGAGTCTTTGGTAACATCGACTATTTCAACAGAAATACTACTAATATCTTGTTCAACTTTGATGCGATTCAACCTGCTCCTGCTACAAAATACTGGGTTAACTTACCTGGTAATGTAAAGAACAATGGTGTTGAATTATCATTAGGATTTGCTATCATTAAGAAGCAAGATCTTCAGTGGAATTTAACAGGTAACGTTGCATTCCTGACAAACGTACTTGAAAACTACAATGGACCAGCTGTATTAACTGGTGCGATTAGTGGTCAGGGTTTATCTGGTGCATCTGTTCAACGTTTAGAAAGCGGACATCCTTTGAATGCATTCTACATGAAGCAGTTCTTAGGTCTTGATCAAACTGGTAACTCTACATTTGCTGATAATGGTAACACATTATACTACATTGGAGATCCTAACCCACACCAATTATATGGTATCAGCACAGACCTTACTTACAAAAAATGGTCTTTTGTTGCTAACCTAAATGGTGCTTCTGGTCACAATATCTATAACAACACATTGAACGCTTTAATTCCAATTGGAAACTTAGGTTCTAGAAACGTTGCTACTTCTTTAATTGGCGGTGCTATTAAAGAAAGCTTAGCTAACCCTATCACTACTTCTACTCGTTACTTAGAAAAAGGCGATTACCTGAAATTGGCTAACCTGTCTGCTTCTTATAACGTAGGTAATGTAGGTGTTATCAAGAATCTTCGTTTATTCTTAACTGCTTCTAACTTGTTTATTATTACTAAGTATAGTGGTTTTGATCCAGAAGTAAATACAGACAAGAATATCGGTGGCGTACCTTCTTTAGGTATCGAGTACATCCCTTATCCTTCTGCTAAGAGCTTCAACTTTGGACTTAACTTTAGTTTATAAGTTAGACAACCATTTAATAGTATTAAACGTTTAGAATAAAATATAAAATTGATATTTATGAAACATATTAAAAAGTCTGCGATTGCTCTGGTGCTGACTGTGGGTGTTGGTTTTATGTCCTGTACTAAATTGGACGAAAAACTTAACGCTTCACTGACTGCAGATCAAGCGCAAGCAATCCTTTTAAAAAGTACGGACGTGTCGGTACTTTTACAAGCCTGCTATGATGGATTGCAGGGATTCCAATCACAAGACGTTGCTACTTCTTTGGAAGAGAACAGCTCTGATGAATCTTTAGTTCCAACTAGAGGTGGTGACTGGGATGATAATGGTGTTTGGAGAGTTATCCATGCACATACTTGGAATGCCGACCATTCTCAAGTAGGTAATGTATTCAACAGCTTATTAGGAGTTGTATTTAATACTACTAATGCATTGAATTTTAGCCCTTCTGCTTCTCAAGCAGCTGAAGCTAGATTCTTACGTGCCTTTGCTATGTATACTGTATTGGATCTGTATGGTCAGGTTCCTTACCGTGAAGCAGGTGAAAACTTGTTGAATGCTCCTAAAGTTTTGAAAGGTGCTGAAGCAGCTGCTTTCATTATCTCTGAATTAACAGCTATCAAAGCTTCTTTACCTGCTGGCCCTTCTGCTGGTGGTCCTGCTTACAAAGCAAACAAAGACGCTGCTGATGTATTGTTGATGAAGATGTATTTGAATAAAGGTGCTTACGGTAACCGTGCCGCTCCTACATTTGATGCTGCTGATATGAACGCTGCTATTACACTTGCTGAAGGTTTAGCTTCAAAGTATTCTATCTCTGCTAACGTTTGGGATAACTATGCTCCAAGCAATGATGTAATTGGTAAAGAGAACATCTTTACTAACCAAAACATTGGTGGATCAAGAGGTGGTAACTTACGCGCTGCTTGGTATAAAACAAATCACTACAACATGAACAAATCAGGTTGGAATGGTTTCACTACCCTTGCTGCTGTATATGACAAATTCGAATCAACTGATACTCGTTTAGGAGTTGCATACCCAGATCCTAATGGAGCTTGGCCTAACCCGAAAGCAGTTCCAACAACTGGTTTCTTAGTTGGTCAACAATATGATCTTGTATCTGGTGCTGCACTTCAAGATAGAAAAGGTGCTCCTTTGTCTTTCACTAGAGCAGTAGCTTTACAAGAAAGCGGTACCAACTTAGAAGTTACTGGTATTCGTTATTGGAGATATGTTGTTGATACCAAAGGTAACAACGATGGTCAACCAGATAACGACTATGTATTCTTCCGTTACTCTGATGTTGTATTGATGGAAGCAGAGGCTATTTCAAGAGGTGGTACTGCTCAAGGTGGTAAAACAGCTTTGTCTTTAGTAAACTCATTACGTGCAAAACGTGGCGCAACTGCTGCAACTTCAGTTACTTTGAAGAATGCTGATCAGAACGCTGCTGATGCTGGTGGTGTTATTAGTTTATTGAACGAAAGACAAAGAGAATTCCATTGGGATGGTTGGAGAAGACAAGATCAAATTCGTTTTGGTACTTTCTTGAGTGCAAATGCGCTTAAGCCTGTAACAGACGCAAAATACTTGTTATTCCCGATTCCAAATGCAGCACTAGCTGTTAACCCGAATCTTTCTCAAAATCCTGGCTATTAATTCTAATTAATAAACAAGAATGCAAAAAGGTCATTAATTTTAATGACCTTTTTGTTATTTATATATGAAAGCTCGCGCGATTTTTAAGGTTATTTTTTTTGCTTTTATTGCAACAATGCAGTTTTCCTGCAAGCATACTTCCGATACCAACTCCACTCCGATTTTTCAGTTGATGGAAAATACAGGTATTGATTTTTCAAATACTGTGACTGACACAAAAGACTTCAACATTTTTACATTCCGTAATTTTTATAATGGAGGGGGAGTAGCTATCGGTGATATCAATAACGACGGATTAGCAGATGTTTTTTTTACTGCGAATATGGGTAGTAATAAATTGTACTTAAACAAAGGCGATTTTAAATTTGATGATATCTCTGAAAAGGCTGGTTTCAAAAACAAAAACCAATGGAGTACGGGTGTTGTTATGGTTGATATTAATAACGACGGATGGCTTGATATTTTTGTTTCTAATTCTGGTCATATCAATGATGGAGTTAGTAGAGAAAATCAACTCTTCATCAATAATCACGACCAAACCTTTACGGAATCTGCAAAAGCATATGGACTAGCAGATAACGGTTATACCACCCAAGTTGCTTTTTTTGATTATGATATGGACGGGGATCTGGATTGTTTTATCGTAAATAATAGCCCCATCCCAGTTAATACATTAAACTATGCCAATCAACGCGATTTACCTGCCGAAAATTGGCCTGTAAAAGATTTTTTAAAGGGAGGTGGAGATCACCTGCTTCGGAATGATAATGGCAAGTTTGTGGAGGTTACACATAACTCAGGTATACACGGAAGCCTCATCAGTTTTGGACTCGGTGTAACTATTGGAGATGTGAATGGCGACCATTATCCTGATGTATATGTTTCCAATGATTTTTTTGAAAGGGATTATCTCTATATCAATCAAAAAGATGGAACATTCAAAGATGAATTAGAAAATTGGATGCAGCATACAAGCCTGGCATCCATGGGCGCTGATATGGGGGACATTAATAATGATGGTTATCCTGACATTTTTACAACGGATATGCTTGCGGATGATGACTATCGATTAAAAACTACTTCTTCATTCGATAATATTGATGTGTATCGATTGAAAGAAAAATCTGGATTCTACCATCAATTTCAACAAAACACTTTACAGGTAAATAATAAGCATGGAAAATTTCTGGACGCTTGTTATTATAGCGGTGTAGCGGCTTCCGATTGGAGCTGGGGTGGATTATTATTCGATGCGGATAACGATGGCTTAAATGACCTGTATATCTGTAATGGAATTAATAAAGATCTTACAAATCAAGATTTCATCGATTTTTTTGCAAACGATATCGTGCAAAAAATGGTGATGACAGGAAAGAAAGACGAAGTGAATGCGGTAATTAATAAAATGCCAAAACAAGCTTTGATTAACAAAGCATATCGCAATGAAGGGAATCTGAAATTCTCAGATCATGGAAAAGCATGGGGATTTACGCAACCTTCATTTTCAAATGGTGCTGCCTATGGCGACCTTGATAATGATGGCGACCTCGATATGGTTATTAATAATGAAAATTCAAAAGCATTTATATATAAAAACAATAGCCGAGAAATAAATAAGAACAATTATATCGGCTTTAGTTTAAAGGGGAAAGACAAAAACACTTTCGCAATTGGAAGTCAGATTAAATTATTTATTGGGAATCAAATTTTAAGTCGTGAAGTACAACCTACTAGGGGCTTTCAATCATCAGTTGATTATAAAGTTATTTTTGGACTTGGAATACAAGCAAAGATTGATTCATTCCAGATTATTTGGCCAGACAGAACCTATAGCGTAGAAAAAAATCCTACTATTAATAAGGTTCATCAAATAAAAGAGCCCACCAATGCGCCCATCATCCCAGATGCCAAAAAAGAAAAAGTAGCACCTATTTTAAATATAATAAAGTCGAATTTCGAAAAACATACTGACGACGACCTAGTAGACTTTTATAACGAAAGAAATATTCCCCGAATACTTTCCAAAGAAGGTCCAAAAGCTGCAGTTGCTGATGTGAATGGAGATGGGTTACAAGATGTATATATTGCTGGAACACCAAAACATGCGGGTCAATTATATCTTCAAAATAAGATGGGCGGGTTTGATAAAAAAACGACACCTGCTTTTGAACGATTTAGTGATTTTGAAGATGTAGCTGTTTTATTTTTTGATTGTGATGGCGATGGCGACCAAGACCTTTTTGTAGGCGCTGGCGGAAATAATCCTCAATTAGGTGCTCGGATTTTTCAACATCGTTTATATAAAAATGATGGCAAAGGAAATTTTGAGATTGATGTGTCTGCTTTTGGAAATAATGAAATGAATATTGCAGTGGCAACTGCTTATGATTTTGATCAGGACGGAGATTTAGATTTATTCGTTGGCGCAAGAAGCTATCCAGGAAATTATGGAATAACACCTACCAGTTATATATATGTGAATGATGGGAAAGGACATTTTACAGATATGGCAAAAACTAAAAACCCTGATATTTCAAATATTGGAATGGTTACTGGTGCTGTATGGGTTGATGTTGCTGGGGATTCAAATAAAGAATTAGTAATTGTAGGTGAATGGATGAACCCAAAAGTATTTTCTTTTAATAAAGATCATTTTGAAGAAGTAAAGACTAACCTTAGGGATTTGCAAGGATGGTGGCAATCGGTGGCTGCTGCCGATTTGAATGGGGATGGTAAAGAAGACCTCATACTTGGGAATATTGGTGAGAATTTTTATCTGCATCCAGATAAAGAGAACCCTGTGAAAATTTGGATAGCTGACTTCGATCAAAATAATATCATTGATAAAATTCTAACCAGAAAGGTGGATGGAAAAGATTTGCCTGTATTCCTAAAAAGGGATCTGGAAGAACAACTTCCAATTTTGAAAAAACAAAATCTTCGCCACGAAGTATTTGCAAAAAAATCGGTTCAGGAATTATTCCCATCCGATGTACTCAATAAAACAATTGTAAAGCAATTTAATTATAGTGGATCTTGTATTGCATTTAATAAAGGAGCCGCACAATTTGATGTTAAGAAACTTTCTCCTTATCTACAATTGTCCTGTATTAATGCCATAAAATGTATGGATGTAAACAACGATGGGTATATTGATCTGGTTATTGGTGGAAACAATTTTGGATTTCCTCCGATGATGGGTAGATTGGATGCAAGTTTTGGAAATATACTTTTGAATGATGGTAAAGGAAACTTTATTAGCCAGGAAACAAATGTTTCTGGATTGGAATTAAGAGGCGAGATCAGAGACATTCAAATAATCAAATCAACTGGGAAAGATTTTTTAATGGTGCTTCAGAACAATGACTTCCCTATATTATATCAAATCAGGAAAGGCCCAACGAAAAAATAAAATGCAACGCCCGATATTTCAATTCTTATTACGTTACTTTAAAAAAACGCCTTCAATAGCATTGCAGTTCTGTGTGGCAAGCTTGCTGACTCTTGTAATCTCTTGTAGTAACGAAATAAAAGGCCCGGTAGCTTTTGAAGTATTAGAAAAAGAGCAAACAGGATTAGACTTCACGAATCAATTAAAGCCTACTGCAGCATTTAATATGTTTAAATACATGTATTTCTATAATGGCGCGGGAGTTGGTGCAGGTGATTTTAATAATGATGGATTAATAGATTTATTTTTCTGTGCGAATCAAGGAGATAGTAAACTCTTTTTGAATAAAGGGAATTTAAAATTTGCTGATATCACTAAAGAAGCCAATATTCCGCAAGATGGATCTTGGTCAACAGGCGTTTCTGTAATTGATATCAATAACGACGGTTTACTTGATCTTTATATTTGCAGGGTTGGAAAATATGAAACACTAAAGGGTCATAATTTATTGCTTATTTGTAAAGGGATTGATAAAAATGGAATACCACACTATGAAGAAAATTCGCATGAATACGGGTTAGATTTTTCTGGCTTTAGTACACAAGCAGTTTTCTTTGATTATGATAATGATGGTGACCTTGACATGTTTTTATTGAATCACTCCGTGCATCAGAACGGAACATTTGCACCAAGAGCAAGTTTTCTTGGTACTTATAATGAAGTTTCTGGAGACAGAATGTATCGGAATGATGGCAATACATTTACCGATGTAACCAAACAAAGTGGTATCAATAGTTCTGCTATCAGTTATGGGTTAGGTGTTGCAGTTTCTGATATTAATTTGGATGGATATCCGGATCTATATATTGGGAATGATTTTCATGAAAACGACTATCTCTATATCAATCAGAAGAATGGAACTTTTAAAGAAGAGCTTACCAGTAGAGTAATGCATACCAGTCAGTTCTCCATGGGTGTTGATGTGGCAGATGTAAATAATGATGGATTTCCAGAAGTAATTTCGATGGACATGCTTCCTTCTGATCCCTATATCTTGAAACGTTCTGAGGGGGAAGACACTTACGACATTTTTAATTTAAAAATCGGTTACGGATACAATTATCAGTATACCCGAAATAATTTACAACTTAATAAAAAGAACGGACACTTTAGCGAAATGGGTTTGTATGCTGGCGTTGCTGCAACCGATTGGAGTTGGGCACCACTCTGGATGGATTTTGATAATGATGGCAAGAAAGATTTATTTATTTCAAATGGAATTCCAAAAAGAATGAATGATATCGATTACATCAACTATGTGTCGAATGATCAGATTCAAAATAAAATCAAAGAAAATAATCTGGATCAGGCAGATATGACTTTGATTGACAAGTTTCCTCAAATAAAAATTCCAAATAAATTTTATAGTAATCAAGGTGAGATGCGCTTTGATGATTTGAAAGATAGGATTAAGGGAGATCAGCCAACTTACTCTAATGGTGCTATCTATGCAGATTTGGATAATGATGGAGACCTCGATATCATTGTAAATAATATTGATGCTCCTGTTTTATTGTATGCTAACAAAGCCAATGATCAAAAAGACAAAGCATATGCATCAATAAAATTAAAAGGATCTGAAAAGAATATGAATGCTTTGGGTGCAAAGATTGTTCTTTTTACAGGAGGAGAAATTCGTTCTTATGAAAAATATCCAGTACGCGGTTTTCAATCAAGTATGGAAATTCCAATTCATATTGGATTGAATCAAACTAAAATTGATTCTGCATTTCTAATATGGCCAGATAATAGTTTTCAATCCATTTCTTTCAAGCCCAACGTATCAAACTATCAATTCGAATACAAAAAAGGATTACCTGTATTTAATTTTCAATCAATAATTTCTTATAAGCCATCTGTTGGTAAGAAAATGATTGATATCACAAATGAATCGGACCTGAAATACCTGCATACTGAAAACCAATTTAATGAATTTAATCGCGAACCTTTATTGCCGCATATGTTATCAACTGAAGGTCCAGCTTTGGCTGTAGGTGATGCAAATAAAGATGGATTGGATGATATTTTTATTGGGTCTTCAAAAGGAAATAAACCTGGTTTGTTTTTACAACAAAACAATGGGAAATTTATAAAGTCGTCACAACCTGGTTTTGATAAAGACAGTCTTTATGAAGATGTTGATGCAAATTGGGTTGATGTAAATAATGATGGATTTCCGGATCTTGTAGTAGCAAGCGGCGGAAACGAATTTTTTGGTCAGGAGGAAAGCTTATTACCTCGTGTTTATTTAAATGATGGGAAGGCTAACTTTTCTAAATTAACAAATGCATTTGAAAACATTTTTGTTACGCAGTCTACCATTATCCCCTACGATTTTAACGGAGATGGATTTGTAGATCTTTTCATAGGTGGAAGGTCTGTTCCATTTGCTTACGGACAATTGCCCAATTCCTACTTATTACAGAATGACGGGAAGGGGCACTTCAAAGATGTTACGAGTTTAGTAGCAAAAGAGCTTTCAGGTATAGGAATGGTAACACAAGCCATTTGGTTTGATATTGATAAGGATGGTGATAAAGATTTGTTGATTTGTTCTGAGTGGGGAGGTATTGATGCTTTCATAAATACAAAAGGAAAATTTAATAGAAAGCAATTAACTGATAAGAAAGGCTGGTGGAATTGCTTATTGCCAGTTGATATTGATAATGATGGTGATATTGATTTAATCGCGGGTAATCTTGGATTAAACAGCAGGTTAAAAGCATCTGATTTGCAACCTGTTAATATGTACTATCAGGATTTTGATGACAATGGGAAAAAAGAACAGGTACTTACTTATTATATACACGATAAGGAATTGCCATTTGCAAATAAAGCAGAGTTGGAAAAACAAATGCCAACACTGAAGAAAAAATATTTGTATGCAGCAGATTTTGCAAAAGCAAGTTTGAACGACATATTTGAATCTAATAAACTAAACCATGCACAAAAGTATACAGCTAACTATTTTTCCAGTGCATTATTATTAAACAATGGAGATTTAGAATTTTCTGTTCAAGCACTCCCTTATGAAGCACAATTAAGTTCTATAAAAGATGCAGTAATAGTTGATGCAAACAACGATAACCTTCCCGACATTTTATTAGTAGGGAACTATTATGATAACAATATCCAAATGGGCAGGTATGATGCAGATTATGGTACGGTTTTAATTAATAAAGGCAAAGGCGTTTTAGTTGCTGAAAACATCAATGGATTAGTTATAAAAGGCCAGGTAAGAAAAATAAAACCAATTACAGTAAATAAAAAACCGTCGTTTGTTTTAGCCAGAAATAATGATAGTACGATGTTAATTCAATATGCGATACCTCTCAAAAAATAAGTTTACCTGATTAGTTGCACTGATCCATTTCTTTGAGTCGTTTTTCCAGTTTTCAATGATGTAATGCTTAAGAGATAAGTAAAGATACCTGAAGGCTGCTGTATCCCTTTATAGGTACCATCCCAACCCTCTTTGATGTTTTTAGTATTGAAAATTAATTCGCCCCAACGATTGTAAATTTGAAAACTATTCAATTGATAAGAATCAGTTGGAGGAACCCTGAATACTTCATTTAGTCTATCTTTATTCGGTGTAAAAGCATTGGGTATATAAATGGGTGCATCGCAAATGGAAAGCACATTGATAGAAGCTGATTTGCTTCCACATTGATTGCTCACATTTACAGTATAGTTCCCGGCCTTATTTATTGTTAATTTGTTTTCGGTGGTTTTAATAGCATTATTCCAAGTGTAAGAATCATAACCATCAGAGGTAAATAGTATCAATGAATCTTTCCCTTCTAAGCAGGTATCACCACTAATCTTTAGTGCCGCGGGGTCTTTTATAACTGTGATATTGTAATAAGAAATACTATCGCAACCAAGCACGGTCTTATTTGTAATAAAATAGGTGCCAGTTACAGTTATAGGAATGCCATTGGGAAGTTGGTAATTATCTTTTTCGCAAACTGTTTTAGTAGTGGTATTTAAAGTATCAAAAACTTCTTTGCAACAAGGACTTTGGCAAATATTATTAGTGGTGAGAGAATAGTTACTTTGTAGATTTTTTGCGGGTGAGAATAGATTTACAGTATTAATTTCATTCAATACAATCATTTCAGCGTCGTCTTGTTTTAAAAATGGAGAGGCATCAGTACTTTGAAGATTGGAGGTAGAAGCCATGCAATCAATATTCAAAAAATCATCGGTTTTATAGATGTAATTATATTTCTGATTCCCAAAGCCATTCATCGGGATATAAATATTGCCAGCATTTACTAATAACCCAGTGGGTTGTTGATTCGTGTTAATGTCATTAAACCCTTTTTGCCATTGAATAATTCCGTTCTCATCAATTTCGGTTAAAATTGTTTTAGAATTATCATTCATTAAGATCGTCTGATGTCCTGCTGTTGATAAACCCATTGCATCTACAATGGATACTCCATTTTGAGAACTTGAATATCCTATCATTTTTTTTATAGTGCCAGTAGCATTACTAATGATATTGATACTTTTTGTAGTAATTGGGGGGATCGATAAAAAGCTGGTATCGCCAAAACCAAGAAAAGAAAAATCTCCGTTGGGAAGTTCTGTGATATGGCGAATTGATTGGTAATTCGTAAAAACATTAGAAAACTGAGTTCTAATGTTTAATGATATATCCCATTTTTTTCGCCCCGTTTCATAATCAACTTCGAGCATGTAGTGGTTTACACGAACAATGCTATCCTTATTTTTAAAACGTTCATCAATGATACCTGCAGTAATGATATTTCTTCCATCAGCACTTTGAATGATTTGATTTACAAATGTGTATTTGAATTCAAAAACAGGAGAACTATAATTTGTGATCCATTTTAAATTTCCATTCTTGTCAATTCGAAACAAGAGTCCTTTACTGCTAAATGGCGGTTTTTTCCACACAACAGCATTGAGAATAAAATCACCATCTTTTGTTTTGAAGATGTTTTGTAGAAAAGTACTTTCTGTTTCCGGATCAAAACCCTGATCCATTTTCTTGACCCATAAAACATTGCCATAATTATCTATAGAAATAAGAACACCCCAATTCGGATTTGGTGGCGCAGGATCTCTAACACCCCAATAGGTTTGAACGGTACCTGTTATCAAATAGGTAGAATCGGTAGCTGAAACCATATCATTTACCTGTAGAATATCGAAACCGGGAATGGCAATCCTTTTCGAAAAAATGGGGTTGCCCGATGCCGTATATAAAGTTACCCACCCATCATTATGTACAATGCCCGATTTCAAGTATTGTACATTGCCCAGAGATAGTAAGGTTTTAGAATTCGTAACAATGCTTTTCACAATAGCTTGTGTTTCAGAGCCGGTATAGCTTTTAACCCATTGCGATCCTATACAAAGTTGTGATTCGGCTAACTGCGTGATGCAGAGCAGAAAAATGGAAAGACAAACTATTCTTAGCACTGAGTGCTGTTGCATGTGAATTGGATTAGATTTGTCGGGGCCGAAAAATCAAGAACGCATTACAAAATACAAAAAAAATTACATCACAGGATAGTAGATACGACTTATCCACTTACTGCTGTCTGATTCTTGCTTTCTATTTGTTACTAATGAAATAAAAGGGATCGCAGGTGAGGTTATTTGATGGTCTATTACATAATTATGCATTTCTTCAAAAGCATTTTTAGTTCTTGCATCTCCACCTTTTACCTCGCCGATCAAAATTTTCCCTGCCACCATTTTTTTCCATGAAAAAATGGGAGTTTCATTTAGTTTTCTGTCAACCGGCAAAGCTACCATTGTTTGAAAATGTGTTTTATCTAACACGGTAACGTTCACCATGGGGTAACCTGTTTCTTTGGCATGCTGTTCTTTCGTATAGGCTTTTAATTGATCAATCATTTTATAGACCTGATCAATATTAGGAGAACTTGAAAAGATTGTTTTAGTGCTGATCAAAATAGTGTCCACGACAAGGCTATGTTGAATTTTCATGCCATATACATTCTCTTCTTTTTCAAGGAAATTTTTTAATGCAGTGAGAATTTCTGCAGTATTTTCTTTCAAATCTTTGAGCATGAAATATTCCTGAATTCTTTGTTTTGGATTATAACTGCAGTTGTATGCATATTTCCAAAAAAAAGCCACTGAATCAGCACCTAGTTGTGCATAAATAACTTCGCCTTTTAGAGTACTCCCTTTAAATGTAGTATTAATAGCATAGCCATTAAATAATTCCTTTCCAATAGTATGGTGAGCCTGTTGATGAACGAAACCTACTTCTTTTGAGATTTCGGTATTCCCTGAATCAGATGCAGGCCACCATTCTTTCCATTTTTCTGAGTTCATAAAAAAGCGTGTCCCAGCAGGAAAAGTAACATTCACAGCAGCAATTTTGGTAACGTTGATCTCTGTAGGAATAAAAACATAAATAGAAGCTATGGCTGCAATAATTAAGACAAATAAATACGCGTATATTTTTTTCATGGCATGTATATTCTGCTTTGCAAATTAGTAAATGAAAACGATAACGAGGAATTACTTAAATTGCTGTTCCTCACAAATCTTCGATATGAAAAAAACAATCGTACTGCCTATTTTATTCTGCGTTTTGCTAGTGAATGCCCAAACTAAACCCGATAGTTGGAAAATTAAGGCTAGTAAAATAGACCCTAGTAATTATTATGGTATTACAGTAGCAAACGGGATGATCGGAATCGTGTCATCTCCAGAGCCATTTAAAGTAAAAGATGTGGTATTGGCAGGTGCCTATGATCAATACGGAAGGGGTAGGGTTAGCAATTTTCTGCGCAGCTTTAATTTGTTGAATATGCAGTTGGATATTGATGGTAAAAGAATTGGGGCTTCCGATGTTACAAATATGGAACAAGAACTGGATATGCATCATGCCAGTTTTACAACCTCATTTAGCTATTCAGATAAAGCAACAGTTAGTTACACCTATTATTCTTTAAGACAATTACCCTTTACGGTATTGATGGATATAACAATCACTGCAAAGAAAGACATTTCTCTAGGCGGGGCAAGTGTAATGGAAGCTCCAGATGCATTAAAAGATGTGCAGAATTATTATAATGAAATCGACCGTCCTCATGTTGTGATTAGTTTATTAACTTCCTCAGCAAAGAGCCCTACTGGTAAGCTTTTGATGTGTGCGTCGAATACGTTTTTGTTTTCGGAGCCGCACGGACAGGAGCCTAGAGTGATTCATGAAATGTGGGATAACAATATGCATTTAATGAAGTTTAGCAGAAAAATAAAAGCGGGAGAAACCTATCGCTTTTCGATTGCTGGTTCATCCATAACATCTGCTCATCATGATGATCCTTTAAATGAAGCAGAACGTATGACCATCTTTGCTAAATTAGAAGGACGTGAGCGTCTGATCAATTTTCATAACAATGCCTGGGATGAGTTATGGAAAAGCGATATTGTAATTGAGGGTGATGATCAATCACAACAGGATATTCATAGTATGCTATATCATTTATATTCTTTTATGAGAGAGGGAAATGCCATGAGCCCGTCACCAATGGGTTTAAGTGGGTTAGGATATAATGGCCATGTATTCTGGGATTCAGAATTATGGATGTACCCTTCTTATTTAATACTACATCCTGAAATGGCGAAGGGTATGGTAGAATATCGTTTTCAACGCTTGGAGGCAGCTAGAAAAAATGCATTCAATCACGGATATAAAGGAGCTATGTTTCCATGGGAAAGTGCAGCCACTGGTGTTGAAGAAACGCCAGTTTGGGCATTGAGTGGGCCTTTTGAACATCATATTACCGCCTGTGTGGGATTGGCTGCCTGGAATTATTATTGTGTAACGCAGGATAAAGATTGGTTAAAGGAAAAGGGTTGGCCATTATTAAAAGAAACAGCAGATTTCTGGGCGAGTAGGGTTGAGCGAAATGGTCCGGGGCAATTTGATATTAAAAATGTGGTGGCGGCCGACGAATGGGCTGAGAATGTAGATAATAATGCATGGACCAATGCTGCTGCAAAAGCAACATTGCAAAATGCAACAGCCGCCGCAAAATTATTAGGACTGAAAGCAGACCCAGATTGGGCAAATGTGGCTTCTAATATTCCTATTTTAAAATTCTCTGATGGAGTAACGAAGGAACATGCTACTTATAAGGGTGAAGGCATAAAACAGGCAGATGCCAATTTATTATCCTATCCATTAAAAGAAGTAACAGACCCTGTAGCTATTAAAAGAGATTTGGAGTACTATTCAACGAGGGTTCCGAATGAAGGGACTCCTGCAATGACACAAGCCATTTTTACACTATTGTATGCGCGTTTAGGGGATGGGGCCAAGGCCTTTCATTTTTTTCAGGATGCCTACATCCCCAATTTAAATCCTCCATTAAGAGTGATTGCCGAAACAAAAGGGGGTACAAACCCTTATTTTGCTACCGGGGCTGGTGGCATTGTTCAAAGTGTTCTGATGGGTTTTGGGGGATTGGAAATTACTCCTCAGGGGCTTATTCAGATAAAATCGGCCCTCCCTCCACATTGGAAAAAGCTAACAATAACAGGGGTTGGACCGGAAAAGAAAAACTTTATAGTTAAATAAAAATTATTATTTTAGTGTGTTGAAAAAATTGCTTGCCATATTCTTTTTGGGCGTTTTGCTGTTTAATTGGGGCGGTTACCGTTTGCTAACTGATTACCTGGAGGATAAAGCTGATCAACGATTAGAAGCTCAATTGGATCAAGACAATTACGATGAAGCTGCATTAATCAGTATTAAAGTTCCTACCAATCTTCCTTATTATTCTAATTCTCCCACTTACGAGCGGGTAGATGGATCAATAACTATTAAAGGGGTTGCTTATAAATATGTAAAGCGTAGGATTTATAACGACTCATTAGAGGTAATGGCCATTCCGAACACTGTGAAAGCAGGTTTGCAATCAGCGAGAGATGATTTCTTTCGTTTGGCGAATGACTTAGTATCTAATAACAGTACTAAAAAATCTACCGGAAACCACGGTCATACTGTGAAGTTTTCTGTGTCGGATTATACAACTATTCAAACTTTTGTCCTTAACCCTTCAACAAGGTATGTGGCAGTAGCAGCTAATACTACCTTGTTTGATCATTTCAAGTCGATCTATCTCGACCATTTAGAGCATCCCCCAGAGGCTGAGTCTTAAGATGATTAACAAGATTCAGCCTGCATAGTATAGCAGCTATGCAGGTATTTTTATGTTTTAAATGATTAAACAGTTTCCCCAATCGAATTGAACAACCTGTCAATACTTTACAGTAATGTATGGGTAAGTCTCGTTCGATAAAACACTCTTAGTAAGATGAAAAAGTTTTTGATAGGCATTTGTGCTGTCGTTACTTTATTTGCATGCAAACCAAGTAATGAATACAAGTCATATTTACACAATCCCGATTTATTTAGCAACACAGTTCATGAGCTGAATACTGTGGTGATGGGCAATAATTTTCCTCCCATGGTTGCATCCAGAAACTATGCTTATGCTGCAATAGCGGCTTATGAAGTAATTGCAGCTGGAGATCCAACTCATTATCAGTCATTAACTGGTCAGTTAAATGGATTAAAACAAATTAGTATTCCCAAAGATACTATCGGGGTAGATTATGAATTAGCTGCTTTATTAGCTTATATGAAAGTAGGAGAAGCTGTTACATTTCCAGAAGGAAGTTTGAAGGTTTATAAAGACAGCATTTTAAAAGTTGCTCGCGGAAAAGGATTGCCTGAAGCTGTTGAAAAAGCATCTCAAGAATATGCAGATAGCATTGGCATGTCGATTATTCGTTGGAGTAAAAAGGATAATTATTTAGAAACACGTGGTGCAGAAAAATACACGGTAACGGATGAACCAGGACGTTGGGTTCCAACACCTCCTATGTACGCATCAGCTGCTGAACCACATTGGAAAGATATCAGACCAATGGTAATAGACAGTGCTTCATTTATTTCTGTTCCTAAACCACCTACATTCAATATCAAAGATAAGAATAGCAAATACTATCAGGAAGTGATGCTAATTAAAAATGCAGTGGATAGTTTAACTCCTGAGCAAAAACATATTGCGGAATTCTGGGATGATAATCCCTTTAAAATGAATGTAACAGGTCATGCAATGTTTGGCAGTAAAAAATTTTCGCCTCCAGGACATTGGATGAGTATTGTAGGAATTGCAGCCCAAAAATCAAATGCTGATTTTGCTACCACAGTTACAGCATTTGCAAAAACAGGGATTGCTTTATTTGATGCATTTATTGAAGCCTGGTATGTAAAATATACTTTCAATACAGTGCGGCCGGAAACAGTAATTAATAAATATTTTGATCCAAACTGGCGCCCACTTTTGCAAACACCAGCCTTCCCGGAATATACCTGTGGTCATAATACCATTTCATCCTCCGCGGCGGAAGCACTTACAAGTGTATTTGGAGACAATCTTGCTTTTACCGATTCAACAGAATTAGAGTTTGGTATTAAAAACAGATCATTCAAATCGTTTAGAGCAGCTGCAGAAGAGCTCAACTGGGCCCGTTTTTACGGAGGCGTTCATTTTCATAACTCATGTTTAATCAGTTCCCAAAATGGTCGAAAAATCGGCGGATTAATCGTTGATCGACTTAAGATGAAAAAGTAACTAGAACCAATTTTTAAAATCACAAATCCCACAAATGAAAAAAATATTTTTTATACTAGTAGTATGTCTTTTAGTTAATCGATCGGCAAATGCTCAAGGTTGCGTAGCTATTAGAGGCGCAGGTGGAGCTACCTGTAATATGATGGATCATATGAAAAATGTGGATACATCAAAATGGTTGTTCACGGCAAACACCAGATACTTTAAATCGTTCCGACATTTTGTGGGAACTGTTGAACAAAAACAACGTCAAGACTTAGGTACAGAAGTAATTAACCATACATTTAGTATGGATTATGGTTTGACAAGAATTTTAAATAAAACTTGGAGTGTTGCATTATATGTTCCCATTATTGCAAACACAAGATCTTCGTTATATGAACACGGTGGTGCCAATCGTCATGAAACACATTCTTTTGGTTTGGGAGATATTCGTGTGGCTGGATATGCATGGTTATTAGACCCAGTTAAACATACAAACTTTAATATTCAAGCAGGGCTTGGAATTAAATTTGCAACTGGCGATTATAAATATGTAGATAGATTCTATACTGCAACAGGAACAGCCGCTTCAACTGTGTTAGGACCAGTTGATCAATCCATTCAATTAGGAGATGGAGGAACAGGATTCACCACAGAATTAAATGCTTACTATGCCGTTAATCATAACCTGAATTTTTATAGTAATTTTTATTATTTATTAAATCCAAGAGAGCAAAATGGGGTATCTACTCAAAGAGGTGGCACGCCTTCTGCCGCCACAGTTTCTTATACTAGTGATGTGATGAGTGTTCCTGATCAATATTTAATCAGAGCTGGAGCTAATTACATGTCTAACAAATTTACATTTTCAGGTGGAGTTAGATTTGAATGTATACCAGTAAATGATTTAATAGGCGGCAGTACAGGATTTCGCAGACCTGGTAAGGTTTTGACAGTGGAACCAGGTATTACATATACCATGAAAAAATGTAACATCTATGCGTACATTCCAATTGCAGTAGATCGCAACCGTACTCAAAGTGTTCCAGATAAAATTAAAACAGACTTAACAGGAGTGTATGCGCAGGGGGATGCTGCATTTGCTGATTATTCTGTAAATGTTGGATTTTCAATAAGGTTCTAAATATATTCGATATCGACAATTTCGAATTGTCGATATCATTTTTTAGCTGGTATTAAATTAAATACAAATGAAATTAAAAATATCTTTAGTATTATTTTTTAGCCAGCTACTTTTTTTGGGTAATGCCCAAGTAAAACCCTCATTCGATACGAGCTCTGTAAAAGTATTGGATAGCTTAACGGTATATAGTTATATCTATGGCTACAAAACTTATTTGCCTGAACTTCAAAATGGTTTTTTAAATACCGGAAAAAAAACGGAACAGATTTTCATGGCCAACACTGATGCAGATCTTTCTTCAAAAATTGGCCGACAAGTATTTTCAAAAATCCCAGGGGTTTTTGTATATGATATGGATGGAGCCGGGAATCAAATCAATATTGCTACAAGAGGACTAGATCCGCATAGAGGTTGGGATTTTAATATCCGGAAAGATGGGATACTTACTAATTCTGATATGTATGGTTATCCTGCCAGTCATTATAGTATGCCATTAGAAAGCATAGATAAAATTGAATTGGTTAGAGGAACAGGCTCATTGCAATATGGTGCACAGTTTGGCGGGATGCTAAGTTATATTTCCAAGAAAGCGGATAGTACCAAGCCTTTCAGTTTTGAATCAATAAATACAGTAGGCTCCTATCAGTTGATTAGTACTTATAATGCAATTGGCGGAACAATCGGAAAGTTTAAATATTATGCATATTACAACCGAAAAAGCAGGGATGGATACCGGAAAAACGAGCATACAAATTCAGAGGCTGAAGCAATCATTCTAAGCTATGAGCCCAATAAGAATTTGTCTCTTAGATTAGAATGGGCCAGATCAACTTATATCTATCGAATGCCTGGTCAGCTTTCGGATGCTATGTTTTTGAAAGATCCAACACAATCAACACGTTCAAGAAATTATTTTAATCCTGATATTAATATCCCTTCGTTTACTTTCAATTGGCAGGCTAGTGCTTCTACTAAATTCATTTTTACTTCCTCTGCAGTAATTGGAAATAGAAATAGTGTATTGTTTGATAAACCTGCAAATATTGGAGACACCATTAATGCTGCAACTTTACAATATAATAATCGACAGGTTGATATTGATGGATTTAATAGTTATACTTCTGAACTAAGATTATTACAAAATTTTTCAACGGGTAAATTACAACACCTGCTTGTTGCTGGGATACAGTTAATGAATAATGATCTGCATCGTCAACAATTAGGGAAAGGAACCACAGGAACTGATTTTGATCTAAGTCTTGTGGACCCCAATTGGGGACGTGACCTCCATTTTAAATCTGGAAATATTGCATTTTTTGCAGAAAATAAATTTCAATTAAATAATAGACTTTCCCTAACTGCAGGTTTAAGAATGGAAAAAGGTTCTAGTAAAATGAGCGGTGTTATTTCTTATTACCCTTCCCAAAACATACCTCTAAGTATATCCCATCAGTTCCCATTATTTGGGTCTGCAGTACAATACCAGGTAAATGAAAAAAGTCAACTATATGCAGGATGGTCACAATCTTATCGACCTATGATCTTTAAAGATTTAATACCAGCTTCTACTTATGAGATCATTGATCCTACTATAAAAGATGTTCATGGTGATAATACTGAAATTGGATATAGAGGAAATTTCAGTTTCTTAAAGTGGGATGTGACTGCCTTTTTTCTAAGGGAGTATAATCGGTTTGGCACTTTGGCGGAAACCGATGCTAATGGGGCATTATATACTTACAGAACCAATATTGGAAATTCATTGAACAAGGGGTTAGAATTATTCATTCAAGGCGATTGGAACTTTGGAAATCAAACTGGGATAACAATTTATACTTCTACCGCTTTGATGCAAGCAAGGTATACAGATGCTTCTGTAAAAAAAGGGAATGCCAATATTAATATAAGTGGAAATAAGGTTGAAAGTGCTCCTGACCTCACTTCCAGAAATAGCATCAGTTTTAGATATCGGGGTATTAGCATTTCAGCTTTATATAGTTATACTGCTGAGACCTTTGCAGATCCTTTAAATACCATAATTCCAACACCTGGCACTGGAGCAGTTGGAATTGTGCCATCTTATGGTTTGGTTGATTTAAATACTACTATCCGTATTTCCAAAATGTTGGAGTCAAGGATTAATATTAGTAACATTACAAACCAACATTATTTTACTAAACGCCCACTTTTTTATCCTGGTCCAGGAGTCTGGCCTTCTGATGGAAGAAACTTTAGTATCAGTTTTAGTTTTAAAATTTAAAATATTTAAAAGTTTTAAATATTTTTGGTCACAAAAAATTAGTATAAGTTTCTAATCGTTCGTTTGAAATGAAAGCTTTCTTTAAATAATTTTATGTTGATAGGCAAATTTGATCAGTCCTAAAACTGAATTGGTATTTGTTTTTCTGAAAATATTTTTTCGATGTGTTTCAACAGTTCTTTCACTGATAAATAAGGCCTCGGAAATAAGTTTATTAGAAAACTCCTTTTCCATCAATTTCACGATTTCGATTTCTCTGATGGTTAATCCAGCTTTATCCCATTCTTTTTGTGAATCCCGGGATGAAGTAAGTTCTAATAAAACTTCATCGCTAAAATAGATTCCTCCATTGGCAATCTTTAAAATGGCTTCTATCAATTCCCGTTTACTGATATTTTTAAGAACATAACCGCTGATGTCGGCGCTATTGATCATTTCATCCACAATATCACCCTGGCCGCTCATGCTTAGCGCAAGAATTCGAATTTGTGGGTATGCATTTCTCACTGCTTTAGCAAATTCCTGGCCATTCATCTCTGGCATCATGATATCGGTGATCAATACATCAATAGGCAGGTCTACCAGCTTTTTTAGCATCGTAGCGGCAGAAGTGTTGCTTGCTACTACTTCAATCGACTCATGTTCCCTTAATAATGCTACAATGCCATCAATTACTATCTGGTGGTCATCAACAATAGCAATCTTAATTTTTTTAGGTTTCATGAGGTCAAATAAATTAATAGGAATGTACAATTCTATTGGCAAATATCCAAAAGACCAACAAAATGGCAAATTTGTGAATACTGCAATAAATACCCAGAATAGGGTATTTACAGATTTCGCAAGTGTTATAATTTTATAGGGATCATATAGCACCATTTATTGTGAGCATCTTTAAAAATCACTTAAGGTGTCAATTAATGTCTCTTTAATTGAACAATTTTGAATTTAATAATCAGTATTTCAGTAAATAAAACCCTATAAAATGAGAAAAATTCTTTTATTAATCATGGTATTCATTTCTCTTCAATTCCAAGGCAAGTCTCAAACTGCAGATCAAGTTAAAAGCAACTTTAAAACCCTTTTATTTGAGGCGGAGACCGATTTTAAAAAAGTTCAAAAAGAAGTTCTTGAAACTGATGCAAGTAAAAAAACTGAATACTTTGCTTGTAATAAATCGTTAGGTTCAACATTTGAAGCAATCTGTGTTAATTCAAATGATAATACCACCTACTTTTCTTCAAAATTTGAATACTCAAAAACTTCGGAACTGTTAAAAGCAAATGAAATTCTTCCTGGAATTTTAGATGAAGTTAATGCGATGGTAAAAAGTGGAAAATATAAAGGGAGAGATTATGATAAAAATGAGACCATTAGTATCACTGAAGTAAAAGACTTAGAAGGTAATTATATTATTGAGATAGAATCTAAAACAGATAAAGTAAATACTAACACTAATTATTTAATGATCATCATTTATGGCAAAAGTTGGGGAAAAAAATAAAAATAGAATGCCATTACTTTTTTTCTAAAGAGTATCCGAAAATTCTAAAGAAACAAAACCTATAAATACCCTGCATTGGGTATATGTAGGTTTTGTTTCTTGTATACATTTGAATCTAGCATTAATAATTACTGCAATTTTTTTTAATAACCACAAACAATTATCATGACAGAAGTAAAAAAATGGATGAGCTGGGAAATGGGGGTAGATTTAGTAGCATTAACAAGCCCTGATTTGCAAATGCCAAATATCATTGTGCATTTAGGACGCATGGTAAATACACCCATTGGGAATGCTGCAAGTGGTATGATTTTCTGGCAACCAGATGCTGCCGCACCACCAGTTGTTATGGGCTTTGTAAGTACTAATGAAACTGTGGGAGCCTATTTTGGTCCCAATATATTTGCAGGTACTCCATTTGAACATGCTCCAGTTCTTCCTGCTGAAATCGAAATTCGGTATGATGGCTCAATTGCATATAGTAAATGTGTAGTTGGGGGCTTTACTTTTGAAGTAGAAATGTCTGATTTAAGTGCCCCTTATTTAATCAATAGAGAACCGGCTGCTATGCCGCCTTTTTATCAACAGGGTGTTGAAATGAGTTGTGGCAAAACTGTATTCAAGGTAAATGGAAATATAATTGAAATGATCATTCCTCCTATAGGAATAACTGGAGGGCCAGCAAGTGTGGTTAGCCCTAATGGTGTATATGCAAGATAGGAATCAACGGAAGAAAAAATATTTTCCTTGACAAGAAAACTCAAAATATGAAAATGAAAAAAATAATTTTATTCTTATCCATTTTAAGTACTAGCGTTATTTCCTATTCGCAAAATATACACATTCAAAAAGGCACCAATTTGATTTATGAAGTTGGCGACAATAATTATTTATTTAAAGTACATTTTACGGAAGTAAGTAAAACAGTGTCTTTTACCTGGGAAATGACAAATAAAAATATGTCTAAAGGCACTATAACTATTTCTGAAAATGCACTAGCTAATTGCAATAAGTATGTCAATTACCTAAGGTCGGGTGACTTGAATTTAGATGACGCCAGCTCTGTAATTATGAGTAATATAAATTTTAAAGAATTACTGCAAAAAAAAGAGACCCAAATGAGTCATCTGAAAAATGAAAATCTGGTTAGTTGGAAGTTATTTGAAAATGAATCCCAAGCCATGCATCCAGAAATAATGATAAATGGGAAACTTACTCCAATTACATTGTTAGTGAGTGGGTATAAAGATGAGGGTGGAATCGACTATTTAGTGGCCACAACTTCGGATTGTAATTTGCACTTAATTGTATATATGGATCTTGGCTTTACTATTAAATTAAAAGAAGTAGAAAATAAAATTGAGTAATACTTTGGTTTTATAAAACCATTATTTAATAATAAAATTGAAATAAAAAACTTTAACATGAAAAAAATATTTTTTACTGTAATCATTTCTTTTATTATTATAAATGGGTACGCACAAAGTTTACATATAGAAAGTTTTAGGCAAATAGTAAAAGATATACCTAACCATTTTAAAAATCTTCAAAAAGACTATTTAAAGGACAGTGCAGGTTATAAATGTTATAGTTCAAAAGTAGAACAGATGCCAATCGCAATTCGTTTGAAAGAGCTAAGCACTCCTGAATCTAGTATTTTCATTCGTACTAATGATGCTCACTATAAAATTAAATTCAAATTTAATAATACAGGAGATATCGACGATGATGTGTTAATCTGGGAGATGCTTAGATCAAGAGAACAACAGTATGAGCAAGAAATTCAATTGATGGCAAATTCCGGAAAATATACTAGCTCCAACTTTAGTGAATCTAATGGTGATAATATTACTCAGGTAAAAAACTTGAAAGGGTTTGTGGTTTTGCGTTTAATCAAAAATAGTAAAGAGCATCTTTTGATGTTTTATAGTAAATCATAAATAAGTAAAAAAACTTTCACGTAAACAAAATAGTATGAAAAAAATTATAATCCTTATTGTTTGTTTTTTACGCCTCACGTTTTGTGAGGCCCAAAATATGGTTTTGCTTAATAATGAATCCACTGGAACTAAAGAAGAAGAAACAGTACTGCTTTCTCCGTCAGGTAAAGTGTTAAAGACTTTTACAGGGATTGATATTAAAATGAAATCTGAAGACATGATTTGTGCTATTGATTTAAAAACTAAAAAATTAGGCTACTTGAGTGCGGTTACCGGTAATTGGGTAATACAGCCTCAGTTCAAGAATGTCTATAACCCTTCTGGTTTCTCGGAGGGCTTAGTAGTTATCAAATCTGAAATATCTGATGGCGTAACAAAATCTGCTGTATATGATAAAACCGGGAAATTAATCCTCCCTTTTTGCGATTGGGATATTAGTGATTATAGTGATGGTATGGCGATAGTAGAAAAGCCAGGATATCAATTTGGTGCCATCGATCGAACTGGTAAATTAGTGGTGCCCTTCTCTGTAGGAAAACTAAATAATTTTATTAACGGTGTAGCCAGTAAAGGAAATAATAAAGAATATGTAGATGATTATGCAGAAGACACTGGTTTGTGGGGCTTTATGGATAAAACGGGCAAAATGGTTGTTCCGCAAGAATGGTCCTGGGTAAGCAATTTTTCTGAGGGGGTAGCTTCTGTTAAAAACAAGGAAAAAAAATGGGGGTTCATCAATACATCAGGTAAACTTGTGATCAGCTGTATCTACGAATCCGCAGGAGCTTTTTCGGAAGGATTTTCGGCTGTTACAATAAGTTCTGGGAAGGATAAGGGTATGATGTCTTTTATTGATAAAAATGGTAAGCGTGCAACTTCCCAAGAGTTTGATGTGGCAAGAGAATTTGTGGATGGAATGGCTGCCGTTGTAAAGATTACTAAGTCTGGTGAGGATGAAGAAGATTATCAGTTTGGATTTATTGATAAAAATTTCAAATTGGTGATACCCATCGCACATCATAAAGCAAATTCTTCTGGATACTACATACAATACTTTAGTTTCTCAGATGGACTTTGTCCTACAACAAAAGGATATATCAATAAGTCAGGAAAATTAGTCATCACTTTCCCTGATGCTGAAAAAATGACATTCGAACCATTTAGCAATGGAACGGCATTGATTACTATATTTTTAGGAGAAAGTACCAAAGATTATTTAATTGATAAAACCGGGAAAATCCTTTGGAAATCAGGCCCTCATGCACTAAAAGCAGGATAGTACTTCAAAACTAAAAAATTATAAATGAAATTTAAATTACTGATATTCTTCTCACTTATTTTTAGTGAGATATTATTTGCTCAGAATGCTCCTGTAATAATCCAAAATATTACTGTGCCTACGCCTGTACCTGATAATGCTACAATGACCTATCGAAATGCTCGTATTAATATGCAATTCAGTGCTCAAAATCCAGGCCTGTTTTATATTAAAAAGAATGTACTGGAGCCAGAGAACAATGATGATATAACTTTCTATAATGTGAATGAAAAGCAACATATTGGGACAACAACAATTGAATCGCTCATAAACACAAACCATGGCAGAGAGGTTTTGATAGATTTAAATAATAGCAATATCGAGCTTGGTAATGATATATATGGACAGGGTCTCGCTGGCCGGATAAAAGTGGATGCTAATTTAGATGCAACCCATCAATTTGTATTTAACAATAACCAACCTGTACGGCTTACTGATAAAAATGCAATTGCGATCTCAATTATCAATTACCAAAACCAAACTACAGTTCAAAGTTTCGGAGAATTCAGGATTTGGAAAAATCCAAACTCACTGAACGAATTTATTAAATCGGAAAAAGAAAAATATCTAGATTATGTAAAGCAATATTCTCCCAAAGATTTGAAATTCATTAAAAAAAATTATGACAAGAAGCTTAATGAAAGCATGTATTATTTAGGAGGTATAACAAAGACCTATGATTCAATAAGGCAAATAGCCCGCATTGTATTAAAATTTAACATTAATAACCTTTATGGCCCATATTTTAATACATACTACAGCACCTATAATATACTATACGAAATAGATTTTAAACACAAATCTTATACAGAGTTGGCA
>JBAXXT010000039.1:0-30877 GCA_037127755.1 Bacteroidota bacterium
GCTGGACTTTCATACCATAATTTCATTGGCGCCTGAATATTGGAGATAGGAGGAACCGAAATTGTAGTTGGTGTATTTTTTGTTTTTTTTATTTGCTTTTTTTGAGCGAATAAAAAAAAGGGAAGTGAAATTATAGTAGTAACTAATAAAAATCTGTTTAATTTATTTTGTCTCATTAAAAGGCACTTTATTGAATTCTTTAATAGTGGATCATTGATTGGAAGAAGTCTTGAATGATTTTTTCTTTATCAAAATTTTCCCAAATAGTAATTTTTCGAACATTGTTAGGTTGCTCAACCCATTTTTTATCTATCATTATGGGGCAATTTATTGTAGAAGATTTAGCCCAATTTGCGTTTTTAACTACTGCTACTGCAGCCATATCAAATAAAGCTCTTGAAGGTGGATTTCCATAATATTCTACATGTTCAAAAAGATCCATAGAGTAGTCTCCAAACCTATAAAAATTGCCACCATGTCTTCCCTGAATAGGGGAAGCAATTTTTGGTCCAGCCTCTTTCATATTTTCTAAAGCTTGATTTTTGGTAATGCTAACTGCATCTGTACCAGTAGACTTCCCATAGCGTACAGTAACCATTTCGAAGTCAATATTTGTCCCTAAAACATAATTCATAGATGGTATATCATTCATTAAATTATACTCGCCTGGATCAGGATAATTTCCGCCTAACCACACTAAACGAATATGTGTAGCAATGGATGGATCTTTTTTTAAGGCTAAAGCTATATTAGTAAGTTTCCCAACAGCGATCACAATTAATTTATCTTTCTTGTGCTTCTTTGCTTCAGTAATAATAAAATTGACCCCTTTAAATCCGTCAAATTCGGGATTGATTAAGTCTTTTTCAATTTCTGTAAATGAGCCATTAGCACCCTTTAATAGCGGTATTTTATCTGCAACTTTACAAAGTTTCATAACTCGCTCTGCCTCCTCAAATTGCTCTTGTATGTTTCCGCCGTTTTCAGTAGCATTTACAGTTACAGCTTTTGTATCAAATACTTTACTATTGAAAAAAAGATAAGCCATTGCCTGTTGGTCATCTAATTCGTTATTCGCATCTGTATCAAAAATGACAGACAATTTTTGTGTTTTCGGTTTACCCTTTTGAGCATATATATTAATCCCGAAGACTAAACATAATAATAGTAGAAAGAATTTTAGTGCTAATAATTTTTTCATAATGTAATCATATTATTTGTTACCGATAATCTATCTCATTCTTATCGTTTCAGCTCTTCAAATGCATACTAGACCTTCGTAATATTATTGTAGCAATCAATATAGAGTTGTTCTACTTTGGTTCTAGCCCAGGGTGTTTTGCGTAGAAATTTTAGACTAGATTGAATACTTGGGTTATCCAAAAAACAATTAATGCTAATCAACTTACCTAATTCCTCAAATCCATAATGATGTACCAGAAAAGTCACAATCATTTCAAGTGTTTTACCATGTAAAGGGTCAGGGTTTTTTAGTTTTTCCATGCATCAAATGTAATTGAGATTTATGACGTTTTTCATGCCCTTGATATTTTTAAACCAATTATCTGCATCATTTAACAGTTCTGGGAAAAACCTTGAATCGTTTACATATGAAATACTTGTTAACTTTATTTTTCAAGCGTTAATAGAACTGGTTTATCAAACTGTATTTTCCTATCATTTTCTGAAAAGAACATAACAAAATGAATGAAATTTTAAATGAATGGGGAAGGCAAAGAGTCCCTTTTATTTTTTTGGTCGACTTCGAATCTAATAAACCTTTATGTTGGAAACTGGATGATCAGGAATCTCCTTTTAAAATTAACTTTCAAGGGGTTAAAAATTACAAAGAAGAGCAACTTAGCTCTAAAAATTCTAATATCACTTTTAAGAAATACCCGATTAGTATCGGAGAATATCAGTTAAAATTCGACGAAGTAAAATCCAATTTACTGTATGGTAATAGTTTCCTCGTAAACCTTACCACGTCTACGCCAATAGAAATAAATTATAGCCTCGGTGATATATTTTATAGTGCGAATTCAAAATATAGTTGCTGGCTTGAAAATGAATTTGTGTGTTTCTCTCCAGAAACATTCATCACCATCAAAAACGGATGTATTTTTTCATATCCCATGAAAGGCACTATTGATGCTACTCTCCATAATGCAAAAAATATACTTTTAAATGATCAAAAAGAAATTGCTGAGCATGCTACTATTGTTGATTTAATTCGAAATGATCTGAGTCTTGTTGCAGAAAAAGTGGAAGTTGCCAGATTCAGATTTTATGAAGAAATAAAAACACAAAATGGAACTATTGGTCAGATCAGTTCAGAAATTTCCGGAAGATTACCCAATAACTACCATGAACAAATCGGGGATATACTCTTTAAACTCTTGCCCGCTGGTTCAGTATCAGGTGCCCCTAAACAGAAGACAGTTGAGATTATTAAAAAAGTAGAAGGGATTAAGAGAGGCTATTATACTGGAGTTGCCGGTTATTTTGACGGAAAGAATCTGGACAGTTGTGTGTTGATTAGATTCATTGAGCAAAATTACAATTACAGAAGCGGCGGTGGCATTACCTTTATGAGTGATCTTAATGATGAATACAATGAAATGATTGACAAAGTATATGTACCCATTTTTTGAAACAATACGATATGAGGATGCGCAAGCCGAAAATTTATTTTTTCACCAACAAAGGGTGGAACGGACTTACCTGTCTAAAGGGAAAATATGCAAATTAAACCTGCATGAAATTAAATTTAATGAAATCCCTGAGGCAAAGCAGTTAACAAATAGTGGCGTTTATAAATGTAAACTCAGTTACGATTTAAATGGAAATTATTCGATTTACTTTGAGCCATATTCTATTAGAAAAATTGAGACTTTTACCTTGGTTGAAATTGGAACAAATACATACGAACTTAAGTATACGGATAGGAATTGGATCAACAATACTGTTGCAGCAGCAAAAACAGACGATGTGATCTTTACTGGAAATGGATTAATTAAAGATGCGAGTTATACAAATATTGCCCTCTTTGATGGTTACAAGTGGATAACGCCAAAATCCCCCATGTTGATGGGAACAAAACGAGCATTACTTCTGCGTGATCGGCAAATAATAGAACAGGATATTCTTGTGCAACAACTTAAAGACTTTAAAAAGATAAAATTCATAAACGCCATGATGCACTGGGATGAATCACCTTGTATTGATTTATGACTTCTTAATAAGATTCCTTTTCATTCGGGAAGTCTTTTGATCTTATATCCTCAGTATACTTTTTTACAGCATCAGAAACAATGATATGTAAATCAGCATATTTTCGAACAAATTTAGGGTTGAAATTAGGATTCAATCCTAACATATCATGCATCACTAAAACCTGACCATCACATCCATTACCTGCGCCAATGCCAAGAACAGGGATATTTAATTCTACTGCGATTTTTCTAGAAATTGAAGCTGGTACTTTTTCAAGAACAATTGAAAAACAACCCACTGATTCTAACTCTTTTGCATCTTCTAATAACAACTTTTGGGATTCTTCTGTTTTGGCTTGTACATCGTATGATCCAAGCTGATGAATACTTTGAGGAGTTAATCCTAAATGACCCATTACAGGAATACCTGCTTCAATAATTTTTTTTATAGTAGGAGCAATTTCTTTTCCGCCTTCTAATTTTAAAGCCTGAACACCCGTTGTTTTGAAAAGTTCAATTGCGTTTTCTAAAGCTTTTTCTATACTTATTTGATACGAACCAAAGGGCATATCTACTACTACCAATGAATTTTGAACAGCTTTCATAACTGCTTTAGCATGATAGATCATTTCATGTAGGGTAACAGGTATTGTTGTTTCATTGCCTGAAAAAACATTGGATACACTATCACCCACTAATATGATATCAACACCAGCCGCATCAATAATGGAAGCAAAAGTATAATCATAAGCAGTTAGCATGGAAATAGGTATACCATCCTGCTTTAATTTTAAAATTGATCTGATTGTTTTTTTATTTTGTGTATTCATGCACTTATATTTCAATATTATCTATTAATCTAACTGCATCAATTGTAGCGGCAGTTAGAATGGCAATTATTCTTTTTGATTCGGTATTATTTTTTAACACTTCAAAATTTTCATTTATAAAATCAAAATAATCCACCGATTCAAAACCTGCCTTCTTGATTTCTTTGATCGAATCTTTTTGAATTTTTATAATATCAGCATTCTTGTCAGCCAGCAAAGATGCTTTTGCATTTTCGAGACAGGATATTAGGATTAAAGATTTCCTTTTTGCTTCTTCACTTAATCTTAAATTCCTACTGCTTAATGCTAATCCACTCTGGTCTCTTTTTGTGCTTACTATGCAAAGTTCAATTTTAGAATCTAATTTTTGTAATACTAACATTTTTTGAATTACGATGCATTGCTGAAAATCTTTTCGACCTAAATACATTTTGTTAGGCTTTATTAGATCCAAGAGCCTATTTACTACTATACATACACCCTGAAAATGCCCAGGTCTATAAAAACCTTCCAATACATTTTCAATATTGCCGAGCTCATAATAAGAAGCTTTAAAATTAGTTGGATAAATCTGCTCATTTGTAGGTATAAAAACGATGTCACATTTTGCTTGTTCTAATTTAGCTAAATCGGTGTCGATTGATTTTGGATATTTTTCAAAATCTTCCTTATTATTAAACTGCTTTTGATTAATAAAAATGCTACATATTGTAAACTTATTTTCAGATACAGATCTTTCAATCAAACTTATATGTCCAATATGCAATGCTCCCATTGTTGGCACAAACCCCAAATCACCCTTTATATTACTCAAACTAAGAGCTAAAGCCTCATTTGTATAAATAACTTTCAAATTTTTTTGTAAAACTATCTGTTTTTATAAAACTATTTGGCTAAAAGGGTATTTTTGATTCATGATTTCAGGAAAAAAAATCCTTATAGGCATCACAGGAAGCATATCCGCTTACAAAACTATTACCTTGATTCGCCTTTTAGTTAAAAAAGGAGCAGATGTAAGAGTGGTCATTACTGCTGCTGCAAAGGACTTTGTATCTCCCATGGTTCTTTCTACATTTTCAAATCATAAAGTGTATCAAGATTTTGTTGAAAATGATATTTGGGAAAATCATGTAATTCTTGGAAGATGGGCTGATTTGTTTTTAATAGCTCCAGCAAGTTGCAATACGATTTCAAAAATGGCAACTGGTTTATGCGATAACTTTTTAATGGCAACCTATCTAAGTGCTACCTGTAAAACAGTGATTGTTCCAGCAATGGATGAAGAAATGTGGTTGCACCCAAGCACACAAAATAATATTAAAACATTAGCATCCTATGGCAATGATGTTATTGAACCAAGAGAAGGGCTTTTAGCAAGCGGATTAATTGGCAAAGGTAGATTGCCTGAACCTGAAGAATTAGTCACTATTCTGGAAGAAGATTATTTCAGAAGTAATGAATTAGCTGGTAAAAATATATTGATCACTGCGGGCCCAACTGAAGAACCTATTGATCCTGTGAGATTTATCACAAACCGTTCATCTGGCAAAATGGGTTTTGCTATTGCGGAAGTATTGTATTTATTAGGGGCAAATGTTAAGGTGGTTTCAGGCCCAGTATCTATTGAAACAAAATATAAGGGAATTCAAATCATTGCAGTGCAAACTGCAAAAGAGATGTTTGAAATCTGTAAACAAGAACACGAAAAATTTGAGGTTGGAATTTTTTCAGCCGCTGTGGCAGATTATACTATTGCGCATCCTGAAAACGAGAAAATCAAAAAGCAGGACGAAAATTTGAATTTATCGTTGTCGAAAACTAAAGATATTCTAGGCACAATGGGCGACATGAAACGCAAGGGTCAAAAAATTATTGGGTTCGCGTTGGAGACAAATAATGGCGAGAAAAATGCAGTTAGCAAATTAAAAAACAAGCATGCAGATTTAATTGTTTTGAATATGCTGAATAGTGATAATAATGTTTTTAATAATGATTTTAATAAGGTGAGCTTTATTGAGTCAAATGAAAATATTATTCATTTTAATACAGCTTCTAAAAAAGACGTAGCATTAAAGATTGCAGATTATATCATTTCAAATTGGAAATAGTGAATTGGGATTTAAAAAATAAGGTGGCTGTTATTACCGGCGGAACTAAAGGGATTGGACTTGCTATTGCAAATGAATTTCTTTCTCTTGGCGCCACTCTTATTGTGATTGCACGAAATGGTGATCAATTAATAAATTGTTTATTCGAGTGGAATGCAAAAGGGTATCAAGTGAAAGGTATTGTTGGGGACTTAACTGATTTTGATAGCTTTCCTTCTTTATTGCAAAAGATTCACGAAGAAAAGATTGATATTCTAATCAATAACCTAGGTGGTAATTTGCCAAAAAAATTCAATGATTTTTCTGCAGAGGAAATTAATCATGTTTTTAATCTAAACATTATTTCTAATATTCGTTTTACACAATTGCTATTCTATAAATTAAAAGCGTCTCAAAACGCCTGTGTGGTGAATATTAGTTCGGTGGCAGGTTTTGAAGATGTAGGAACTGGTAGTATGTACGCTATCTGTAAGGCATCACTCATCCAGTTAACCAAAAGTTTAGCCGTTGAATGGGCGCCCTATCATATCAGAGTAAATGGTGTTGCTCCCTGGTTTACCGGAACAGATCGTATCAATCAACTTTTGAAGAACGAAGAACTTGAAAACTTTGTAATTAAGAATACTCCTTTGAAAAAAATTGCACAACCTGATGAAATAGCAAATGCTGTAGCTTTTTTAGCCATGAATAAATCTTCTTATATCACTGGAGAAACAATTATTGTGGATGGAGGTTATTTAGCTAATCAATGAACAAGCTTGTAGCAATGTTGAAAAAATGAAAACAGCTTCAGCAGTTTTGTATTTGAGATCAAAGATTATAACTACATGAAGGGACTGGGAATTTTTACATAAAACTCAGTTCCCTCTTCTTCTGAGGTAGAAAATCCAACAGTTCCTTTAAGGTAACGTTCCGTAAGTAATTTAATAGAATAAGTTCCTAAGCCCCTTCCCTTTCCTTTAGTGGTGAAAGACCGTTGAAATACCTGAGCCTGAATATTTTTAGGCATAAAGCCTGGATTATGTACAGTGAATAATAAAAAATTATTCTCCTTTCTACAATTCAATTTCACCTGCCCTCCTTTTTGAGTAGCTTCTAATGCATTTTTCAGCATGTTAATGATCACTCTTTTTAATAACATTGGGTCAATCTGAATATATCCTGAGTAGGCATCATCTGAAATAATAATTTTCTTATTTGCTGCAACCTGATGATGCGATATATAAGAGGCTGGTTCATTTAAAATATCTAAAATTGTAACTTCTACATTTTCGGGAACCAATTCTCCTTCCTCTGCATTTATCATTACACGTTGCGAAAGAATTTCTTCGAGCAATTCTTTGCTTAATTTATTTACGATACCAATGTATTTACCACTGGTCTCTTCATCATTCTGTGTTCGAATCAATAAATCACTAATACCCTTTAAACTTCCTACAATATTCAATATATCATGGAAAAATAAACGCTCCAACATGGCTCGCCTGTGTTTATCACTGATATCTTCAATGGTTAGTATAGAATAATAATTTCCTTGAAAACTAAATGGAGCTGTAGTTACTTTTAAATCAAGAAATTCATGAATCCCATTTTCTTCTGTAGTAATTCTGCAATCTTTAGTTACTTTCTTTGATTTAGCCTGACTTTCGAGTATAGAAAGAACAGCGCCACAGTAACGACAATTTTCACATGTGCCACAACCTGCATCCATCAAAGTAGCATTAATACATTTCAATACTTCACCGGGTCTCGAACCTAACAGCAATTTTGAATCTGTTACATCAAGTAGTTTTAATAATTCGTCGTTAGCAAAAATAATCTGGCGTTCTTCATTTAAAATGGCAACAACCTCTGGCATTGTATTAATAAAACTGCTAATCCATTCAGAACTTTTTATAAGTGCGTAATCGGCTTCTAATTGTTCCTTGCTTGCTCTGAGTGGAGAAGCAAATTTAGAAAGTTCCATAAACCAAATTTTGGGGTTATGAATTCGACTCTGAAAGGAAGTTATTCAATGAAAAAGAGTATTGAAATGCTCCCTTTTAGGCGGAGTAAAATTATGACAAAATCATCATTTATTTTAATTAATAGCCATAAAATTCTCCAAATAATTAATAAAATGAGAATCTATCCATCATGCCCGATCCTGTTTAAAATAACTAACCTTTCTTTGCCTCATTTTTTATAAATTGTATGAATCTATTAACTTCCATATTGTTGCTATGAATTCTATTAAACTTTTTGTTTGCTGCCTCTTTTTAATTTTATGTACACCCACACTTAAAGCGCAAAAGACATTTATTGTAAGAGCAAATGAACTTAAAGCAACCATTCAGCCTACCATGTGGGGCGTTTTTTTTGAAGACATTAATCTTGGTGCTGATGGAGGCATCTATGCAGAATTAGTAAAGAACCGCTCTTTTGAATTTAAGAAACCAATGATGGGTTGGAGGGTTTTGGGACTTACGAAAACAGAAGGTGATTTCCAGGTATTGAATAGACAAGAGGCAAATACTGCAAATCCAAGATATATGCATGTTACACTTAGTCATGCAAAACACGATATAGGATTAACCAATGAAGGTTTTAGAGGAATGGGAATCAAAAAAGGAATCGGCTATGATTTTTCATTTTTGTATCGACAAAAATCTTCTGATATAAAAATACATGTTGAATTAGTAAGTAGTAAGGGACAGTCAATTGCACAAACGATTATTCAAACTTCTGATGCTGGAAATGAGTGGAAAAAATTCACCACAAGTTTTAATGCTGCTGAAACTGATTTAAAATCGCATTTGAATATATGGTTCGAGGGAGATGGAACTATAGATCTGGATATGATCTCTTTATTTCCAAAAGATACCTGGAAAAACAGACCTGGAGGCATGCGTGCTGATATGATTCAGTTATTAGCTGATATGAAACCTGGGTTTATTCGTTTTCCTGGGGGTTGTATAGTTGAAGGGTACGACCTTTCTCAGCGCTATCAATGGAAAAAAACTATTGGACCCATAGAAGAGCGTCAGTTGATTATTAATCGGTGGAATACAGAAATTGCCAATCGTCCAACATTAGATTATTTTCAAACTTTTGGTTTAGGCTTCTTCGAGTATTTTCAACTAGCTGAAGATATTGGTGCAGAACCTTTGCCAATATTGAATTGCGGAATGGCTTGTCAATTCAACTCTTCCGAGTTAGTGCCATTGGAAGGATTAGATCCTTATGTAAAAGATGCGATTGATCTAATAGAATTTGCCAATGCAGATAGTACAACTTATTGGGGTAAAATTCGTGCATCACTAGGACATCCTGCATCGTTTCATTTAAAAATGCTTGGAATTGGGAACGAAAATTGGGGCCCGCAATATGTAGAAAGGTTGCAAATATTTACAAAAGCCATTAAGGCGAAATATCCGGATATTAAATTGGTATATAGTTCTGGAACAGATGCCGACGGAGAAAGATTTAATTATTTGAATTCGACTTTAAGAAAAATGAATGCCGATATTATTGATGAACATTATTACAGAAGACCAGAATGGTTTTTGGCAAATGCAAAAAGATATGATAACTATCCAAAAAATGGTTCAAAGGTTTTTGGTGGGGAATATGCTGCACAAAGTGATCATACTGTTAGCATCAATAATAAAAATACCTGGTTAACTGCATTATCCGAAGCCGCATTTATGACAGGATTAGAGCGTAATGCAGATGTGGTTTCTATGGCTTCCTATGCACCTTTATTTGCCCATGTAGATGGTTGGCAATGGACACCAGATTTGATTTGGGTAAACAATCTTCAATCATATGGCACCCCAGATTATTATGTACAGAAACTCTTTTCTACCAACAAAGGAACTAAAGTGGTTCCTATTACATTAAATAATGAGGCTGTGACTGGGCAAGATAGTTTGTATGCAACAGCGGCAATTGATCAAGTAGAAAATGAGTTAGTGATTAAAATAGTAAATGCCACTGTAAAACAACAGAACCATTCTATTTCAATAGTAGGAATAAATTCAGTGGCCGCAAAAGGGAAAATGATTGTTTTAAAAAGTGATGATCTATATAGTGTTAACTCTTTTGAAAATCCACAAAATATTGCACCACAAGAATCTGAAATAGATATAATAGGGAAAAAGATCCAATTGAATCTTTCTCCCTATTCTCTTACTATTTTTAGAATTAAAATGAAATAATTAATATGCTTTTAAACCTAGAGCTTTAATATAACCTTTGTTGGGAATGATAT
This sequence comes from Bacteroidota bacterium, assembly GCA_037127755.1. Lineage (GTDB taxonomy): Bacteria > Bacteroidota > Bacteroidia > Chitinophagales > Chitinophagaceae > Sediminibacterium. The sequence continues at coordinate 10,406 of JBAXXT010000039.1, forward strand.
TTTCAGATTTGCAATTTTCAAGAAATTGATACCAGGCTTTTTTAGCAGCATCCAATTGTGCAGGTTTGTTTTTTCTTACTTCATCAAAATTGGTTCTGGCTGTATCAGAATATTTACTAATTAGCTCATAATTTTCTGGCTGAGGAAAGCTAACAATACCCCTTGTATTATTCATTTTCTTATAGGGCCAGAAATGCCATCCGATATTATTTTGCTCTAATAATTTCCTGAAATTAGCAACCCATTCATCATCATTTTCACCTGTCTCTCCACAATAAATGGGTACATTATATTTGTTTCTAAAATCAATATAAGATTGGATTACCTCGATGGTGGTTGGTGTCCAATATTTATGAAATTGATATACTAGTTTATTGTCGAAAGGTTTTCCGAAAGTTGAAAAATTAGAAGCCCACTGTGCACCTTCTAAAAAGATGAGGTGGTTTTTATCTACTTTTCTTACAGCTGCTGTAACTTTTTTAAATAGCGACTCTAAAAAAGGATTTAAATGAGTAGTATCAAAAAAGTGTGCAATGGGCTCATTCAACAAATCGTATCCCATGATGGTAGGATTGTTCTTGTAATGGGCTGCAATTTTTGTCCATATAGTGCAAAGTAATTCCTGATCTTCTTTACTTTCAAACAAAAAAGGATAAGCATAACTATCGTCAATATTATCTCCAGTTTGTCCACCAGGGGCTGCATGCATATCTAGAATCACTGTCATGTTTTCAGCAGCACACCATTTAACGACAGAATCCATTAATGCGAAACCTCTTTGGATGCCATATCCACCCAGATAATATTCGTCGGTAAATAGTCGATAATTAAATGGTACACGGATCGAATTCATACCAAGAGAATGTAGATACTGAATATCTCCTTTGGTAATATAGCTAGCAAGGTATTGCTTCCAGAATTTTTTGGTTTCAGATGGACCGAATAATTCTGAAAATAGTTCATTGATTAGTCTGGGCGATGAAGCAACCTGGAACTTAAACATATAACCTTCTGGCACTAACCAATTGCCAAGATTAGTACCCTTTATTAAAAAAGGTTTCCCGTCAACTCCAATGATATCTTTACCTTTTACTGAAATATACTTTTGTGAAAAAGTGGGTAGCACAATCATGAATGCTAATAGGCATTGTAGGAATTTGTATTTCATGATTAAAAGTACAAGTTGTATTGTAAAAAAAACGCGTGGATGATAGAATCGGTAACATTCTGGTAACAATTACTTAATGATTTGGTTATACCTCTGCGCTTATTTTGTATATAATTAAACTCGTGCAACATGAAAAACGTAAAATTCTTTTTTCTTGAGTTATCTGTAAGAATCCTATTACCATTCCTGAGTTCATTTTATCCAGCTCTTAAATTTCATAAAATCCATTAATGGATAAGGCATCGAAACGTAAAATAGATATTCTTGTTCTTTCCGATATTCACTTGGGAACTTATGGCTGTCACGCTAAAGAACTTCTGCACTATCTTAAATCTGTAAAGCCAAAAATAGTAATATTAAACGGCGACATTATTGATATCTGGCAGTTCAGCAAAAGATACTGGCCTAAGAGTCATATGAAAGTTGTGAAGCATTTAATGGGATGGATGAGCAAGGGTATGAAAATCTATTATATTCCAGGCAATCACGATGAAATGTTGCGCAAATTTGCCGGTTGGAAATTGGGGAGTCTTAAAATTGTAAATAAGGTTGTTCTGGAACTTGAGAATGAAGACAAAGCCTGGTTTTTCCATGGTGATGTTTTTGATGTTACTATGCAACACAGCAAATGGTTGGCAAAATTGGGAGCCATTGGTTACGATACTTTAATTCTCATCAATAGTTTTGTAAACTTCATCTCAGAAAAGGTATTTAATAAGGGTAAGCTCTCTTTATCAAAAAAGATCAAGAATAGTGTTAAGTCGGCAGTTAAATTCATTAATAGTTTTGAAAATACAGCAGCAGATATTGGAATTAGCAATCATTATCAGTATGTAGTTTGTGGGCATATTCATCACCCGGAAATGCGTGAAATAAAGAATGAAGAAGGTGCCATCATGTACTTGAATAGTGGTGATTGGATAGAAAACCTTACTTCCCTTGAATATAATAATGGCGAATGGAAAATCTACAAATTTGATCCTTCAGAGATGGTAGATTTGAATGTTAAAGAAGAGGATGATTTAAATGACCATCAGATCTTCGATAACCTTTTGGAAGAATTTAATTTAATGAAGCAGCCATGAAAATCTTATATGCGATTCAAGGAACTGGAAATGGACATTTAAGTAGGGCTAGAGATATTATTCCAATTTTACAAAAGAAAGGCGACCTCGATATTTTAGTTAGTGGTATTCAGGCTGATGTTGAATTGCCATACCCTATTAAATATAGGTTTAAAGGGTTGAGTTTTATTTTCGGCAAAAAAGGGGGCATTGATTTGTTAGAAACATATCAGAAAGCCAACTTAAAGCAGTTGTTTAAAGAGATCAATAGCTTGCCAGTTGAAGATTATGATTTAGTGATCAGCGATTTTGAGCCGGTTAGTTCATGGGCATGCAAGAAAAAACACAAGCCTTGTATTGGGATGAGTCACCAATCGGCCGTCATTAATAACAAATCCCCAAAACCGAAGAATACCGATTTAGTTGGTTCTGCAGTTTTACGCAACTATGCACCAGTAACTGCATCATATGGTTTTCATTTTGAACAATACGACGAACAAATTTACACACCTGTAATTCGACAACAGATTCGTGATGCCAAGCCACAAGTTTTGCCCCATTATACTGTTTATTTACCTGCTTATAGTGATGAAAAAATTATCAAAATTTTGAGTGTATGTAATAAAATAGAATGGGAAGTATTTAGTAAGCATAGTAAAAAAACTTATCGCATTAAAAATATACTTATTAAACCCATTAATAACGAAGCGTTCATCGAAAGCTTTATCAATTGTACCGGAATCCTTTCTGGGGCAGGCTTTGAAACACCAGCTGAAGCGCTTTATCTTAAAAAGAAATTGTTAGTAATCCCTATGAAAGGGCAGTATGAGCAGCAATGCAATGCCGCCGCACTTAAAAAAATGGGAATTCCAGTTATTAAAAGCTTGAAAAGTAAACATATTGCTACTATTCAAAGTTGGCTGGATACGGAACAGAAAATCACAGTTAATTATCCGGATACTACCGAAAAAATTATCAATAATATTATTAAACTGCATGCGTCCAATTCTTCCACTAAGTATGTTCAGTTAGGGGATGGTATCCCAACCTTTAAAAAATTGAAAGCCAAAACATTTGGTAAAATTCTCAATCAACTTGCTGATTAAGCTATGCATTTTTCAAAAGAAGATTTTGGCGAAGATTTTAAATGGGGTGTTTCTACTGCAGCATACCAAATTGAAGGTGCTCATGAAGAGGATGGTAAAGGAATGTCTATTTGGGATAGTTTTTCAAAAAAGAAAAAAAATATTACAAATGGACATAATGGCAATATCGCTTGTGATTTTTATAATCAATACCCCAGCGATATTGAACTAATAAAGCAATTAAACATTCCAAACTACAGATTCTCTATTTCATGGAGTCGTATTATGCCAAATGGAGTTGGTGAAATTAACTTTAAAGGGATTGCATTTTATAATAGAGTGATCGACTTATGTTTGGAATTAGGTATTGAACCCTGGGTTACTATCTACCATTGGGATCTGCCAGAAGCCTTGCATAAGAAAGGGGGCTGGACAAATAGAGAAGTACTTAATTGGTTTAATGATTATGTATACTGTTGTGTCAAATATTTTGGTGATAGGGTAAAACATTGGATGGTCTTGAATGAACCCATGGTATTTACAGGTGCAGGCTATTTTCTGGGTGTTCATGCTCCAGGGAAAATAGGACTTAGTAGTTTTCTTGCTGCGGCACATCATGCTGCTATATGCCAGGCTGAAGGTGGCAGGATTTTGCGTTCTCATCAGTCTGATTATAAAATAGGTACTACTTTTTCATATTCACATATCGATCCGCTTAGGGAGCATCATGAAAAAGATGAAAAGGCTGCAGTAAAAGTTGACGCATTACTCAACAGACTTTTTTTGGAACCCTTATTAGGACTAGGATATCCGGCTAAAGATTTAAAAATTCTCCAAAAAATGGAGCGATTTATGTTAGCAGGTGATGAACAGAAGCTGGCATTTCAGATGGACTTTATAGGGTTGCAAAATTATACAAGGGAGAAGGTGAGTTATGCTCCGCTAATGCCCTTTGTGCAAGCTAAAATAGTGAAAGCCAATAAAAGAAAGGTGGTACATACGCTAATGAATTGGGAAGTATATCCACCCAGTATTTATAAAGCCTTAATAAGGTTGAATAGTTATTCTTCTATCAAAGAAATATTAGTTACAGAAAATGGAGCAGCTTTTGCAGACGAAGTGGTAAACAATGAGGTTGATGACAAAGAGCGACTATTATATCTGCAGGATCATATTGCACAAGTGCTACAAGCCCAAAAAGAAGGGGTAAATGTGAAGGGCTATTTTGTTTGGACTTTAATGGACAATTTCGAATGGGCAGAGGGTTTTCATCCAAGGTTTGGGTTGATACATGTAGATTTTGCCACTCAGAAAAGGATCATTAAAAGTTCAGGGAAATGGTATAGTCGGCTATTAGCGGATCAGCATATTTAATTTATATAGGAGTAAAGGAGTACCTTGTTATGGCAAGTTATATCTCTGAAAAAAGCCCATATAATGGAAGAAATTTTATTCGATACTACACTTTTAGATGAGATGGGGAGCAAGAAAAGTACTATTCGAGTACTTGAATATTATTTAGAGGAGTCCCCAAAATACCTACTTGATTTAGATAAATTATTAGCTGAAAGGGACTTCCCAAGCCTTATTTATAAGTCTCATAAACTGAAAGGTTCACTAGGTATGCTAAAAGCAGATTTATTAGTATCTTTAATATATCAATTAGAGACGGCTGTTAGTACCGAATTGAATTTTGACAAATTACAAGAATTATTAGGACTGATAAAAGAAAAGCTGCTGCTTTTAGATACGCAGCTATTTCAAGAGATAAAAAGGATTAAAGACAGTTTGTAAATATTTTCAAACTTAAACAGACAATTGGGCCATGAAAATACTTGTTGCAGAAGATAATGTAATGTTATTGAAAACCATTGAGTTGAAACTTATTAAAGAGGGTTATGAGGTTTTTACAACTCCTGATGGACGTGAAACAATGAAAGAAATTATAAGATTACGTCCGGATATGATTATAACCGATGTGATGATGCCCTATGCTTCAGGCTTAGAAGTAATTAGTATGGTTCGCCAGCAGTTAAAATGGAAAACTCCTATTATTATTTTATCAGCGATGGAACAAGAAGAAGTGATATTAAATGCTTTTGACTTGGGTGCCGATGATTATATTACCAAACCATTCAGTCTGAATGAACTTGTAATCAGGGTTAAACGCTTATTGAACAGAAATAATTAATTTCAGTTCAGCATATCATCAAATATTTAATACATGCCTGCTACAGACAATTACCATAAAAACATAAACGTTCTTGGAACTATATTGTTATTGCTTTTTTTAATGCCTCTATGGTTGTTTCTTATCTGGAACTTTTTTCCAAAGAAAAAAATGGTATTAGCTGTGGTGGACAAAACAGTTTTAACCAAAGTAGGTCAAGAACATGTTTCCTTAAATTGGGTACTCCTACAAGAAAAATATAGTAAAACCAAAAAAGATCTATACAATCATTCTCAGGATTATTTTGGATTCTTTCCAGAGGAAAATAAAAATTTCGAATTAAAAGGATTAGAGCGGTTTTCTACGCAACAATTGGATAGGTTAAGTGATGATGCTGACCTAGCTTACTTTACAGATACATATGGTATTTATAGAAACGAGTGGTATGCAAAGGGAGATGAAAAAGAACGTTCTGGAATTATTTATGGAGGGATGTCGGAGCAGGATATAGAATTTCTGGGAATGATGAAAAACAAGCACAAGCTTATTCTTAGTGAGTTCAACTGCCTTGGCTCACCTACTCCTAAATTAGTAAGTTCAAAATTTCAAGAATTATTTGGAATAGGATGGACGGGTTGGATTGGAAGGTATTTTGATTCATTTGATACCACCATAAATAAAGAATTGCCTAAGTGGGTTGTTAGAAATTACAAAGCACAGAATCAAGGAAAATGGCCCTTTACAAAAGGAGGAATCGTTTTTGTGCACTCCGATGATCGTATTGTTATTTTAGAAAAAGACAATGATCTCGTAGAAGAGTTTCCGGAAATACAAGCAAATGAAGAAGGACAAAAAAAATATAAGCTGCCAGAAAGTTTCTATTATACATTTTGGTTTGATATCATAGAATCTAATAATAATATTAATCACACTATTGCCAATTTTGTGATCAATACCAATAATCATGGCACTCAACTATTAGCGAAGAATGGGATTCCGGCAAGCTTTCCTGCCATTTCCCTTCATAAGAATGCCGACTATAAATTCTTTTATTTCTCTGCAGATTTTTCTGATAATCCAATCGAATTAAACACTGCGTATTTAAAATTCGTTCCTTATTTCAGGAAATTCATGTACAATAGAAGAGACCCAATGGATCGTAAAGCTACTTTCTGGGAAATATATCAACCCATTGTTACTACCATATTAAATGAATATCATCAAGATATCAATCAAAGTCGTTTAGGTAAATAACGTAATAGTAAGCTATCAGGTAGTATTTTTAAATTATTGATGAATTGGTTGTTTTTATATTTGTATCGCTCAAAATTTGCCTTTAACTCATTTGCTTTTGCTACATCATCTTCGGGTGTCAAATCCATTTTATCACTGATTCGATAAAGTATATTTGAATTAATTAGCCAGTTGCCCTGAATATAATCATTAATCTCAGTTTTGGTTTGCATGAGCGGGTAAGCATGTGTATTTCTGAAGACTCTGCTAGTATCAAGTCCACCGCCCATCCAACTTGCCTTATCAGGAACCTGCATATGGTAGCTGTGTTTCAACCAGGCTAATAAACTAGGTGTTATATCAAAATGCGTAGATATGGAAGAGAACTTAGCAGTACGTTTTAATAAAGGTGAGTATATTAATAATGGAACATGGTATCTATCAATTTTAGTACTCATTGGGATTTCAGGCATGCGATGGTCGCCTGTGATTAAGAAAACAGTATTATTATAATCTGGTCTTTTCTGATATGATTTAATGAATTCTCCAATCTTTTCATCGGTATAGAGAATACTGGCATATTGATAACTATAGTTGCGATATTCTTTCTTTAATGTTTCATTGAAATGAAGTTCATTCATTCTTTCCTCAAATTTTTGAAGATACTTTTCCTGATCATTAATTTTAAACGGACTATGAGTTGATACAGTTAGGATCAGACTCATACTGGGTTTAGAGGAATCTGTATTAGTATTTAAATAATGATCAAATAATTGTTTATCTCCATAGCCCCAACTAAATCCACTTGAAGATGGAGGCATTTTAGCAACACCTGCAGGAAAGGTAGAACCATCTCTAATTGCGGAAATGCCATTTTTATTAAGGAAAATATTCATATTATCGAAATGTGCATCACCTCCATAATAGAATGAAGTACGGTATCCGTTTTGTTGAAGCAGGTTCAATAAAGAAAAGTGTTTAGGCATATTATCCCCTAATTCATTGAATCCATTCTTTGCAAAAGTTATAGAAGATAGTATAGATGGAAGTGCGGCAAATGTTCTGCCACCCTCGCTAAGGAAATTTTCCCAGTACAAACTCTTATTAGCGATGGAGTCTACATTTGGTGTGAAATTTCCCAAGTATGCCCCCTTATTTGTAAAAGCCCTACCAAGACCTTCTACTAGAATAATTACAATATTTGGTGTTTTGGCAGATATATTAAAGAAAGGAGACAAAACATCTTTGGTGCTATCAATGCTGTGTAAGAATGGAAAAGCTTTCTCATCTACATAAGTGAAAGTCTCTAATTTCTGATCACCTGCATTTGCGCCATTTTGAAATCCGCCCAGATAATTATCGGCATAAATATCCGTGTCAGTGGCAGCAGGAAGAAAATGATTTAGACTTGCATTTATAAAATAATAGGTTTTGTTAAGAGTAAGATTGTTTGCATATTCCTGACCCGGCATTAATCTAGTAATTGACTTAGAAATAGGAGTAATGAAAACGGCACCTAGAATAAAAATAAAAACGAAAATGGTAGTCTCGTTTAATTTCATTTTTTTAGGAAGCCATACAAATAAATAAATGGTTACAAGAATTAATATAATGATGGCGAAAATTAAAATAGTTGGAACACCTCCTGCAGCTCCTACTGTTTGTTTTATATCTGCTACACTATAACCCCATAAATCAGAACCCAATGGTACCAGGGTAGTAAGGAAATAGTCTGATAGAGAAACCTGTATTAATAATAATACAATCGATAAAAAAATAAATACAATTTCCGCAGTTTTTTTATGTATAAAATAAACAATTAAATACACAGGAAATAAAACTGCAATGGCTATTATCCAATAAAGGAAATCTTTCGAAACAGAAATTAATAATACGGTTGGGAAGGATGCAATTGCGCCATGTTTAAAATAATCTGCAATAAATTCAAAAGCACGCGCAACTAAAATGAGTATTCCAAAAACCAATGCCAAAGGCAGAAAAGATCTAATGGCTGATGAAAAGAATGAAATGATACTATTAAAGATGGGCAATATTTTAGCTGCAAATATCCACTCGGAATTGTCTACTTCTCTTTTTTTGAGCGGCCGTTTTAATGTTGAAGTGGAGGTTACTCTTGAAAGAGCCAATGAAGACCCTCTTTGCGTTTTTTTAGTTCTTTTACTAAAGCCCTGCCTTGTCATTTCACCCCAGTTATTTTCCTTTATGATCAGTTTTAAAAGACCCCTGATACCACTCCATACAATAAAAGGATGAAAATAAAATGGCTCACTAAGTGCAGTTAACAATAATCGAAATATATCAACCCGCCTTTTATATTGATTAAAAGAATACACTTCCATTAAAATGGCGAATAAAGAATAGAGATACGCGAAACAAATAATAAAAAAGAAAAACACAAAGAAAAAACTCCATTCAATATAGCCAGTAACTGCAAAACAGATAAAGGCAAAAAAACCAAAAAATTCAATAATAGGAGCACATAATTCAAAGACAAACCAATAGGGATAGCTTACCATTCCCAAGACTCGATATTTAGGATTAAAAAACATAACCCTATGTAATTTGAGTGTTTGAAATGTTCCTCTAAACCATCTGTTTCTTTGACGTTCCAGGATGGCATAGTTATTCGGTACTTCCGTCCAGCACAAGGGATCTGGAATGTATCGGATTACGTAGTCCAACTTTTGTTCTTCCATATACCTGCGCATACGAACTACTAATTCCATGTCCTCTCCAACAGTTTCAGAATTGTATCCTCCAGCAGCAATTGCGATTTCTTTATCAAATGCACCAAATGCACCCGATATAATCAATAACCCATTCAATCTGCTCCATGCCATTCTGCCTAAAATAAAGGCACGTATGTACTCCAGAATTTGCATTCTGGGTAAGTAATCTTTAGCTAGTCGAACTTTCGTAATCTTACCCTGTTCTACCTCACAAGAATTGGCTACCCGAATCACTCCACCGGTAGCAATTACTCGTTTGTTGGTTTGCTCCATAAAAGGTTTAACCATTTTAAGAAGCGCATCTTGTTCCAAAATACAATCTACATCGATACAAATAAAATAGTCTTTTGATGAAATATTGATACCAGCATTCAGTGCATCTGCTTTTCCACCATTTTCTTTATCTATAACAATGAGCTTTTTATATATTTTTTTACGACTCTTATAAATACCTCTTATTTCTTTGTTCGGCAAAATAGGATCTACAAAAATATCGGATAATTCAAGATCGTATTCTTTAATAAGTCTTTCAAGGCTATCGTCTTTACTACCATCATTGATAACAATAATTTCTAAGTTGGTATAAAATATAGCAAGAAGGGACTTTACATTTTCTACGATTGTTTTTCCTTCATTATATGCAGGCGCAAGAATACTTACAGAAGGAACATGTTCTGAACTTGCCAATAACCGATAGTCTGTGAATTTATTTTTGTGTAGATAATCTTTCGTTTCTCCAATGGAATAAAGTCCAAGAAAAATAAAAGAAATTGACAAAAACAAACTGTACAGAAAAATTCCGTAAGTAAGTGTATAATATAAAATGTCGAAAAATATTTTCCAGATCATGTTGTAGAAAGAATATGGTTTACAATACGTTGAAAAGGCTCAGGATTTGATAGACTTTTTTCTCTGATTAATTGGAGGCCTGAATTTGAACATTTTGATAAAGCAATAGATGCTTTCAGTTTGATCAAATTATCAGGATAGTCTAATATTTTAATTAATGCTGCAGCATCTTCTTCAGTGGCCATTTTGCTAATTGCATCTAATATAAGTAACTGGTCTGACCGGGAGGCCTGATTGAAATACTGCAAAAGTATTTTAGGTGTTTGGTCATTTTCTAAACGTACTAAAGTTTCAATTGCTTGGGTTTTTACATTAGCAGATTCATGTTGAAGGCATTTTGTGATTTCATCCACTAATTGAATTAATTGGTATTCATAGCAGAGTTTTAATGCAAAAACTACTACAGAATTGTTTCCAGATCCTATCCATTTAGGCACACTTGAACTGAAGTCTTCTTTTTTTGGGAATCTTTTTAATTGATCCAATAATTTCAACTGTTGCCAGTTGGTAATTGGGTATAAAACCATTTCAAGAAAATCTAAACCCTTAAAACCTGTTAAATGAATCAACCCAATTTGTGCTTCATTCCGGATGTATTCATTTGAGGCGTTTGTATATTTATAAATTTCCTCGTAAGTATCCAGTTGTTCCATCATATATAATTCCTGAATACCCCTTGCGATGATATGCCAATTATTTTTTGGATGGATCTTTTCCAGAGAATATTTTTTCAAATCCAGTCCAAGGTAGATGGTAACGATTCTTTCAGAAACTTCTCCAGAATGGTTTTGTTTACTTTTCATCAGTTCTTCAACCATATACTGCCTAGCCAGACTTGTATCTGTAATTTGCCGTAATTCTTCTAATTGTTCTTCAGTTGCAGGTGTTTCATCAATGATCAGTTGTGAAATAAGCGGTTCTAGTTTAGTTCTGATGAGGAGTAATTTGAAATACTTTTTCTTTTTATCGTGCAACATGGCATAAATAGCTATAATTAAAATAATGATCATAGCTAGCATAATCTTGATGGCAAATGATAATGTATTTACATTGACCAACTTACTCAAGACTTGTTGAATAATATTGAGTAAATAGATATTTCCTCCAAATAAGAATGAGGATTTTATGCTGACAAACAAAAACATATCTTAAAATGTAGGTTAAAAAAAAGATCCTATTAAAGTTAACGAATTCCAATGGGTTTTATTTTCACGATTACTTTATTTACCTTGCGCCCTCAATCAGAAATATGAAATTTGAAGAAACGATACTCAACAGAAGTGAGCATAAATGCGAGCTTTGTGGGTCAGATCAGTTAGTTAAAGTATACGAAGTGCCTCCTCAGGATAAAACAAGTGAAGCTAATTGTATCGCAGTTTGTTTGGTTTGTCAAAATCAAATTGATAAAAAAGCCGAACTGGATCAAGCACATTGGAACTGTTTAACCACTTCTATGTGGAGTGAAATTTCCGGGGTACAGGTTGTTGCCTGGCGCATACTGAATCGATTAAAAGCAGAAAGCTGGGCTTCTGATCAGCTTGAAATGTTGTATTTGGATGAAGAAAATTTAGCATGGGCAAAAGCAACTGGAGATCATGAAAACGATGACAGTGTTGAGTTGCATCGCGATTCAAATGGCACCATCTTACAACTTGGAGATACGATCGTACTTACTAAATCACTGGATGTGAAAGGAACTTCTTTAAATGCTAAAATGGGAACCATTGTTAAAAACATCCGATTAGTAGAAGAAAATAAAGAACAGATTGAAGGCAAAATTGAAGGACAAACCATTGTGATACTAACTAAATATGTTAGAAAACAAGGAAGCTAGTAATTGATAGGCATAAAAAAGCCCTATCGTTTTTATGATAGGGCTTTTTATTGAATTAATTAGTTCTTATCCTCAATTGCTACTTTTAACCAATCTTCCAAACTTTTACAGCTTGAATATTGTTTGTCAATTGATATATAATAAGTAGGAATATGTTCTTTAAACCATTTTTCTAGGATTTCACTTTTCTTTCCGTCCATAGCCCTAGAAGCGATTCGGTTATAATCTTCTTTTAAATTCTCACGATGAGGTTCTGTTCTATTTTTCAAAAAGATAATTCGAACTTTTTTACTACCTCTTTCATCAGTAAATACCTGTGGAGTTGAATATGTTCCAGGTTTCATGCCCTTTAATGCAATAACCATATCCTTATCAACCTGATCTAGCGTGATAAAGGAACTTCCATCTCTACTTGTAACTGCACCAGCACTGAATTTACTTCCATCATCATCACTGTATTTGCTTACAGCAGCTCCAAAATTTAAGCTTCCATCAATCAATTTTGTTCTAATTGAATCCAGTTTTGTTTTTGCTTCCTTGATTTCTTCATCCGCTACTGGAGGGATTCTAAGAATATGACGTACTACCGCATCATCACCAGCACGACTAATCATTTGAATGATATGTAAACCAAATTTTGACTTAATAATACCTGAAATTTGTCCTTCTTTTAAACGAAAAGCACCAGATAAGAAAGCAGGGTCCCACATATTTTTATCGTTACGATTCAAATTGTATTGACCTCCATTTTCAGCTTTTCCCGGATCTTCGGAATAGAATTTTACTAACTGTTCAAATTTTTTAGCGCCAGATTCTACTTGTTTTTTGTAATCGTATAATTGCTTTGAAACATATTCTTCCACATCCTTATTCGCTTTTGGCTGGATTACAAGCTGACTAATTTCCATTTCACTTTCATAGAATGGCAAACTGTCTTTTGGCGTTTTACTGTAGAAGGCTTTTACTTCAGTGGGCGTCATTTTAATATTATCCACGATCTTACTGCGCATTTGATCTGCGAGCCTTTGTTCTTTCATCGCGTCTTTAAAATCTTCTTTCATTTGGTAAACCGTTTTACCAGCGATTTCTTCTAACACTTCTTTTGATCCATAAGAAGCAATGTATTTGCGGATTTTATTCTCCATTTCATTTTCAATCTCATCTTCACTCACTGTTAATGAATCCTTTTGAGCCTGAAGAATTAATGCTTTTTGTATGAGCTGTCCTTCCAGAATTTGACATTCAGTTGGAATCACCACATTATCCTGCCCCTGGGCCTGTCTTTTTATATCAGAGAGTGCATTGGTTACATCTGAATTAAGGATAATTTTATCTCCTACCTGGGCAATGATCTTGTCGGCCACAATTCTTTTTGTCTGTGCTTTGACACTCAGAAATCCACTTACCATTAAAATAACGATTAATACCTGCTTCATAGATTGCAATATCATTCAAAAATAGCAAATCAGGCCGCGAACGGCCTGATTTGTAACTGCTTTTAACAAACTTATAAAGTACGTTTTACTTCTTCTTCTTCGAAAGCCTCCACTATATCACCTACACGTAAATCTGAGAAGTTCTTGATGGTTAATCCGCACTCCGTATTAGAAGCTACATCTTTTACATCATCCTTGAAGCGTTTCAAGCTGCCCAATTCGGCTGCCTGACCTTCCCCTCTTGGATACTCCACAATACCATCCCGAATGATACGGATCTTACTGTTACGAGCGATCTTACCTTCCAGCACGAAACATCCTGCAACGGTAGCTTTATCGAATTTGTACACTTCGCGAACTTCCACGTTAGCGGTAATTTTCTCCTGGTATTTAGGTTCCAACATACCTTCCATCGCACTCTTCACTTCGTCGATTGCTTGGTAGATAATAGAGTACAATTTAATTTCTACACCTTCAGTATCAGCTAATTTATTAGCCTGCATAGAAGGACGCACATTAAATCCAATGACGATCGCGTCTGAAGCTGTTGCTAACAATACGTCTGATTCAGAGATCTGACCCACTGCTTTATGTACTACTCTTACCGCAATTTCTTCGGTAGATAATTTCTGCAATGAATCACTCAATGCCTCAACAGAACCGTCCACATCACCTTTGATGATAATGTTTAATTCTTTAAAGTTACCCAATGCTAAACGACGGCCAATCTCATCAAGTGTAATGTGTTTTCTAGCTCTTAATCCTTGCTCACGCATAATCTGAGCACGCTTGGTAGCCACTTCTTTTGCATCAGCTTCGTCTTCAAATACTTTGAATTTTTCACCAGCCTGAGGTGCACCATTTAATCCTAAGATCACAACAGGAGTTGATGGAGGCGCGATATCGATCCGTTGGTTACGTTCGTTAAACATCGCTTTAACACGACCGTAGTGCTGACCAGAAACGATCAAATCACCCTGTCGCAGTGTACCATTTTGTACCAGAATAGTAGCCACATAACCGCGACCCTTATCCAATGAGGCTTCAATGATAGAACCGGTAGCTTCTCTTTCTGGATTAGCTTTCAGGTCTAAAATTTCAGATTCTAATAATACTTTTTCAAGCAGTAAATCAACGTTCAATCCTTGTTTAGCAGAAAGCTCCTGGTTTTGGAATTTACCACCCCAAGCTTCTACCAGGATATTCATTTGAGAAAGCTGTTCGTATATTTTCTGCGGATTTGATCCGTCTTTATCAATCTTGTTGACCGCAAAAATCATTGGTACACCAGCTGCCTGAGCATGGCTGATGGCCTCTTTAGTTTGAGGCATTACTGCGTCGTCGGCAGCTACTACAATGATGGCGATATCGGTTACTTTAGCACCACGGGCACGCATGGCCGTAAAGGCTTCGTGACCCGGAGTATCCAAGAAAGTAATGGCTTTCCCGTTGGGAAGCGTTACTTCATAGGCTCCGATATGTTGTGTAATACCTCCAGCCTCACCAGCTACTACATTGGCATTACGGATATAATCCAATAATGAGGTTTTACCGTGATCGACGTGACCCATGATGGTAACAATTGGAGCACGTTCAACAGCTTCAATGTCATCTTCATCGTCATCATCATCTTCCATTTCTTCATTATCCTCTAATCCGATGAATTCTACTTCAAATCCAAATTCGCTAGCCACTAATTCAATTACTTCTGCATCCAAACGTTGGTTAATAGATACCATGATACCCAATCCCATACATTTTCCGATCACATCAGCGAAGCTCACATCCATTAAGTTCGATAATTCACTTACGGTAACAAACTCAGTAACCTGTAGTCTGTTATCTTCAGTCATTTCGCCCATATGTTCAGCTGCTTCATCGCGTTTTGCACGGCGATACTTGGCTTTTAGACTCTTTCCGCGACCACCAGTTCCAGATAATTTGGCTTGTGTTTCGCGTATTTTTTCTTGAATTGCTTTTTGGTCGATTTCTTTGTTATCGTCTCTGCGAGAAGGTGCATTACGGTCTCTGCTTTGATTGCCACCTCGGTTTCCACCACCAGCACCAGCACCGCGATTAAATCCGCCACTGCCCTGACTACTGTTTCCACCTCTATTATTAGCAGGTATGATAGGACGATTGGGTCCTGACGGACGAGAAGGTGCACTAATACTAGCTGCTCCAGTACCTTGTTGTTGATTGTTTCCAGCGCCAGTATTTATATTGTCTGGTTTTTTATCAATCGGAATGCGTTTACGTTTGCGTTTTTCATCACGTCCCATTGGTTTAGGACGCGTATCGCTATTGATTGGTAAATTAATTTTACCTAATATTTTAGGGCCTTCTAATTTATCTGCTCTAATATTTTCGATTAATGGACCCGCTTCTGAAGATTGATCTGGTTCAGGTACCACAATTGGGGCAACTGGAGGAATAACTGCTTCCTTTTTTGCAGGAGCCGTATGAGCGGCTGGTGCTTTAGGAGCTTTTGGCTCAGCCACTTTTGGAGTAGGAGCTTCTGTTTTTTTAGCAGATTTCTTTGGTCTGGTGGAAGAGTCGATTGAAGAAAGATCAATCTTATTTAACACTTTTGGTCCTTCTAGTTCAGGTGCATCTATCTTAGTTACTATTTGCTCAGTTACTTCAATGATGGGTTGTTGTACTTCAGCAACTTTTGGTGCAATTTCAGGTGCTACGATTTTTTCAATTACTGGTGGCGCAGCTACTTCTATAACCACTATTGGTTCTGGAATAACAGGAGCCACAGCAACTGGGGTTTCCACAACTTTTACGGGTTCAGGACGCGAAAACTTTTCTTCTTTCTTGGTAAAAGAGATGTCTTCTTCGTCTTTCTTCTTTCTTGCCTCAGTTTGAGCTCCTTTAGGTATTTCTACCTGGTCAGCCTTGTTCTTGGCCTGCTTATCTTGTAAGAACTCTGCTTGCAAAGCATAGTAATGGTCTTCCGTTAGCTTAGCTGTAGGCTTCAGGTCGTCGCGGCTAAATCCTTTCTTCACCAGGAATTCGATCAGGGTATCCTGACCAATGTTGAATTCTTTGGCGGCTGCTAACAGTCTTGGTAATTTCAATTCTGACATTCAGTTTTTTTTAGTCAACAAAACAAGGCCAAGCCTAGTTTTTTATATATCGCATGTTCTATCTTTTTGAACCTGATATTCATCAAGATTCAGACAAAGATAGCTTCTATTAAGCTGCTTATTCTGTTGTATTGAATTCATCTTCCAATACTTTACGTACTTCCGCAATGGTTTCTTTCTCCAAATCGGTCCTTCTTTCAAGCTCTTCAGCAGATAATTTCAGAACGCTTCGGGCAGTATCACAACCAATACGTTTGAATTCGTCGATGATCCATGTTTCGATCTCATCGCTGAATTCTTCCAAATCGATATCAAATTCATCTACTACTTCTTCATCTTCACGGAATACGTCGATCTCATATCCGGTTAATTCACATGCCAATTTGATATTTACTCCACGGCGACCAATGGCTAAAGAAACCTGATCAGCCTTTAAATAAACTTCTGCATGTTTTTTATCAGTATCCAGTTCGATATAACTAATCTTAGCAGGAGTTAATGACCTTTGAATTAGCAATTGAATATTGGTAGTGAAGTTGATCACGTCAATATTTTCATTTTTCAATTCTCGTACAATACCGTGAATACGACTTCCCTTCATACCTACGCAAGCACCAACCGGATCGATACGATCATCGTAACTTTCAACAGCCACTTTTGCTCTTTCACCTGGATCACGAACGATTTTCTTAATGGCGATTAAACCATCAAAAATTTCAGGCACTTCAATTTCAAGTAATTTAGAAAGGAATAACGGACTAGTTCTAGAAAGAATGATTACCGGATTGTTATTTTTAAGATCTACTCTAGCAACAACAGCGCGGATATTTTCGCCCTTCTTGAAATAATCCTGAGGAATTTGTTCTGACTTTGGAAGGATCAATTCATTGCTTTCTTCATCCAATAGCAACACTTCTTTTTTCCAAACCTGATAAACTTCTGCGCTGATGATATCACCCACACGTGCACCATATTTTTGGATCAAAACATTCTTTTTCAAATCGCTGATACGACTTGCTAAAGTTTGTTTCGCTGCCAGAATAGCACGACGTCCAAAATCTAGGATATCTATTTCTTCGTATAACTCTTCGCCTACTTCAAAATCGGGTTCAATTTTAACCGCATCCGTGTAAGCCACTTCTGCCAAGGGATCCAGCACTTCTCCATCGTCTACAATCATACGACGACGAATGATTTCCAAATCTCCTTTTTCGGCGTTTACGATTACGTCGAAGTTATCATCACTTCCAAATTTTTTGCGCAAAAGAGTTTTAAAAACGTCTTCTACAACTTTCATCATCGTAGGACGATCAATATTCTCAGCGTCTTTGAATTCCTGGAATGCCTCAATCAGGTTGATACTAGCCATAACTTAATTTTTTTTTCGCTCTGCAGATTTTCTGCAACTGATTAAAATTTAATTTGAACCGTTGTTGATTTTATATTATTAAATGGTACAAGTAATTGTTCTGTTACTGCTTTTTTTCCTTTTCCTTCCGTGGTTTGAATCAGGATATCTTCTGCAGTAACTGCCATCAGGGTGCCAATTTTGGTAGAATCATCTGTGAAAACTATTTCTAAATCTCTTCCCACATTTCTAAAATACTGTCGGTGCAATATCAAAGGTTCATCAATACCGGCAGATGATATTTCCAAAGAAAAATCGCCTTCAGGATACCAGGCTTTTTCTTCTATCATTTTATACAACCCACGATTAAATTTCACACATTTCTCAATGGATATTCCTTCGTCACCATCAAAAAATATTTTGATATTATTTGTAGGCTTAATGCGTACACTCACTAAAAAATAAGAAGGCTCTTCAGCAAGTAACTGATTAATCAGCGCTTCAATTTGTTGTATTCTTTCTTCCATCTTCAAAATTTCCGCAGTTTTTGCTACGAACCCCTCAGAATTGGTCATTCCTTCGGGTATGTAAAAAGGAGAAGGGAACGGTAGCCGTTCCCTTCTGTTAATTATTTCCAATGCAAATGTAATGTAAATGACCGAATACTTCCAAATCTGCTTTTCGCCGTATATCCTCAGGCCTGGCCTTTAAATTGATTTCTGTACCGATTTTCATCTCTTTAACATCATGCAGTGATTGGGATGACTATATTTGCCTTCTATGATCAAGTTGATTTTTTACGGCCTGGTGGTATACCTTATCTATAAACTAATTTTTGAATTGGTAATTCCGGTAGGTAAAGCAAGCTCTCAAATGAGAGAGAAAATGCAGCAAATGCAGAACCAGCAGAACTTTCAGCAACAGCAAGCAAAGACTTCTGCAGAGCCTCAGCATGCTCCAAAACCTAAGACAGACAAAGACTATATTGAATTTGAAGAAGTAAAACCTTAGACCCTTTCACAGTTTATAAGTTAAGATCGGGTAGTGTTTGTGGCCACTGAAGATGTATGGTTTTTAAACCCAATTTCTGGGCAGTTTCTATGTTTTTAATTGTGTCGTCTATAAATAAAGTTTCACTTGCCTCCAGTTGCTGTTCCTGAAGAATATGTAAAAAGGGCTCTGGATTTGGTTTTCGCATCCCCAGATGTTGAGAATAATATGCTTTTTCAAAAAAAGCATCAAAATCTGCATTGCCAGTCAATTCTTTGTATGAAGCAATAAAAGCGTCGTGGTGAATTTGATTGGTATTGGAAAACAGAAAAATTCTATATTGGGTTTTGATGGTATCCAGCCATGCCAATGAGGGTAGCCTAAAGTCGAGTAAAAGCGCATTCCAAGCATTTTTGATGTTTTCATTACTCAGATCAGTACCTGTTCCCTTTCTAAAAGCATCATAAAATTCTTCCGGACTAATTTCCCCGGTCTCTAATTGTACAAACAAATCATTAGAATGATGTTGTGTAAACATTTCAGAAAACTGATCAACCCCCAAATCGATGAACGCCTTTTCTGTAATCGAAAAATCGATATTTAATAAAACGCCACCCAAATCAAAAATGATATTTTTTACGCCATCCATATAAACAATGCTTTTAAAGAGTTGTGAAAGTACAAATGAATTATTATTTTTTTAAAACCAATACATTAATAGCAATTTCATCATGCCATCTTTCTTCATTCAGTTTGCAGTAGGGCAAAAGCGAAGAGACGAAAGCTTTTCCTGCTAACCTTTGTGGCGTACTTAATAATATGGTTTTACCCATCGCCAAGAAACGGTGCATCAATTGTAACAATACTTCGAAATCTTCTGGATTATAATTCACGTCACTCATCAATAATACTTCCCATTCAGGTTCATCGGGTAGTTGGGTCCAGTCGATTTTTGAACAAGTGATATTATTGATTTTATTCAATGCAATATTTTCTTTAATAAAGGATACGGCAACCCTGTTATAGTCACTACAATGAACAGAACTGGCAAAATGGGAAGCATACAATGAGGGCAATCCCAATCCGGCCGCTAATTCCAGCACTTTTTTATTTGCAATCCAATGTGGATGGTCTTGCAAGAATGATGTTAATGCAAATGCAGAGGGCCATAGTTTTGCCCAAAAGGGAAAAGTAGATTCAGTTTCCTGGTTCTGATATGCCAATTGCAGATCTGTTTGATCTGGGATCCATACATGAATCTCCCAATCATTAAATCGTACTATTTCTATTCTCTTCTTCAGTTTGAACTTGTTTGTATCTGTTGCAAAGCTAAGGGTAGCAGATAAATCTGTAGTTTCGCAAAAAATTTAATCATGAGCGAAGAAAAACTTACACAGGGCAAAATTCATACTGCAAAAGGAGTAATGACTTTTGAACTATACGATGATGC
>JBAXXT010000040.1:0-30378 GCA_037127755.1 Bacteroidota bacterium
AAATCATTTGATATTAAGATCCAATAAGCTACATGAAAAAAATCTTTTATAGCCTATTCTTTTTGTTAGGCATAATATTATTCAATAAAGTTATTGCACAGGATATTAAACCTGTGCAATTTGCTTTTAGTACAGAACGAGTTAACGATTCGATAGTATTGTTAAAAATAAAAGCCAGCATCGCAAAAAATACTGCGTTATTATCAGTGAAGAAAAAAACTGCTGATGATCCATTTATATCCACATTACAACTTGATTCCTCCTTCCTTAAATATCAAATTTCAACTGATTCGATTATTGAAATGGGTACTCTGAAAATAGTTAAGGAAGACAATGGGGATGTATCCTACAGGGTTTTTAGCGACAGTGTAGAATATCAATATTTGTTACACATTTCAGATACAACAATAAAAAAAATAAAAGGAAATTTTACATGGCTTGCAAAATCAGGATCTGAGTTTCCAAGCGGCGTGGAAAGTTTTTCAGTAAAAGTACATTCTGTAAAAGAAACTATCTCAACAGAACCTAAATCATCAGGAGATAAATCTAAATCTCTTTGGAGTATTTTCTTGATTTGTTTCGGAACAGGTTTATTGGCAATTATTACCCCATGTGTATTTCCGCTCATTCCAGTTACTGTTAGTTTCTTTTTGAAAAGAAGTAAATCTCGTTTAGAAGGAATTAGAAATGCGGTTTGGTATTCTATTTCTATCATATCTATTTATACGATCCCTACTTTATTATTGACAATTATTTTTGGCGATAAAATTCTATATACGATCTCTACTCATCCGGTTTCTAATATTCTATTCTTTATCATTTTCATTGTATTTGCTATTTCATTTTTTGGTGCTTTTGAATTAACACTTCCTAATAGCTGGGCTAATAAAGCAGATCAAAAAGCAGGGAAGGGTGGATTATTGGGCATATTTTTTATGGCAATGACACTGGTAATTGTTTCATTCTCATGTACCGGCCCATTGGTGGGAACTTTACTCGGACAGACCAGTACAAATGGGGTAAGCTCAGCCCCAATTATTGGGATGCTTGGATTTGGTGCTGGATTGGCCCTGCCGTTCTCATTATTTGCATTCTTTCCTACAATGATGCATTCATTACCGAAAAGCGGTGGTTGGTTGAATTCTGTGAAAGTAACTTTTGGCTTTATCGAGTTAGCTCTTGCTATGAAGTTCTTATCAAATGTAGATCTTGCCTATCATTGGCATTTGTTAGATAGGGATGTTTTCCTAGTTTGTTGGATTGTTATATTTGGTTTAATGGGAATCTACCTTTTAGGGAAACTCAAATTTTCTCACGATAGTGATTTGCCCTTTTTAAGCGTACCCCGTTTATTCTTTGCCATTATTGCCTTATGCTTTTCATTGTATATGATACCTGGATTATGGGGTGCACCTCTTAAATTATTAAGTGGATTTATTCCTCCTGCTACAACACAGGAATTTAATTTGGAAGATTTAGAATACAAGATCGATAAATTGAACACGAGTGGCTTTAATTCAAAATCTGTTACTACAAATGCGATACCGCCCATTAAATATGTTGACAAATTAAAAGTGCCATTTGGCCTTACTGCTTACTTCGATTTAAAAGAAGGATTGGCGGCAGCCAAAGTACTGCATAAGCCTGTAATGCTTGATTTTACTGGACATTCCTGCGCTAATTGTAGAAAAATGGAGGAACAGGTTTGGAAAAATCCTGCCGTATTAAAAAGGCTAAAAGAAAATTTCGTGTTGATTAGTTTATATGTTGATGAGTCAACTGAATTGCCAGACGAAGAGCAGGCACTCAATTCAAAAGGCCAAAGAATTAAAACTGTTGGTGAATTAAACCTGGAATATGAAGTAACTAAATTCGGATTCAATGCTCAACCTCTTTATAAATTTTTAGATCTAAATGGAATACCATTGAGTAGCATAAATTATGGTTATGATTCAGATGTAGATAAATTTTTAGCACACCTGGATGCAATGAAAGCGGCTTTTGACTTTTGATTTTTTACTTTATAAAGCTATCTGCTTTTCAGCCATCATCTTTCTAAGATTAATTAAACCGTAGCGCATTCTTCCTAAAGCAGTATTGATACTGCAATTAGTAATTTGGGCTATTTCTTTGAAACTAAGGTTGGCATAATGGCGCAACACAATGATTTCTCTCTGCTCTTCAGGTAATAATTCCAGCATCATCCTTACCCGCTCATGACTTTGACTTTGCATGATCTTTTGATCAGCACCTTCTTCGTAGACATTAATCACATCAAAAATGTCTTTATTGTCGCTGGTTTTTATGGCTGGGGTACGCTTAACCTTGCGGAAATGATCCACACATAGGTTATGAGAAATACGTAAGGCCCAAGGTAAAAATTTGCCTTCCTCAGTATATCTCTTATTTTTGAGGGTATCGATAATTTTGATAAATACATCCTGAAATAAATCTTCAGCGAGATAGCTATCTTTAACGAAAAAGAGTATTGAAGAATAGATCTTGTCTTTATACCGATAGATCAATACTTCAAAAGCTTCCGTATCCCCTTCTTGGAAGGAGCGTATTAGTTCGGTGTCTGAAACATGTTCCAATGTTTTCATAGCATGGGGTTTTGTCAGGATTTCGGAAAACTCAGGATATTGGATAAAGAATCGAGTTAGAGTTATAGCTCTAATTTTAATTCTAATGTTAAATTATCATTTTTTTAATGCGACAAATCGCTTGTGAAAAAGATTGTTAAAAGTTCTTAGGTTATTCACATTTTAAAACACCGTTTTTTATTGATTATTAAGCAATTATCGCATTTGCCTAAACTTAATCATCATTAAACTGTTTAATTTTCTACAGTATGTCAACAAAAAAACAAACGATTGAAGAAGAGCTGATTCCCGTTCTGAATAACGATATTCTTGTTAAAGGTGCTAGGGTTCATAACTTAAAAAATGTGACTGTAACCTTCCCACGAAACAAATTAATTGTGGTTACAGGGGTTTCAGGTAGCGGAAAATCGTCTCTGACCATCGACACTTTATTTGCCGAAGGGCAACGTCGCTATGCCGAAAGCCTGAGTGCCTATGCCCGTCAATTTATGGCCCGTATGGTAAAACCAGACGTAGATTATATAAAAGGATTGTGCCCTGCTATTGCCATCGAACAAAAGGTAATTACACGTACACCGCGCAGTACGGTGGGTAGTATGACGGAAATTTATGATTACCTACGGTTATTATATGCCCGTGCAGGTAAAACAATATCACCCATTAGCGGGAAAGAAGTAAAGAAAGATGAAGTAATTGATGTGGTGAATTGCGTGAAAGAGCAAAAAGAAGGCACCAAAATAGTAATACTGGTACCTTTTAAGCAACATGCAAAAAGAGAAATCAAGGAAGAATTACAAATATTAATGCAAAAGGGTTTTGCACGGATTTATATTAAGTCTGAAACTGATTCAAGTTTGATGCGCATTGAGGAGTTACTTGAATTAGGCGATAAAGAACTTTCAAAACAAATGAAACAAGGCAAAGCGCAGGCCGACATATTTGTTTTAGTGGATAGATTAGTTACAAAAGATTTTGATGAAGATGATTTACATCGCTTGTCTGATTCCATTAGTACGGCATTCTATGAAGGCGAAGGATCTATGTTTCTAGAATTAAATGGTTCAAAACTGTTGCACTTTAGCAATAAATTCGAATTGGATGGGATCCAATTTGAAGAGCCTGTCCCCAATTTATTCTCATTTAATAATCCCTACGGAGCTTGTCCTACCTGTGAAGGATTTAGTCAGGTTCTTGGAATTGATAGTGATCTGGTAATCCCGAATAAAAGTTTAAGTCTTTTTGAGGGAGCTATTGCACCATGGAAAGGTGAAAAATTGGGCTGGTGGAAAGAGCAATTTATTAAAGGGGCTGCAGGCATTGGCTTTCCGATACACAAACCCATCATTGATTTATCAATAGAACAATACAAAGAATTATGGGAGGGTGGAAAAGCGGTTTCCGGGATCAATGATTTCTTTAAAGAAGTGGAACAAAATTTATATAAGGTTCAGTACCGTGTATTATTAAGTAGATATCGAGGAAGAACAGCATGCCCTGATTGTAAGGGATATCGGCTACGCCCCGAAGCCTTGTATGTAAAAGTAGGCGGAAAGCATATTGGAGAATTATGCGAGTGGCAAGTGAAAGATTTGAAAATTTGGTTAGATCAACTTCAACTTTCTGCAAGTGATGCAGCACTCACTAAAAGGATCTTATTGGAAATTCATCAACGTATACAAACCTTACTGGAAGTGGGTCTTGGATATCTTACATTGAACCGGCTAGCAAATTCTTTGAGTGGTGGTGAAAGTCAACGCATACAATTAACCAGAAGCCTAGGAAGTAATCTAACGAATAGTTTGTACATTTTAGATGAGCCATCTATCGGCCTTCATTCACGTGATACTACAAAATTGATCAGCGTATTAAAGTCTTTGCGTGATTTAGGAAACACAGTTGTTGTTGTTGAGCACGATGAAATGATGATGCGCGAAGCAGACTATATTATAGACATGGGACCACTTGCATCGCACCTGGGTGGCGAAGTTGTGGCGGTAGGAAATTATGATGAGCTCATTGCAAATCCGAAAAGCCTTACTGGTAAATATTTGAAGGGCGAATTGAAAATTGAAGTGCCTAAAAATACGCGTAAATGGACGAGGAGTATCGTTGTTGAAAATGCCAGGCAAAATAATCTTAAAGGAATTACGGTTGAATTTCCATTAAATACACTATGTGTTGTTACAGGTGTAAGTGGAAGTGGTAAAACAACTTTGGTGAAACAAGTATTGTATCCAGCATTAAATAAGTTAAAAGGTGAGTTTGCAGATAAAGTAGGCGTTCATAAAGCCATCACAGGCGATATTGATTCAATTGCACATTTAGAAATGATTGATCAAAACCCAATAGGAAAATCATCCCGTAGTAATCCGATCACATATATTAAAGCATACGATGCCATCAGAGAACTATATGCCAAGCAACCGCTTTCAAAAATGAGAGGCTTTCTACCCAAACATTTTTCATTCAATGTGGATGGTGGTAGATGTGATACCTGTAAAGGTGAAGGGGAGCAAGTGGTAGAAATGCAATTCTTAGCGGATGTACACTTAACCTGTGAATCTTGTGGTGGGAAAAGATTTAAAGAAGAAGTGTTAGAAGTAAAGTATAATAACAAAAGTATCTTCGATTTATTAGATATGAGTGTAGATGAATCAATCGAATTTTTTACTGATGAAAAACAAATTCGAATTTCTATTCAACCATTGCAGGATGTTGGTTTGGGATATATTAAACTAGGCCAAAGTAGTGATACGCTTAGTGGTGGTGAAGCACAACGTGTTAAGCTGGCCAGTTTTTTAGGTAAGGGCAAGGGAATAGGACAGATCCTTTTTATTTTCGATGAACCTACAACAGGACTTCATTTTAATGATATTAAAAAATTACTGGCATCCTTTAATGCTTTGATTGAACAGGGACATTCTTTGATTGTTATTGAACATAATACCGATGTAATTAAATCGGCCGATTGGATCATCGATCTGGGCCCTGAAGCCGGAGATGCTGGCGGAACTTTAGTCTATGCGGGTGTACCAAAAGGGCTCAGTAAAATTCATAAAAGCTATACAGGAAAATATTTGTAAGAATGTAAGGTCCTAAAAAAGGGTAGTAATTTTTAGTTACTACCCTTTTTTTTTTAATATTTCTATCTTAATCGATCGGCACTTTTTACCAATTTCTCATCTTTGTAAATTCCTATAGCAGCAAGGATTTGTAAAACGGGCACCGCAACTACAATCACACTGGTTAATGCAATACCACCCACTGCATATTTCTGAGTCTCAATAAAATAAAGTACACAGACAATTACACTTAAAGCAATGGTTGCTAGAACGAGTTTTAATTGTTGTGCACGATTCTTATACATGAATATACTTACACAGGTAATGGTGGCAGTAACAATAGTTAATATCATTAGCCATGTATTACTCATGGCTGTTAAATGGTTGGCTGGCTCAGTGCCAATACTTCCAATATAAAAAGATGTTTTTAAGGAAGTGAAACCACAAACAGTTGCTAAAAGAAGCCAAATGGTTTGAACACGTTGTAACATAAAATCTATTTAATGATAATATTAACCCAATTCAGGATACAATACAAATTGTTCCATAAATGCATTCACTTCAGTTTTGATTCCTGATAAAATTGTTGCATCATCGGCATTCATCAAAGTTCTGTCAATCGCATTTACTACAAATTCCATATCATTTTCAATCATTCCTCTTGTAGTAATAGCAGGAACACCAAAACGAATTCCTGATGTTACAAAAGCACTTTTGTCATCATATGGAACCATATTTTTATTTGCAGTAATATCTGTATGACCTAATACTTGCTCTGCTTTTTTGCCACTAATGTTTTTGTTTCTAAGGTCAATCAACATCAAATGGTTATCTGTTCCGCCACTAATAATCTCATATCCTCTTGAAGTAAATGCAGTAGCCATTGCCTGTGCATTTTTTTGTACTTGTTGTTGGTATATTAAAAAATCTTCTGTCAAAATTTCACCAAAAGCAATTGCTTTTGCAGCAATAATATGTTCTAAAGGTCCTCCCTGTGTGCCTGGAAAAACAGCCATATCAATTAGGTTACTCATCATGCGTAAGTTGCCTTTCACATCTTTTAACCCAAATGGGTTTTCAAAGTCCGTCTTCATGGTAATTACACCACCTCTTGGTCCTCTTAAGGTTTTATGAGTAGTTGATGTAACAAAATGACAATGTTCGAAAGGCGAGCTTAATAAACCCTTAGCAATCAATCCTGCTGGATGAGCAATATCTGCCATTACAAAAGCCCCAACTTCATCCGCTACTTTTCGGATACGAGCATAATCCCAATCCCTACTATATGCACTTGCTCCACAAATAATTAATTTAGGTTTTACAGCTCTGGCTTGTGACTCTAACATTTCATAGTCAACCAAACCGTCCTCTTTTTTAACGCCATAAAAATGTGGTTTGTATAATTTTCCACTAAAGTTCACTGCTGAACCATGTGTTAAGTGTCCACCCATACTCAGGTCTAATCCTAAAATCGGATCTCCGGGTTGTAAGATCGCTAGCATTAATGCGGCGTTTGCTTGGGCGCCACTATGGGGCTGCACATTGGCATATTCAACATTAAAGATTGATTTTAAACGATCAATGGCAAGTTGTTCAGTTTGGTCTACTATTTCACAACCCCCATAGTATCTGCGACCAGGATAACCTTCTGCATATTTATTGGTCATAACACAACCAGATGCTTCCATTACCTGTAAACTGGTGAAGTTTTCAGATGCAATTAGTTCAATTCCACGGCGTTGTCTTTGTAATTCTTGCTTAATAATGTCAAAAACCTGCGTATCTCTTTGCATGTATAGTTTATTTTGGCGCAAAAATAAATCTTCGTGCATAGTTCTCAGCAATTTATAGGCAGAGTTTTAGGCAGAATATCCACAAATCTTGCCCTTTAGCTAGTATTTTATAATTTCGCAACCTTGATGATGTGTACAGATTACATAATTAAATGCTTTCTGATACTTGCACTTATCAATTTCATCATAATTTCACCAATATGAAAGCGATTATCCCAGTTGCAGGTGCCGGAACCAAGTTGCGTCCACATACTTATACGCAACCAAAAGCACTTATTCCCATAGCTGGAAAGACGATTTTGAGTTTTATCGTGGATCAATTGGTCGATGCTGGAATTGAAGAATTTATTTTTATAGTTGGATATCTGGGTGAAAAAATTCAGGATTATGTTCAGGAGAATTACCCTAACCTAAAAACACATTTTGTTTTTCAAAACGAAAGACATGGAACTGGACATGCTATTGAATTAACAAAAGCAATAGTAGGGTCTGATGAAGTTTTTGTGGTGTTAGGGGATACGATTTGTGAATACGATATTAAAGAAGTTTTGAATAGTCCTTTTAGCATGCTGGGTATAAAAAAAGTAGATGACCCCCGCAATTTTGGAGTAGCATCAATTGGAGAAGATGGATTCATTGATCAACTAGTTGAGAAGCCCGCTATTCCTAAAAGTAATATGGCTCTGGTAGGGTTGTATAAAATTAAAGAGACTGATTTTCTTTTCGAATGCTTACACACATTATTCTTAAATAGCGAAAAAGTTAGTGGAGAATATAATTTAACCGATGCATTGGATTGCATGATAAAAAAAGGAGCCAAGTTTCAATCCTTTAAAGTGAAGAGCTGGTTTGATTGCGGAAAGAAAGAAACTTTATTGGAAAGCAATGCAACGCTACTTAAAAAGTTTGGCGGTAATACCCAGTATGATCATGGCTATACAAATACCATCATTATTCCACCAGTAAGTATTGCTCCAGGTTGTGACATTTCGAATTCAATCATCGGCCCGCACGTAGCTATCGGTGCAAATACATCTATCAAACATAGTATCGTTCGCGAAAGTATTATTGGATCTTATACCAACCTTTTCGAAGTTGTTTTAGACAACTCACTCATTGGCAGTGACGCTTCTGTAAAAGGTCTCAGTAGGAGTTTGAATATCGGAGATAATACAGAAATAGATTTCGGGTAGAAAAAAGTGAAGAGATAAGAGTGAAGAGTGAAGGAACACTCGGCTATGCTACCAATATTCTTAGAAATATGTTAACCCCGGCTTTCAAGCCAGGGAATTAATATCGTTTTATAACTTAACTTTAAAAAAAGTTTTTTATGAAACGATCCCTGCCGATATATCTATTGCTTTTATTTTTTTGCATGAGTGGAATACCCGATTCAAATACAACTCCTTCTTTCATTGAAGTTCGAGGAAATCAATTTTATAAAAACAACAAGCCGTACACATTTTTAGGAACCAATTTTTGGTATGGTATGAATCTTGGATCAAAAGGTCCGGGAGGAAATAGGCAGAGACTTATTCGTGAATTAGATCGTCTATCTGCATTAGGCGTCAAAAATCTTCGAGTTGTTGCTGGAAGCGAAGGTCCGGATACAGAACCTTATCGCATGCTACCATCTTTACAAACTTCCCCTGGAAAATATAATGTAGAAGTATTAGAAGGACTCGATTTTTTATTAGCAGAAATGAGCAAGCGGGATATGGTTGCTGTAATGTGCATGAATGATTTTTGGAACTGGTCAGGTGGCATGGCACAATACCTTGTTTGGGCAGGAGCAGCCAATTCAATTCCTTATCCACCCCCAAATCCAGGTGGAGATTGGTGGAAATTTCAAAACTTTAGTGCACAATTTTATAGTAATGTAAAAGCTGTTGAAATGTTTAACAATCATCTGCGATTTATTGTAAACAGAAAAAATAGCATTACTGGAAAATTATATAAAGAAGATCCCACCATATTTTCTTGGGAGTTGGGAAATGAACCACGGGGTGTTACTAATCAAGTAGCATTTTTATCCTGGGTTGATCAGACTGCAGGATTAATTAAGTCCTTAGACAAAAACCATTTAGTTACAACAGGTAGTGAAGGAAATACTTCAAGTGCTACTAGTGGAACAGATATTGTTAAAGATCATTTGAGTAAAAACATTGATTATGCTACCATTCATATCTGGGTACAAAACTGGGGATTTTATAATCCAGCAAAACCCGGTGAAACTTATCAGCCAGCCCTCGATTATGCATTGAATTATATGCAAAATCATTTAAAGCTGGCGGCACCATTAAATAAGCCTGTTGTTCTTGAAGAATTTGGTATTTCACGCGATGGTAATAATCATGCAGAGGGAACACCTGTTACTGTTCGGGATAAATATTATGCTGCTTTATTTGCTGCGGTGGCTGATCATTTAAAAAAGCAAAACAATGCTTTAGCCGGAGTTAATTTTTGGGCATGGGCTGGTGAGGGTAGGCCAAGGGTACCCGAAGGCTTGTGGAAATCAGGAGATAATTTTATCGGTGATCCACCCCATGAATCTCAAGGTTGGTATTCAGTTTATGACACAGATAATACTACCAAAGAATTGATTAAGAAATATGCCTCTTTAATTAATCAGTAGCGGTTATTTTTTTTCTGATTACTGTTAACCCTAGGCTTCAGCCTAGGGGGAAGGGTATACTTTGTATTTGGGCTTTAGCCCTTAGGCTATGGATGTTTGAAATTTTGATAAAGTAGAATTTGGATGTGCCACAGCGGTGGGGCTAAAGCCCATTCTAACTTTTCATCACTCAATCCCCAGTCTAAAGGCTGGGGTTAACACTTATTCAGGACACAGCAAAAAGATTGGGTCTAATTATTTTTAATAGGATATTAAACATTGCAGATGTATACTTCCTCATTGACTAATAACAGAATCACATCACTCTTTAATATCGAATACCCAATTATTCAAGCAGGAATGGTATGGGCAAGTGGTTGGCGGTTGGCTAGTGCAGTGTCGAATGCTGGAGGCTTGGGGATTCTGGGTGCAGGAAGTATGTATCCGGAAGTATTAAAAGAACATATACAAAAAACAAAAGCTGCTACAACAAAACCATTTGCAGTTAACCTTCCTCTTTTATATCCCAATCTCAAAGATCATATCGATATTATTATTTCCGAAAAAGTTCCGATTGTTTTTACAAGTGCTGGAAACCCGAAGACTTATACATCAATTTTAAAAGCGGCGGGAATTATTGTGGTGCATGTAGTGAGTAGTAGTTTTTTTGCACAAAAAGCCGAAGCAGCTGGTTGCGATGCAGTTGTTGCTGAAGGGTTTGAAGCAGGAGGTCATAATGGAAGAGAAGAAACTACCAGCATGGTTTTAATACCTGCTGTAAAAGCAGTTATTAAGATTCCACTGATAGCTGCAGGAGGAATAGCAACAGGCCGGCAAATGCTTGCTGCAATGGTGTTAGGGGCAGATGCTGTTCAAATTGGAAGCAGATTTGTGTGTAGTGAAGAAGCCTCATCACATCATTCATTTAAAGAAGCAATTATTCAATCTAAAGAAGGAGATACACAATTAGGCCTTAAACAATTAGTGCCAGTTAGACTATTAAAGAATCCTTTTTCAATTGCTATTTTGGAGGCCGAAAAAAATGGGGCCAGTATTGAAACACTTCAAACAATGCTTGGCAAATCAAGAGCAAAAAAAGGGATGTTCGAAGGCAATATGGAAGAAGGGGAATTAGAAATCGGACAAGTATCTTCTATCATCACAGAAATAAAACCTGCAGCAGCAATCGTACTAGAAATATGGCAAGATTTTACTGCTGCAGTATCTAATCCTTTTTGATTTATTTATGTAAGTAGAAAGAATTGGCCTGTGCCACACAGGTTACCACTAGGTCGTTGATACAAACATGTGCGGGTAAAGTAGCTGTGTAATAAGCAATGTCAGCAATATCATTTGCCTGTAAAGCTTTGTATCCATCGTACACTAATTCTGCTTTGTTTTCATCTCCTTTAAAACGTACCAAAGAAAACTCTGTTTCTGCAGCGCCTGGGTGTATTACTGTTACTTTAATTTGATAGGGTAACAAATCCATTCGCATCGCTTTACTCAAAGCATCAACAGCATGTTTACTTGCACAATATGCATTTCCATCTTTATAAACTTCTTTGCCTGCAGTGGATCCAATATTAATGATATGCCCTTTTTTTCTTTCCGTTAAATAGGGAAGTACCGCTTTTGTAACATACATCACCCCTTTCACATTAGTGTCAATCATTGTTTCCCAATCATTTAAATTGGCAGATTCAAAACTATCCCTTCCCAATGCTAGTCCAGCATTGTTAACTAATACATCAATAGATTGCCATTCTGCTGGTAAGTTTCCAAGTTGATTAAATACAGCTTCTTTATTTTGCACATCAAATACTAAGGGTAAAACCTTGATGCCATAAGTATTTCGTAGAGTGGTCGCTAATTCGTCTAGTTTTTCTTTTCTTCTTCCTGTAATAATGCAGTTCCATTTTTCAGAAGCAAATTTTTCTGCCATTGCTTTTCCAAATCCTGATGTTGCACCGGTAACTAAAATGGTTTTTTGCATGATGTTGTTTGATGTATGAATGTCAAATATACAAACAAAGCATTTTTAAGAAAGATGATTTAACGAATCAATACTGCGGTACCAGTTCTTGTAATTCTTTTTCCAAGAAAAGAAACGCCTTCTGCAACAAAAACATAGGCACCAGAGGGTTGTGCTACACCATTCCAATAACCATCCCAGGCCTTACCGATTTCGGTAGTGAAGAAAATTTGTTGCCCCCATCTATTAAACACACTAAAATAATATTGTTTGGTAATACCATACAAAGTAGGTTTTAATCCATCGTTTTTTCCATCTCCATTTGGCGTAAAACCTGTGGGTACATAAATCTCAGGGCCACTTTTAATCACGGTCACTAATACATTATCGGATGCTGAACATCCCAGAGAATCTATAGCGGATACGCTATATCGTATATGTTCAGGATTGCCATCAAGAAGGGCAATTGGATTTGAGATTGTAGTATTGTTTAATCCTGTTGAAGGGGTCCAGAGATAATTTACCAACCTCCCATCTGATAAAGAGGCATTCAATTGTAAAGGTTGATCCATTAAAATTGTGGTATCGTGTCCTGCATTAATAGTAAGTGCTGACAATACATTCACATGAATGGTGTCGTATAAAATATTCGGACAACCAGCGTTTGTAACGCTGATGATATATTCTGTTTTTTTTGATGGAGCTGATTTTGCATTTATCAGAAATGGAACTTCATTAACCACACCATTCCCTGCATTGAAGATGGAATTCGAATTAACCCATTGGTAACTGGTACCAATTAAAATTGTTGCACTTAAGTTAGCTGCAGTACCAAAACATATGGTAGTGTCTTTTGGAATAATGGCTTGTGGGTAGTGTACATTATAAATGCCAATACTAACTTTGTTACTGGTATCTGAAGGACATGCTGTTGTTGAAACAATGGCTCTAAAATATGTTTTTCCTTTGATGCCCATTACACTCTGTGTCGTGTCTTTGTTTAAATGAATAGTATTGATCCAATTAATTTGATCAACAGATGATTGCCAATTAATGGAAGTTCCAGCAGAACCATTCAAAGTCAGCGCATTTAATAAAGGTTGATCAAGGCAAATCTGAATATTATCCGGGCTAATTTTTCCGGCAATTGGTTTTGGATTAATCGTGATTTTAGCTGCATTAGTGGTATCAATACTACAGATAGATCCGTTTTGTACAACGGCTCTGAATAAGGTATTTGAACTAAGATTTTTCGCGATATGAACACTGCTACTGTCTTTTAGGTCAACCCAAATACGGCCGTTATCTGCACTGGATTGCCAGGTTAATACAGTACCTCTATTTCCAGTTATGCCCAACGGAAAACTTTGATTAGGAATTAAACCTTTGCAAACTGTTGAATCCCCGGTAACAGTACCTGGTATCGTTGGGGGAGAAATGGTTACATTGATATTCGCTTTCAGATCTGCACAACCATTGATTGCTCTTGCAACGATAGTACCAGTTTTTGAGGTATCTGGCCGAACAGTAATTGTGTTAAGAGAGTCTTTTAAGTATTTCCATCCATTAGGAATAGTCCATTCATAATTGGCTCCTTTTAATTCTGGAATGGCATATGTTAAATTGGCATTGGTACACCCAATTGTGGTACCTGCAATTTCTAAACCCTCACAAATATTCTTTAAGGCCACATATGCATAGGCAAAATGTCCTTTTGGAACACAATTATCTGCTTCAAAAGTTAAGGTTACTTGTTGACCACGATATGGGGCCAGATCAAATATTACTTCGGTCCACCCTTTTGTCCAAACACGGTATGGACTTTCATTATTGTTTCCATTATTGTTTGGAGAAGGCACTCCACTTTGTATGAATCCTTCTTGAAGTGCTCCTTTTTGATCAAGCACATATGCAGATCCATTAAAAGTAGTGGGTAATAGGTAAACTGCACTGGCACAATCTATGATTCCATTATTGGTATTTAATTTTGCAGTGAACATGGGTACCTGGTCATTGTCGTGGGGAGCACTTTCTAATACCATTGCATAGGCATAAGTAACCACATACGGAACATTAACCGGGCCAGCCGGAACATTAATTGTATATCCTAACCCCCTGAAAAGTCCTCCAAGAGAGGGATCTTGTTGTATGCCATTGGCTGCAGTATTAATGGTAGTGGAGCCTATCTTCATGGAATAATTATAGGAATACCCATTAATGGTAGGAATCGTTTCAAAACTTCCAAAAGGATCCGGTGAATTTGTAGTAAGTACCTCCACACCTGCAGGAACAGTTCCATATTCTGGTATGGAAATCGCATTTAATGTACCCGTTGGAAGGGCAGAAATGCTATCGTAATTAATGATATCTAAATGTTGCCTTGAAGTCTTGTTTTGAAATATGCCAGTGAACCCAAACCAATGGGTGAGGTTGCCTTTTGAATAATTGATATTGATAGGACATGTCTGTAATTGCCCAAAAACCTGAGTGCAGCATAAAAACAAAATAAAAGACAAGCCGTTTTTCATCAATTTATATTAACACTATTTGTTAGAACTAAACATTCATTTATTCGAAATGTTTAGTTCTACTTGAAAGTACAATTTGTTCAATAGAACTTGGTTAATAAAACCTTATTAAATCAAATATTCTTAGCATTTAGAAAGAGAAGGGAACCGCAGATTTTGCTGCCTGAACGCAGCATTAATAGGAAGGTTTTTTCAGTTTAAAATGCAATAAAATCAAGTAAAAACTGATTTACCTGATCTGTAGCTTCCCACATACCCATATGTCCAACCCCCTCTAAAATATGTACTTGCGGATGGGAGGGTAGCTTGATCTGAGGTAATAAGTCAACTAAAGGTGCGGCTACATCTTCAGTTCCAATAACGAAGAGTATAGGTTTTGGGTTGCCTTTTAGTATCGAAGTTCGGTCAGGTCTTAACATCATGGCCCTATAATATTGCTGACAAGCCTGTGTATTAAAAACCGGAGTGGCGTCTACTAGTAAGGAAACCATTTCAGGATGTTCCTTTTTAAAAGCAACTGAAAATAAATTAGCGATGGTATTTTTTAGAAATGAGCTGGCTCCATATAATTCCATCATTTCTATACCTTTTAACCGATTTGCTTTTTTCTCATCTGAATCAGCTAAAGCAGAAGAATGAACCAGCCCAAATCTTAACAGCATTTCGGGATACATTTCTTCGAAAGCAAGGGTGATATAACCTCCCATACTGTGGCCAATCATGTTACAATTTGAAATATTTTCTGCTTTCAGAATGGCTGCTAAAAGTTCTGCATAATCATTTAATGAGATAGGTTCTTCATCTGATTTTTTCAAATCTTCAGACCGAATTATTTCAGACATCCCAGTGCCCGGTAGATCTGGAACTATTAAAAGGCAATGATCTTGCAAATAGGCAATTTGTTTATCCCAAATATGACTATCCTCTCCAAAGCCATGAATCAACATCACTGGAATCCCTTTTCCAATTAATCGATACGCCACTTTTCTCTGAAAATATAGAAATGATTTTTGCATTTTAAAAAAGCTGCTTTTGTTTCAATACAAGAAAAATATTCCACCCCAATATTAGTAATGCTAAAAAAGAAAATCCTTTATAAAGCCAATCTCCAAATCGAGTATAGAAAGTTAAAGTATCGGTTGTGGGTATTGAAAATTTAAGACTAGCTGCTTGATTCCAACCCCTTGTCTCCAGAATATTTCCTTTGTCATCAATCACCCCAGAAATGCCGGTATTAGCAGAACGTGCAACCCATTTTCTGTTTTCAATAGCCCTTAAACGGGCATATTGTAAATGCTGCTGATGGCCAGGAGTATTACCCCACCAACCATCATTCGTTAATATGGTTAAAATATTGGCACCCTTTGCCACATAAGTAGAAACATATTCACCATAAATGCTTTCATAACAGATGATAGGTGCTACAAAATAGGGGTTGTTGTCTGAGTGAAATACAGAGGAAGTATTTGATTTGCCATATCCCCCGGAACTGCCCCCGAATTTTTCAAAAATCGGACCCATGAATTTTAAAAAAGTAGGTAAGGATTCTACGCCAGGCACTAATTTACTTTTATTATAAAAATCCAGCGGTTGATTGGCCTTAATCAATATGGCTGCATTAAAAGCATCCATATAAGTGCCATCTTCTCTTTTGCTGGCAGTAGCAGATGCATCTGCATTTGAATAAGATTTCAATGTTTCAATTCCTGATACCAAACTAATTTCAGGATGTCGATTTACAAATTCAAAAACGGGTTGATAAAAAATGTTATTTCGAACATTCGGTTGCCATTCTACTGCACTCATTGCTGTCTCCGGCCAAATAACAAGCCTTGTGGCATTGTCAATTTGCTTTTCTGATAATTGAATCAGGGTAGCAATTTGTTGTGAGGTATTTGCAGCATCAAACTTTTGAAAAGGATCAATATTGGGTTGTACGATCACTACATTATGTTGAGCAGTTTTATGATCAGAATGTTTGAGATAATAGAAAAGATTGAAGAATGAAAAAAGCAAAGGCAAAATAAGTAGGTAAGAAAATCTGATGATAATGCTGCTCAAGGGATCTTTTAACCGAATGGATTGAATGATTTCAAAAATCAGGATATTGCTTAATAAAACCCATAAAGTGCCTCCACTTACTCCTGTAAATTCATACCACTGGATCCATTCGGGATGGCTGGCAAAAACATTTCCTATAGTAAGCCAGGGCCAACTCAATTGCCAGTTTAAATGGATGTACTCGAACAACATCCAAAAACTAATCAGTGCCGTATAACCCACAAGATTTCCAGATCTTTTTTTCACAGCAAAAAATCCCAACCAGGGCAAGCACATGAGTAAGCTGTTGGCAATGATGGCAGCAATACTTCCAATGTCGGTAGAATTCCAAATCCACCAGGTGGTACTTGCATTCCAGATTAACAAGGTTAAAAAGCTATGCCAGAAAAATGTAGATTTTTTCTGTAGACCATCTGCAACAAATAGTAAGGGTGTAAATCCAAAGAAAATAAGGAAAGTTAAAGGAGATACAGGCCAGGCTGCAAAGAGTAAAAAACCTGATAATAAGCTAGCAGGGATAGATATTGTTTTTTTCAAAACCTTTTTTTTTAAGGATTGGAAGTTCGGAATAAAAAACGAAAAAGGGATGTCCTTTGCGGAACATCCCTTTTTATTAATGTAGCCATTCTATTTCTTACTATAATTTGGGGCTTCTTTTGTAACATCTACATCGTGTGCGTGACTTTCTTTCATGCCTGCATTACTGATTTTTACAAACTTCGCTTTTTGTAATTCTTTGATATTTGCAGCACCACAATAACCCATACCAGCTCGAAGACCACCCACATATTGATACACGATTTCACTCAGGTTACCTTTAAATGCTACACGGCCTTCAATTCCTTCAGGAACATATTTTTTGATATCATCTTCCACATCCTGAAAATATCGATCGCCGCTTCCCTGACTCATCGCACCTAAACTTCCCATGCCACGATATTCTTTAAACTTTCTTCCTTCGTAAATAATGGTTTCTCCAGGGCTCTCTTCAACCCCGGCAAATACACTTCCCATCATCACCAAGTTAGCTCCTGCTGCTAAGGCCTTCACCATATCTCCGGTATAACGGATACCACCATCAGCAATAATTGGAATTCCTTTTGCTTTTAATGCTTTACTGGCTTCCATAATGGCAGTTAATTGTGGAACCCCAGCACCAGCCACAATTCTAGTGGTGCAAATCGATCCTGGTCCAATACCTACTTTAACACAGTCGGCTCCAGCTACAGCTAATGCTAAAGCACCTTCAGCTGTACCCACATTTCCGGCTATAATTTGTAAGTGTTTGAAATTTTTTCTTAATCCTTTCAATGCATCAATCACTCCCTTGCTATGTCCATGAGCACTGTCTAAAGTAACTACATCCACACCCACATGTTGAAGCGCTGCTGCACGATCAAAAAGGTCTTTGGTAATACCCAAAGCGGCACCTACCAATAACCTTCCTAATCCGTCTTTTCCTGCATTAGGAAAATTTCGAATCTGCAGTATGTCGCGATAAGTGATGAGTCCGATTAATTTACCCTGCTTATTTACAACTGGTAATTTTTCGATCTTATAATTTCGTAAAATAGTTTCCGCCTTTTTTAGATCTGTTCCTTCTGGAGCAGTAATGAGTTTTTCTTTTGTCATTACTTCAGAAACCTTTCTTTTTTTATTGGTTTCAAATCGTAAGTCACGATTCGTTAAGATCCCTACTAATTTCTGATTGCTGTCGACAATGGGAATACCGCCAATTCTATTTTCTTTCATCAATTTTAATGCATCTCCAATAGTAGCATCAACTAACAAAGTAATGGGGTCGATGATCATTCCACTTTCGCTTCTCTTTACCTTGCGAACCTGTTCGGCTTGTCGTTCAATACTCATATTCTTATGCAGAATTCCCAGACCGCCTTCTCTCGCCAAAGCAATGGCCAGATTAGCTTCTGTTACCGTATCCATCGCTGCTGAGAGCATGGGTACATTTAGAATAATGTTTTTGGTAAGATGAGAACGAATGTCAACTTCTCTAGGTAAAATTTCGCTATAAGCAGGCATTAACAATACATCGTCAAAAGTAAGGCCTTCGCCGAATAATCTTGAATTTGCAGAGCCTGTGCGTGGGGAACTGTTTCTTATTGCCATGTGCAAAGATAAAAGAAAAAGTAAAAAGTAAAAAGAAAAGATAAAAGATAAGAGATAAGAGATATGAGATAAGAGTGAAGAGATATTAGTGAAGAGTTAGGGATTTAGAAAATGGGTTTAATTAGGTTTCCCCTCCATCGCATGCGATGGAGGGGTGGCTGGAGCGGCTGAGCGAACAGCCGGGGTGGGAGGTTATACAATCAATCGAAACATTTTCCCCGGAAGCGATACCACCGCATTTTGTAACTCCAAACTTAAGATGGCAGATGCAAAAGCACTACTACTCAAGCCGCTTTTTAAATAAAGTTCATCTATTGACTTTGCATTACTGTCGCGAAGCAAATCTGCAATTACTAACTCTTCCTTTGTAAATTCATAAAACAAGATCCTTTGTTTCTTTGGATTGACCTGCTTTTCCTGCCATCCCATCCATGCGATAAAATCGGCTGCCCCATTAAAAAGATTGGCTTTATTTTCCTTTATTAATAGATTGCAACCACTGCTTTTTGTATCTGTAATTTTTCCGGGCAATGCAAATAATTCCCGATTATATGTGGATGCAAGTTCCGCTGTAATCATACTGCCACCTTTTGTGGCAGTTTCAATTACAATAGTGGCATCAGACATACCTGCAACGATTCTATTTCTTTTGGGGAAATTGTGTTTGTCTGGTAAAACCCCTTTTCTAAATTCAGTCAACAATCCGCCGGTTGTCAGCATTTCTCTCGACAAATTCCGATGCAGCATGGGATAAATTCGATCCAGACCATGCGCTAATACTCCAATAGTTGGGATCATATTTTTCAACGCTGCTTTATGTGCTATGGCATCAATACCAAAGGCAAGTCCACTCACAACAATAAAATTTTCATGGGCTAATTCTGCAATAAATTGTTCAACGATCTGTTTGCCATAGTCGCTATTATTTCTAGTGCCAACAATGCTAATTATTTTACTGGCATTAAGATTGCAATGTCCATTGAAGTATAAGAGAACAGGGGCATCATAACAATTCAAAAGTCTTTTTGGAAATGAGTCATCCGTTTGAAAAATAATCTGATAATTATTTTTGATTATAAAATTAAGTTCTTTTTCTGCAGCACTAAATGAAGTAAAATCTTTTATCAATTTAGCCCTTCGTTCGCCAATGCCTTCCACCAGTGAGAGCTCTTTTTTCTTTGCTTGAAATATTGCGGATGCCGATCCAAATGTTGACAATAAAGCGCTCGTATGTATGGCCCCAATTTCAGGGATCATGGTGATTGCAATCTGAAATAGCGGCTCTTCTTGCATACCTCAATGTCAACAAAAATGAGAAACTATTTTAGGAAGGTCAATTAAAACATTTTAGTATAAAAATATTTTAAGTGCATCTTTTTATAGCGCAGTGATGGTAAATTCGGTTCTTCTATTTTTAGATCTTCCTTCTTCTTTGTTATTATCTGCAATTGGTTTTGAAGCACCATAACCTTTGTAGGAAAGTCTTTTATTATCAATACCATTCGAATTTAAATAAGTAACAATTGCTTTTGCCCGATTCGTAGATAGCAATAAATTATCTTCCTGTTTTCCCACATTATCGGTATGTCCACTGATCTCTAGTTTGATGGAGGGGTTTTCATTCAATACCTGCAATAATTTATTTAATTCAATGAGTGCAGCAGAAGGCAATTCATAAGAATTATTTTTAAAAAGAATATTATTAAACACAAAATTAGCATTCAGCGCAATAGCTTGAAGCGTTATATTTTTTTGATAAGTACTATCAGCTTCTTTTTTACTTAATAGATATTGTTCGCTATAAAATAAATATCCTTTTCTGTTCACCGTAAACGTATAGTCTCTTCCTGTTGGTAGCGTTATAAAATATTCCCCCTTCTCGTCAGTTTGCACTTTCATTAATGCTTTATTATTTTCATTATCATAAAGTTCTACTGAAGACGGCAAGCCTTTTCCAGATTGTTTATCCGTTACAAATCCCTTGACGAACAAAGTTCGGTAAGGACGAATATCAGGACGCATTTCAAATTGATATAAATCCAGATCTCCTCTGCTGTCTGCTCTGTCACTGGCATAGTAGGCAGTTAAGCCATCAGCAGAAACAGCTAAACTTCCTTCATTTTCAATCGTGTTAATGGGGTAACCAATATTCTCTGGAACACCCCAGTCACCATCACTTTTTTTGCGTAACACATAAATATCTGATCCGCCATATCCAAGTAATCCATCTGAAGTAAAATAAAGTGTTTGATTGTCTGGATGAATAAAGGGCGCTAATTCATCGCCTTTTGTATTGATTGCTGGACCCATGTTTTTGGCTGGCGACCATTTTCCTTCTCCAGTTCTATAACTTACATACAGGTCTTTTCCGCCATAACCACCGGGCCTGTTGCTACTGAAAAAAAGCACTCGGTTGTCGGGACTCAAACTGGGAGAACTTTCCCAGAATTCAGTATTAATATTAGCACCCAGATTTTCAGGTTCACTCCATCCTTTAGGGGTGTAAACAGATTTATAAATATCATAATTGCCAAAACCTTGTCCGGAAAACTGACCCGCAAATAAAATCCATTCACCGTCCTGTGATGAAGTGATAGCGCCTTTTTTGGGCTCGATGTTAATGTCTCCAGCAATTGGTTTAGCAAACGAAAATCCTTTTTTCGACATATTGCTTTCCATAAAATCTTCGCGCATATGGATGCCTGCGCGCGTAAAAACCAGAATATTATCAGAGACTGTAACCGTGGGATAATATTCTGCATAAACACTGTTCACACTATCGCCCAGATTTACCGGATTAAAATGATATAAATCTTGATTGGGATGTTTTTGTTGATAGTCGATGGCAAATTCAAAACACTTTTTTCGATACCTGGCAGCATTGATACTTCGGTCGCTTATTTTCGGAATACTTAAAAAAGCATTTATCTGTTCCAGTGCTTTTTGAAAGTTACCTAAGCCCGCCAGATTAATAGCGTAAGGGAGTTGATATACTTGAAAATAAAGACTGTCTTTTAATTTTGCGTTTTCGTATAAATGAACTGATTCCTGGTATCTTTTCAATTGTCCATAAGAGGCGCCAAGGGATAAAATAGCATCCACAAAATTACTGTCCAGTAAAATACATTCCTGTAATACGGGAATGGCCTCTTTAATCATTCCGTCTTTTAATAAAACAATCGCTTGATCATAAGTATCAAGTGCTTTTGCATTTACTTTATCTGGATTATAGTTTTGAGCATAGCAGAAACTGCAAATGAGGAAAGCGGGTAAAATAAATATTGACTTCATACAAAAATTGATGAAGGAAAGTTCGTGTAAAACAAGCAATGTCTTTGTTAAAATTCGGCAGTTTGTTTATGGAACGTTTACATATTTATGGATCTGTAAACTTAATTCCCATTTTGGATTTTCTTTGATGTAATTGATGATGAGTGGGGTAATAACATCTGCTCTATCCCATTCTGGTTGCAGATAAAGTTTGCAATGTGGATTTGCTTCAGTAGCATAAGACTCGGCCCATGCAAAATCATATTTATTAAAGATTACCACTTTTAATTCATTTGCAATTGGCACGATAGAAGAAATGGGAGCTTTGAATTTTTTTGGTGATAAACAAATCCAATTCCAAAATCCACTCAAAGGAGAGGATCCGGAGGTTTCAATATTGGTTTCAAACCCTGCAGCGTGTAATGCGGCGGTTAATTTTTGTAGCGGATGTAAGAGTGGTTCCCCACCAGTAATTACTGCTAGTCTACCCGGAAAGGCTTTTGCATTTTCAACGATAGTTTCAATAGTTAGCAATGGATGTTTGGAAGCATCCCAACTGTCTTTTACATCACACCACACACAACCCACATCACAACCTCCAAGACGTATAAAATAGGCAGCCCTTCCCTGATGAAATCCTTCACCCTGGATACTGTAAAATGCTTCCATTACAGGTAATACATCATGCTCCACAATTGCTATCAATTCACTCACTGGATTCTATTATTGGTTTTATAAGCCTGAAGGGTATTTTTAAGCAGACCAGCAATTGTCATTAATCCCACTCCGCCCGGCACAGGTGTGATGGCACTGGTAAGCGGGGCCACTTCTTCAAAAGCCACATCTCCTTTTATTCTAAATCCTTTTTTTGCAGTAGGGTCTGTTACACGAGTAATACCTACATCAATTACTACAGCTCCGGGTTTGATCATGTCTGCTTTTACAAATTCGGGCCTGCCTAAAGCAGCCACCAGAATATCTGCCTGAAGACAAATCTCTTTTAAATTGGGGGTATGTGAATGGCAAATAGTAACAGTACAGTTTCCATTTGGAATATTACTGCTCAATAAAATACTCATGGGTCTGCCCACAATATTGCTTCTTCCAATTACAACCGCATGTTTCCCTTTGGTTTCTAATTTAAAAAACTCAAGCATCATCATGATGCCATAAGGGGTAGCCGGAATAAAACTAGGAAGGCCCTGCATTAATTTACCTGCGCTGGAAGGATGGAAACCATCTACATCTTTAGTGGGGTCGATTGCTTCAATTACTTTTTGTTCTTTGATTTGTTTTGGCAAAGGCAATTGAACTAGTATACCATCAACTGAGGAATCTTGGTTCAGCTCGGCTATTTTGGCAAGCAGGGTTGCTTCGTCTGTATCTTCTTCAAATCGAACAAGGGTGGAAATGAAGCCAATTTCTTCGCAATTTTTCACTTTTGAAGCAACATAGGTTTCACTGGCGCCATTGGAACCTACCAAAATGGCTGCTAAATGGGGGGCTCTGTTGCCCGCTAATATTAATTTTTGGGTCTCAGCTTTCAATTCTTCCTTTACTGCTGCAGATACTAATTTGCCGTCAAGTACTAACATTTGGCAAAAATAAAGCGGATTTGAAATGTTTCCTCATTTTTTTAGTCTCTTAAAATGAGATAGATATACATTAGGATAAAAT
Organism: Bacteroidota bacterium; assembly: GCA_037127755.1. Taxonomy (GTDB): domain Bacteria; phylum Bacteroidota; class Bacteroidia; order Chitinophagales; family Chitinophagaceae; genus Sediminibacterium. The sequence goes on from JBAXXT010000040.1 coordinate 23,711, forward strand.
AAATGCAAATTAACGTTAGTTATTTGATGATTTAAAGCAACGTTTTGATCAGTTTTACTGCCTCTTTAATGTTTCCTTAACTTTTTTTTGTTAATTAATTAACATTTGAAGAAAGGAATTACCTTCGCATTCATTAAAAAACTAAACACTTATGAAATTGAGAAAAATTGTATTATTTTCTGCAATGCTAATTGGGTGGTCAGTTACCTCTCTGGCACAATCTAAGATTGTATCAGGCAAAGTAACTGGTGCTAACGATCAACCCATCAGCGGCGCTACCATTAAAGTAGAAGGCAGTGCATCTGCAGCTACTTCCACAAATGATAAAGGAGAATTCAAAATTTCAGCTAAAGAAGGTAATGTCCTTCAAATTAGCTCTGTTGGATTTAAAAGTACCTCTGTGAGAGTAACTGCTGCAGGTAATTACAACGTAAACTTGGAAGTTTATGTGAATATAATGGATGAAGTAGTGGTTACTGCCGGTGGTATTAAAACCAAGAGAAAAGAAATTGGTACTGGCGGTACTGTTATTAAAGCCGACAATTTGATTGCAGCTAAGCCTGTAACAGTTGCTGGTGGTTTGCAAGGTAAAGTTGCCGGTTTACAAATCAATGCAACTAATGGTGGTGTTAACCCTAGTTTCAGATTGGTATTACGTGGACAACGTTCTTTAACTGGTAACAACCAGGCTTTAGTAGTGTTGGATAACGTAATTGTGCCAAATGAAGTTTTGGGCAACTTAAACCCTGAAGATGTGGAAAGTGTGAACGTTTTGAATGGTGCTGGTGCTGCTGCCCTTTACGGTTCTTCAGCGTCTAACGGTGCCTTGATCGTTACCACCAAAAAAGGTGTTAAAGGTGCAAGCGTTGTTAATTTCCAAAATACAAATACCTGGGAAAAACCTGGTTTCTTCCCTAAATTCCAGAGAGGTTTCGGTGCCGGTGGTTCTGCTTACGGATACTGGGGTAACTTCTCTTACTTAGAGAACCAATCATATGGTCCTGCTTTTGATAATGTAAACAGACCAATTGGTGCACCATTAGAAAATGGTAAACAAGATTCTGCTGTTTACGGATATAGCGAAGGGCATACTAAATTCTGGGAAACTGGTATGACTAACCAAACAGACTTCTCAATTTCTAGTGGAGATGATAACTCAACATTATATATGTCTGGTCAGTATGTAACAGTTACAGGTACAACTCCTGGTGACAAGTACAACAGAACCAACTTCAGAATGAACGGTACTCGTAAAGTAAGTAACAAGATCAATCTTTCTTACTCTTCTAGTTATACTCAAAATAGATATGACATCACTACTCAAACAGGTTCTATGTATGGTAACATGCTGAACATGCCGAATAACGTAGATGTTACAAAATATAAAGACTGGAGAAACAATGAGTTTGCGAATCCTATTGGGTTCTATAACCCTTGGTATTTAAACCCTTATTTTACAGCAGACAATTGGCGTTCTAATGTAAGAAACGATTATTTTGTTGCTAACTTAGAGGTAAAGTATACCCCTATTCAAGGTTTGGATATCGTTGCTCGTCAAGGTATCACAACCAGAAATACTTCTAATAAGGATTGGGTTGGTCAGTTCTTGTATACAGCGTATGCAAAAACTACCGATCAAAGTTCTAAATCAGATATTGCTGCTTCTGTAAATGATGGTACTTCTTATACTACTAATTTATTGACTGATTTCTTTGCACAATATCAACGCAAAATCAGTGATTTCAGTTTAAATGTTATCGGTGGTACGCAGTGGAGACAAGATCAGGCAAAGAGCATTGGGATTTCTGCTAATGGCTTGGTAATTCCTGGATTATACAACGTTTCTAACGGTGTAGGTACTCCAGGTGCTGGTGAATCAAATTATATGGCACGTCAGTTAGGTGTTTATGCTGATGCACGTGTTGGTTATAAAGGCTTTGCTTTTTTACACGTAACTGGTCGTAAAGACTGGGTTTCTATTCTTGCAAAAGATAACAACTCATTCTTCTATCCAGCAGCTGACGTTTCTTTCATCGCAACTGATGCAATCGGTGCTTTGAAAAACAATAAAGTGTTGAGTTATTTAAAATTACGTGCTGGTTGGTCTAAAGTTGGTCAGGTTAACTTAGGAGGTGTTTATGGTGCATACCAATTACTTCCAACATTTAACTCTGGTGCTTATGGTTTCCCTTATGGAACAATGGCTGGTTATAGTGTAGGAAATACTTTAGTGGCTCCAAACTTACAACCGGAGATCACAAAAGGTATTGAAGTTGGTTTCGATTTGAATTTATTTAGAGATAAATTCACTTCAAACGTTACATATTTCGATACTAAAACAGATAATCAAACGGTAACAACTTCTATTTCAAGTTCAACTGGTTTTACAGGTTTAAGAACCAATACGGGTCAAACTTCAAGTAAAGGTTTAGAGCTTACTGCACACTATACTGTAATTGATAACCGTAGAAATAAAGGTTTGACATTAACTGTTGGTGGTAACTATACTTACTTAGATAACAATGTAAACTTCATCAGTGATCAGCTTCCTCGTTTGGCTTTAGCTACCTACGGTTCAACTGCAGGATCATATGCTGTTGCCAATCGTGCATTCCCGGTTATTATGGGATATGATTATAAGCGTGATGCGGGTGGACATGTAATTGTAAATCCAACAACAGGTATCCCTACAAAATCTGATACTATTTCGGTTTTAGGAAGTGCTGTGGTTAAAGACAAAATTGGTCTTGATCTTTCAGCTGAATACAAAGGATTCAGGTTGTCTGTTGTTATGGAATACCGCGGTGGATATTCTGCTTACCAATCAATGGGTACAGAATTAGACTGGTCTGGTACTGGTTGGAGAACTGCTATTTATGACAGAAAGAGCTTTGTATTCCCTAACTCAGTGTATTGGGATGGAGCTAAATATGTAACAAATACCAATGTTTCTATAGCAAATGGTAATGGTAACAACGGTTTCTGGACTGATGGTATCAATAGAGATGTAACTTCTAACTACGTAACTTCTGGAGCTTTCTGGAAATTGAGAGAAGTTTCATTGTCTTATAGTTTGCCTTCAGCTTTATGTGCTAAGACAAAAGTGTTTAAAGGAATTACTGTAAGTGCTCAGGGTAGAAACTTATTAATTCTGATGGCTAAGGATAACTACTATACCGATCCTGAATATCAAGATGCTGGTTCTGGTAGTAATGGTGTTGGTTTAACAGGTATTAACCAATCACCGCCATCTAAATTCTATGGTGCTTCTATTAAATTTACATTTTAATTCATCTAACTAAATTTTATATATATGAGCCTCAAATCAAATAAAAGTTTAGTTAAACATAAATTATTTAACATGAAAATGATCAAAGCAATATTTTTTGCAGGGTTGCTTATCGTAACAGCAAGTTCTTGTAAAAAACAACTTGACATCAATACAGACCCTAACAATGCGGTGATAGCCAATCCGAAGTTGGTATTGCCACAAGCATTGACAGGAACTGCGTCAAACCTAAATGGATTTAATTCCATGGGAGCGCAACTGGTTGGTTATTCTGCAAACGCAGGCGGTTATGGAGGTTTCGGTACTTCTATTACTTATAACTTCTCTTCCTCTGATTTTTCTGGAAGATGGTCTAACACTTACGATAACTTAGAAGATTATCAGTATATCATTAACTACTCTAAAGACAAACCAGAATATGCATATTATGGCGGAGCAGCCAGAGCTATGAAAGCATTAAGTTTCCAATTGTTGGTAGATGCTTATAATGATGTTCCTTATTCACAAGCATTACAAGGTGCAGCCTATTTAACTCCGGTATATGATCCAGCTAAGGACATTTATAAGAGTTTAGCTACAGATTTGGATAGTGCCATGGCATACTTTGTAAAAGGGGATGCTACTTCAGGTGTTACTCCTTTGAGTACATATGATGTGCTGTTTAAGGGAGATGTTGTTAAATGGAAGCAATTTATCAATACTTTGAAATTGCGTTTAATTGTAAGAGCTAATGGTAAAGTTACTTTTGCAAATACTACTTTTTCTGCAGATGGTTTCTTAACCTCAGATGCATTAATCAATCCTGGTTATGTAAGAGATAATGGAAGATTGAATCCTAAATGGTCTACATGGGGATATACAGCTACAGGCGATGCCAATAAAGCTTGGATGCCTAATAAATATGTAATGGCTTTTTATGATGGAACTAAATTAATTGATGCAGGAAGGGGAGCTAATACTTATTATAAATTCCCACTTACCGGAACCAACCAATTAGGAGTAGAAGGAACCTCAATTCAGTCAAGTCCATCAGGTAGTTTCTGGTATCCGTTGGCTAGTCCAAGGGTTTACAGTACTGCAGGTAGTTCACCTGGTCCGTTGAAAGGACCAACTGCTGGATATCCTGTAATTACAGCTGCTGAAGCTTATTTCTTAAGAGCAGAAGCTGCTTTACAAGGCATTACTTCAGATGCGGTACAGGCTAATTTTGACGCTGGTGTGGCTGCTGCTTTTAAATATACCTATGCTTTGGAAAATGGCAGCACTTATGTGTCTGATCCTGCTGCTGCTGTTACACAATACAGAGCGGATAATGTAACTAGTTATTTAGTGAACTTTGCATTAGCAACTTCTAATGCACAAAAATTAGAAGCGATCATTACACAGAAGTATATTGCTTTGAACTATGTAAATAGCGAAGAAGCATGGAATGAATACCGTAGAACAGGATATCCAACTGTTGTTACAGGAGGTCCTGCTTATGCAACATTTGCTTCAACTGTATCTGAAAGTACCCGTGCCGATAAATTGCCAGGTAGAATATTATATCCTTCTCAAGAAGGTTCTTATAATACTACTAATTTACCGAAGGGTATTACACCATTTACATCAACCATCTTTTGGGCTAAATAAAATTTAATATACTAAGAATATGAAAAAAATAATTAAAGGTTTCATGATCTCAGCATTGGTTAGCTTTTCTTTAGCATCATGTCTAAAGGCTGTTAATACCAATGTAAACGGAGAAAATCTTACTACTAACTTCCTGCAGTTAGAGTATGTAAAAGATAGTGGTCAAACGAATATCAATTCAGGATTGCAATATTTTGCAGGTTCAACTTTATTGTTCCCTCCAGATGATGCAGTTGATACTATTAATTTCCAGGTAACATATAACGGTCCAACTGCTGCTCCTTCTGATATTACAGTTACGTTAGCTGCTGACTGGACTGCTATTAACGACAATTTCGGTAATGATGGTATCACTTATGAGAAAATGCCAGACTCATTGTATAAAGTAGTAACACCAACTGTTACCGTTAAAGCGGGAACCAGAGTGGCTTATGCTAAGATTGCGGTATATCCTTCAAAGATCGATCCTACCAAATCTTATATGGCGCCTATCGCACCTAGTGCAACTGGTGTTGTAAACAGTGGCAATTTTGGTCATATCTATTTCCACACCATTGGTAACCCAATGGCAGGAGCATATACCTGGGATTTTTACAGGTATAATGCATTGACCAATCCTACATTCCCTACTGGATATAATGGAGGATCTTTCTTTGGTGCAACCATTGCTTGGTTACCAGTGAATCCAACAAATATTCACGTACCAACAGGATATTATGTACAGCCAAATTATTTAATCACTTTCAAAAATACTGGTGGTGTGTTATCTAATTTCAAAGCTGTAATTGATCCAGGGGAGTTGCCAGGTGCATTTACTGCTAATGGAATCTCCATGATTCAGCAACCTGTAATTACTGTTACCCCTGATTACAAGAAGGTAACTATCAATTATGTGGTATTTAATGGGGCTTCTTACAGAAACTGTACTGATATCTATACTAAACAATAGTATTTGTAATAGTTAATTATAAAATTGCCCTCGAATTCTCGGGGGCATTTTTTTTGCTACTTTTGAGCCTCAATTCAAATTATGGAACAACAACCCAATACCCAGTTAAATATCGAGATCAGTGAAGAGACCGCAGAAGGTACCTATGCTAATCTGGCGATCATTACCCATAGTCATGCTGAATTTGTGGTCGACTTTGTAAACGTGATGCCTGGCACCCCAAAGAGTAAAGTAAAGTCAAGAATTATATTAACCCCCATGCATGCCAAGCGTTTTATGAAGGCTTTGGCTGAAAATGTGGAACGTTATGAGCAAGCCAACGGACCTATTCAGGATTTAGAACAGGTTGAAATACCCATGCACTTTGGCGGACCAACACCACAGGCATAATCAGGTACTTGATTTTATGGAATAATTGATTTTAAACCAGCCTATTGCAGGCTGGTTTCTTATTTTTTAAGCCTTTATGAAGTTAGAAAACTTGGATTTGCGGAAAATATTTAAGTTTCTTTTAAACAATTGTATTTTCATAAGTATATTATAATCAATTAGTTATAAAATATTCAAACCATAGCTATTCACATTTGTGTGAAAACCTGGCGTTTTTCCTGTTGTTTATTTGGATAAGAACTACTGCACCCTTACTTTTGCAACCCGCCGGTAAAAAAGCGGACAGCTCTTAGAAAGAAAATAGATAAAATAAGCAACGAAAAGGTTTGGTAGAAGAGTTGATAATGTGTACCTTTGCAACCCGCCAATAAAAAGGCGGAAAGTTCTTAAAAATAACACGATAAAACT
>JBAXXT010000041.1:0-30232 GCA_037127755.1 Bacteroidota bacterium
TTTTCACTCTTCACTCTTCACTCTTCACTTCTTATCTCCCTTTCACATCAAACATTATTTCCTGATATCCAGTCCTTCCATTTTTGCTCATACCTTGAACAACGATTACATATTTACCTGGGACATCTGAAGTATAGAAAGACAAATCATTTTTACCTTTCTCATTGGTGTTGATATTGCCATTCCAGTATAGTAGGTGTCTGAAATCTGGTTGTCTTGTGTTTGCTAAATCTTTTGTAGCGTAATCTGGTGTTATGAATTCTCTTTGCGATTGCAGCCCTTTAAAATCTAGTACTACGGCTTGTGGATCCAGATCATAGGTTTCCATCTTGCCATTATAAGTAGTGCAATTTAAGATTCCATAATATGTCTGATTGCCTAAGAAATACATCCGATCTACGATCTCAATTTTTCTGATTTTCAAAGGGTCATAGTTCATGAACTTATTCAAATCAGTGATGGGATAACCATCTAGCAATATCAGTGGTTGATTATTGAAATACCTTTTTTGTACATTATCATACACAGAAATGTCAAAGTTATTTCCCGACTTAGATAGTTTAACCGGAGTCATATATTCTCTAAATACTTCTTCCAAAGTTGCAAATCGAGAATAATCGTCCAGCAAATAAGTATTATCTGGTTTATGATAAAATCCATTCGTATCAACTAAAGGAATTTCAAATTGATTAGTATTATTCAGGTTGTAATAATTCTGAATTTGAAGATCTCTGTGATATCTGTTGATTTGAAATTTTTCTTCTGATGAATATGGAAGAAATTTTACGGTGCTGCTTTGAGTTGATTTAACAAATGGGGATTCTATTTCGATTTTATAATTTGCTGCATTGTTCTTTTCAATTTGAGCAATTACCTGATCATCGTTGTAGAAGTCGGAAAACTGAAATTTCAAACGTCCTGTTTGATCACTCATCGAAGAACGAAACTGCGTTCTTTTGCTTGGCATCGATAGATAAGCAGTAATGCCATTAACTTGCATATTACTATTTGTAGGTACCACACGTCCGGTTACAATTTTACCCGCAATTTCAGGAATAAAATCAAAGCCTGGATTATGATCGCTTAATACATTGTCCCACTTAAATCTTCTCCAACCATTGGTAAGCATTAGGTTATCCATTAATGCCACTCTCAGTGGATCTCCGAAATTAAAATAGCTATTAGGAGATTCTACTTTACCCACTAAATCTGAAGTGAGCCATAGATAGTTTTGTATGTTTGATTCATCTACTGATTGTAAATCATCAATCTTATAAACCGACAAGGAAAGGTCTGCTGCTGTAGGTTTCCCATTTTGTAAAAAGGAAGTTAATTTGAGTGCCACTTTATTTCTTTCGGCATATTCTTTTGCATCTAATGATACAGCAAGCCCCATATTTTCTTCAGGATATTTAAAATACAATCTTTCAGAAACGGGTTTCCTGTTTTCATCAAATAACGTAAAGCTAGTAATGCCATCACCTAAACTGGCTAAAGGAATCGTATAATTAGCCGTACCATTTGCTAGCTGTATTTGTTTGAAAATTTTTACAACTCCTCTGGTATGACCAACTAGGTATGCGATTGGAGAATTTACGTTTTTTGATGCAACTGAAAGTAAGATTGATGCTGATGATTTGTTAGCATTCAGCACCCGCAATGTGTAACCACTATAAGTTGACTTAGGAAAATTTTCTGAAACTATTTTTCCATTCGATGACTGGATCGCTAATTTATAAGAGTGTCCTTCTACTGGTTTAAATATAAAACTTCCGATACCAAGTTTTAGAGTAGTAACTCTTTGAAGCGTATCTGATTTTTCATTTAATACAAATGCCTTGGCATCAACACCATTGCCAAATTGGTTAATTATTTTAAAAGCAATTGTATTTTCAATTTCATTGATGAGGTTGCCTCCTTCGGGATATAATTGAATTTTAAGTTCCTCTTGAATAGGATTATTTGAAATTGCTCCCTGTTCCTTTTCAGTGTTTATGATGGTAATGTTTTTTTGAAAGAAAAAATCGGAACTATAATTTTTCATCCAGTTGGTATAGGCTCTTAATGTATAATTGCCAGACGCAATTTTACCTGATATTTTTAATGATCCAGCACCAGATCCATCTTGTAAATCCACTTTTTCCTGTAATACTGCTTTTGATTGATTATCTAATACTTCCACATAGGCAATGGAGCTTAAAGAAAGAGGAAGATTAAATAAGCCATCTACATTGTAAATCTTAAACCAACATATTTCGTTCGACAAATAAACCGTTTTATCTGTATGAAGAAATAGTTTCTCTTCTAAATGTTTCGTTGTATAATTTTCTACTTTATGTGTTAACAGATCGGTTTCCTGTGCATTGGTATGATAAGGATGCACTGCAAACAGCGTTAGCGCAACTAAGGAAAAATATGTTTTTATATTCTGCATAATTTAAAACTTAATTAAGGCCAAAAAGTTGGTTTTGTATTGGTACCCCAAAAAGTGCAATCAACACAATTCGGTGTAGAAAAATAATAGGATAAAATTGCACTACCGGTAGGACTATATTTAGCCGCAAAAGCAGGATAAAGATTTCGGTGAGCCATTGTTATTGAATCTACATTGTTGGGTATTTCGGTTTTTAAACATGGCGTAATAAAATTCCAATCCGGCACTTGCGTGTTGTTTATAAATGTTCTTTTTTCTTGAACATTACAAATGTCAATATATCCGATTACCGGCTCTGATGCATTTGTGGTGCAATGAATATTGCCTACTAATTCAGAAGGTTGCGCATCAAATACGGATCCTGTTCCTTCTGTATTCTTTTTCATTTTTTGTAAATAATTATACCTGCCCTCGCTTACACCGTATTGCCGGGTATTGATACTATATAATTGACTAAGTTTTACATCACCCTTAGAGATATAGTTTAATGGAAGAAAAATTTTGTTACTCGTTAAAGTAACTGTGGATCCTAATAGAATGCTGGATGAATTCTCAGTAGGCCAGCATTTATAAATGGCAGCATTATAAGTAATTAAAAGAGGGTCAAAATACTCAAGCGTATATTTTATACCAGTGCTTGTATTTAATTGTTTATAGTTGAAGTAGTTTAAGAAAGGAGAGTGGTATTCCCAGGTTTCGGTATAATCCCATTGATAATACTTTGTAAACCCTGTTGCATCATGTGTATTCACATATAACTGTAAACCATTGTTATCATATTGCCAGCTAACACTATCAATCGCCGGTGTATTTCTAACATCTACAAGATCTGATTCATACACTTTTGAATCTTTAGTTAAAATATGAAGCTTATATTTTTTGGCTTTGTTTAAAGTTAAGCCACTTGCAGAATAATGCCCTTTTGTAGATTCGTTTAAAGCAAATATTGAATTGTCTTCACTTATCACGCTTACTGCGGCACCACCTTCATATACTACAGAAGGGGCATCTAGCGTAACCGTTCGCTTTAATAAGATCTCTGTTACACCGGCTCCTGCATTAATGCTACCATCAACTACAAGATAACCTGTGCTGGGTGAAACTGCCGGAGAGATATATTTTTCTTTGCACCCCAAAAAGGCAACCAGGATGAATAAGAATATAATTAGTTTTTTCATTGGATATTATTTGAACCTGATATTTAAATTGATATAAGGGATGGCGTTTCCAAAAATGGAAAGTTTATACCCGTTCACATGGCCATTCTCTGATACATAATAAACAGAGTATGGATTTTTTCTTCCTGTTAGATTATATACTCCGATTGACCATGAGTTATGGAATTTCTGTTTCACTTTGTGATTCCCTTCAATGTTCATGGCGAAGTCTGTTCTAAAATAATCTGGAATACGGTATGCATTTCTATCAGCATAGAGTGTTCTCATAGATCCACCATAATCAAATAAACCAATAGGCAAAGTAATTGGACGGCCAGTACTATAATTCGCATTTAATGATATACTTACTCTATGACTAAATTTATAATTAGTAACAACTGTCAGATCATTTGGTTTGTCGTAATTAGCGGGATAAGGATTTCCGTTGTTGATTAACTCACCTGCTTTTGGATCGTTTTGTTGTAATAATATTCTAGACCAGGTATAGCTGATCCAGCCATTAAATTTACCCGTTACTTTTTTAAGTAAAAGCTCAACTCCATAAGCTTTACCCTTAGTGCCGATCACATCCGTTTCAATATGGTGATTCATCACCAGTACAGCTCCACTCTTGTAATCAAGATAATTTTCAATGGTTTTGTAATACACTTCCACAGATGTTTCAATGGTATTTGATCTTAGGTTTTTGTAAAGACCTAAAGACACCTGATGACCAATTTGCGGTTTAATATTCGGGTCGCTCAATTTCCAAATATCTGTAGGCGCCATCGCTGTGGTATTTGATAAAGAGTGGATATACTGACGTTGCGTATTAAACCCTCCTTTAAGTGAGAATGTTTCATCAAATACATACCTAAATCCTAAACGCAGTTCAGGACCGCCGTAAGTTTTAATGATTTTACCATTATCATAGTGTACGGTATTTATAACACTGCTTTCAGATCTTGGTACTCCATCGGCATACATATTGATATCATTTGGTCCCATTACATTGAACATGGAAAGTCGAACACCCGCGTCAATTTTGAATTTAGGTGATACTGTGAAATGATCACTAAAATACAAGGCAGATTCCAATCCTTGTTCAGACTGTAAATGGTCTGGTTTAACAAGCGACTGACTTCCATTAGGATCGAAGTTGCCTGGATTTAATTTATATAAAATGGTATTGATACCAAAATCGAAGCTATGCTTGTTGTTATAAAAATAATTGAAATGAGCTTTGAAGTTTGTCTGTTGAATATTAAAAGCAAGTTTGTATGCATTTAAAGGAAGTTTCTGGCTGCCGATTTCGTAGTTATACTGATCTAATCCGGCACTCATTACGCTATTCAATTTTGCATTATAAGTGTGTTTCCATTTTAAAGAAACGTTTTTATTACCATAACTATAAGCAGTATCGCTATTTAGATTAAACTTGTCATTACTTATATAAGCTGTAAAATATAAAGAGTTGTTTTTATCTAATTCATGTGTGGTAATCAAGTTGATATCATAAAAATTAGCTGCACTGTTTTTATAATCGTCTGGCAAATATTTAAATAACCAGTTTGAGTAGGTAGTACGGCCGCCTAAAATGAAAGATGATTTATCTTTTACAAGTGGTCCTTCAATATTTAATCTACTAGTTAGTGGCCCAATTCCAGCGGAACCTGTAAATTCTTTTTTATTTCCTTCTCTACTATTAATATCTAATACCGAAGAAAGTCTACCACCATAACTAGCTGGAATACTACTCTTATACAATTCAACACTATTAACTACTTCTGGATTAAAGGCCGAAAATAATCCAAAGAAGTGTGATGGGTTGTAAACTGTAGCATCATTAAATAATATCAAATTCTGATCAGCAGATCCACCTCTTACATTGAAACCTGTACTTGCCTCACCCACCGTTTTAACACCTGGTAATGTAGTGATAGCTCTAATGATATCGGCTTCACCAAATAGCATTGGAATTTGCTTAATGGTTTTGATATCAATTTTTTGAACACCCATTTGAGAGCCTCGAATATTACTCAGCTTTTTAGAAGATACGGTTACCCTCTTGAGCGATTGGATACTTTCAGTCATGTCAACACTCATTTTGCCATCGCTATATAAAACTATTTGCCGTTTTATATCACGCATCCCAATACTTTGAATGTTTAAAATATGTTTTCCTCTGGGCAATGAAATAGTATAAGCTCCGAACTGATCTGTTGTTGCTCCAATTCTTGGGTTTTCGATATATACATTGGCCCCAGAAAGTGGTTGACCTGTTTTGGAATCTTTGATAATACCACCTACAACTATTGATTTTTGACCTTTAATATTTGGATCTCCAATTTCATAGATTTTTTTATCAACCAATGCTTCTTTACTATCTGAAACATCTTCAATATCCAGGTTTGTATCATTTGAAGCAATAGCTGTATTGGTTCCAGTAAAATAACTTTCAGGGAGTATTAAGTTTAAAGATCTGCTTTTAGAAAAGAATAAATTATTCTGATCATCGAAGCTGGAATAAATTAATTCAGAGGCAAAAAGTTTGTTTAATACTTTATTTAAAGGTTCTGACTTTACGGAATAGGTAAAAACTTTTTGAACAAAGATGCTGCTATCGTAATAAATATGTAAATGCGTTTGTGATTCAATCTGTTTAGTTAAATCCTGGATATTACATTTTTCACAGTTAATATCAACTTTTATAGTCGTGTCTGATTGACTATAAATTTTACTGGTAAAAAAAACTGAAAATAGGAGTAGTATGGTTGCGGAATATAATTTCACATTATTTGGTTAAGAGGTTATAGTATTCTGCAACATTGCTGAGCATATTGTCTTTGTCTTTTCGATAATTCAGGTGTTGCGTTTTTGCATACTTCTTGAGTTCTTTTTCTTTATCTTTTAAAAGGCGGAAGATTGTTTTTTTACTCTGAATTTCTGTATATTTATTTTGCTTGAGTAAATAATAATAAGTGGAAGTTTCAATGAGGTAGGTTAATTCACTTCCCACAATTTTCTCAGTTATTTTTTTACTCTCTTTTTTATAAATAGATGCATTGCCTTCCACCAATAGTTGATAAAACCCTGAATTTAAAAGGTCTGAGGAATTGGCATCTTTCCTTGATAAATATTGGAATTTACTATCCCTGATACCAAATCCGTCTAATTTTTCATTGATCAATTCAATTTTATGTGAGCTGTCTTGTAGCACAACCAGGCCTGCTGCTTCATCATACAAGAGATTCACATTGGGATAATACACTTGATTATACAAAATATAACCTTTTGAAAAATTGGGAGATTGGAAATAGGGATTTTTCTCAATTACCCCCTGAGGGTATCCAATATTCTGGCTACCGTTAAATTTACCAGATTGTTCTCCAATATTCTGGTCGTAAAAGGAGAGGGCATTATTGATACTCGATTTTAAAAGAGAACTATCTTTTGAGGATAGTTGGGCTTTTAGTTGCAAAATAGAACAAAATAGTACTGTCGTACAGATACAAAGGTTTCTCAAAGCAGGCATTCGTAGGGTTTATTTGTAGGGCCTCAATATAGTTTTTTTATGCCATCTATTTTGTAGAAAGCTTAATTAAATGATGGTTGGTTGAAAAGCTCTTAGTTAACCGTCAATTTGTACAATTCTTTCGTTTTTCATATCTTTAGTAACTTTTTAATCATCTGCTAATTATTTTGTTTTCCGATTGCTTTATTCTCAAACCTTACTAATGAAAAAGATTTTAAAATCCTTATTTGTAGTACTATTCTTAGGTGCTATTGCTTGTTCTCCCAAAAAATCAGAACCCCTTGATCCTGTAAAACTTTTAATTAATAATGAAGACCAGCTAACGCAGGTAATTATTTATGATGTATTTACGCCGCCTGTAGCCAGTAGAATTTATGTATATTCTTCCATCGCAGCATTTGAAGCATTGCGTTTTTCAAAACCCAATACGGTATCTATTGCAGAAAAATTAAATGGCTTTGGCAAAATGCCTCAGCCAGATCCCGCAAAAAAATATGATTTTAATTTGGCGGCCACAGAGGCATTTTTTAAGGTCACCAGAAATGTAAAAGTATTTTCTGTAGATTCATTGACAGGCTATGAAAATAAGGTTCACGAAAACTTCAAACAACAATTAGACGAAGCCACTTATCAAAATTCAATTTCTTTTGGAGATACGATTGCAGCTGTAGTATTAGCTAGAGCAAAGAACGATGGTTATTTTAAATCAAGAGGTAAGGCGAAGTATCTGGGTAGTGAAGAGCCTGGAAAATGGCGCCCAACTCCACCAGATTATGCAGATGGCGTAGAATGGTGTTGGAATACCATGCAACCGATGGTACTGGATTCTGCTTCTCAGTTTAAGCCCAACACGCCTCCAAAATATGATCCAAAAACTGGTTCCGTTTTTTATGGCATGATGAAAGAGGTGTATGACATCAATAAGAATCTTACAGAGGAACAAAAAATAATTGCCAAATATTGGGATGACAATCCTTTTGTGATTGAACATGCGGGACATATGATGTTCGGAAATAAAAAGATCACTCCTGGTGGACACTGGATGGGAATTGCTGCACAAATTATTCAACAAGAAAAAGCAGATCCTGTAAAAGCAGCACAAACCTTTGCTATTACTTCTATTGCTTTGTATGATGGATTTATCTCTTGTTGGGATGAAAAGTACAGGAGTAGTTATGTTAGACCTGTTACTGTTATTAAAGAATTAATCGATAAGACCTGGATGCCGTTCTTACAAACACCTCCATTCCCAGAATACACCAGTGGACATAGCACAATCACTGCTTCTGCTGCAACTGTATTAACAAAATTATATAGAGATAATTTAAGTTTCACTGATTCTAGTGATTATCATTATATCGGTATGAAAAGAGATTTCAAATCTTTGCACGAAGCTGCTGCTGAGTGTTCCATCAGCCGTGTATATGGTGGAATCCATTATGTATTAAGCGTTAATACTGGAGCCGAAGCCGGTAAAAAAGTGGGCGGACTGGTAGTGAAAAAGCTTTTGGAATAATCTTTAATAAATAAAATATACTTCTAAATTAATAGCATCTTTTTTAAAAGGATGCTATTAATTTATCTACTCTTTCCTCCACCTGGTATAGATGTGCTAATTTTCTGATTACAGACTCTACAACTGCATCCGGACAACTTGCTCCACTTGTGATGAGTATTTTTACGGGTAATTTTTCAGGTAGAAAAGAACTAACCTTATTTTGCTCCTTGGTTCTCCAATTACAATTTATAATTTCTGATCTACTGATAATTCTTTCTGGGGTATCAATAAAATAAGAAGGAAGTTTCTCTTCACATAATTCAACCAAATGTGATGTGTTGCTGCTATTATATCCTCCAATTATAATGGCAAGATCTGCATCCGTTTGTAACATGCCAGTTACTGCAGTCTGATTATCATTCGTAGCATAACAAAGTGTATCCCTTGTATCTGCAAAATGTGCATCAATCGTATTCGCAGTTAACTCGTATTTTTTAATCATTACTGATTTCAAATAATCTGAAATAGCTTGTGTATCTGTGGCCAACTGTGTGGTTTGGTTCACTACCCCAAAACGAATCAGATCCTTAGAAATATCAAAACCATCAGAGAATCTTCCTTTGAATTGTTCGTAAAATCCAGCGGCTGCATATTCACCTGTGATATATTTAGCAAGCTCAGCTGTTTCAAGCATATCATTGATTACGATGGATGGAGTAACAGCAGACGCATGCGAAAATGTAGCCCTGGTTTCTTCATGTTTTGGTTTACCATGAATTACAATGCTATATCCTTTTTCCGCAATTTGCTCGCTTCTATTCCAGACTTTCTCTACAAATGGGCAAGTAGTATTGTATTTAGCAGTTGCAATTCCTTTTGATTCCAGCAAAGCTTCAATGGCTAGCGTAGTTCCAAATGCGGGTATGATCACAATGTCATCCGATTGAATCTCATCAAATGATATGATCTGTTTTCCATAGGTGTCTTGCATAAATTGCACACCCATGGCCAATAAATCTGCATTTACCTGTGGGTTATGGATCATTTCACTTAATAGAAATATTCTTTTATCAGGATTTGATAGTATGGTACTAAACGCAATTTCAATGGCATGCTCCACACCATAACAAAACCCGAAATGACGTGCCAGGTAAATCTGTAAATCGCCCAGATCGAGTAGGGTTGGGGTATCATCTTTCTTCAACTTGTCCTGCTGTTTGCGGAATTGCTTAACAGCAGTAATCAGGGGACTTCTATAGCCTACAGGTACATTGAATTGCTTCATAATTACTAGATAACAACTGCAAAAGTACAAAGTTCAGAGTTCATCGCCTTGGCCTTTAAGCCTTATATTTGCCGAATGCATTATGTTTCAGTAGAGGGATTGACAAAGAGTTATGGTATTAACCCACTTTTTCGTAATATTTCATTTCATATTAATGAGGGCGACAAAATAGCACTGATTGCCCGTAATGGGGTGGGAAAGTCCACTTTATTGCGCATTTTAGCGGGAGAGGAAACGGCCGACAGTGGGAAACACTGGATCAATAAAGACGTTACTGTTGCTCTGTTTGAGCAAGATCCCCATTTTGAAGAAGATAAAACGGTGCTTGAAAATATTTTCCATTTGCAACATCCCATCATTACCGCCATTCGCAAATATGAAGACGCGATGGAAAGTGAAGATGGTATGTTGATTGCGGAAGCAATTGGTGAAATGGAAGACCTAAATGCCTGGGATTTTGAATCCAAAGTAAAACAGATCCTCGATAAATTAAATGTGCATCATTTAAAGAACCCTGTTAGTGAATTAAGTGGTGGTCAACGGAAACGTGTGGCACTTGCAAAGACCTTGATCGATATTGGATTTGAACACCAGCACACTTTACTGATGATGGATGAGCCCACCAACCATTTGGATGTAGAAATGATTGAGTGGCTGGAGCAATACTTGAATCAAGAAAATGTAACACTTTTATTGGTGACCCACGATCGATATTTTCTGGATGCAGTTTGTGAAGAGATCTGGGAGTTGGAGCGTGAGAATATGTATGTGTATACGGGCGACTATGAAAACTATGTTGAGAAAAAAGCCGCCAGAATTGAAAGTGAAATAGCGAGCATTGATAAAGCTAAGAATACCTTTCGCAAGGAACTGGAATGGATGCGTAAGCAACCTAAAGCCCGAACCACTAAGAGTAAAAGCAGACAAGATAATTTTTATGAAGTAGAAGCCAAAGCCAAGACTAAAATTGAAGATGCTCAATTGCAACTCGAAGTTAAAATGAGCAGGCTGGGTGGTAAGATTGTAGAGATGAAAAAGGTCTACAAGTCATTTGGCGACAAACCTATTTTAAAGGGCTTTGATTATAATTTCAATAAAGGAGAAAGGATTGGAATCATCGGAAAAAATGGTGTTGGTAAATCAACATTCATGAATATTTTACAACATTTGGAACCTGCCGATAGCGGTAAAATTGTGGTAGGTGAAACCATCATCTTCGGAAACTTTTCGCAACAAGGTTTGGTGATCAAAGAAGATATGCGTGTGATTGAATACGTAAAAACATTTGCAGAAAATTTTCCGCTTGCAAAAGGGGGAAGTTTAAGTGCCGCACAATTTTTAGAACTGTTTTTATTTACACCAGACAAACAATATACTTATCTAAGTGCATTGAGTGGTGGTGAAAGAAAGCGATTACAGTTGCTTACTATTCTATTTACAAATCCTAATTTCTTAATATTAGACGAGCCTACGAATGATCTTGATCTTCCTACGTTGGCCGTATTAGAAAATTTCTTAAGCGACTATCAAGGTTGTGTGATGATTGTATCACATGATCGTTATTTTATGGATCGATTAGTAGATCACTTGTTTGTTTTTGAAGGAGATGGAGAAGTACGAGATTTCCCTGGAAACTATACACAGTATCGTTTGTGGTTGAAGGAGAATGAGAAAAAAGAAAACAAATGGGCCGTGCTTGAGTCGAATAAAAGTAAGGGTCAAACAACGGAAGAAGCTGTTGTTGCAAATACTGCATCTATCGAGTTACCCAAAAAGAAAGCTTCCTTTAAAGAAAAAAGAGAATTCGAAATTTTAGAAAAAGAGATGCCGGTTTTGGAGAACGAGAAACAGTCTATCACCGAAAAGATGAGTACTGGAAATCTTGGATTCGAAGAACTCCAGAAATTAAGCGACCGAATGATTGCTATTACAAAAGACTTAGAGTCTAAAGAACTCAGATGGCTGGAGTTGAGTGAAATGGTTTAACAAGATAGAATGGCACGCAGATGACGCAGATTGAGCAGATCAGCGCAGATGTAATCCGCGAGAATCCGCCTAATCTGCGTCATCTGCGTGCTATCAAAAATTATCTAAAAGAAATCAACTCAACCTCAAATATCAATGTACTATTAGCCCCGATTTGCGCAGAAATCTGACGGTCTCCATAAGCCAAATGTGAAGGGATATAAAATCTCCACTTGCTGCCTGTAGGCATTAATTGCAAACCTTCTGTCCATCCACTGATTACTCTGTTTAAAGGAAAAGAAGCTGGTGAGCCACGTTGTACAGAACTATCAAAAACTGAACCATCGATCATGGTGCCATGGTAATGACAAGTAACTTCGTTAGTAGCGGAAGGGTTAGGTCCATCACCCAATACTAAAACCTCATATTGTAAGCCACTGGCTAATTCTATGATACCTTCTTTTGTTTTATTAGCCGCCAAAAAATCTAAACCAGTTTTTAAATTGGCTGCCGCTTTTTCTGAATTGATTTGCGATAATCTATCTGCTATTCCCATTTTTTTGAATTTTGAATTTTTATTTTTGACTTTTTAAGCGTTTATCAGTTTCTGAATACCAACATTCCTGTTCCTCAAATCATTCCCGCCTTCAAAAACAGATTTAAGATTGGTCAGATAAAAAGTCCATCCTAAACTACACTCGATATAGAAATATCTTTTTTCTTCTTCGGTATCCTGATGCATTTTTTGTTCAATGCTGCAGATTAATTCGTTGGATTCGAATTGAAAATTTACAGTTAACGTATTTTTTCCGCTAAAGGAAAAGGATAAATTGTCTTTCCCATTTGCACTGATCACTTTCCCTCGATCTACTGTATCGTCATTATATCCATGCCAACGCCATTCAAAACTATCACCAACTTCAAAAGGTTCGTCTTCTTGTCTTATTGTACCATCATGTTTAGAAATAATGGCTTCTTTTAAAAACCAGCTTTCCAAACCCGATTTTGTAGACCATGCCTGGTACAAAGAAAAAACTGGGGCATTGATATTAATTCTTTTTGTAAATGAATTCCAATGATATTCTTGCATTTGAAAAATTCGAATTGAATACTAAAATTATTTACCTGCTTCTTGTATCATAATCTGGTAAAAGAATATCAAGCGTTTCAGATCTGATACGCCAATTCTTTCATCAATTCCATGAAATCCTTTTGCATCAATAACTGGCGTGAATTTGATAGTGCCATCTGCAAGATGCTGAAGATATTTTGAATCTGTTGCACCAAC
The DNA here is from genome assembly GCA_037127755.1 of Bacteroidota bacterium. Taxonomy (GTDB): domain Bacteria; phylum Bacteroidota; class Bacteroidia; order Chitinophagales; family Chitinophagaceae; genus Sediminibacterium. The sequence continues at coordinate 13,163 of JBAXXT010000041.1, forward strand.
TGAAAGAAAAGGAACAGGTACTATATCTTTCATTACTTTGTAAGTAGCATCTTCTACTTTTTTATAGGCTATACTTTCATACGAAGCTGCTGGACCAACCCTGTCAGGTGGACTATTTTTAGTGATCTTGATTCTTGAATCGTTAATTTGTTTATTCATAAAAGCCTCAACTTCTTCCACTGAAGTGCCAGGTAAAATTCTAGTATTCACAACAGCTGTAGCCAAGCTAGGGATCACATTATCTTTAACGCCTGTTTGAACAATGGTAGGAACAATTGTAGTGTGTATTAATGCATTAGTACTATGATCTTTTTCTAATTCGCTCACTAAATTTTTCTCAAATAACCAGGTATTAGCAATGGCCATTCTTTCTGCAAAAGGCATCCCTGGTCCAACGCGATTAAATAATTCTTTGATTACTGGTTGAAATTGATAAGGCATTTGTTTTTCTCTTAAATGCACCAAACCTTTCGCTAAAATATCGATGGCTGTTTCAGGAGCTGGGGTAGAGCTATGACCACCGTGTTGTTCAACGGTTAAATTAAAACTCATATATCCTTTTTCAGCAACTGCGATTAATGCAACTGGTCTTTTTAATTCTGTAAAGTTTTCAGTTGTGATTTCTCCACCCTCATCTAAGATCAGTTCTGGATGGATTTTATTATCCTCCATATATTTTGCAATTGCCTGAGCTCCTTTGCCAATGGTTTCTTCATCATTCCCAAAACTTAAATAAATGGTTCTTTCTGGTTGGAAATGATCTGCCAATAATTTTTCAACTGCTTCTAAAATACTAATTAAACTTACTTTATCATCAGCAGCACCTCTTCCGTAAATGGTATCGTTTTTCAAAACGCCACCATAAGCTGGTACCGTCCAAAGATTTTCTGTAGATGCTTCTACAGGTACCACATCATAATGAGCCATCAACACATAGGGTTTTTGTTCTGCATGTTTACCTTCCCATTTGTATAAGCGACTAAGACCATTAAAGGTTAGGTGTGTTAATGATTGGTGTACTAAGGGATAATTTTTTTCAACAAACTGCCAGAACGCCAGGAATTGTGCCGTATCCACGGGTTCTCCATTGCCCAGACTAATTGTTTTAACACGAATGGCCTGTTGCATATGACTTACAGCCGAGTCGGGCAAATTGGGCAAATCAAGTGATGGCTTTTTTACAATCTCTTTACTAAAGCGAATGGTATTAAAAATAACAATGCCTGTTATAACTAGTACGATTAATAAAATGCTTAAAAATATTTTTTTTATCATATCATTTAAATGGATGCTCAATATAGGTTATTCATTCGTTTAGATGAATGTTGCATGATAGTAAGAAGTAGTTTGTTAAAAAGTAAGCACTAAATCTGTATAACTGTGTGTGCTTAAAGAGATAACCACATAAAAAAGCACCTCGATCAATCGAAGTGCCTTTAAATATATTTATAAAAATTAATTAATTCTTACGCCCTGTAGTACTTTGGTTTTCTTATTCTTATTATCTACATCAGCCAATTTAATCATGGGCCGAACTGAAGCAATACTTGGACATTTATAACAGCTGGCTCTATAAACTTTATTGGCATATTCCACTTCACAAGTTCCTTCATCCCACTTGTTACCAGCAATTACAAAAAGATCCTCTGCATCAGCACCTGTTTGAGGTACAAAACGCAATCTGTTTCCATTCTCAAATTTGATCCAAATTCCTTCAGGGTCTATAGCATCAATCACTCCGGGAGTGTATGCATTAATGGTAATCTCATCTGTAACAGAGCTATTAATAAAGCGAACAACTCCTGCCACCACTTCTGCTTTTGTGCTATCAATATTTTTTACGAGTACTAATTTTTGATCTAAATAAATCTGTACTTTTTTGTAGTCGATTGCGTATGCCTGCATCTTCATTTGCAAGTCGCGGGAATAGGGTGTAAACTGCGTTTTGTCAACAGCTGAAGGAGGTGTATAGGCGTTGTTGTCTTTAGGATCGTTTTGAGCAGCATGCTCTTTAATATACGCTTTAGATGAAGCCGATTTTGAACCGGTACAGCCCGATAATACCATTAGGCAAACGATTAAAAGGCTAGCGGTTAAACGATACATAGACGTCATAGTTTGTACGAAATTAGCGAAATTATGTGATGCTATAACAGAACAACATTTTTTTGTTATATGTTTTGGGATAGACAATATATATAACAGTTTTATAATAAAGCTAATGAGATGGAAGAATCCATTTTTTGCTAATTTCCGGGTATAAGTCGATAAGTGCATTTGATGTGCCATCTTTTTCGAATATTTTTTCCCAGGTATTCAAGGGTTCCCAGATGAATGTGCCTCTCATTTTTTTGTCAGCAATAGAGAATGCAATCTCGTTCACTTCTCTCTTGAATGCAGTATATTCTACTACTACCACTTCCTGTGGATAATTTTTTGCAAGATCAGTAAGATTATTTTTTAAATCATCTAAACTTCCATGCCATTGTGGGTAATAGGATTGACCAATAATATCAAAAGAAACTTTTTTTGCAATTAATTGATCTAAAAATTTTCTGGATTCTTCATTTTGTCCGCCGCAAGCAAGGTGCATCATGATGGGAACGGCTTTACTAACTTTTCTTACTCCGGCAACGCCTTCCTTTAAAAGATCTATCAGTTGATCTTGATGATCCATATCACCAACAGGCCATACAATTCCGTGATTGATTTCATTTCCAACCTGAATCATATCTGGAAATGTGTGTTGCTCTTTGAGGGCAGTTAATACTTCGATGGTATGTTTTTTAAATTCTTTTTTCAGAGCCGGGAACGACAAATTTTTCCAGGCAGCTGGAATTATCTGGTGCCCCGGGTCTGCCCAATTATCGCTATAGTGAAAGTCTAGTAAAAATTTCAACCCGGCATCATGTATCCTCCTGGCCATTGCAAGGGTATGCGTTAAATCGCAAAACCCTTTTTTAGGAGAGTAGCCGCTAACAGCAGCGGGATTCACAAAAATGCGAAGCCTGATATAATTGAAACCTTTTTCTTTTAAAATAAGAATAGCGTCTTTTGAAACACCTTTATCGCTAAAAATAATGCCTCTTGCTTCCAACTCGGGAAGAAAAGAAATATCGGCGCCAAGAATATTTTCTGGTATGGAAACTTGCGAATGAACAGCTTGTAAACAAAAACAAAGGATAATACAAGTAAAGACAAATAACTTTTTCATGAGAAATTTATTCTTCATGTAAGGTACTCGATTATAGGAGTAAAAATAAAATCAGGTGAGATTGAAATGGGGGAAATAGGCTACTGAATTGCCCTTTTTACAAAAGGCAGAGCAAGTTCTGCTCCCTGATCGTTTAAAAGGTTGAACAAATATTTGCCATCCGGTAAATGAAACAAATTCAATTGTATGCATTCTCCCATAAAGCTCCCTTTACGAATGGGAGTATTATTTGTATTTAAAATATGATATCGAAGGTTCATTTTTTTTAAATGGGGGCATTTGATCCATACTTGCATATGGTCAAAAACAACTTGAGTTATTTCGAGCGAACTAACAGACATTGTAAGCATAAAAGGGGAATTCTAGTCTAATTTATATCAAACTTGTTATCCAAACATTATGCCAAAATCATTTTTTGTAAAAAAAACGCCTTTCAATACAGAAAAGCGGATTTTTTACAAAAGATTGAATTATTTGTTTTATTGATAAGAAGCCATTGGTTCACAAGTACATATCAAATTTCTATCCCCATGTGTATCATTCACACGCGCCACAGAAGGCCAGAATTTATTTTTGGCTACATAACTCAGTGGAAATGCAGCATCCTGCCTGCTATAAGCATGGCTCCATTCATTTGCACAGATAACAGCCTGGGTATGTGGGGCATTCTTCAATGGATTATCTGTTTTATCAGCGCTGCCATTTTCAATGGCTTGAATCTCTGCATGAATAGCAATCATTGCATCGCAGAAACGATCCAATTCGGCCTTGTCTTCACTTTCAGTAGGTTCTATCATAATTGTTCCAGCAACCGGGAAACTCAAAGTAGGAGCGTGGAATCCATAATCAATTAATCGCTTTGCCACATCTGCTGCTTCAACACCAACCGATTGTTTAAACGGACGTAAATCAACAATAAATTCATGGGCACAGGTACCGTTTGTTCCAGCATATAATATTTTATAATAGTTCTGCAATCTTGCACGCATGTAATTTGCATTTAGAATAGCATACTCTGTTGCTTTTCTAACGCCTTCTGCTCCAAGCATTTTGATATACGCATAGCTTATTAATAAAATACTTGCAGAACCATATTCAGCAGCACTAACCGCATGAATAGATTTATTATTTTCTGATCTAACATGACCAGGTAAATAAGGTGCTAATTTATCATTCACACAAATTGGTCCCATTCCTGGTCCGCCACCACCATGTGGAATTGAAAATGTTTTGTGAAGATTTAAATGACAAACATCGGCGCCAATCATACCCGGACTGGTTAATCCAACTTGGGCATTCATGTTAGCACCATCCATATAAACCAATCCACCATATTCGTGAATAGTGGCACAGATATCTTTAATGGTTTCTTCAAACACACCATGTGTTGATGGATAAGTAACCATCAGCGCACCAAGGGTATCTTTATATTGAATTGCTTTTTCTTTCAAATCTGACAAATCAATATTTCCTGCTTCATCACATTTTACTACCACCACTTTAAAGCCAGCCATCACTGCACTTGCAGGATTCGTTCCGTGTGCACTAATAGGAATCAATACCACATTACGATGTGTATCTTTTCTCGCCTCATGATATGCGCGAATAGTTAACAATCCAGCATACTCACCTTGTGCACCACTATTGGGTTGTAAACTACAAGCAGTAAAGCCGGTGATCTTACAGAGATAATCGTTTAGTTCAGAAATGATTTGTTGATATCCTGCAGATTGTTCTACTGGAATAAAAGGATGTAAACTTCCAAATTCAGGCCAGCTTACTGGGATCATTTCTGTGGCAGCATTTAGCTTCATTGTACAGCTACCCAAACTGATCATACTTGTATTTAAGGAAAGATCTTTATTTTCCAATTGTTTTAAATAGCGCATCATCTGACTTTCACTGCGATGTGTATTGAAAACCGGATGAGATAAATAAGAAGAGCTTCGTTTTGCAAAAGCTGGAATATTGTTCAAAGAAAAATCGCTATCGAATTCAATTTCTGCTTCATCCAATCCTTTTGATTGTGCAAAAACATATACGATGTCCAGCACATCTTTTTGTGAACTGGTTTCATCGATACTGATGCAAATATGGTTTGCATTTATATAACGGAAATTAATCTCAGCTGCTTCCGCTAAAGTTTTAATATGATCACTATCAGCATGAACAGTGATGCTGTCGAAATAGTGTTCATTCGTAGTAACGAATCCTAAATCATGCAATGCATTTGTAAGGCTCTGAGTTAATTCACTAATTCTTGTAGCAATATTTTTTAATCCATCAGGTCCATGATATACCGCATACATCGCAGCCATATTAGCTAATAATGCTTGTGCAGTACAAATATTTGATGTTGCTTTTTCGCGCTTGATATGTTGCTCACGTGTTTGCAAAGCCATGCGTAAAGCACGATTGCCCTGTGCATCTATTGATACTCCAATTAATCTTCCTGGCATCCCTCTTTTGAATTCGTCTTTGGTAGCGAAGAAAGCAGCGTGTGGTCCGCCAAATCCCATGGGTACACCAAAACGTTGCGCACTACCCAATGCGATATCAGCACCAAGTTCCCCTGGAGGGGTTAAAAGTGTTAGCGATAAAATATCGCAAGCCATGATGGTATGTCCACCTACTGCATGAACTTTATCGTGAAAGGATATATAATTCTCTATCGAACCCAGGTTGTTGGGATATTGAACAATAGAACCAAAGAAAGTTTCATCAATAACAGCAGTTTTATAATCCCCAACTACAACAGTAATACCAATGGGTTCAGCACGTGTAATTAGTACATCAATAGTTTGTGGGAACACTTGTGCATCAACAAAAAGCTTGGGCTTGCTGATATGATCTGTTTTGTTCACCTGATTGAAAATCATGGCCATTGCTTCTGCTGCCGCAGTTGCTTCATCTAACAAAGAAGCATTTGAAATGGGCAAGCCGGTTAAATCGGCAATCATGGTTTGATAATTCAACAAGCTCTCTAATCTGCCTTGAGAAATTTCGGCCTGATAAGGAGTGTATTGTGTATACCATCCTGGATTTTCAAAAATATTACGCAGGATCACACTAGGGGTGATGGTGCCATAATAACCTTGACCAATATAGGTTTTGAAAAGCTTATTTTTTGCTGCTACTTTTCTTAACTCGCTCAGGTACTCAAATTCTCCGATAGCTGCAGGGATGTCTAGCTCTTCCTTGATTCGAATAGAATCTGGAACTGTTTTACTAATTAATTCTTCCAAAGAAGAAACTCCAATAGTTTTTAACATGGCTTTTGTGTCTTCCGCCCCTGGGCCGATATGTCTGCCATGAAATTCATTCGATTGTTGGATAAATAAGCTCATAGATATTTCCTTATTACTGTTAAAAAACCTAAAATAGATGCGATTTTCCGCCGCAAAGTTAAGCCCATAAAGGCTTATAAATTACATTTTGTTGAAGCTGGGGAAAGGATGTGCATCAATTGACTCAACCCTTTGCTAGTCTGGCGTTTTATACGATTAATAACTAATGCAGTAGACTATTGAAATCAATCGTTTTTTAATTTAGCCTGTTCCATTTCACGCATTTGAACACTGGTTTGTCTGCTTCCATCATGACTCCATCCCGGGGGGCCAAATAGGTACAATAGTCTGGATTTAAAGCTAATTTCCTTTTGAGTAATGTCTTTCAAGATTTGCTCCCATTCGTGAAATATAAGTGAAATGGCATTTGGATTTTCCAGATTTTTAGTTAAGCCGTAACGGATCGGTTCGTATGCTGCATCTGATAATTCTGGTTGAAAAGTGCCAAATAGTTTATCCCAAATAATTAAAAACATACCCATATTCTTGTCCAGGTATTTGGGATTTGAGCCATGATGAACCCTATGATGCGATGGGGTTACCATTAAATATTCAAGCCAACCCATTTTATGGATATACTCTGTATGAACAAAGATTCCCCAAATCTGCGTGGCAGAATATACAAATAACAAATCAAGGGGATTGAACCCTAGTAGTACAATCGGAATAAAATAAATAAAGCGATAAACAGGTTGAAAAACAGAGGACCGAAATCCAACAGTAAAGTTCATCAGATCACTACTATGATGTGTTACATGAACGGCCCAGAATAATCGAATCTCGTGGTCGAATCGATGCAGCCAATAATACATCATGTCTTCAAAAGCAAAGAGTAATACCCAATATAGTATTCCAGATGTCCAGCTAATGAGCGCGAATTTGAAAAAATAGCCGAGTATTCCAAGCGTAAAAATCCGTAGACTAAAGTCGAGCCCCATATTTAATAGCATGAGATACACGTTGGCAGCCACATTCTTTTTTGAATAAATTCTTCTATGTTGAATGTTCGACAATAGAAGCTCTATGCCAATGATAACACAATAAATAGGGGTGCTTATTAAGATTAACCAAGATTCTCTAATAGACTCCATAACGAAGCTTTGTTGTTGCTAAATTTTAATGTAATTCTGCTGTATGGAACCAAAAATTACTTTTTTGCAAAGTAAGCACATACCTTGCAAGAATAATTAAAATTGATACATGCTACCTGAAATAAGTTTGGAAGATTGGGAAAAAAGATCAGAGGAACATCAAAAGCAATACAAATATCTATTAGATAAGGGCGATAAGAAAAAGATGCTAAAGAAGTTGCCAGATTTGGATGAAGCTGCTTTTGAAAAAATTGATTGTTTGCAATGTGCCAACTGCTGCAAAAACTATTCTCCCAGATTTAAAATGCCTGATATTAAAAGAATCAGCAAGCCCATGCGGATGAAGGAAACTGAATTTATTGATACTTATTTAACAATAGATAAAGAGGGCGATTATGTTACCAAAACATCTCCTTGTCCTTTCTTAGGTGCTGATAATTTTTGTTCCATTTATGAAGACCGCCCTTCTGATTGTCATCGTTTCCCTTATACAAATGAAGATGTATTATTTAAACGACCACTGATTACTTTAAAAAATTCCACATTTTGTCCGGCTGTTTTTTATGTGTTAGAGGCCCTTATAAAAGATAAATAATAGCTGCTAATATTCCATTTTTCTCAGGGCAGGTGCTTTGAACCAGGTAGTTACCACAACAAATATCGTCATGCATCCTCCAAATACTACAGAGGGTACCACCCCCAATAATTTGGCGGCAACACCGCTTTCAAATTGACCAAGCTCGTTGCTACTGTTAATAAACATAGAGTTTACACTCATCACCCTGCCACGCATATTATCAGGGGTTTTCAGCTGAAGTATGGTGCCTCGAATAACTACACTTACACCGTCAACAATGCCGCTCAATAATAGTGCAACAAATGATATCCAGAAAGAGCGGGAGATGGCAAATACTAAAATACAGATACCAAAAGATCCTACTGCAAAGAAAAGTTTGCGTCCTTGTTGTTTCTTTAATGGGAAAATAGTAAGTATAACGATCACTAGGATGGAGCCAATATCTGATGCTGCATTAAGCCAGCCAAAACCAACTGCACCCACTTTTAATATGTCTTTTGCAAATACAGGAATCATGGCTACTGCGCCTCCAAATAAAACTGCAAATAAGTCCAGGGATAGAGCTCCCAGAACCTCTTTGGTTTTTAATACAAAACGTATGCCCTCCTTTACGCTTTCGAGCGTTTTCTTTTCGCCGCGTTCGTTCAAAGGTGGTTTTGGTTTGATGCGCCACATAAATAAAAGACCTACACACACTAAAAAAACGATTATTCCCAGTGAAGCTGAATTTCCAAAACCTGCGATGAAAAAGCCAACTGAAGCATGACCAATAACAGAGGCACTTAACCAAATACCCTGATTCCATGTAGTAGCATTTTGCAAAAGATTTTTCGGTACAATACTAGCCACCATGGTGCCGAAACTAGGTCCGGTAAAGGATCTGAAGATTCCGGTAAAAAAAATAATAATATAAATACAAAATGTGATCCAATGTTTGCTAAGAAATTGAGCCGTAAAATGGGTGGATAACAGGAGTAATAAACTGGCACAGAGAAGGTATAATGAAACGCCTGTCAGCAATAATTTTCTTTTCTCACTGATATCAATAATATGCCCGGCATATAAAGAAAGAGAAACGGCAGGAATTACTTCAGATAAGCCAATAAGTCCAATTGCAAAAGGGTCATTCGTTAATTCATATACCCACCAGCCTACTAAAGTACCCATCATGCGTAATCCCATGATAAACAAAAATCTACCCAACATCAGATTCCGATATTCGGGGATTCTCATTGCTGCAACTGGATCGCTTGTTTTTTGTATTACTTGCATATTTCAATCACGAAGATGCCATTAAAGATTGATTGAAATGTTATTATTCTGGAAATTTATTCTTAAGAAATCAACATTCAAAGGATCGCTTAGGGTAGACTAAAATAATGTTGACCACCATCGATGTCTTTTTCTAATGCATCTAAAACAACTTGAAAATGCTTTTCATTCCCAAGAAAATCGGCATTGGTGGCATCGATAAAAATGGTTCTAATATTATGTTGTTTAATATAACTCGTGTAGGTCTCTTGAATTTCGAATAGATAAGAATCGGGAATGGACTGCTCATATTCGCGCTTTCTTTTTTTAATATTTGCTTGAAGTTTATTTACCGGCGCATGTAAATAAATGAGAATATCAGGGAAAACTAATTGTTGATTGATAATGTCGAATAATTTTTGATACAAGCGAAATTCTTCTTCAGGTAAAGTAACTTTTGCAAAGAGCAAACATTTTGTAAACAGATAATCGGATACTGTAATACTCTGAAACAGGTCGCTGGTATGCACCATTTCTTTTTGCTGTTTGTATCGCTCTGCCATAAAAAATAGCTCCATCGGAAATGCATATTGATCAGGGCTATTATAAAACTTCGGCAAAAAAGGATTGTCAGCAAACTCTTCTAAAATCATACGGGCATTATAATGTTTTGCCAATAAGTGGGTCAAAGTAGTTTTGCCCACACCAATATTTCCTTCAACTGTAATAAAGTGGTGTTTCATAATATGCCCTATGGAACAAAAATAGGGTTCCGTGTTATCCCTCGATTGACAACTTTTGCACATCCAATTGATCGGGACATTCATTCAGGAGCTGTTGAATGTTTTTTTGAGAAACTGGGTGAATTAAATTAGGGGCAATTTCAGAAAGAGGCAGTAATACAAATCGCCGCTCAGCAAGAGCAGGATGAGGAAGTATTAATTCTTTATGATTTAATATGCTATTATTGAAAAAGAGCATATCCAGATCAATGATTCTGGGACCTAGTTTTAAAGTTCTAATTCTTCCCATTTCTTGCTCTATAAGCAGTAAAAGTTGCATTAGTTTTTCAGGTGGATACTTTGTTTCAATTTTTAGTGCCTGATTATAGAATGCAGGCTGATCAGTGAATCCCCAAGCGGCAGTTTCGTATATTGCAGACGATTGAACTACCTGTCCGCAGTTTTGTTCTATTAATTGAATAGCTTTTTGCAGATTTGCAGATCTGTTACCCAGGTTACCGCCTATCAACAAATAAGCTATATTCATAATTAGAAGCATTTAGAAGGGGCAAATATCTTTAAATTCATTCAGCATACTAATAAATTATATGAGAAGCTTTTTAAAATCATTTTTTGCAGCGTTACTGGCTTTGTTTGTTTTTGGCTTGTTAATCGTATTTATTATTATAGGGCTAATAGCAGGTGCTTCAAGTTCAGACAAACCTACGATAGGAACTAAAGGGGTACTTCTTTTGGATCTTACAAAAACCTATAAAGAGCAATCCATTGAGAATCCTTTTGCAATGTTTACAAATTCTGAAGAGTCTGAAATGCCAAGCCTTTATGATGTAACCAGAATGATTCATCATGCAAAAAATGATTCCAGTATTAAAGGCATTTATATTCAGTGTAGCAATAATCCTAATGGGTATGCAGCTAGTGAGGAATTAAGAAAAGCGGTGGTTGACTTTAAACTGAGTAAGAAATTTGTAGTGGCTTACGGTGAAACCATTACCCAAAAAGGTTATTATATTGCGAGTGCTGCTAATAAAGTGTATTGCCATCCTCAGGGTGGATTAGAGTGGAGTGGATTTTCGAGTAATATGCTTTATTTAAAAGGCATGTTAGATAAGCTCGAAATTCAACCTCAGATTTTTTATGCAGGTAAATTCAAGAGTGCCACTGAACCACTTCGGGAAACTCAAATGACCGAAGCCAATCGATTACAAACAAGTGTTTGGTTGGGCGATTTATATAATCGGTTCTTATATGATGTTGCAGAAACCCGAAATCTAGACACAGCTGCAATCAGAAAATTAGCAGTGAGTGGTGCTATTCAAACTGCTCAAGATGCATTAAATAATCATTTGGTGGATGGTTTAAAATACGATGATGAATTAAAATCAGAACTATCCCATCGATTAATAAAAGAAGAAAACACAAGCATCAATTTTGTGGATCTAAGTTCATATGCAAAGGCAGCTGATTTTAAACAGGATGGCGACGAGAAAATTGCTGTAGTATATGCAGCAGGTGATATTGTTAGCGGGAAAGGGGATAATGAATCTGTAGGAAGTGATGCATTTAGAACAGTATTGCGCCAAATACGTTTAGACAAAGATATTAAAGCGGTAGTGTTTAGAGTAAATTCTCCAGGGGGAAGTTCACTAGCTAGTGATGTGATTTGGAGAGAAATAAGTTTATTGCGTAAGGTTAAACCAGTGGTAGTGAGTATGGGTGATGTGGCAGCTTCGGGTGGATATTATATTGCTTGTAATGCTGATTATGTTTTTGCAGATGCAAATACAATTACAGGATCGATTGGGGTTTTTAGTATTCTTCCAAATTTTCAATCTTTCTTTAAAAATAAATTAGGGATTAGTTTCGATGGTGTAAAAACTGGTCCATATGCGGATCTGGGGAATTCCACAAGGCCACTTACAGATGCAGAAAAACGATTTATGCAAAGCGGCGTAGATACTATTTATCATACCTTCAAATCACGTGTTGCTGAGGGTCGTAAAAAAGATATCGTGTATATCGATAGCATTGCCCAAGGAAGGGTGTGGACAGGAAGTCGCGCTATATCAGTTGGTTTGGTTGATAGGATTGGAACCATGCAGGATGCAGTTAATTATGCTGTTGAGATGGCTAAAATAAAGTCGTATCGGATCAAGGAGTTCCCTCAAAAGAAAAATTTATTAGAACAGATCTTGGAAAATTATAAAAAGACAGTAAAAGTTAATTTAATCAAAGAAGAGATTGGGGTTAAAGAGTATGGCATTTTACAACAAGTGAAGCAAGTAAAGAACATGATTGGCGAGCCACAAAGCAGATTGCCTTTTATGATGGATTTAAAATAAATCTTGCAGCTTGAATTCATAAAAGTATAAGATAGCATTTGAGTTATTGAGGTAAATTTGCAGCATAATTATATAGCATGAAAGGAGATTATAGTCAGATCAGGGCCATGTTGGCAATCACAAAGGGAAGTTTAAAGGCCGTATTCAGAAGTCCTTCAGCTGTAATATTTAGTATTGCATTTCCATTAATCTTTATTTTGGTATTTGGCTTTCTAGGCAGTGGTGGAAAGGTTTCTATCAATGTGGCATTTGACCCAAAAACGGATACAGCGAACCCTATTTATACTTCTATTAAAAGTATCGCCGGTATTAATGTAGTTAAGAAAACGGGAGAAGAGTTAAAGGAGGATCTTGAAAAAGGAAGAATCACTGCAATCATATTAATCAAAAAATCTGGATTAAATAATCCACTTTATTCCATTGATCTAACTAGTTCGGAAGCGGTTAATCCACAGAATATGCAAGTATTGCAATCCATACTAAATGCAGTTATTGCGGGAATTAATCAACGAACATTTTCGCAAGCACCTACTTATGCGATGATCAATCAAAATGTGGTTAAAATACCAGGAAGAATTTATAGAACCATTGATTTTATTTTACCAGGTCAACTCGGATTTTCTTTATTAAGTTCTGGCGTTTTTGGAGTTGCTTTTTTATTCTTTAATCTGCGTCAGCAATTGGTGTTGAAGCGGTTTTTCGCAACCCCCATCAAAAGATCTTATATTGTTTTGGGTGAAGCTTTAAGTCGAGTGATATTTCAAATGATTACTGCTGTGATCGTAATTGGAGTTGGGCATTTTGCGTTTCACTTTACTTTGGTTCATGGATTCCAGACTTTTATGGAAATCATGCTATTGAGCTTTTTGGCTTTGATTCTTTTTATGGGATTTGGCTTTATTGTTAGTAGTGTAGCTAAAAACGAAAGTACCATTCCTCCATTTGCAAATCTGATAACTTTGCCACAGTTCTTACTTGCTGGCACATTTTTTTCCATCGATGCATTTCCTCCCTGGTTACAACCCATTTGTAAGATCTTGCCATTGACGCATTTTAATAATGCCATGCGGAATATATCTTTTGAAGGAGCTAGTTTGGCTAGTGTTTGGAACGAATTGGCCATACTTGGTATCTGGACAATTGTTGTGTATGCAGTAGCTTTTAAAACTTTTAAGTGGGAATAGTATATGCGTGTAATTAAATTGGCTTTTATCAGCGTTCTTGCACTTTTTATGGTGCTATGTTTTTTTTCTTTAATGATGCCTTCTACGGTATTGGTTTCACGTGCAGTGGATATTTATGCCCCTTCCGATTCTATTAAATTATATGTTCGCGATTTAAATCAATGGTTGTTATGGGTAAAAGGAATGGATTCAAAAATCGTTAAGATCAAGTCTGATAAGGAAGCTGATTTAGGAACTCAAAAGTTAACAATCATAAACGTTACAGATACTTCTGTGGTGAGTATCTGGGAATCAAAAAAATCTAGTAGTCAAGAAAGTACCATTCGCTTTATACAAGCCCCTGAAAGAAATTTAACCATTGTACAATGGCAGTTTGTTCAAAAACTGCGTTGGTATCCCTGGGAAAAATTTGCTTCTTTTATGAATGATAAAATTCTGGGACCCATGATGGAGGAGAATTTGCAGCATTTGAAGGAATTATCAGAGCATCAAATAGTTCATCTCAATGCGCCCCCGAACCCTGCTCCATAATTGTAATTCATTTAAAAACATTCGAATTATTTCGATTCAATAAATTGTAAGTTCCGCTGTATACCAGCATACTTGGTTCTCTTTATTGGGGAATCACGAAATACATTTTTAAATGTTTCTTCCGTAATAGCTCCCCATTGTTTTTTAGTGTAGTTCAAAATTTCGGGTATTGCTATAAATGAATTTTCATTGTGTGGCTTACTAAAACGATTCCAGGGACAAACATCCTGACAAACATCACATCCAAACATCCAATCATTGAATTTTCCTTTCATCTCTTCTGGAATGAGCGCGTCTTTTAATTCAATAGTAAAATAGCTAATGCATTTGCTGCCATTAATTTGTTTATTGGGCTCAATGGCTTCAGTAGGACAAGCATCAATACATTTTCTGCAACTACCGCAATAGTCTTTTGCAAAGGGATCGTCATATTGCAATTCTATATCAACAATTAAGGTGGCGATAAAATAAAATGACCCCGATTGTTTGTTGATAAGATTTCCATTTCTTCCTATCCATCCAGCACCCGTTTTAACAGCCCATGATCTTTCCAGCACGGGAGCAGAGTCTACAAAGCCCCTTCCATCTATTGCTCCAATCTCCTCATTTAATATTTGTAATAACTGTTTAAGTTTTGCTCTTATCACCTCATGATAATCTTTGCCAAAAGCATACTTGGCAATATGCGGCGTATTTGCTGCTTGTTTTTGTTCGGGGTAATAATTTTGTAAAACAGTAATCACTGATTTTGCTCCCGGTACTAATTTTGTAGGATCAATTCGAAGATCGAAATGGTTTTCCATATACTGCATCTTGCCATGCAGATTTTTGTTCAACCAGGCTTCTAATCTTCTGGCGTCATCATTTAGTATTTCTGCTTTTGCAATGCCACAATAGCTAAAGCCAAGCTCAGCGGATCTTTGCTTTACAAGGGCAGTATTTTTTTGCAGTAGATTCAAGAGGGCAGAAATTTATTTGCAATTTGCTGCTATCTGTTCATCAATAGCAGATTTAATATCTTTATACAATCCTCTTTGCGAGTCTTTTAATATACCACTTGGAAATACAATACAGGCATATCCACGACAAAGATCTACCATTGGCCAGGTTCCGAAAAGACTGGGGCAGCTCACCACAGTGGCTTTCCCATTTTCATCTGTATCCTGAATCCATTCGCCTAATCCGTAATTAAATCCTTCTGCAATTTTTGGAGTTAATTTAATAATGCTGCTATTGGTACGCAGGGTATGCATTTCATTGATGGACTTCTCACTTAAAATTCGTTTGCCATTGAACTCACCCTTATTTAGAATCATCACTAAAAAATTCATATAATCGTTTGCAGTAGAGATGGCTCCATCTGATGGGTTTACTGCATCAAAACTAGAGAAGCTGGTATTGCGCATTAATAAGGGACGTGTGATACGTTCCTGCATCAATTGTTCGAATCCCCTTCTTCCAACGATTTCCACAATCCTTGCTGCAATATTTAAACCAATATTACTGTAACGAAATTCTAAGCCTGGATTTGTTTGTATATTTTTTTTAGAAGCAAAGTCAATTACTTCGTCCTCTAAAGATGAAAAAGATCGATGCTCAGTTGCCTTTTTTAAAATATTGGGATCGGCTTCGATACCCGTCATATGACTTAAGCAATCTCGGATGGTAATATATCCTTTTGAATATTTTGCAAATAGAGGAATATACTTACTTACTTTATCGTCTAAAGAAAGTTTCCCCTGATCTACAAAACTCATCACTAATGCTGCAGTAAGCCATTTACTACTGCTAACAATCGGGGCCTGTGCTTTCGCAGTGAATTCGCCAATGGCCTTTTGATAAATGAGCTTGCCATCTTTATAAATCAATGTTACAACAGCACCTCCTAAGTCTTTTTTTGAGGCTTCCAATTTCTGGTCCAATGCCACAAAATTGTATTGTGCATTTATTCCCTGAAAGAATAGCAGAAAAATCAATACAGCACTGACTTTTACGCAGAAAATGTTGATCTTTACAGTCATAATTTCCGAATTTATTTAGCCCTGACTACTTACAAGGCATTAGAACGATTTTTGACTCTAATATAGAGCATCCCATTTAAATAAGTTGGGAAGTTAAACATTCAAAAGTTAACCAGTTCTTAATTGAACAAGGAGGAACCTATATGAATCTCAATAATTATACCATCAAAGCACAGGAAACCATTCAAAAGGCCCAGCAATTGGCTTTTAATACGGGCAATCCAAATGTAGAAACCAATCATTTATTGAAAGTGCTATTGGCTGATACGGATAGTTCTGTTAGCTTTTTACTCAAAAGAAACAATGTGAATATTTCTTTTGTAGAATCAAAGATGGATGAGGCTATTGCTAAATTTCCAAAAGTTGTTGCTGGTGCGGAAGCAGCACAAAATATTAGTCGCGATATGAATAACGTGATGCTACAGGCTAATAAAACATTAAAGGAATTCAATGACGAATTTATAAGTCAGGAGCACTTGCTTTTAGGTTTATTGCAGGTGAATGATGATGTAGCTAAAACTTTGAAAGCGGCAGGGTTAACTGAAAAAGGATTAATCACAGCCATTAAAGATTTAAGAAAGGGTGATTCTATTACATCACAAACACAGGAAACACAGATGAACAATCTGAACAAGTTTGCCAAAAATTTAAATGATATGGCAAGACTTGGAAAACTGGATCCTGTGATTGGCCGCGACGAAGAAATCAGGCGCACACTTCATATCCTAACTCGCAGAAGTAAGAACAATCCAATATTAGTGGGTGAACC
>JBAXXT010000042.1:0-25815 GCA_037127755.1 Bacteroidota bacterium
ATATATAAAGCCCAGATGATTAACGATAATCTAAAGTATATTGATTGGTCATTAGGTGGAGCAAGCCCCAAAATTCTAACAATAGATGATATTGACAAAATCAGTAAATCAGGAAAGTTTTTTGCCAGAAAATTTGATGCTAATTTTGATTCTGAAGTTTTGGATTGGATCGATACTAATTTATTGACTTAAACCTTACCATGAAACTCGTTTCCATTATAACAGTCAATTATAATTATAGTCATGTTACTGATGAATTCCTAGATGCATTTTATAAAACGAATGATTATCCTGATTTCGAAATGATAGTAGTGGATAATGCAAGTACTGTCAATCCTATACCTGATTGGCAAATCAAATATCCTCAGGTTCAATTTTATCGGTCAGATACAAACCTTGGATTCGCAGGCGGAAATAATCTGGGAATTTCTAAAGCAAATGGTGATTTGTTTTTTTTCGTTAATAACGATACTGAATTTACTCCCGGCTTAATTAATGCTTTGGTGAAAGATTTTGAAACTTTCCCAAATACTGGAATGATCTCTCCGAAAATCAGATACTTTCAACAGCCCGATACATTGCAATATGCCGGTTATACAGAAATGAATTATTTTACTGCTAGGAATTATTGTATTGGACAATTTGAAAATGACAATGGCCAATATGATACATTAACTGGGATAACTGGTTTTGCTCATGGTGCAGCTATGATGATTTCAAAAGCCGCAATCGAAAAAGTGGGACTGATGCATGAAAACTATTTCTTGTACTATGAAGAAATGGATTGGGGAGCTAGAATTAAAAAAGCCGGTTTCCAAATCCGGGTTAATATGCAAGCATTAATATATCATAAAGAGTCTTTTTCTGTTGGGCAAAAAAGCGCAATGAAAGAATACTTTATGAATAGAAATAGAATACTTTTTATCAGAAGAAATGCCAATTTCTTTCAATTAATTGTCTTTTGCCTACATTTTTTATGCTTGGTTACGCCAAGAAATATTTTAATTTATTTGAAAGAAGGCAATTCCAATTATATTCTAATCTTTATAAGCGCAATTTGGTGGAATATTACAAATAGGGTGGATAGCAAAATATTAGGTTATACATTAAAATAACTATATGCAAACAATATTCTGGATAAGTCTTTTTATTATTTTTTATACCTATGTGGGATATGGAATAGTGCTATTCATCATTGTGAAAATTTTACGAATTTTTAGAAAGAAAAAAGAATTTGATACTAATTATAACCTTCCTTCAGTAACAATCGTAGTGGCAGCTTATAATGAAGCATACTGCATTGAAGAAAAAATAGAAAACACACTTTCTTTGGAATATCCCAAGGATAAAGTGCACTATATCTTTATTACAGATGGATCAACTGACAATACAGCAGATATTATTTCAAAATATGACTCTATTCATTTAATGCATCGACCAGAAAGAACTGGAAAAATTGTTGCAGTTCATCGTGCCATGCAAGAGGTAAAAACAGAAGTAGTTGTTTTTACTGACGCAAATACACTCTTGAATAAAAAGGCTTTGATCAATATTTGCAGACATTTTCAAGATCCTTCTGTTGGTGCTGTAGCTGGTGAAAAAAGAGTTCAAATCGATGATAGTGGAGATGCAACAGCAGGCGAAGGATTTTACTGGAAATATGAGTCAAAGTTAAAAGCCTGGGATTCTGAATTATTTTCAGTGGTTGGCGCTGCAGGTGAATTATTCAGCGTTAAGACTGCATTATATATTCCTGTGCCGGTGGATACTTTATTAGACGATTTTATGATTTCCATGTTGATTGCACAGAAGGGGTATAGAATTGTGTATGAACCGGATGCCTATGCTACTGAAAATGCTTCTGCCAATACTAAGGAGGAGCTTAAAAGAAAAGTTCGTATAGCAGCTGGAGGAATACAATCGTTTGTAAGACTTACCGCTTTATTAAATCCATTTAAACACCCTATTCTAAGTTTTCAATATTTAAGCCATCGAATACTTCGCTGGACCATTACTCCCTTTTTAATGGTCTTTTGTTTTTTATTAAACTGGTATATTGTAATAGCATTAAATGGAGATTACAAATTTTATATCGTTTTAGCTGGTCAAACCATTTTCTATGGTTTTGCTATTCTAGGTTGGATCATGCAATCCAGATCTATTAAAGTGAAGCTATTTTTTATACCTTATTATTTCTGCATGATGAATTACGCTGTATTTGCTGGCATTAAAAGATATCTTTTTTCAAACCAATCTGTTTTATGGGAAAAGGCAAAAAGAAAATAAGCTGAATGTGTAACTTATAATATTAAAAATGACATTTTACTTTTTCTGATTCATTATTTCTTTTATGACAATTTGTATTTATTGAAATATTTGTTTCGAATGCATTTTCTAAAAGAGGTAATTTATTTTGCTTGCCAATTAAAAAATTGGAGCTGAATGAAATAAGAAAGCTGGGCCAGCTGATTGAAATAGCCGGTGATAATTCTTTGGACGTATTATAGTATGCTCCAATTTGAATTTCAGTTAGTTGGTTTAAAAAGTTCTCATGTATTGGAATTCCCCAAATAAAAGCAGTATACATTTTAGTTTCATTCTTATTAATTCGTAGGTCTGTAATAATTTGGAAAGAATAGTTCCATTTATTGAAATATAAGCCTGAATTAACCACCCATTCTCTTGGGGTTTTGGGAATATCTATATACTGCTTTAATGTATTTTGACAAAAATGAAAAAGTGCTGCCCCAAGGTTTAATGAAATATGATTGTCCAATTCTGTATAAAGACTTACACCCGTAGAAAAGTCAAAATAGTTACTACTGTTAGGTAAGAGAAATTGTGGAACTGGAGTTGCTGGATTAAATGGGATAGGCTTATAATTTTTTACTGTAGGTACGGTATAGGGATCAAATTGTGTTTTAAAAACCCCTGTCATAAATCCCATACTTAAATAGGATAATTTTACTTCACTTAAAGATTTATGAAAATTAAGCACTGGGATAAATTGTGCCCTTTTTAAACTGTTATCTCCTGCTTCATCATATCTTATGATCGCTCCTGCAGTGAACCCGTCTTCAGTTTCTTTTCTTTTGAATCTTGACTCAATTTGAATTTGTAAAGACCGGTAGGGTATGAGTGCCGTTTTGATTTGACGGTGATAACAAAGGTTTATTGTTAAATCTTCAACTTGTATTCCTGCGAGTGCCGGATTTCTACTGAGATTCGAAAATCGATTTTCAGTTGTTAGCGGTTCCTGAGCATAAACAGCAATTAATTTCAATAACAGTATTACTGTAAATAAGGCATTTAATTTTGGCATTGTATGATAATTCTACTGCATCAATAAATAGAGGCATTGTAAAATTATCTACCACAACAAGTTGGTGTATATAAAACTATTTTAGTAAAACAGAAGATGCTTTTTTAAATGATTAAAGGATTTTAGAAAGAATATTTTTTTTCATTTCCTTTACTTCCGACTTAGTAAACCCATGTGCTCGAATGCGACCTTCTCCTGTTGTCTCAATAATAATTGTTGAATAACCGATCAATGGGGTTTCAATATCAACTGAAGATATTCTACTGGTAGGAATCGTTGTTTCTTTCCCATTAAAAAATCCGGGAATTTTAAAAGTAACGGCCTGTTCATCAATATGAATGACACATGGAAAAATTTTATTTCCTTCAGAAAAGCGGGATGCACTATAAGTACTCATAAAATATTTTTTGAAAGGTAAAGTTACCATTTATGCGTAATTCCCTATTTAAACCTTTCAAGACGAATTAGTTATAAATGGTAATTTGATATTTATACTATTGAAATATATCGATAAAAACCGCAAAAAATAGGTGTTTTAGCGGTATTACTTTGGGAATACTACTACAAGATGACAGCTTAGAACACCTGTACATTTGATTAAACTTATTAACCTATGGATTTCTTTTCTATACCTGTGCATACAGAAATTAAAGGCAAGAGGATCAATGGTTTATTACGTGGAAATTTTGTTTATTGGGAATTTGAAAGCTATTCAAGTTTCTTTACTCAATATTTTCCCAACCATATCTTTAGCAGCCGTACTACTTTAAAGGAAAGGTCTGAAAACCTTGATGAATTAGTAGAAGGAATATTAGCTGCTATTGATAAGAGTATTGAACCTATTCTTGCCTAATAAAAAACATAAAGCCTAAGATTTTATTTAACAGAATTTCTTGTCATTTTTATTTTTTGATATGATTTGCACGTAAATTGTAACCACAATTACTTGCCATGATTATCCAACGCAGATTATTATTAAAACAGATGCTGTTTGTATCTGCCACAGCAGCTTTTGCTCCTTCCTGTTTATTTGATAAACAAAAAACAGGTATTCCTCTTAAACATATTCAGGTTAGTCCAGATCAGGAAGCAACTTTCGCTAGTTTATTATCCACTATTATTCCAGAAACAGAAACCCCGGGAGCAGCTAGTTTGCATGCAGACCTTTTTGCATGGAAAATGCTAGATGATTGCAGTACAAAAACTGATCAAGACAAAATTTTGAACGGCTTGAATGAGTTAAACTTATTTTCTCAAACAGAATATGGGAATTTTTTTATTCGAGCTACCAATGAACAAAGGGAAAAAATGTTGCATAAAATAGAACAACGGAAAGATATTAAAGACAGCCTTTTTGAATTTTATCAAAAATCTAAAGGCCTGGCTTTACATGGTTATACCAGCTCTGAATTTTTCATGACTAAAGTGCAGGTTTATGAACAGATACCTGGTCGTTTTCATGGTTGCGTAAAAGCTTAATACAATTACTAAAATTTGAAACATTTTTATGGGAGATAATAATAACGGATCTGCAAAAAATAGAAGTTTTGATGCCATTGTAATAGGCTCTGGTATGAGTGGAGGTTGGGCTGCTAAAGAGTTTACTGAAAAAGGATGGAAGACCCTTGTTTTGGAACGGGGCAGAAATGTGGAGCACTTAAAAGATTATCCCACCACCAATATGATGCCCTGGGAATTTGAACATCGGGGGCAAATGCCTTTAGAGATAACTGAAGCCAACCCCATCATCAGTAAATGTTATGGCTTTCGGGAAGATGCTGCACACTTTTTTGTGAAAGATCAGGAACACCCATATATACAAGGAAAGCCATTTGATTGGATCCGTGGCTATCAAGTAGGAGGAAAATCGCTCATGTGGGCAAGACAAACTCAAAGATGGAGCGACTTTGATTTCAGTGGTCCAGCGCGTGATGGATTTGCTGTTGATTGGCCAATCAGATATAAAGACATCGCACCCTGGTATAGTTATGTAGAAAAATTTGTTGGAATCTCTGGAAATAAAGATGGCCTCGCTAATCTTCCAGACGGCGAGTTTCTGCCGGCTCTAGAACTTACTTGTGTAGATCATTACTTTAAAGAAATACTTCAGAAAAACTATGCTGGACGCCATCTTATTTATGGCAGGTGTGCCCATATCACCAAACCTAATCCAATTCATTTAGAACAGGGTAGAGCACAATGTCAAAATAGAAATCTTTGTCAAAGAGGTTGTCCGTTTGGAGGTTATTTTAGTAGTAATTCTTCCACTATGCCCTGGGCAGCGAAGACTGGTAATTTAACCCTTCGCCCTTTTTCAGTAGTCCATTCCATTATTTATGATGAACAGAAAGGAATGGCTACAGGTGTTAGAGTGGTGGATGCCCAAACAAAGGAAATGGTAGAATATTATGCAAAAGTAATTTTTGTGAATGCTGGAGCCATTAATACCAATCTTCTTTTACTAAACTCAACTTCTCATCGCTTCCCGAATGGATTAGGTAATGATAATGGTTTATTAGGGAAATTTGTTGCTTTCCATAATTATCGTGCACGTATCAATGCAGAGTATGAGGGCTTTATGGATTCTACTACAGATGGCCGATCTCCTACTAGTGCCTATCTTCCAAGATTTAGAAATGTAGAGAAACAGGAGACTGATTTCTTAAGAGGATATGCTGCTGGGTTTTCATCCGGACGATATATCAAAAGAAATACCGAAGGCTTTGGAAAAGAATTAAAAGATCAGTTAGCAAAAAAAGAATTGGGACCATGGTATGTGGGTTCACATATGATGGGAGAAACAATTCCTAAAGAAAGCAATCATGTAAGTTTAGATCCTACTTTAAAAGATGCATGGGGTATGCCTCAATTGAATATTCAGGTGGCTTATGATGATAATGACGAGAAAATGGTGAAAGACTTTATAGAGCAGATGACTGAAATGTATACAAAAGCAGGATTTAAAAATATCAGCACTACTGATTCAAAAGCAGCTCCTGGTTTGGATATTCATGAAATGGGAGGGGTGCGAATGGGTAAAGACCCTAAAACATCCTTATTAAACGAGTTTAATCAATTACACGAATGCAAAAATGTATATGTAACCGATGGAGCTTGTATGACTTCAACCTCAACTCAAAATCCATCACTCACATATATGGCAATTACAGCAAGGGCGGTAGATCATGCTGTAAATGAAGCGAAAAAAGGATCTAAATTAGGTTGATAGCTATTTTTTAGAAGCTTTAGGATCTATTTGTGTTTTTCTTATTAGATTGCGGGCTGAAAGACATTTAAAATCGATCTAGTTTTATGACAATTGAGCAATTTAAGTTATTGACGTTAGAAGAGAAATTATCAGAATTGAAGTATCATGGTGAATTATTGGGCTCTTATGAACGCAATGGAGAACCTAATACTCCCAAGATTCCAGGAGACATTTTTGCATTATACGAATTTTGGGCTTATTTGAGTGATGATGAACAAACAGTTATCCCTACCAGAAGAAACCCATTGGTTGTTGAATAGGTAATTTTTAAATTGGTAGTAGAAATTGTTAGATGTAGATCCTATAAACTCGGTATTTATTTCTATTAATAAGGTATTGAAATGCCTCCGAGTTTTCGGGGGTATTTTTATTTACGATTCCCATTTGTTTAACAATTTGCATTTCGAGAAATAGTTAATTTAGCGATGATGAGAAAAATAATATTGAATTGTATAGCATTATTGTTCCTGACTTTTATGGTAGGAAAAGTTCAAGCGCAGATATATGACTCGGTTTTGAATATATATGATGAACAATTTCCTAAAGAAAAGATTCATATTCATTTTGATAGAACCATCTATAATACTGGGGAGACTATTTTTTATAAACTCTATGTATTGTCTGGAATGGAATTTACTTCACTGAGTAAGAATGTTTATGTAGTTTGGTATGATACCAGTGGTAATTATATAAAGCAAACAGTAGCACCTTTATTTCAATCTTCTGCTAAAGGAAGTTACGAAGTTCCCTTAAATTATAAAGGCGATTTTTTACATATCAAAGCATTTACCAGATGGATGTTGAATGATGATAGTGTTTTTCTTTATGAAAAAAATATTCCAATCAATACTGGGTCACTTGCAAAATCTAAAATTAATACCACTCCAAAAACCAGGGTAGAAGTTTTTCCGGAAGGTGGCGTTTTAGTGAATGGACTAAATAGCAAAATTGCATTCAAAGCAACAAACGGATCTGGTATGCCCGTTTTTGTGAAAGGGTTTTTATTAAATGATAAAAACAAAATTCTGGATACCCTAAAAGTGGCTCATGATGGGATGGGAACATTTCAGTTGAAACCAACAGCAGGGGAAAGCTATCATTTAAGTTGGACCGATGAAAATGCACAAAAAGGGATCACTCAAATTGTGTCTGCAAAAAATGAAGGTGTGATACTAAAGCTTAGTATGGATAATGAAAAAGCCTATGCTCAAGTTGAAAGAACTTTAGACGTACCTCAGAATTATAAACAAATGAAACTATTGGTTCATCAGAACCAACATTTAATATATACAGTTGATTTTAAAGGAGAAGAACGACAGGTTCAGAGGGCAGGCTTACCTATTGATGAAATGCCCACAGGTATACTACAATTTTCTTTGTTTACAAAAGATTGGTTGCCATTGGCGGAAAGAATAGTTTTTGTAAATAATAGATTACATGAGTTCAATGCTAAAGTAACAGAGCCATTGACTAATTTAAGAAAGAGGGGAAAAAATGTAATTGAAGTGATGGTATCTGATACCTCAGCTTCAAACATGTCTGTCTCTATTACGGATGCTTCTATTGTGATGCCCGAGCAACAAACCATTTATTCTGATTTTTTATTAAGCCATGAGATAAGAGGCAAGATATTTAATGCAGGATATTATTTTTCAAGTGATGCAGATAGTGTTGCTGAACATTTGGATTTAGTAATGCTTACAAATGGATGGAGAAAATTCGACTGGGACAAAATTAATGCTGGAACAGTCCCTGTACTAAAGTTTCCTCGTGAAACAGATTTTATGAAAATTACAGGAAAAGTTTTTGGAAGTTCAGCTACAAAAATAGCCAGTGACTTAATGTTGAACTTGATAATTGCAGGAAAAGACAGTAGTAAGAAATTTGTATTCATGCCGGTGTTAAAAGATGGAACATTTGAAGATAAAACCATTTTCTACTATGATACATCCCGGATTTTCTATGGATTCAATGGAAATAATAAACTTACGGATATTACACAAGTACATTTTGAAAATGGGTTATTCAAACAAGACTTTAGGAAAATTAATTTAGGTAGCCTTGGTAATCAAAATAATTGGAGCGATAGTATGGCTCGTGCTAAACTTAATTTTTATTTATTAGAACAAGAAAAGTTGAGAAAGCAAATGGCTTCTGCCACTTTACAGGAAGTAGTTGTTAAATCAAGGGCGAAGTCACCGTTACAGATCTTGGATGAAAAATATGCATCAGGTATGTTCTCGGGTTTTGATGGCACATCTTTTGATCTTACCAATGATCCCAGCGCTAGTGGAGGAATTAATATTTTAGCATACCTGCAGGGGAAAGTGGCAGGTTTGCAGATTTCTGTTTCTGGTGCACAGGCATCCGCTTCATGGAGAGGCTCAAATACTGATTTCTTCTTAAATGAAATTAGTACACCACTTGATATGATTTTGTCGCTTCCTATTTCAGATATTGCCTATGTAAAAGCAATCCGACCTCCTTTCTTTGGTTCAATAGGTGGGGGCAGTGGTGGAGCAGTAGCTATTTATACTAAAAAAGGAAAGAATAGTAAAGGTGGTGCGGAGAATAGCAAGGGGATGGAGAATACAGTACTTGGGGGTTATTCAGTGTTCAAAGAATTTTATAACCCAAATTATGAAAACCCAACAGGCAATTTCGACGCAGATAATAGAACTACCATCTACTGGAACCCTTATGTTTTAACCAATAAAAGGAGCCCAAGGGTTAAGATTGAATTTTATAACAACGACTTAAGTAAAAAATTACAAATTGTATTAGAGGGGATTAATTCAAATGGCAAATTAGCAAGGGTTGTTCATTATATTGAATAAAAGGGTGGAATCAATTTGAAGGGATATTGTAAAGTCAGAATATTTTTCAACCAATTTCTTTTTGAATCTAATATATTTAAAATGACAGAGCAAGAAATAGCTAAACATTTTGATAGAATCAAAGCTGAAAAATATATTGGAAAAGACCCAGCTGTAATGAATCAGTTTATTATTTTAATTAAGAAAGAAATAGGAAAGTCTATTTCCGGTTTAGAGGAGGCTATAAATCTTAATGACTTGCATGAGTTAAAAAGAATTGGGCATCGATTAAAGGGCGCAACTCTTACTGCAGGGATGCAAATACTAAGCAATATTGCTATCCAATTTTCTGAAATGACTTCATGGAATCAAAAAGATGCGGAACAGAATTTAATAAATTTTAAAAATGAAGCTGAACTGGTAATGATAATACTGAATCATGAGAATGCTTAAGACTTTAATCAAAAATTAAATTATTCTACAGCTTTATCAATCTTATATAATCAAGCATAGCCTGATTTATTTCCAAATTCATATTGTCGTTATAATCCTCCAATTTTAATTCAATTTGATAATTTCCTTTTTTTAAAGCGGTTTGTACTTTATTGCTAAAGCCCCAATTGCTCCATTCTTTTGTTCCTCTTTGTGGAAGAATGATCGTGCCTTTCATTTGATTATTTATAAGCAGCGTTCTGATGGCACATTTGTTTTCCGTATTTGTTGGTCCATTACCATTTGCATACCTGAAATCTATCGCATAAAAGCCATCCTCTTTTATTTCAATCTGGAATAAAATGGAAGGATTTATTGTTTTACTAGTTTCAACAAATCCCTTACCATTGAATCCTTGATAATTTAAATTTGAAATAGGATTCGAAGTTTCAGCATCTAAGGTTATTGTTGTTTGAATATCATAATACGCTAGGGGCTCACTTGCAAAAGATGGTACACGTTTCTTGTCTAATGCAATTACTTGATATTCCCCATATCTATTTGCAATGATAGGATAGTTAGTAGTATTAGTATTGCCAATAAATATTCCATTTAATAAAATTTTATATGCTACGGCC
Organism: Bacteroidota bacterium; assembly: GCA_037127755.1. Taxonomy (GTDB): domain Bacteria; phylum Bacteroidota; class Bacteroidia; order Chitinophagales; family Chitinophagaceae; genus Sediminibacterium. Next base: position 10,477 of record JBAXXT010000042.1, read on the forward strand.
CCTTCAACTGCATTCCACAAAAGCTTATGATTTTCTAAATTCATTAATGGTGCTGCAACAGAAGTATAATTATTTGTTTTATTGATTGGTTTTGAACTAATTGGTTGATTACTTAATTGAATTAAAATTTGATGATTGCCCAGGATATTTGCTGGTAATTTAGGGGTTGCTTGAATTATACCATCCACCGAAAAAGATTGAATGCTATTTCCCGTTCCTTCTAATTGAATATCTAATATTGCTTTTCTATATTTAAAATTGCTAAGCGTTTTTGTTCCTGTATAAAGCGCTGGCACAAAAGGTTGAAAGAATAATGAGTCTGCTTGAAAGCTAATACCAAAAACCAGTTTTTGTATTAAGGCAAGGTTCCCGGATAAACTCCAAAGCATATTACTGCTATTGATCTGAGTGCCTGCATAATCTCCATTATCCGCCACAAAATTTTCTTTGTTAGTTAAGAATAAGGCGGCAGGACGATAAATACTATTGATCGATTCTATTACTGCATTTTCATTTCCGGCCATAGCAGATGCCAATGCCCAATAGGTTTGTACAAATGGCCAAACCGCATTATTATGATAAGGTGGAATATTAGGGATTTGTGGGAAGATGCAACTAATGCCAAATTCTGTTTGAGGAACTGATGCGATGATACTTGCAGATTTTTGTTTATCTGCAATACCGAACAAAATACAAAGTGCTTCACCAAGGGCTTCAGATCTAGGGGATACTATTTTATGATTTCTTCCATATAAAAATTGAGCATAATATCCTTTTTCTGGAAGCCATAACCATTTGTTAATCCCGCTTTTTATTTTCTCTGCAATGGCCGCATGTTTTTTGGCAACTTCAGTCTGATGTAATGCCCTCGCCATTAAACTCAATACTTTATTTGCCTGAAAATGTGCTGCATTAGTACCCAAACATTCGCTTTCAAATATATCTGCAGGTTGCATCCATTTTGGATAGGTCTGTTCGCGCCAATCAAGAAAAGATGACTCTCCCTTAACCATTCCAGTTAATGGGTCGTAACAATTGAATAGATCATCTTCAATGCTGTTCTTAACGATTTGATAAGCCAATTCAAGCCAATCCTGATCACCTGTTGCAGTATATACTTCCCAGGCTGCAACTGCCCATATCATCCTGTCTGTGGATGCAGGATAGGCACCCCCAGTTCCTGTATCCTGAATGATCCGTTTTTTCTTATTTACTTTTTTCAGTAAACTATTTTTAGCAACCTGTGGTTGAAGATGCGCCATGGATAAAATAATGGAATAACTAATATCCCTTGTCCATACGCCTGCCCATTCTTTTCCAGTTCTGAATGTACTATCTGGCTCCACCGCTTTGATCATTTCTTCAAGAGATAAATTGTATATCGCATTGGCAAGTACAAAATCACTTTTAAATTGTGGAAAAGCACTGATGTCTTTATTTAGTTTCCATTCGTTCGCAATTTCTTTCTGGTCTTTTTTTGCATTCAACAATAATTCAGTTTCAAAAATACCATCTCCATCAGGATCTTTCAGTAATAAAAAATCATTGTGAATTAAATTATCGAAGTCCCAGATCATGGGCAACGTGCCTCCGGCTATATAGATGCCTTTGAAGTCTTGTTTATAAATCTTTGTTCCATTATAACAAGTATAAAATCCTTTTTCAGCGAATTGTTTTAGGATATCCTTTCCATCTAATCGAACTTTTAATTTTGTATTTGGTAGCAGATAATTTTTTTTGGTTTGAAGCTGTTTGAGTTGCTGTCCAAAAATAATAACTGGAGTTTCCGCATACCCATTCACAGCGGTAACTGTAAAGTGGTGGTCTTGTCCGGAAACCATTTCATTATCTCTGCCATTGATTGCAAATTTAAAACTGATATCAGATGATTGATATAGGTTAGCCGGGCTCTCATAATTGCTGCTGATCTGATGATTATTTAATGCCTTTGCAATAAAATTACCCTGAATTACTTTGTCATTTTCAATGCGATAACTGACCTTATCTTTTTGAGCATTACCATTTATTGTACCGATTAATAATGCCATAGCAAGTAAGTTTATCTTAATGGTAGGATTGATTTTCATAAAAGTAATTTCTTGAAATAGTTGAAAGCTGTGTAAGCAATTGGTATGATTGTAAATTTAGCTATTTTTTGATCTGGGGCATAACAATTGGAACCACTGATTTTTTTCTTAAATCGGGCATAAAGTAGAAATAAAGCCTGAAAGTATTATTCTTGTCATATTGATAACCAGTTGATTTCTGTTGCATCACCTGCATATATCCAAGGTCATAGCTCAGGGCTTTGCTTATATTTTGACGAATGCCTAGGAACAGTCTATTTTGTTCGAATGTATTGTAAACAACTTCTTTACCAAATTGGATAGCAAGTTCATCTGAAACAACTAATGAGGGATATTTTTTATTCTTAAAAACGGGAATAGTAGCACTCATTAAATATCGAACGCGATCTGTTATTTTGTAGTTTCCACTAAAGCTATCATTCACCATTTTTTGTTGCCATCGATTTTCATTTCTTAATCTTTGCAACAAAAGGATCTTACCTAATTTGGTAATCGATTGTATTTGAAAATATAGCCGGTCTTCTTTGGCAAAACTTTTCCATCCAGCAGTTGTGGGAGCAAGCCACATTTTTCCATATCCAGTCGCTATTGTTACATTATCTGTTATCCAATAATTCACGGCCCCCCTTAAAAAATAAAAACTGGGATCTGCGATAAAGTTGTTTCTACGCATATGCACATCTGCTATAAAACCCCAATGGTTTGATAAACGGGTTGTGGAATTAACACTGAACCAGGATTGACTTTGGATATTTACTTCTTTTGGTTTTATTTGTGCCTGAATGGAAGTGCAATAGAACATTAAAATAAAATAGCAAAAAATATAGTTGATTTTGATGGAGTAAAACATAGAATCATTATTAATGAAACATTAGGATGACTGTTGAGTAGTTTCAATCCACTCAAGCAAGCAATCTGTAAAATCTTCATCAAGCAGCAAAAAATAGAATTAATAATTGTGCAGCAAGAATTCTTAAAATCATGGTAAGCGGATAAACAGTGGCATAAGAAGCGGATGGGATATCATTCCCAGCAACTTTTAATGCGAATGCAAGCGCAGGAGGATCGGTACAGGCCCCTGCTAAAAGTCCAGATATTTCGAAATAGGTTTTCTTTAAAAATTTCTTCGCAATTACCCCAACTATTAATAGAGGGATCATCGTGATACAAATTCCCATCAGTATCCAACGATAGCCCGAACCATCACTAAAAGCAGCAGAAAGATTTTGACCACTGCTTAATCCAACACTTGCAAGGAATAAGGCAATACCCAATTCTCTGATCATTAAATTGGCACTATTGGTGGTGTAATTATTGAGGTACAAAAAATTACCAAATCTGCTTAAGAAGAGTGCAACAATCAAGGGTCCACCTGCCATACCAATTTTTACAGCAACTGGCATACTTGGAATATTAAATGGAATACTACCTAATATTATGCCTAAAACTATTCCTATAAAAATGGGGCCAAGATCAGGCGATTCTAATCTTTTTAAAGAATTGCCAACAATATCTGTAAACTGATCAACACTTTCTTCCGTGCCCACAATAGTGATAGTGTCTCCTAACTGAAGAAATATATTTCCATGTGCCACCATTTCGATGCCAGCTCTTTTAATGCGAGAGATAGTAAGGTTCTCGTGTTGTAATTCTAGAATGTTTCCTAACCTTTTGTGGGTGATTTCTTTTCTGGTAACCACAATAAATCGTGAAATTAAATTACTGGAAGGTACCACACGAAGGTTGATATCTGATTCTGTACCCACGAGTAATTTTACTTTTTCCATTAATTTTTTGGGAGCAACAAATTGCATGATATCGCCCTCAGCTAGAACAATGTCAGGAGTTGGTGTAATCACTTCTCCTCCATGAAGCATACGAGAAATTATTACTGGTTCTTGAAGCATTTTAAAAATGCTGCGTAAGGGTTGTCCAATCAGCTGCTTGTTCTCTAATTTGATATGAATAGATAAAGGGCGATTCGATTGAATGAAATTTAATTTCCGATGAAATTCCTTTTCCTTTTCTAAATCGATCCTCAACACTTTTCTTAAAATAACCAGAGATAGAATGATGCCAATCACAGCAAAAGGATATGCAACTGCATAGGCAAGTGTAATAACACCATTATCTGCACCAGTGATGTGTAAATCTTTTACTGCTGCCTGTGCAGCTGCAAGACCGGGGGTATTAGTAACAGCGCCACTCATTACACCTGCTAATACTGCAATATGTATTCCCGATGTATAGAAAAAAATTACTGTAATGATAACGCCAAGTATTACCACACTTGCCGCTAATGCATTATTTCCTAGTGCTGTTTTTTTCAATGACGCAAAAAATCCTGGTCCAACCTGTAAGCCAATCGCGTATACAAAAATAATAAGACCGAATTCTTTAAGAAAATGCTCAACTTCTTTATTGATGCTAATACCTAAATAAGAAAATAGGAGACCGATAAATAGGATCCAGGTGATGCCAAATGAAATTCCAAATATTTTTATTTTTCCCATTGCAATTCCAATTGCTATAACAATTGCATAAATGATGGCAGATTGTGCAACTGATTGCTGAGTAAATAAAGTAACAAACCAATTCATATATCAATCATTTAAAATCAATGGAAAAAAAGAACGAATACAGTGATTCGTTCTTTTTTGCACACTAAACATGTTCAGGTTCTAATTCCCAATGTTCTGGAGAACGCCATAGAGCACTCAATAATAATTCCCTCATGAAATAAAATTCTTTCGGAAGCTTATCATACAATTTTGCAAATAATTCATCATGAGATAATAATTCCTGTTTCCAAGGCTCTCTATCTACAGTCATAATTTTTGCAAAGTCTTCTTTGCTGAAGTTTTCAATGCCTGTCCAGTCAATATCTTCATAGCGAGGCATCCAACCAATGGGAGATTCTGCCGCACCTGCACCGCCGCGAACTCTTTCCACAATCCATTTTAGGACACGCATATTTTCTCCGAATCCAGGCCATAAGAATTTTCCATTTTCATCTTTTCTAAACCAGTTGACACTAAAAATTCTTGGAGCATTTGGTAAATCACGTCCAAATTGTAACCAATGATTTACGTAGTCGCCCATATGGTATCCCATAAAAGGTAACATGGCAAATGGGTCGCGGCGAACTTTACCAATTTCACCAAATGCAGCAGCTGTAGTTTCACTTCCCATTGTTGCAGCAGTATATACTCCGAAGCTCCAATTGAAAGATTGACAAACTAAGGGAACTGCAGTACTTCTTCTTCCACCAAAAACAAAAGCTGCTAGAGGAACTCCATTTGGATTATTCCACTCAGTATCGATACAAGGATTTTGATAAGCTGGAGCAGTAAAGCGGCTATTTGCATGAGCAGCTGGTTTGCCAGTTGACGGATCATAAGGTAAACCATGCCAATCGGTTAATCCTTCTGGAATTTCTTTCGTCATTCCTTCCCACCATACATCCCCATCTTTAGTAATGGCAACATTGGTAAAGATGGTATTCGCCTTAATACTTTCCATTGCATTTGGATTCGTATGGTAATTAGTACCAGGTGCTACACCAAAATATCCAGCTTCAGGGTTGATTGCATATAACTGTCCGTCTTCACTTTTATGTATCCAGGCAATATCATCCCCAACCGTTGTTACCTTCCAATTATCTACACCTTTTGCCGGAATCATCATCGAAAAATTGGTTTTCCCGCAGGCACTTGGAAAAGCAGCAGCGATATATGTTTTTTCTTTTGTTGGTGATTCCACTCCAAGAATTAACATATGCTCGGCTAGCCAACCTTCTTCTTTACCCATTACTGAAGCGATTCTTAAGGCAAAACATTTTTTTCCCATCAATGCATTTCCACCATATCCACTTCCATAAGAAATGATCAATCGTTCATCAGGAAAATGTGAAATGTATTTAGTTGTTGGATTATTGGGCCATTTAACATCATGACCAGGAGTAGTTAAAGGGCAACCAACCGTATGAATACATTTTACGTATGCGTTACGTTTCAAATATGGATAAATACTTTCGCCCATTCTTGTCATGATATACATATTCACAACCACATATTCTGAATCAGTTAATTGTACACCATATCTTGAATAAGGAGATCCAACCGGACCCATGCAGAATGGAATAACATAAAGTGTTCTTCCGTGCATGCTATCTTCCATTAAACCATTCAGCACTTTTTTCATTGCATTTGGCTCCATCCAATTATTTGTAGGGCCGGCATTTTCCTTCACCCTGCTACATATAAATGTTTTGTCTTCCACACGTGCCACATCACTTGGATCAGAGAAACAGGCATAACTGTTTGGCCTTTTAGCGGGATTTAGTTTTATGAACGTTCCCTTTTTAGCTAATAACTCACACAACCCATCATATTCTTGCTTAGTGCCATCGCACCAATGAATACTTTTTGCATCACATTGATCCGCAATGCCATTCACCCAATTCTTTAATTCTGGAATTACCCCAGGAACTTCGTTCAAATGAGGTTTTGTTTCTTTTGTCATACGATATATAATTTTTAATGTAAAATCTATTTAATTAAATCACTTTACAAAGGTTCTATTAAAAGATTAATTGTGAAAATGACAAATGTTAGGTTTATTGTGAAAATTCATCTTTTTTATAATTATTTAAGGTTGATTTTAAGAAATTAAGTAAGTTTTAAGCTTATTTATACAAATAATTTATATTTGATATATAACGTTTTAATTCAATTATTCCTATAAACACATAGATTCTAATGATAAATGTTTATCCCTTAATTGAATATTAAAAAAATCGGTAAATTATGGTTTCTTTGGCGCTTCTATATTTATAATTTAAAAAACTTGTCTCAAATTATATGAAATCATTTTTAGTTTCCTTTTTTTTATGCTTCGTATTTATTTCTAATGCACAACTTAATGTAGCCCGTCCTTTTGGAGATCATATGGTTTTGCAAAGAAACAAACCTGTTCCTATTTGGGGTTGGGCTTCCAGAAATGAAAAGATTACCATTCAATTTAATCAATTGTCCATTCAAACCCAAGCTGATGCAAATGGTAAATGGATGGTAAGCTTGCCAGCTATGAAAGAAGGGGGACCATTTGAAATGAGGGTAAGTGGAAAACAACAAATGATTCAATTAAAGGACATTATGTTGGGCGAAGTTTGGTTATGTTCCGGACAATCGAATATGGAATTTGTAATGCGTGATGCCTTTAATTTCAATGCGGCAACAACTAGTGTTCATCAAGCAGATATACGTCAGTTCACAGTGCCAAATGAAGTTAGTCTTCAGCCAAAAGATTCTATTTCAGGTGGGGTATGGGTTTTGGCCAGTCCTGAAACACTTTCAAATTTTACTGCAGTAGGATATTCTTTTGCTAAAGAAATCGCAAATCAATTACATGTAACAGTTGGATTAATAAAAGACGCTTGGGGTGGTTCTCAAATTGAAGGATGGATCAGTAAAAATGCAATGCTGGAATCGGATGTATTAAAGGAATATGGACAAAAATTTCCTCAAACCTGGGAGGAGGCTGATGCACAATTATTAAAAAACTTAAAGGATAAACTCTCCGCTAAAAATCATCAACTTCCTAACACAGATATTACTTATTTATTAAACAATGATTCAACAGTGTTTGAGCAGTGGCTTCCCTATGCACCGCCTAGTCAGTGGGATTGGCAAGGCATCTGGGCCTTTAGAGGTGCTGGCTTTATGGAAAGAAGTTTAACGATACCTGCTAATGAAGTTGCAAAAGCTTCTATATTAAGTCTCGGTGATAATGATGGTGTATTTCAATTATATATTAATGGCAAGCTCGTCAAAGAAGGGTCCGGGAAAAATTCTAGATTGTTTAATCTTCCCGCGAATACTTGGAAGGAGGGCAGAAATATCCTCTTAATTCACCAGGAGAAACAAGTGGATCCTGCCTGGTTTGGGAATGGCTTTATTGGTGAACCAAGTTCACTCTATCTTAAATTTGATGGGCAGCAACAGACTTTAGCAGGAAATGGGTGGAAGATGATTCCAGACTTTAAAATGCCTTGGAATTATGTGCATGCCCAAAACAATGCAGGTGCTGTTATTTATAACGCCATGATTCATCCCCTTATACCTTTTGCAATTCAAGGAATTTTATGGTACCAAGGAGAATCCAATGCTGATCGTGCTTTTGAATATCGTAAAAGCTTTCCTTTAATGATTGAAAGCTGGAGAAAAGAATGGAAAGAGGAATTACCATTTTACTTTGTACAGTTATCTAGTTTTGGCAAGTTTCAAAACAGTAATCAAGGAAGTGCTTGGGCTGAATTAAGAGAAGCTCAAAGTATGACACTCAGTTTGACTAAAACCGGGCAGGCTGTTACTACAGATATTGGCAATCCAGATAATGTGCACCCTAGAAATAAAGAAGAGGTAGGTAAGAGACTTGCTGCAAATGCATTAGCAAATACTTATGGAGTTCCATTGGCAGTTTTCTGCGGACCTACTTTTCATTCTGTGGAATTTAAAAATGAGAAGGCCATCATTGTTTTTAAAAACTTGGGCAAAGGATGGCAAATCAAGGACCAATATGGATATATCAAAGGATTTGAAATAGCTGGAGCAAATCATCAGTTCTTTTATGCACAAGCAAGAATAGAAGGTGATAATATTATTGTAACTAGTGATAAAGTGATCGATCCACAAGCAGTTCGTTATGGATGGACAGATTCGCCGATAGATGCGAACCTTTATAATCTAGATGGATTTCCTGCTTCTCCGTTTCGAACGGATTCTTGGAAGGGTATCACAGAGGAAAATAAGTTTAAATAATTTTCATAGATCAGAATATCCTTGTTTTTATTAGCTTTTAATAAATAAAAGTTTATGCGGATCGCTATCCCAATATTTTCTATTTTTCTTTTCTTACAATTCACTGTTGTTGCTCAGTGTAAAATTTCTCAGAATAAATTTCCTGATGGGACCATGTATTTGGAAACTGAGCCAGGTTTCAGTATCATTTTATGAGATAAATCGAAATAATTTTTCTGTAAAAGGCCTTTTCCTGATATTTATCATGTCCCTCTGTAACAATCATCACAGTAGTGTAAGCTTAATTTTTGCAAATTTGTGCTAGTTCTGACATCTATTTTTCGTTATACAATTACAATAAATTTATACCTTAAATCCAACCCATGTTTTCACATCACGAGCATTTGAATGAACCAATCACGGAGGGCGAAAGCTATAGAGATCGGATAAATACGGTTGACGAAAACGGAAAGCGCAAATGGGTTTTTGCGTACAAGCCGCCAAATGGTAAGTTCTATAATATCAGAACATGGTTAAGTGTTTTATATTTTATACTTTTTTTTGGGATGCCCTTTGTTTATGTAAATGAAAGACCTTTTTTCTTGCTTAATATTCCTCAAGCAAAATTCATTCTTTTTGGTAAGGTGTTTTGGCCCCAAGACTTTTTTATTCTGGGTTTAACAATGGTCACATTTGTATTATTTATTGTATTGTTTACTGCTGCTTTTGGAAGGCTTTTCTGTGGTTGGGCTTGTCCACAAACAAACTTCATGGAAATGATGTTTCGAAAAGTTGAATTTTTTATATTAGGAGATGCACCTGCTCAAAGGCAATTAAAAGAAGCACCATGGAGAGGGAAAAAGATTTTTAAGATGGGCTTGAAACAATTGGCATTCTATATACTTTCTTTTATAATTGCGAACACTTTTTTGGCCTATATTATTGGGGTAAAGGAATTGGAGAAAATTATTACAGAGCCTGTGATTAGTCATATTGGGGGATTATCTTCTATTTTAATTTTTAGTGCAGTATTCTTCGCGGTGTATAGTTTCTTTAGAGAGCAAGCATGTATTGTAGTTTGCCCCTATGGTAGATTACAAAGTGTTTTGCTCGACAAGAATTCAATGATTGTTGCCTACGATTACAAGCGTGGTGAACCAAGGGGGCCAATCAAGAAAGGGGAAGATGTGTCCACTAAAGGCGATTGTATAGATTGTCATCAATGCGTAAAGGTATGTCCAACTGGAATTGATATTCGTAATGGGCTTCAGATGGAGTGCGTAGGATGTACCGCATGTATAGATGCTTGTAATAATATTATGGATCATATTAATAAACCGAGAGGGTTAATACGGTATGCTTCTGAAAATAGTATCGCCAATGGTGAGCCTTTACATTTTACAACAAGAATGAAGTTGTATACTTTTTTACTTGCTATAGTATTAAGTGTTTTATCTCTTTTATTAATGACCAGAAAAGATATTGATCCAACTGTAATGCGAACTCCAGGACAATTGTATCAGGAGCGGGGTAGGGATAGTCTTTCAAATTTGTATAATGTTAAAGTGGCAAATAAGACAATGAAAATGATTCCTATGACTATAAAGTTAGAGGGCGGTAATGGTCGGATTGAATCCATTGGAAAAGACTATGTAGAAGTAGCTAAAGAAGGACAAGGTTCTGGTACTTTCTTTGTGATTTTACCCAAGTCTGTTGTACATCAAAGGAAAACAACCATCACATTAAGTTTCTGGGAAGGGGATCAAAAAATAAGTGAAACTAAAACGAACTTTTTGGGACCAATAAAAGTAACAGATTAATAAAACTTTTATATCTATTTTATGAGGGGGCTACACTTGTAGTCCCCTTTTTTATGAAGCAGGTAATACTAACCTGATTAATAAAAATATGTCTGGGATTTTTAAAATTTTGAATTTTGAATTTTTACTTTCATTTATATTTACGCTAAACCAAGCCATTATGAAACAAAGAAAGATTACGCTCACCGAATCAGAAATTCCTACTCATTGGTACAATATTATGGCAGATATGCCGAATAAGCCATTGCCTCCATTGCATCCTGCTACGCAACAGCCGATTGGGCCAGAAGCCTTGGCACCATTGTTTCCTATGGAGTTAATTAAGCAAGAAGTGAGCACTGAACCATGGGTGGAAATTCCAGATGAGGTAAGAGATTTGTATTCTATTTGGCGTCCAACTCCTATGTTTAGGGCCTATGAATTAGAGAAAGCAATTGGTACAAAATCGAAGATTTATTATAAATATGAAGGCATTAGCCCTGCTGGTTCGCATAAACCCAATACGGCCATTCCTCAGGCTTATTATAATGCTAAAGAAGGCATAAAAAAAATCGCAACCGAAACGGGTGCCGGTCAATGGGGGAGTGCTTTAAGTTTTGCATGCAAATTATTTGATATAGAATGCGAAGTCTTCATGGTAAAAGTTAGTTATGAAGGAAAGCCCTATAGAAAAGTAATGATGAATACCTGGGGAGCTACAGTACATGCTTCTCCTTCTAATTTAACAGAGGCAGGTCGTTCTATTTTGGCAAAAGATCCTAACTCTCCCGGTAGCTTAGGTATTGCAATTTCTGAAGCTGTAGAAGTGGCCGCCACAAATGAGGATACCAAATATGCATTAGGTAGTGTGTTGAATCATGTATTGATGCATCAAACTATTATTGGACTTGAAGCAAAAAAGCAACTGGAAAAAGCTGGAGATTACCCCGATATTATTATTGCTCCTTTTGGAGGAGGTTCTAATTTTGCGGGTATCAGTTTCCCATTTTTACAAGACAATTTATTGCATGGAAAAAAGGTTCGGGCCATTGCTGTAGAACCTACTTCTTGCCCAAAATTAACCAGGGGGGTATTTCGTTATGATTTTGGTGATACTGTTGGAATGACGCCTTTGTTGCCTATGTATACACTTGGACATAATTTTATTCCTTCTCCTATACATGCGGGAGGGTTGCGTTATCATGGAGCAGGTGCAATCATTAGTCAGCTTTTAAGAGATGGTTTAATTGAGGCAACTTCAATAAATCAAATAGAATGTTTTGAAGCTGGTGTTTTATTTTCAAGAACAGAAGGTATTATACCTGCGCCCGAGGCAAATCATGGAATTGCAGAAGCAATACGTCAGGCAAAGATTGCAGATGAAGAAGGTGTATCAAAAACCATTCTATTCAACTTATGTGGACATGGTAATTTTGATCTCTCATCGTACGAACAATTTCTTGCAGGTAATTTGATTGATTTTGAAGTGAGTCAGGCAGATATTGAAAAATCAATTGCAGAATTAACAACACCAATTATTCAATAAAATAATTGATCCATATTCAGAAGGCAAATCAGATGGTTTGCCTTTTTTCTTTGTAAATTGAAGAGGATAGTTTTTTCTTTAAAATAAATAAGTTGTATGAGTCAGATTCAAGGTAAAAAAGCATTGATTACAGGAGGTGCCTCAGGAATTGGTAAATTAATGGGGAGAGAGCTGTTGCGAAAGGGATTAGGGATTTTGGTAATCTGGGATTTTAATGAAGTATTATTGAAGGATACAGTAGTTGAGTTTGAAAATGAAGGATATAAAGTTTATTCTTTTATTGTTAATGTAATGGATACCGAATCGGTTATAACAACAGCCCAAATAGTAAAAGAAGAAATTGGTACGATTGACATTCTGATCAATAACGCTGGAATCATTGTTGGAAAATATTTTTTGGATCATACGCATGAAGATATTGACAGAACCATGGGTGTAAATAGTGCCGCATTGATGCATATCACTAAAGAGTTTCTCCCTGATATGGTTAACATGCAACAGGGGCATATTGTTAATATTGCTTCAGCAGCAGGAATGGTAGGAAATCCCAAGATGAGTGTATATGTTGCAAGTAAGTTTGCTGTAGTAGGTTGGAGTGATTCATTATTACTTGAAATGCGCAATGCGAGAACCAATGTTCAGGTAACCACAGTTACACCTTTTTATATCAGTACCGGTATGTTTGAAGGGGTCAAAAGTAGTATTGTTCCAATCGTAAAACCGGAGATAGCGGTCAAAAAAATAATTAGGGGTCTGGAGAAGAATAGTCGATATGTAAGAATGCCTGGAATTATTTATTGGGTACCATTATTCAAGGGGATATTACCCGCATTTCTCTTTGATATCATTGTAGGAGAGTGGTTTGGTATGTATCGGTCGATGGATGAATTTAAGGGTAGAAAATAATTGTTGTGCCAGCAAATCTGAAGAGATCAATCAATTTTTTGAAACTTGTCGATGATGATTTCAACAGGTTTATTATTGGAAGGAGGCAATCCTTTAAACAACCATAAATTCAGATGCACAGGTTCTGCTGTATGAGGTATAAACAGAGCCGGATTTTTTGAGGTAAATATTTGTCTAGAAATCAATGAATCAGTTTGCAAATCCCATCCTTTGAAACTTTGAAAAATAACTGATGAAGCCGACCAGATAAATCGATGTGTTGTTTTTGGGTTAGAAAGTGAAATTTTAAAAGGATAGGTTTGATTGGTGTAGCCATTTAATAATGAAGCAGGCCAAACTGTAAAATTACCAGCTTTATTTGTTTCTATACCCCACTTAGCAAATTCTATATCAATTTCGTTAGTGGCATCAGGCACTTTAGGAGAAGCGGGATAATTAAATAATCCTAATACAATATTTTTATCCAATTGATCAATTGGTCCTTCCAGGTACCATTCATAAGTTCCAAATCCTAATGTATCAGTAGTCCATATTTCGGCACAGTCCCATTTTTTTGCTACTGAATCAAAACTGATTTTTAAATGAAGCCTTCCATTTGAATCAACATAGGCATTGTTCGGGTTCCAGCTGTTTGGGCCAGGTGTGGCTGATCCTGATTTTATGTACCAGCTATATTTTGAAAAAACGAACATTGGTGAGATGGTATCATTTGTACTAATAAGATTCGGAATTCCTTTTATTTGTATATGATTATTTAAAACACTTATGTTTTTATAATTGAATGGAAGGAGACAGCATATCAGTATTGCGGGGAAGGATAAGGATAGGATAATATTTTTCAGAATGCTATATTTATATAATATGAAAAAAAGCTTAAAAAGGCTTCAATATCTCATTTATTATTGTTTATTGTAATAATAAACAATAAATTTAATTAATACCTTTTGTATCACCCCAAAACAACTTTTAAAATGAGTAAGAATTATACCTACTTATTAGCATTATTGACAAGTTCAATTTTGTTTTTATCAAGCTGTACCAAAAATGTTGGAACAGACAGCGCTTCAAATTCCCAAAATATACCCAATAGTGTTTTACGTAATTATGGTTTACAAACAATGACTCCTGATCAATGGGCAAGTGTACCTACATTTAGTTCATCAGTTGTAACAAGTAGATATAAACCTTCTGGTTTGTCTTTTTCAGGAGCTTTGCCAAGCAATTATTTATTAGCCACTCCAGATGTAAGAGATCAGGGACAAATAGGTGCTTGTACTGGTTTTTGTGGTGCAGAAGCAGCTGAAATACTTAATTTCTATAAAGCAAATCCTTCAACTCCGTCACCAACAATTACTGTTTCAACTGGGGTATCAACTGCCATGTCTAATCAAATTACATCTCCTACTTCTTTATTTGGACCTAGTGGTGCATTAAGCCCATTGTTTCTCTATTATGTGGAAAGAGTTGTTATTCAAAAACAAGCAATCAGTGCAGACCAAGGGGCTAATATGGTAAATATTGGACAAACCTTACAAGGAACAACCTCTAATACTTCTTCAACACCTTTAACTTATAATGGAATAAATTTTAAAGGAGTTTCTACGGAAGATTTATATGCTTATCCTTCAACTTTAAATGCAAGTGGCTATAATGTTGCTTCAGCAACTTCAGCTAGTTATTTAACTGCGCCAGGTTCGAGTGCGATTTCAAGTGCTTTGAATTATACTTTAGCAACTCAATCTGGAAGTACTACAAGTGCTGGAGTTATTACTGCACATGGTTATTATTTGATCAATTCTACAGGTTCAACTTTAGTGAATGATGTGAAAACTGCTTTAGCGAATAATAAGCCTGTTATGATGGGCTTCAATGTGTATGATAATACTCGGACATATAAATATTTTGAAGGATTAAATACTACTTCATATACTTATAATCCATTAACAACTTCAGGTTCATTGGCTTCTGGAGTAAGGTTATTAGGTGGTCATGCAGTACCTATCGTTGGATATATTAATGATGCAACACAACCAGGTGGTGGTGTTTTTGTAGTAGAAAATTCATGGGGAAAACCATGGGGAAATAAGGGATTCTTTTATTTGCCTTATTCAGTTATTCAAAGTACGAGAGTTGTGCCAGCGGGTAGTTTATATGTTGCCATACTCTAGTGGATCAATAAATAACATTAAAGAAGCCTGATT
>JBAXXT010000043.1:0-24644 GCA_037127755.1 Bacteroidota bacterium
TAGAGCAGCGGTAGCTCGTCGGGCTCATAACCCGAAGGTCGGAGGTTCGATCCCTTCTCTCGCAACTTAAAAGGCCTCTATTGAGGCCTTTGTTATTTTGTACCTTTATCAGATGAAAGTAGGTTTTGTAAACATATTTGGTAAGCCGAACGCCGGGAAAAGTACGCTGATCAACGCTTTGATTGGGGAGAAAATGGCTATTACATCACCGAAGGCACAAACTACCCGTCATCGTATCAAGGCTTTCTTAAATTCCCCAGGCGAGTATCAGATTATTTTTTCTGACACACCTGGAATTATCGATCCTCAATATAAGTTGCACGAACACATGATGACTTCTGTGAAAAGTGCTTTAGAAGATGCCGATATAGCCTTACTGATTGTGGATGCTAATGAAGATTTAGAAGAGATAGATGCCATCTTTCAGAAACTACGTTTAAAGGTTCCCGCATTAATAGTGCTGAACAAAATAGATAAAGCAGGAAATGGGAGAATTGCATTGGCCGAAAAATTCTTTTCAGAAAAAAGCTATTGTAGTAAAATCGTTAAGATCTCTGCATTACAGAAAGTGCATTTGAATAAATTGCTGGCAGCAATTTTGGAATTATTACCAGAAGGACAACCATTTTATAGTGAAGATGATCTAAGTGATTTACCTACAAAATTCTTTGCATCAGAAATGATCAGAGAAAAAATTTATCAATTGTTTGGGGATGAAATACCTTATCATACCGCTGTTCTGATCAATGAATTTAAAGAAAGAGATGATATCGTTAAAATTCAGGCAGACATCATCGTTCAGCGTGATACACAAAAGTTTATCATCATTGGAGAAAAGGGTAAAATGATCAAAGAGATTGGAACATTAGCCAGAAAAGATATTGAGCAGTTTATCGATAAAAAAATATTTCTAGAGTTGTTTGTAAAAGTGCGACCTAAATGGCGCGATAACGACTTACAATTAAAAGAATACGGATATAAATAATGGTTAGCTTGAATTTTCAGGTAACTAACATAAAAACATTATTTAAGGAGGATTTATTATGAGTTATACAGTAGCAATTGTTGGAAGACCCAATGTTGGAAAAAGCACTTTTTTCAACCGTTTACTTGAACAGCGTAAAGCGATTGTGGACGATGAGAGTGGTGTTACGCGTGATCGTCAGTATGGTGTTACTGATTGGAATGGTAAAACTTTCAACGTGGTAGATACCGGGGGATTTGTTCCCAATACCGATGACATTTTTGAAAGAGAAATCAGAAAGCAGGTAAAAATTGCCATTGAAGAAGCGAACAGCGTCATATTTATGGTGGATGTAGTTACTGGAATTACTGATTTAGATGAAGTGATGGCCGATATGTTACGCAGAACACCCAAACCAGTTTATTTGGTGGTGAATAAAGTAGACAATAGTACCCGTCAGTTAGATGCTACTGAATTTTATAGCCTGGGTCTTGAAAATACTTTTTTTGTGAGCAGTATTACGGGAAGTGGCACTGGGGAAGTACTTGATGCCGTAACAGCAGCTATGAAAGATGAAGATTCAGATGAGACTTTACGTGATAATGAACTTCCAAAGTTTGCAATTATTGGACAACCTAATGTTGGAAAATCGTCTTTGCTTAATGCATTAATTGGAGAGGATAGAACCATCGTGAGTGATATTGCTGGAACAACCCGTGATACCATTCACACACACTATAAAATGTTTCAGAAGGAATTCATGTTGATTGATACAGCTGGAATCCGTAAAAAAAGTTCTGAAAAAGACGATCTTGAATTTTATTCGATCATTCGTGCCATCAAAGCAATGGATGATGCAGATGTTTGTTTGCTTTTAATAGATGCAAAAAAAGGAATTACTGCACAAGACGTGAGCATATTTAGTTTGGCTACAAGAAAGGGCAAGGGAATCGTGGTACTTGTAAACAAATGGGATTTAGTAGAAAAAGAAACTAATACCGCCCGTGATTACGAAAAATTATTGAAGACCAAATTTGCACCTTTTACAGATGTGCCTATTTTGTTTATTTCAGTGGTTGAGAAAACAAGGATTTTCAAAGCAATTGAATTGGCAATCGAAGTAAATGATAATCGTAATCGTAAGATCCCTACCTCTCAATTGAATGATATCATGCTTAAGGCTGTTGAAGCTTACCATGCTCCTGTGGTAAGAGGGAATACGGTAAAAATCAAATACATCACTCAGTTACCAACAGCGGTACCATCTTTTGCATTCTTTACCAATTATCCAGAAGATATTAAGCCGGCATATAAAAACTACCTCGAAAATCAGCTTAGATTGAAGTTTAAACTAACTGGGGTGCCTATTCGCATATTTTTTAGGAAAAAATAGTAAATATTGACGAAAAAAATATATGTCATTTAATTTGTTAATTATTAACAGCCCTATATCTTTGCGCCATTAAAAAAATAATAAAACAAAATTTACAATGAAAAAAGTATTCGCAATTTTGGCTGTAGCTGGTGTAATGTCTGCTTGTAACAATGGTGAGAACAAAGAAGTTAAAGCTGATACTCCTGTAATTAAAGTTGATTCTGCTGCTGCAAAAGTTGATACTGCTGCTAAAGCTGCTGTTGATACATCTAAAAAAGTTGCAATCGACACTACTAAGAAAAAATAATTAGTAAATTGTAGAACTACTTTATTGTATTTCTTATATTATACTTATTTGAGAAGGATCCTCCCGAAATTCGGGAGGATCTTTTTTTGTGTCAGTTTGTACAAAATGAACCATTTATATGTCAGTGGCACCAATATTGCAATATTCAGCTTTCCTTTGTTTATTATTAGTAATCGAAGGACTGTGACAAATTGACCAAAGAATTTAACCATGTTGAAAGAAAATTTGTTTTTCCGTGCGGAGGATGATACCGATTTCATGCCGATTATTCCGATTAATGAGAATGATAGTGATCAGGATAAAAACTTGATCATTCCAGACATTTTGCCCATTCTGCCACTACGGAATACCGTTTTATTTCCAGGTGTGGTGTTACCTATTACAGTGGGAAGGGATAAAAGTATTAAGGCTGTAAATGATGTTTATAAGCTGGATAAGTTGATTGGAGTACTGGCTCAAAAAGATGCCAATATCGAAGAACCGGCACCAGGGGATTTATGTAGTATCGGCACAGTTGCAAAAATTGTGAAATTGATCAAAATGCCTGATGGTGGAACCACCATTATTATTCAGGGAAAAAAGCGCTTTGAACTTCTTGACATGCAAACGGAGGATCCTTATTTTAAAGCTTCAATTCGATTGTTTGATGAGGATGTTCTTCCTGATTCGGAGGATTTTAAAGCCCATATTAGTAGCATTAAAGATCTTGCCGCACAGATCATTCATTTGTCACCAAACCTGCCTACAGAAGCTTCGATTATCTTAAAAAATATAGAGAACCCTTCTTTTCTGATCAATTTTGTAAGTAGTAATTTAAATAGCGATTTAGTTGAAAAGCAGAGTCTGCTTGAAATACACGATATATATAAACGTGCAGAACGCTTAATTCATATACTGAACAGAGAATTGCAATTCGCAGAGCTCAAAGACAAAGTAACGAGCAAAACACGTACAGAGATCGACAAGCAGCAGCGTGAATACTTTTTGCAACAACAGTTGAATAGTATTAAAGACGAATTGGGTGGCGATAGTAACGATCGGGAAATTGCTGATATGAAGAAAAAATCAGAAGCAAAAAAATGGCCTGAATCAGCTAAAGTTCTTTTCAAAAAAGGGATCGAAAAACTGGAGCGGATGAATGCTTCTACTCCTGATTATTCAATTGTTTACAATCACTTAGATTTAATGTTAGATCTTCCTTGGGAAGATTACTCTGCCGATAATTATGATTTAAAAAACGCACAAAAAGTGTTAGACAAAGACCATTATGGGATGTCAAAAATCAAAAGCAGAATTATTGAATACCTGGCAGTCCTAAAATTGAAGGGTGATATGAAAAGTCCGATCCTTTGTTTTCTTGGACCTCCCGGAATTGGTAAAACCTCTTTAGGCCGTTCTATTGCGCATGCCATTGGTAGAAAGTATGTCCGGATTAGTTTGGGAGGTTTACATGATGAGAGCGAATTGCGTGGCCATCGTAAAACATATATCGGTGCGATGCCTGGAAGGATTATTCAACAAATCCGAAAATGTAAGTCATCCAATCCAGTTATGATTTTGGACGAGATCGATAAAATTGGAACTGATGGTAGAAGCGATCCTTCTTCTGCATTGTTGGAAATTTTAGACCCTGAACAAAACAATACTTTTTACGATAATTACTTAGAATTAGAATACGATTTAAGCAAAGTATTATTTATTACTACGGCCAATAACATTCAAAATATTCAACCTGCATTGCGCGATCGTTTAGAAATTATAGATCTTAGTGGTTATGCAATTGAAGAAAAAGTAGAAATAGCTAAAAGGCATTTATTGCCAAAACAAAGAGAAGCGCATGGGTTAAACAAAATTACTTTTAAATTAAGTGATAAAGTGTTGGAGAAAATAATCGAAAGTTATACTCGTGAAAGCGGTGTAAGAGAATTAGATCGCCAACTTGCTTCCATTATGCGCTTTCAAGCAAAAGAATTTGCAATTAAGAATAAAGTTAAGTCAGTACTTACCAATACCGATGTTGAAAAAATATTAGGTCCTTCACGTTATAGCAATGAAATATATAAAACAGCAAATATGGCTGGAGTTGCTGTTGGTCTTGCATGGACTTATGTTGGTGGAGATATTTTATTTATAGAAGCAATCCTTGGAGAGGGTAAAGCAGAAATGAAATTGACTGGTAATCTGGGAAATGTGATGAAAGAAAGTGCAAGCACTGCCCTTAGTTATTTGCAAGCAAATGCCAGAAAGTTTGGAATTGATCCTGAAATGTTTGCTAAAAAAACAATCCATATTCACGTTCCGGAAGGGGCTACACCTAAAGACGGACCAAGTGCTGGTGTTACGATGCTCACTGCATTGGCTTCTGCTTTCACCGGTAGAAAGGTAAAGCCCTATTTAGCTATGACCGGAGAAATCACTTTGAGAGGTCAGGTGTTGCCAGTGGGTGGAATTAAGGAAAAAGTTTTAGCTGCAAAAAGAGCTGGTTTGAAAGAGATTATTATGTGTGCCATGAATGAGAAAGATGTTTTAGAAATCGATAGTAATTTCATCTCAGGGGTACAGTTTCATTTTGTAAAAACGATGCAACAGGTTCTCGAACTTGCTTTAGTTTAAAACATTAATATTTTATTTTTTAATCCCCCAGAAATGGGGGATTTCTTTTTTTGAAAGAAGGCTTCTTGTTTCTCCTTAGATTTGAATGAGAATAAACAGTATGAATCGTATTATTTTTTTGCTTTTGTTTTTTGCGGCCAACAAGGCCGAATCTCAAACGCTGGGAGGTAATGCTGTTTTTAATTTTCTAACTCAACCCAATACTGCCCAACTTGCTGCATTGGGTTCTGTAAACGTGAGCACTATCAGTAATGATGTGGGAATGGCTTTTTCCAATCCAGCACTTTTACGCGATTCTATGCATCAGCAAATATCCAGCAATTTTTACAGCTTTGCAGAAGGTGTGAAACAGTATGGTATGCAAACTGCTTTTCATGTTTCAGGTATCCGTTCAAATCTTGGAATAGGAGTGCAATATCTTGATTATGGCAGCATCACACAAACTGATGCATCTGGAAATATACTTGGTAATTTTCGACCCTCTGATTATGTAGTGCAACTCATGTATTCAAAACAATACAAAGAGAAATGGTGGGTTGGTTTCAATACAAAATTCATCAATTCTAATTATGGACTTTATCGTTCCAATGGAATTGCAATAGATGCAGGCATAGCTTATTACGATAAAGAGAATCAATTACAGGTTTCCGTAGTTGCAAAAAATATGGGGACTCAACTTAAAACTTATACGGGCTCTGGATCGAAAGAAGAACTACCCTTTGATCTGCAAGCTGGAATTACAAAACGTTTATTAAATGCCCCTTTACAATTTTCTTTAACAGCCCATCATTTACATCGGTTCGATGTTTTTTATAATGATACATTATTTAATGCGCAGGAAGGAGATAGCAGGTTTGGAACAAAAAATAGTTTTGAGAAAATAATGGCTCATTTGGTTTTCTCTACAGATATTTTTCTAAGTAATCAGTTTCAAATAACTGCAGCCTTGAATTTAATGAGGAGACAAAGTTTGAATTCCTATAACATTACAAACGGACTTAATGGCTTCAGCCTTGGGTTTGGAGTACTGTTAAATAAATTACATATTCGATATGCTACCGGCTTCTACCAGCAGAATTTATTTCACCAGATCTCTCTGAATTTTAATTTAAAAGGAGATCCCCTTTAATGCTATAATGGCCTTTCTTGTAGCGCTTTATCTATGATGTAATGGTGATGATCTACATGATCGATGGTGAAATACAACATTTCTCTCCATGTGATTTTTCCTAGCAACGGATGTGGCAGTATGCATTGGTCTAATTCTTCTTCTGTAAAATGCTCAATGCCTTTGTTGATTTTAGTGATGATTAAACTTAGTTCTTGAATCAACGCATCTTTTTTATCAAAACCAATGACTGGGGGAATGAAATTACCTGTTGCCTTAGCGCCAGCTGCTATTTTATCTTCATATTTTTTTACGAGTTCCTCAAAACTCATGGAAGGTCTATTAGCCTTTCCAAAAACCAGCTTTAATATAAAGCGAGGTAGCTTCGCCGCTAATATCAATGGTTTTGTGGATCGTACAATATGATCCAATTGCTGACCGGCTGACCATTTTTCTGGCATTGCATATAAATATTCCGACTCGGAGAGAATATTCATATAATTTGAAAAGCGCTGATGATTCTCATTCATAGCCTCAACCAAATCATACTTGTTCATAGAAGAAAATTTATATTGGAAGTTAAGAATTCTTGCTAATACTTTTAGGGGCAGCTAAAAAGAAATACTCTTTTCCGGTTTCATAAAATTTTTCAAACTCTGGATAGGATAATTCTTTTTTTGCATGCAGCCATCCTTTAAGTGTGTAAATCTGGTATCCAAAAAAATCATTGAATAATAGATACATATCTGAGCCTGAGTATCCATAAAGCTCACCCCCGATTTTACCGCATTCAAATAAAATGATAGGCTTAGAATGGAGGATTGTTTTTGATGCTCCTTTTAATACATTCCATTCGCCACCTTCGACATCAATTTTTATTAAACTAATCTTTTCTACTTCATCGATCATATGATCCAATAAATCGGTGGCTACTTCAATTGTTTTCTCCTGATGAGAACTTTTGTAGGGCCTTTTTTTAAAACCACTCAAAGCATTGTTTGTAGTTACATGATTAAATTTGCTCATGCCTTTTTGATTACTCAAGGCAATGGGGAAAATTATTGCTTGATTGCCGTATTTTAATTTTAACTGTTGATATAGACTGGGAATAGGTTCAAAAGCATAATGCTTAGCAAGAGGTGCAGTTTTGATCATCCATTTTAAAATTTTTCCCTCATTAGCGCCAATGTCAATACAAACAGAATCTTGTTTGCAATGAGAGGATATTATTTTATGTGTAGATCTATCGTAGACTTCATTTTTACCAATCGCAAATGGTAAAGCAGCTTGTAGCTTCTTAGCTATATTTTTTATGAAGTACGAAACTGACAATTAAATGTTGTTTTTATTATCAAGATAATTCCTCCATTTTTCAATTACAGCTTTCATATCTGCGGGTAATTCAGATTCAAAGAATACTTCTTTTCCTGTGATGGGATGTATAAAACCCAATGTTTTTGCATGGAGCGCACATCTGGTACAGATGGCAAAACAGTTATCTACAAATTGTTTGTAACGAGTGTAAATAGTGCCTTTTAAAATACGATCTCCTCCATACTCAAAGTCGTTAAAAAGGGTATGTCCAATATGTTTCATATGCACTCTGATTTGGTGCGTCCTTCCAGTTTCCAGTGTACATTCTACAAGCGTTACATAATTGAACCGCTCTAAAACCCTGTAATGTGTGATTGCATGTTTTCCTATTTCACCTTCCGGATAAACATCAAACATTTTTCTGTATTGTTTATGGCGAGCAATATGACCAACAATTGTTCCCTCATCCTCTTCTACATTACCCCAAACAAGTGCCATATATTTTCGAGAAACGGTATGGTTAAAAAATTGTTTTGCTAAAGCAGCTGCCGCTTCTCCTGTCTTTGCTAAAACAATTAAACCCGTTGTGTTTTTATCAATTCGGTGAACTAAACCAAAACGGGGAAGTGTATCTTCATCTAATTGGGGATTTTGTTGTAATAAATAATAAGCCACCCCATTTAATAGTGTACCTGTATAATTACCAACACCAGGATGCACTACCATATTAGCGGTTTTATTAATGATCAGGAGGGCATCATCCTCATAAACAATGTTTAGTGGAATATTCTCAGGCTTTAGTTCTGTATGTTCGGGATTGATATAGCTAAGAAATACAATCTCATCTCCGGGTCTTACTTTATAATTCGATTTTACTTTTTTGCCGTTCACAGTTAAAAAGCCTGCTTCGATGCCATTCTGAACCTTGTTGCGGGTGGCACCCTCTAAATGCATTTTGGCAAATTTATCAATCCGCAGAGGCTCTTGCCCTTTATCAACTTTAAAGGCTTTACGCTCATATAGATCTTCTGAACCTTCGTCAGCTACAATGTCAATCTCGTGTTCCATGCCACAAAAATACTATTGTTAAAGGAGATCTACGATTCTTGCTATTGTGCAAGATGTTTTGTGACTTATTCTGTATTTTCACAGTATGCAACAGCAAGTTTGTTTTAGAGATTTAGGCAATATGCGATACAAAGAAACCTGGGATTATCAGGAGTCTTTGCTAAAGGATAATGCTGATCTTAAAGCCTTGTTTCGGAAAACTGGATTAACTCCAGATGCGATACCTACCAATAATTATTTGCTTTTTGTAGAACATCCTCCAGTTTATACTTTAGGTAAAAGCGGCAAAGAAGATCATTTATTGATTAATGAAGAGACATTAACTAAAAGGGGGATTGACTATTTTCATATTAATAGGGGAGGTGATATTACTTTTCACGGTCCAGGGCAGTTAGTGGGTTATCCCATTTTAGATTTGGAAAAATTTAAGCCTGATTTGGGATGGTATCTGCGAAGTTTGGAAGAAGTAATCATTTTAACAATGGCAGAATATGGTTTAACTGGAGATAGAAGTTCAGGGGAAACAGGTGTGTGGTTAGACCCTCTTATTCCTGGTAAGGAGCGAAAGATTTGTGCTATGGGTATCAAATGTAGTCGCTGGATTACGATGCATGGTTTTGCATTTAATGTAAATACGGATTTAAATTATTATAACGACATTGTTCCTTGTGGAATAATAGGTAAACAAGTAACTTCTTTACAAAAGGAATTGGGTAAATCAGTACCCATTGACGAAGTGCAATATCTGGTAAAGAAAAATTTTGAGCGCGTATTTAATTGCGCGCTGTTTTCAGAATAATAACTGAGGATATTTTTTAATTTCCCTTTAAAAAAATTTTATTCTTTTCCAGTAGAACATCATCTTTATATAATTCAAATTGGAACCAGCCACCATGTATAAAGTTTGTTTTATCAAGAATTAAATCAGCTGTTTCAATTTTTTTTATTTGAAACAAATCGCTCCCTTTCTCATCCTGAAACCTTATGCTATAAACATATTCAGAGGGATTGTTTATTAATATTTGAATATAGCCATTACTATTAGTGAAAACAAAAGGGGAGGCTTTCCAATTACTGTTATTTATGGGGGATGCCGTATTCTTATTTATTTTTTTTTCCTGGGTACTATGTGTATTTGAGAAATAGACATTACCATTCTTAAGAGTATATTGAATCCTGTAATAGGTATTTTTATCTTTGATTAATTTAGTATCCGTATAACTATTTTCATAAAGAGCTGGTTTTTTTGCAGATACAATTGTTTCGAATTTTTTATTGTCACTTGATCTTTGCACATTTAATTTCACACAATTCTGATGTGTATTATACCAGCTGATTAAAACTTTACCCGGGCTAATTTGCTTTATTTTGAATTCAGGCAATACTTCCTGGGCAATCGAGAACTTACCTAAGAGGAGGCAGCAGAAAAATATAAATATTACTATGGGATGCTTCATGGGGGTACAAATATATTTAATGGCAGTATTAAAATGGCAAACTGTTTTCTGGTAACGATAGATTGCCCTGTAAACCTCCGCTATGAATTACTAATAGTTTGTCACCATGTTTAAAATATTGTTTTTGTAAAAGGTCTGTGATAGCAAATAATAGTTTGCCTGTATAGACGATATCGGTTGGAATCATTTCCTTATTCCAAAATTCCACCATAAAATCAATTAGGTCTGACGGATGCTTAGCAAAACCACCAAAATGATAGTTGTGAATCATTTTTAGTCTATTCTGATTTTCGCGTGCCGTTAGTTGGAGCACTTCGTTTTCAAGACTAAAGTTGTTTTTTTGTGAACTAATGCCAATTACTGTTTGATGGGGTAAACTTCCGTTTAAAATCCCCGCGATCATAGTGCCAGAGCCAACTGATGCAATGATATGGGTATATTTTTGAAGGTCTTTTACCTCCTCTAAAATACTTGCTGCCCCCTTGGCACCTAAGATTCCATACCCGCCTTCGGGAATCCAATAACGGGTTTGATTGGAATTGTTTTCAATAATTAAATGCTTATTCTGGTAGTTGGTTCTATTTATAAATTCTAATCGCATTCCGTATGAGATTGCCGCTTGTAAGGTATGGGAAAGAGGATTCGTTTTATCACCTCTAATAAAACCGATGCTTTTTATATTGCGTTCCTTACAGGTGCAAGCTGTGGCAACGATATGATTACTATAAGCACCACCAAAACTTGCAATCTCAGTAATGCCTTTATCAATGGCATCTTGCAAATAATAGCGAAGTTTATACCATTTATTGCCACTAATTACAGGATGAATAAGATCAAGCCTTAATAAGTCGATTTTCACTTTTTGATCCCTTCCTAATTGTAGGGTTTGAGTCTTAGCTAGGGTGTTATTTATTTGCACTATTACTGAGCTGGATTTAAAGATTATCAAGTAACTTTATGTTGCAAAATTCGATATAATTTTTATGAAACCTACACTTGTAATTTTAGCCGCAGGCATGGCCAGCCGCTATGGTAGTCAAAAGCAGACTCAGTCGTTTGGCCCCAGTGGCGAAACTATCATGGATTATTCAATTTATGATGCAATAAAAGCTGGATTTGAAAAAGTTGTTTTTATCATTAGAGAAGATTTCGCCGAAAACTTTAAAGCCATATTCGAACCAAAGCTTGCGGGAAAGATACAAACTGATTATGTATATCAGCATTTAAAAGCTTTTGTTGGGGATAGAGAAATACCCACAGACAGAACGAAGCCTTGGGGAACTGCACATGCTGTACTCTGTTGTAAGGGCAAAGTAAATGAGCCCTTTGCAGTAATTAATGCAGATGATTATTACGGAACCGATTCATTTGCAAAAGCCTATGATTTTTTAATGAATCAATGTAATGAGCAGACGTATAGTATCATCGGTTATGAGTTGAAGAAAACATTGAGCGATTTTGGAAGTGTCAGCCGCGGTGTTTGTGCTGTTGATGCGAATCATAATTTGACCGATATAAATGAACGCACTAGTATTTTCCGAAATGAAAAAGGGATTATTACTTATGAAGATGAAGCTGGATTGCATGAAGTAAGTGAAGACAGTTTGGTGAGTATGAACTTCTTATGTTTTGCTCCAGGGTATATTGATTTTTGTGAAACATTATTTGGAGCGTTCTTGAATAATGAAAATAATTTGAAGAATATTAAATCTGAATTCTTTATACCGATTGTAACCGGACAATTTATGAAATCGGGTAAGGGCATTGTAAAAGTTGTTCCAACTTCGGCACAATGGTTTGGTGTAACGTATAAAGAAGACGCACCTCACGTTCAGGCAAGTATTAATCAATTAGTTGCTGATGGTGTTTATCCGAATAATTTATGGGTATAGAATTGTTTGAATAAACTTTTAAAAGAGAACTTTTATTCTCTTTTTTTTTGTCATAGGGTAAAAAATAACCACTTCTGTGGGAAGTGGTTACAAATATTAAAAAAACAACTGTAATTATTTTTTACTGAAAGCCTTCACATTAAATACGCAATCAGCAACTTTACTGATTTGTAGTTTGCGAGAAGTTCCTTTCATACTAGAATGTCCTGGAATTTTTATATTTTCAAGATCAGCATTAGCTTCTTTTGCCTCATTTACACATTCGTAAATATTTTTTGATTTTACAGCAAAAGCAACACCATCAGCTTGCGCTTGACGGGTACTTAAAACACCAATCACTTCGCCATTGTTATTCAATACTGGTCCGCCAGAGTTACCTGGGTTGGCACTAATTTGAATTTGGTAGCTTAATGAATCGCCATTAAAACCCGTTTTTGAAGCTAGGTAGCCAACACCATATACAATATCGTTGCGAGGGTAACCAAGCGTGAATATTTCATCACCAAGATCGGCATTTGATTTGCCGATACTATAGGGTAAAGATTTTAAAGGAGTAAAATCTTCATCGTTGATTTTTAAGATAGCCAGGTCTTTTTTTGTATCAATATGTACAATTGAAGCGGTATACTCTTTTCCTTTACTATCAACTACAACTGCTGCAGTACCTTTCAATACGTGGGCATTAGTTATGATAAATCCTTTTGCATCAATCAAGAAACCAGATCCGCCACTAATAACGGTAACACCATTAGGAATTTTACTTTTTACTTCATTGATCAAAGAACCTTGGTATTGCTGGTTACGTTTTATGATCTCTATATCCTTGCTCAACTGTTGAATCTGGTTGCCATTAACCACTGGTGAGAAATAAGCTACAAGCCCACTAATAACCAATGCAATTATACCACCAACCGATGCAGCAATTGCTGTTACACGTTTATATCTGTTCCACAATTGCACCACTTGTGCTTTTGAAGAAAGTTCACCGCCTTCGTTTACATCACCGTTTTCTAATAATTTAGCATGCACTTCGTGAAGTGTATGTTTGATGTTTTGGGTAGCCGCATAATCTTCAATTTGATGTTGGAACAGTTTATGCTCTACCACCATTTGGTCGATTTCGGGGGTTTTTTTGCGAAGGGCCTCGAACACTGCTACTTCTGTCGGAGACATTTCTCCGGCGAGGTAACTTTCGATGTTTGCAAGTAATTGAATGTCGTCCATAGTACTTAATCTCCGATATTATATTGCGAAAAAAACAATTTTTTCAATCTCATCAGGCATTTGTACTTCTGGTTTTTAGCATTATCAGCATTTGTGTAACCAAATTCTGCCGCCAGTTCTTGCATGCCCATTTTTTTTAAATAGTAGCCTTCTAATAAACTTTTACAAGGCTCCCCCAAACTTTTCATTGCCCGATCCATTATCGCAAACTCAGCGTTGCGTTTTTCGTGAATCTCCATATCCTCTTCAACAGGAATAGTTTCATCCAAATTGTCGACTTGGTTGGAGAACCTTCCAAGTTGTTGTAATTTTTTAAGCCATAGACGCCTGCATATGGAATATACATAAGTTTTGATTTGACAGGTTAATACAAATGATTCGCTTTGTGCCTTTTCATATAGAGCAATCATTGCTTCCTGAAAAACGTCTCTTGCGTCGTCGTAAGAGCCATTATTATTTAAGACAAAGGCCTGTACCATACTAAAATTGTCTTTATAGATGGTCTCGATAGCCCTTGAGTCGTTACTCGCCAGTCCTTTTAATAATGCTTGTTCGTTCTGTTCCGATTTCACTTTACTGTAATTAATACTATGAAGTGGTTAAAAGTAACCCAAAAAGGCTCAAAAAATATTTTTCAAAAAAAAATTAATTACAGAGGTTACCTTTTATGTCCTTTCGGTATTAACTGTAAATTACCTCAAAACAAAAAAAAACAAAAAATGAAAAAAGTATTATTCGTTGTAGCACTAGGTGCTTTCGCAGCTTGCGGTACAGGTGCTAACACAGCAGCTAAGGTTGATTCTATGGCAGCTAAAGTTGATTCTACTGTTGTTAAAGTTGATTCTACTGTTGTTAAAGTTGATTCTGCAGTTAAAGCTGTAGTTGATACACTTAAGAAAAAATAATTCAATAAGAGCTAAGTGCTGAGAGGATTGTGAGACTCAGCTTGCCGGTTCTGAATTAGCTTATTACCGATTTTCATATGGCAAGCAATCGTTAGAGGTCGCTCCGTTTCCACGGAGGGACCCTTTTTTTTGTAGATACCCTCATTGTCTATACAAACTAAGGTTCGTTAGCTAAATATTTTCGGATAGCCCCTTGGTTTGTACAAACGAATGAATTACATTTGATGCATCATGCAAACATTGTTGAACAACACCCGATTTTATTTTTTCTTTTATTTCTACTTTAAAACAAGTAGCCGGGTACTGTTTGCTAAAGCTTAATTATAAACTTGAAACATCATATCCCGGCCAATAGGTCGGGTTTTTTTTTGCCCGGTCAGGTGTAACGGGAACGAAAGGAATTACTTATGGAAAATGAAAAGACTGCTTTAATTGGAACCGGAAAAACGGTGTTCGAAAGTAAAAAAGGGATCGCTATTCAAGGATATGAAGGAAGCTTCCACCAGGTAGCTGCCAGAAATATGTACGGAAAGTCTGTAACTGTAATTCCCTGTGCAACTTTCAGAGATCTGATAAGAGTGGCTTCCGATCAGTCTGCTTCAAGTGGTGCTATTATGGCTATTGAAAATTCAATTGCTGGAAGTATCCTTCCTAATTATAACCTCTTACAAAAAAGTAAACTGAAAGTGGTTGGTGAGGTTTATTTAAGTATTAGCCAAAATTTAATGGTTAACCCTGGGGTGAAATTGGAAGATATTAAAGAGGTGCATAGTCATCCAATGGCAATCCTTCAATGTCTTGAGTATTTAGAAAAGTATAACTGGAAATTAATTGAAACAGAGGATACCGCTTTAAGTGCAAAACATGTACACCAACACAAAAGCAAACATGTGGCTGCCATTGCGAGTAAATTAGCAGCAGAATTGTACGGGTTGGATCTGATTGCGCCAAATATACAAACCATGAAAAATAATTACACGCGTTTCTTGGTTTTACAGAGAGAAAAGGAAGCAGTGCTAATAGCTGATGCTGATAAAGCCTCTATTTATTTTCAAACAAATCACTCAAAAGGTATCCTATCGAAAGTGTTAACCTTAATAGCTGATGCGGATATCAATTTAAGTAAGCTTCAAAGCATGCCAATACCTGGTAGCAATTTTAAATATGGATTTTATGCAGATTTAGAATTTGATCAATTGAACCAGTTTCATCTAGTGATGGAGGCAATTGATTCACTTACCAATAGTGTGAAGGTTTTTGGGATTTATAAAAAAGGAAAACTTGTAAAAGGATAGTTATGGCATTTAGTACTTCAAAAAGATTGGAAGGAATTGGGGAATATTATTTTTCGCAAAAACTTCGTGAGATCGATGAGCTGAATAAGGCTGGAAAAGCGATTATTAATTTAGGTATCGGTAGTCCGGATTTGCCGCCCCACCCGGATGTAATAAAGGTTTTACAGGAAGAATCTGCGAAGCCAAATGTTCATGCTTACCAAAGTTATAAAGGGTCGCCGATTTTAAGAAATGCGATCAGAGATTGGTATGCTACATGGTATCAAGTAACACTCAATCCGGATACAGAAATTCTTCCTTTAATTGGAAGTAAAGAAGGAATTATGCATATCTGCATGACTTATCTGAATGAAGGTGATCAGGCATTAATTCCCAATCCAGGTTATCCAACTTATAGCAGTGCCGTAAAACTCGCTGGTGGTGTTGCAGTGCCATATGAAATGAGCGAAGACAAAAACTGGGAACCCGATTTTGAAGCTTTAGAAAAAACGGATTTGAGTAAAGTGAAATTATTATGGGTAAATTATCCGCATATGCCAACTGGTCAATTACCCAATGAAGCATTATATGCAAAGATTGTTGCCTTTGGATTAAAGCATCAGATTTTGATCTGCCATGATAACCCGTATAGTTTTATTTTAAATGAAAAACCAGTGAGCTTATTATCTGTTCCTGGTGCTAAGGATATTGTAATTGAATTAAATTCTTTGAGTAAAAGTTCTAATATGGCGGGATGGCGTGTAGGTATGTTATGTGCTGCAAAAGAACGCATCGATGAAATTTTACGATTTAAAAGTAATATGGATAGTGGAATGTTTCTTCCCTTACAACTTGCAGCTGCAAAGGCTTTGAGCTTGAATAAAGATTGGTATGATAGCATTAATAAAGTGTATGCAGCGAGAAGAATAAAAGTTTTCGAATTATTGGATATGTTAAACTGCGTGTATTCAAAGGATCAGGTGGGCATGTTTGTATGGGCAAAGATTCCGGGTACATTTAAAGATGGTTATGCTTTAAGTGATAAAGTATTATACGAAGCAAATGTGTTTATTACACCTGGTGGAATATTTGGAACTGCAGGAAATGGATATATCAGAGTAAGTCTTTGTGGATCGGTTGAGAGATTTGAACAAGCAATAGAAAGAGTAAAAGCATTGGACTAAAAATTTAAATGAATTGAAATGCGTGTAGCAATTGTTGGTATCGGTTTAATTGGTGGATCAATGGCATTGGCGTTGAAAGAAAATGGATTTGCTGATTGGGTAATTGGAGTTGATGCAAATCTGGAACACCAGAAATTAGCATTGGAATTAAAATTAGTGGATGAAATTGTTCCCTTAATTGAAGCTGTTAAAAAATCTGATTTAATTATTTTAGCGATACCTGTAAATGCTGCAGAAAAATTATTACCCGGTTTATTAGATCAGGTTCATATGCAAGTTTTGATGGACGTGGGTTCAACGAAAGAAGGGCTTTTAAAATGTATTCAACATCATCCGAAAAGAGGAAGATTTGTTGCTACACACCCTATGTGGGGAACTGAAAATAGCGGTCCCACTGCTGCAGTTGCTGGCGCTTTTTTAGATAAGGCAACTGTGATTTGCAATAAAGAAGAAACAGATGGAGATGCCTTAGACTTGGTGGAGAAAATGTATGAAACGCTTGGAATGCACCTGGTATACATGAATGCCAAAGCACATGATGTGCACGTAGCCTATGTGAGTCATATTTCTCATATTACCTCTTTTGCGTTAGCGAATACCGTTTTGGAAAAAGAAAGGGGTGAAGATAATATTTTTGAGTTGGCCAGTGGTGGTTTTGAAAGTACCGTTCGTTTGGCAAAGAGTAATTCTGATATGTGGGTTCCTATATTTATGCAAAATAAAGAAAATGTGTTAGATGTTCTAAATGAGCATATTAGTCAGCTTAGAAAGTTCAAATCTTGTTTAGAGAAAGAGAATTTCGAATATCTGAAAGAGCTTATTGAACAGGCTAATGGGATAAAACGAATTTTAAAATAAGGTTTTTAGTGGTGGTTTGGCGTATAAGAAAACGCTAAAATCCAATAGAATAAAGGGGTTCAGGAGAACTTAACAAACAAAAAAAAGGCAAAGCCCTATTTAAAAAGTACCTTTGCCGCAAATTTTTTAATACATGATGACATTTGAAGGGTTGGGAATTGATGCGAGATTGATTCAGGCAACCGATGAGTTGGGGTATGTGAACCCAACCGCAATACAAGAACAAGCAATACCTATTTTGCTAAGCGGCACACAAGATTTTATCGGCTTAGCGCAAACAGGTACCGGAAAAACAGCAGCTTTTGGTTTACCATTACTGCACATTATTGACGCAGCTGCAAAGTATCCTCAGGCATTAGTTGTATGCCCTACTAGAGAACTTTGTATGCAAATTGTGAAAGAAATAGAGCTCTTTAAAAAATATATGACCGGCATTTCTGTGGTTGCCGTTTATGGAGGAGCATCTATCGGGTTACAAATTCGTGACCTAAAAAGAGGCGTTCAGATAGTAGTAGCAACACCGGGAAGATTAATTGATTTGATTGAAAGAAAAGCAATCAATCTGGAACAGATCAAGTATGTGGTTTTGGATGAAGCAGATGAAATGCTGAACATGGGATTCCAAGACGATATCGAGTTCATTTTAAAGAATACGCCAAAGCGTGAAAGTACCTGGTTATTCAGTGCTACCATGCCAACGGAAATTCGTAAAGTGAGTAAGAAGTACATGAAGGATCCGAAAGAAGTAATTGTTGGTAAAGTAAATACTGCCAACAAAAATATTGACCATCAATATTATGTTACTACTGCGCAACACCGTTATGATACTTTGAAAAGAATCATCGATTTCAATCCAGGAATCTATGGTATCATTTTCACTAGAACGAAATTAGATGCACAGGAAATTTCTGAACGTTTAACTCGTGAAGGTTATGATATTGATGCTTTACATGGTGATCTTACACAAGGTCAACGCGATAAAGTGATGGGTCAATTCCGTGATAAGACTTTGCAGTTGTTAATTGCAACCGACGTTGCGGCTCGAGGTATTGATGTGCAAGGTATCACACACGTAATTAATTTCGAATTGCCAGATGATATCGAAATTTACACGCACAGAAGTGGACGTACAGGCCGTGCAGGTTTGCAAGGTATTTGTATCTCAATCGTTCACGCGAAAGAGATGTACAAGTTCAAACAAATTGAACGCATCAATAATTCACAGTTCCATAAAATGGATATTCCAAGTGGAAAAGACGTTTGTAGAAAACAGTTCTTTTCGTTCATGGATAAATTATTGTCTGCAGATATTAGTCACGGCGATTACGAAACCTATGTACCCATGCTTGCAGAGAAATTTGCAGAAGTGAGTAAGGAAGATGTATTGAAACGTGTAGCTGCCATGGAATTTGATCGCTTCTTAAAATATTACGAACACGCAGAAGATTTGAATGTTCGTGAAAGAGATCGTACGGAGCGTGGTAAAAGAGAAGAGAGAGGGCCAGAAATGGGACGTAGAAGAGAAGAACGCAGTCGTGATGGTGTTCGAAGCGAAGCAAGAGGTGAGTCAAGAGGTGAAGCAAGAACCGAATTTACAAGAGGTGCAAGTGGTTATAGTAGACTATTTGTTAATCTAGGTACCAAAGATGGTTTCTTTAAGGCGAGCTTCTTACAATTTGTTCTTGACATGAGCGACTTGAAAAAAGATGTACTTGGAAAGATTGATATGCGGGATATGAATAGCTGGGTTGAAATTGAAAAAGGTGCTGCTCAACAAATGATTCGTGCATTAGATGGCAAGAAATATAAAGGCCGTAGTATTCGCATGAATGATGCTGATAGTGGAGGTCCTGCAGGTTTTTCTAGTGATCGATCACGTCGTCCACGTAGAGGAGAATAAAAAGTGTAGAGATAAGAGTGAATAGTTGAAGAAGAATTTTAAATTTAAATACGGTAACCCCAGCTTTCAAGCTGGGGGCTTACATCTAAGAAAAGAAAAACACAAGTGTCTCATTTTATGGAGCAAACAATTGAAAACGTAAAATCGGTGGAAGCATTATTACAAAAACGTCCATTGATCATTTCCGGTCCTTGCAGTGCTGAGACCGAAGAGCAAGTAGTGAATACTGCTATCCGTTTAGCAGCAACAGGCAAAGTAGATATCCTGCGTGCAGGTATCTGGAAACCTCGTACACGCCCCGGAAGTTTTGAAGGGATTGGTACCAAAGGTTTGCCTTGGTTACAACAAGCACGTAAGGCTTCTGGTTTACCAGTAGCGGTAGAAGTTGCAACTGCCAAACAGGTAGAAGATGCATTGCACTTTGGTGTAGATGTTTTGTGGATCGGAGCACGTACAACTGTGAATCCATTTAGTGTGCAAGATGTAGCTGATGCCTTACGCGGTGTGGACGTACCTGTATTAATCAAAAATCCAATCAACCCTGATTTGGAATTATGGATTGGTGCCATGGAGCGTGTTCAGAAAGCAGGCATTAAAAATGTGGGTTTAATTCATCGTGGTTTCAGTTCTTATGGAAACACTGAATACCGTAATGCACCTATGTGGCATTTGGCTATCGAAATGAAACGTCGTTACCCTAATGTGATGATGATCAATGATCCATCTCATATCTGTGGTAATAGAACCAATTTGCATGATGTAGCACAAACCGCAATTGACCTTGATTTCGACGGTTTAATCATTGAAAGTCATATCGATCCCGATAATGCATGGAGTGATGCTAAACAACAAATTACACCTGAAGTTTTGGGCGAATTAATTGGCAATATTCGTTGGAGAAAAGAAGATGTTGCATCTGAGGAATATCATGCGAATTTGGAGAAATTACGTCAACAGATTAATAATCTTGATGATGAATTAATGCAGATCCTAAGTCAGCGTATGAAAGTAGCTGAGAAAATTGGTCAGTATAAAAAAGAGAATGATATCACCATTCTACAAACCAATCGCTGGAATTCAATTCTTGAAAGAGCTTTTGCTAAAGGCGAAAAATTGGGATTGAGCAAAGAATTTGTTACCAAATATTTTGATGCTGTTCACATGGAGAGTATTACTCACCAGAACAGGATCATGAATTCATAGTTTAAATGGAATAGCATTAGCGAACCAGATTTGTCCGCAAAATCAGTTCGCTAATGCTTATTTTTTGCGATTACGCTAATTAAGTTTATGCGAAAAAGAAGTTTTACATTTTCTACATCAACAGTTGATTATTATTTCAATGCCGATTTTTCTCATTTAGAAAAATTAGTATCGAAAGATCAGGCTGTTATCATTACAGATGATCACCTTTTTGAAAAACACAAACGAAAGTTTAAAGGTTGGAATACCATTGTATTGAAACCAGGGGAAGCTTTCAAAGTGCAACAAACAGTGGACGTTATTATTGATCAGTTGATAGCATTTGGTGCAGATAGAAAAACAACATTGATTGGTGTGGGAGGTGGTGTGGTTACTGATATAACAGGCTATGTAGCCAGTATCTATATGCGTGGAATTAAGTGTGGATTTGTTCCCACTTCTATTTTGGCAATGGTAGATGCTTCTATTGGAGGTAAAAATGGCATTGATGTAGGCGTTTATAAAAATATGGTTGGCTTGATTCGTCAACCTCAATTTTTATTGTATGATCATAGTTTTTTAAAAACTTTGCCTAAAGAAGAATGGCAAAATGGATTTGCTGAAATCATCAAACATGCTTGTATCAAAGATGCTGCTATGTTTGAGTTGTTAGAGAAAAATACACTTTCCAGTTTTAAGAATAATCCTACACTGTTAGCAGATTTGATTCAGCGTAATGCATTGATCAAAACAAAAGTGGTGGTAAGCGATGAGTTTGAGCAGGGGGATAGAAAATTATTGAACTACGGACATACCCTTGGACATGCCATTGAGAACATGTACGAACTAAGTCACGGCCAGGCAATCAGTATCGGAATGACTTATGCTGCTTTAATGTCGGCACAGATCAAAGGTTTTAAAGATGCCGAAAAAGTAATTGCATTGCTTGCAAAATATGGTCTGCCTACTTTTGCGGATTTCGACAAAAAGAAAGCTTTCAAGACATTGCAAATGGATAAGAAAAAAGATGCCCAAAGCATTCATTATATTTTGTTACAAAAAATTGGCAAGGGGGTTATTCAATCGCTGACTTTCACTGAGCTGGAAGCCATTTTAAAACAATATTAAAATCATCAGGATTTCGACTGCTATGAATGCAACGATACAACCTTCCATTATTTCCGGAGAATTATATGCACCTGCCAGTAAAAGCAGTATGCAGAGAGCATGTGCTGCAGCATTATTAACGAGAGGTTCAACCAAGATTATTAACCCCGGTAGAAGCAACGACGACTTTGCAGCATTGGATGTGATTGAAAAATTAGGTGCTACTATTGAAAAAATTGATAATAATAGCATTCAGATTATTTCTCGAGGAGTCTCGCCAAGAAATAAAGAAATTAATTGTGGCGAAAGTGGTTTAGGAATAAGAATGTTTACTCCTATTGCTGCGTTAAGTGAGGAAGCCATCACAATTAATGGTACTGGATCTTTGCTATCAAGACCCATGAATTTCTTTGATGAAATTCTTCCGCAACTTGGGGTTTCAATTCAATCCAATGGCGGAAAGCTTCCATTGCAGATTCAAGGCCCTTTAAAGCCTGTGAATATTGAAGTGGATGGATCTTTAAGTTCTCAATTTCTTACAGGTCTATTAATGGCTTATGCTGCTGCAGGCGCTGATGGAGTTACGATTACTGTGAAAGATTTGAAGAGTAAACCATATATCGATTTGACTTTGCAGGTAATGAAAAATTTTGGTTGGAATGTTACACATGAAAATCATGAAAGGTTTCATTTCAATATTCCTGTGTTTCAAAAGGCAGAAAAAAATCTAACTTATACTGTGGAAGGTGATTGGAGTGGTGCTGCATTCTTATTAGTGGCAGGTGCCATTGCAGGCGATATTACGGTAAAAGGATTAGACGTTTTCTCTACTCAGGCCGATAAGGCTGTTTTACAGGCATTGATCGATTGTGGTTGTAGCATATCCATTCAGTCAGCGCAGATTGATATCGGACCCTTGCCCTTGAAGGCATTTCATTTTAACGCAACTGATTGCCCCGATCTATTTCCGCCATTAGTAGCACTTGCTGCTTATTGTGAAGGCACAACTGTTATAGAAGGAGTTTCCAGATTAGCTCATAAAGAAAGTGATCGAGCCTTGACTTTACAAGATGAGTTTGGTAAATTGGGAATAGTAATAACTTTACAAGATGATTTGATGCTTATTAAAGGCGGAACAGGTGTTAAATCTGCAAAAGTACATTCTCGTCACGATCATCGAATTGCGATGGCATGTGCGGTTGCTGGTTTAAAGGCAGATGGCCAGGTTTACATTGAAGATGCCGAGGCAATTAATAAATCTTATCCTAACTTCTATGAGCATTTAATGCAACTTGGAGCAAAGGTTCATATCCAATAACAATTAAAAATTGATATTTTGAATAGTTTTGGACGCATATTTCGAATCAATATTTTCGGTGAATCACACGGTGAAAGTGTGGGATTAAATCTTGATGGATGCCCTGCAGGGTTACCACTTTCTATCGATGATTTCATGGAAGATATTAAACGTAGGCAAGGTGGTTCTGGAAAAGGAACAACTCCTCGTAAAGAAGATGATCTTCCCATTTTTAAAAGTGGGTTATTTAATGGGGTAACTACTGGGGCACCAATTACCATCCTATTTGAAAATAACAATACAAGGAGTGGCGACTATGAAAAATTAAGAGCGGTTCCTCGTCCGGGTCATGCCGACTTTACAGCCCATACAAAATTCGGAGGTTTTGAAGACTATCGCGGTGGTGGACATTTTAGTGGGAGATTAACGGTGGCTTTAGTTGCTGCTGGGGTGATTGCAAAAAAATTACTGAAATATTATTCGGGTGAATACAATGGAATCAATATTGTTTCGAACATTTTAGAAATAGGAGGGGATGCTGATATCGAGCGCGGATTGGATAAGGCGATAGCCGCAAAGGATAGCATTGGCGGAATAGTGGATTGCAGGGTAACCGGTTTGCCTATAGGATTGGGTGAACATTTCTTTGATTCGGTAGAATCATTAATTAGCCATGCAGTATTTGCCATTCCTGCAGTTCGGGGAATCGAATTTGGAACTGGTTTTGCAGCAGCCAAAATGTTCGGTGTAGCACATAATGACGCAATTGAAAATGCAACCGGTAAAACTACTACGAATCATGCGGGTGGAATAGTAGGAGGTTATACTAATGGAAATGAATTACTGTATAGGATTGCCATTAAACCAACATCTTCAACACCAAAAGAACAACAAACCTGGAATTGGGATACCGACAAAATTGAATCGTTCTCAGTAAAAGGTCGGCACGATTTATGTATTGCATTGAGAGTGCCAGTAATATTAGAAGCTGTTACAGCAATGGTTTTAGTTGATCTGATGTTATTAGAACAAAGAATTAAACGAGTACTTTGATAGAAGTTAAAATTCAAAAGTCGAAATTCAAAAGTCAAAAAAATAGAGAAGAAGAAAGAAGTGTGTGTTCATTAAAATAATAAATTATGGAATCGAATTTCGTATATCATGTTACAACGCCTGAAAAATGGGCAGAAGCACAAGTGAAAGGGCAATTTGAAACAGACACTTTGGTAACTGAAGGATTTATCCATTGCAGTACAAGTGCGCAAGTTGCAGGAGTTTTGGACCGTTATTATAAGGGTCAGGAAAACTTAATCAAACTTAAAATTCAAAAAGACAAAGTGGAACGACCACTGATTTTTGAATTAGCAGGATCAATAGATGAAGTATTCCCGCATATCCACGGCCCCATCAATTTAGATGCAATTGTAGAGGTTATTAAAATATAAGCCTTCGAAAAACTAATAAAAAAGTTGTTAACCCCGGCCTTTAGGCTGGGGTTTTTCAATTTGGGGATATCACAGCGTAAGGGCTAAAGCCCAATCTAATCAGGGATTCTCAGCCCCCTAGGCTGAAGCCTAGGGTTAACATATCCAATTAGATTAACCCCGGCCTTTAG
>JBAXXT010000044.1:0-23385 GCA_037127755.1 Bacteroidota bacterium
ATCAGAGGCTTTTTTTTTGAATTTTTAATTTTGACTTTCGACTTCTATTTACCTAGTTTCACTTTCAGATTTTGATCCAACGCATCTAAGAATTCTTCAGTATATAGATAATGTTCTCCATGATTCATTTTACTTCCATAGATACAAAGAGCTAAGTCTTTAGTCATCTTACCACTCTCAACAGTTTCAACACATACCTGCTCTAGGGCTTGACAAAAATCAATCAACTCTTGGTTATTATCTAATTTACCACGAAACTCTAATCCTCTGGTCCATGCAAAAATGGAAGCAATTGGATTGGTAGAAGTTGGTCTGCCTTTTTGATGTTCGCGGTAGTGGCGGGTTACAGTTCCATGAGCTGCTTCAGCTTCCATAGTTTTACCATCTGGAGTAATTAAAACAGAAGTCATTAAACCTAAAGAACCAAAACCCTGAGCTACTGTATCACTTTGAACGTCGCCGTCATAGTTTTTACAAGCCCATACAAAATTACCATTCCATTTTAATGCACTGGCAACCATATCATCAATTAAACGATGCTCATAAACAATACCAGCAGTTTCAAATGTTATTTTGAATTCGTTTTGATACACTTCTTCAAAAATATCTTTGAAGCGTCCATCATATTTTTTCAAAATGGTATTTTTTGTAGAAAGATATAGCGGCCATTTTTTGGTTAAAGCCTGATTAAAACAAGCTCTTGCAAAACCATAAATACTTTCATCGGTATTATACATAGCCAAAGCAACGCCATCTCCTTTAAAATTAAATACTTCAAACTCTTGAGTATTACCATCTTCTCCTTCAAATTTGATGGTTAGTTTCCCTTTCCCTTTTGTAACAAAATCAGTGGCACGGTATTGATCACCAAAAGCATGACGACCAATACAAATTGGTGCGGTCCAGTTTGGAACCAAGCGAGGTACATTAGAACAAACAATTGGCTCACGAAAAACAGTGCCATCTAATATATTACGAATGGTGCCGTTAGGGCTTTTCCACATTTGCTTTAGGTTAAACTCTTTTACCCTTGCTTCATCCGGAGTAATGGTAGCACATTTGATACCAACGCCATACTGTTTAATTGCGTTTGCCGCATCCACAGTAACTTGATCATTGGTTTCGTCACGATACTCCATGCCAAGATCATAATATTTTATTTCAACGTCTAGGTAAGGAAGAATTAATTTGTCTTTAATGAACTTCCAAATAATCCTTGTCATTTCATCACCATCCAGCTCAACTACTGGATTAAGTACTTTAATTTTCTGAGACATAGCTAATCTGTTTATTTTAGAGGGCACAAGGTAAACTATTTCGGTTAATTATACCTTCACAATTAGTACCGGAATATCTAATTGGTGTCTTACACTTTCAATGGTTTCTCCGAATATATAGTCTTTTATTCCCTTATGCCCATGCGCGCCCATCACCAGCATATCTGCTTCTTTCAATTTAACGATTCTTACTATTTCTGATACCCGGTTCCGATAACCCAATACATATTCTACAAGGTATCCGGCATTCATTAATTGTTGACTTAATGCTTCTAACCTTTCCAGATCTTTTCTGGTTTCATAATCATCACTCGCTTCCCCAAAATATTTAGCGGAGGGGCTTTCAACAATATGAATCAAAATATATCGAACATCTGATTGCCCCTGTGCAATAGCATAAGCAATCAATTTTTCATCTGCTTTAGAAAAATCAAGCGAAATTGCAATGATACGATTTGCATTCACTTCTAAATTTTGCAAAATGGGAACATCATTGTGCATGCGGGCAATATCACGTAATTTTCTTTTCTTGAAAATGGGAAGAAAGGTCATCATGATAAAGAGCCAAATGAAAATTGCAGCTCCGATTAAAATCAAAATTTTCCAAACAATATTACCAGGTTGATTAAAAAAATCTATGGATTGATCCAACACCATTTTTACATTCAGAAAAACCAAAATACAAGCCACTAACCAGGCCGCAATTTTTGTAGTTTTTTTAATGGCAAAATCTCCCATGGTTGCCTTATCACTCACAAAATGGATTAAAGGAATTACAGCAAAACCTAATTGCACACTGAGTATAACCTGACTTAAAACAAGTAAAGCGTCTATTCTTTCATTCCCATAAATAAGGATCGTGATGATTGCGGGAGTAATTGCAATCATCCTAGTTATAAACCTCCTTAGCAGCGGGTTGATTCTCAATTGCAAATAGCCTTCCATTACAATCTGACCGGCAAGTGTGCCCGTAATGGTACTGCTTTGACCAGCAGCGATTAATGCAATTGCAAAAAGAATCGGGGCCAATTTACTTCCTAATAAAGGAGCTAATAGTTTATGTGCGTCTTCTATTTTTGCAACCTGAGTATTGCCGGAACTGAAAAACACAGAAGCAGCTAATATTAATATTGCCGCATTCACAAAAAAAGCTGCGTTTAATGCAATGGTGCTATCAATCATATTGAAGCGCAATGCATTTTTTATCCCCTCTTTATCTGATTTTATTTTCCTGGTTTGAACTAGCGCAGAATGGAGGTAAAGATTATGCGGCATCACTGTGGCTCCAATAATTCCTACTGCAATATAAAGTGCATTTTTACTCAATAAACCTGGAATAAATCCAGATGCTATTTGATGCAAATCGGGTTTAGCAAAAAATAGTTCTGCGAAAAAAGAAATACCTATCACAACCACAAGTGAAAGTATAAAGGCTTCTAATTTACGGATCCCAAAATTTTGTAACCAAAGTAACAATAGTGTATCTAAGACGGTGATACAAACGCCCCAAATCAAGGGTAGTCCGGTTAATAAATAGATGCCCAATGCCATACCAAGTACCTCCGCTAAATCACAGGCTGCAATAGCAATTTCAGCAAAAACATACAAACAAAAGTTTACTACGGGAGGATACACTTCTCTATTAGCTTGGGCTAAATCTCTTCTTCTTACAATCCCTAATCTGGCACTTAAACTTTGTAATAACAAAGCCATTAAGTTGCTCATCAGCAAAACCCAAATTAAACTATAGCCAAACTGTGCCCCACCTTGCAAATCTGTTGCCCAATTCCCGGGGTCCATATATCCAACGCTCACAAGATATGCAGGCCCCATATATGCAAATAATCTTCTCCAGCCTTTGGTGCTATGTCTCATATCCACCGATTCGTGAACCTCACTAAGTGAGTTTTGATTCTGAAAAGATGAATTCATTTCAAATTAATTTTACAAATAATGCCTGTGCTAGTTGTTGGCTGATATTAACACTCCGACTGTTTTTAAAACTTATTTCAATGGAGTTATCAAAATCAAATTTTCTAACTGTTTGAAATACGGTTCCAATACCAATATTTTTATGTCGCAAAAGTTCAAGCAATTCTGCTGATTGAACTCCCACACTACATACTTCCACCATAGAGCCTGGTTTAACATCTATTAAATTGAACTGACGGATTGTAACCATATTACCATGGCTATCAGGAATGGGATCACCATGAGGATCAAATTTTGGGTGACCCAAAAATGAATCTAATTTATCCACTAATTTCTTACTTCTCACATGTTCCAATTCTTCCGCAACTTCGTGTACTTCATCCCATCCAAATTGCAATTTATCCACTAAAAAATATTCCCATAAACGGTGTTTTCGAACAATAATTAAAGCTTGCCTTTTCCCTTCTTTACTAAGCCTTACCCCTTGATAGGGTTCGTAATTCAATAAATTTTTATTGGTGAGTTTTTTTAGCATATCTGTAACAGATGCTGGTTTGGTATGTAAGGAAGCAGCTAACTGATTAGTACTTACATTCCCTTCATCAAGTTGTAAATGAAAAATGGCTTTGATATAATTCTCCTCTGCTACAGTTAAATTCATCTTGTCTAAAATTATTTTTAGACAAATCTAAATAATAAAGTCCATTTATACAATAGTTAATAACAGTAGAAAGGATGAAACACTTATTTTTATGCAAATAATAGATTCATGCCTAAGAATTTGTGTTATGTATTTTTACTACTCCTGATTGCATGTGGTGAAAAAAAACTTGATTTATCGGGTTCTACTCCTTTAAAAGCAAAGGA
Organism: Bacteroidota bacterium; assembly: GCA_037127755.1. GTDB lineage: Bacteria > Bacteroidota > Bacteroidia > Chitinophagales > Chitinophagaceae > Sediminibacterium. Next base: position 4,077 of record JBAXXT010000044.1, read on the forward strand.
TTTTCTTTCCATTTTTCCTGTCATTTCAGGAAATTATGTAGCGGCAGACAGCAATTTCACAAAACTTTCAGATACAACCAGAATAGGATTAAAAGCAATCAACCAATTTATTCCAGACTCTGTAACTGCAAAATATATTGGTAAGGAAAAAACTGCTTCTTTCTACCCTGTTGGAAAAATCATAAAAGAAAAAGAAAGCTATCTTTTAGTGAACATGGTATTGAAACACAAAATTGAAATGATTGTATTTGTGATCGAAACAAAATCAAATAAATATTTAGCATCCAAATTCTTAATAGACAACAGTACACAAGACGACTATGTGCATTCCTTCAGCATTAATAAGGAACCAACTTTCGTGTTAAGTCAAGAAAAACCAGGCAAAGAAAATTTAGTTCAGTTTTCAAGATCAGGCTGGGTATACACTGCAGGAGTTGGTTTTATGGTTGTGATTAATGACTCAAACGAAAGCCCTTCTAAAACTAATATCATTAATCCCATTGATACGCTACCTCATAAAAATAAATTCAGTGCAGATTATGCGCAAGACAAAAGGAATTTCATTTCCATAAGAGATGGTAAAAATACTTCCACCTATTCCTTCTTCTTACATTTTGAAAAAAATGAAGCTTCCTGTATTGGAGAATTAAAAGGAGATTTTAAAATGAAAGATGCCACACATGGAATCTATACTTATAATGGTGACCCATGTGTTATTGATTTTATTTTTGAAGATAATGAAATCAGTTTTAAGGAAACCGGATCCTGTGGTAATCATCGCGGTATCAAATGTTTTTTTGATGACCAATACACTCGCAAAAAAGAACCAAGAAATAACAAAAAGAAATAATGCATTTTGGGGGCCATTTATTTAAATAATGTTGATTTAATGTGTAAAAATTACATTTTAGATAAAACGCTTACCTTGCGGAAGATTAAATGATAACGAAATAAGAATTTATGAATTTTAGAAGTTTTCAGGTCCCTTATTCAGTAGACGAACAATATGCAAAAAAAGCTGCCTACTTTTCAATGGAGTTTGCTATTCATCAACCACTAAAAATATATAGTGGTGGATTAGGTTTTTTAGCTGGTTCACATTTACGTAGTGCATATGAATTACGCCAGAATATGATTGGCGTTGGTATTTTATGGAAATATGGCTATTATGATCAAGCCAGAAATCAGGATCAAACCTTGCAGGTAACATTCATGGAAAAAATGCATAGTTATTTGGAAGAAACTGATATTAAATTTCAAATTTTAATTCATGATCATCCTGTATGGGTGAAAGCTTACTATCTAAATCCAGAAACATTTAAAAGTGCTCCTTTGTTTCTATTGAGCACCGATTTACCAGAGAATGATTATGTATCACAAACTATCACACATCGTTTATACGACGCAAATGTGGCTACAAAAGTTGCTCAGTTTATTCTACTTGGAATTGGAGGTGCTAAATTAATTGATGAACTGGGTTTCAATCCTGAAGTGTACCACTTAAATGAAGCACATGGTATTTCAGCAGCTTTTTATCTTCTGAATAAATTCAAAAGCGTAGAAAAAGTTAAAGAGCATTTAGTTTTCACTACCCATACTCCTGAGGAAGCGGGTAATGAAAAACACGATATTTATCTCTGCCAAAAAATGAGTTATTTCTGCGGGTTAAGTTTAGATGAAGTCCGCAAACTAACTGGTATTAAAGATGATCAATTTAATCACTCATTGGTGGCGCTCAGATTTGCTAGAAAAGCAAATGGCGTATCTGCATTGCATGGAGAAGTGAGTAGAGAAATGTGGTCGCACTATGAAGGCATTTGCCCGATTATTAATATTACCAATGCTCAAAACTGGCATTATTGGGCTGACAAACAATTGTATCGTTCTTTAGAAGAAAAAAACGATTTTAGTTTTGATGACAGAAAAAAATATTTAAAGAAAAGGGCATTTGAAATTGTAGCAGATCAAACCGGAAAAATATTCGATCCAAATGTATTTACGATAGTTTGGGCCCGCCGTTTTGCAGGATACAAGCGTGCTGATATGTTGAGCTGGGATGAAGAAAAATTCGAAAATTTATTAGCGAATACTAAATATCCCGTTCAAATTATATGGGCAGGAAAACCTTACCCTTTAGATTACCCAGCCATTACACAGTTTAACAACTTGGTTCAGATTAGCAAAAAATACAAGAATGTATCTGTTCTAATTGGCTATGAACTTAGTTTAAGTAAACGTCTTAAACAAGCTTCTGATGTTTGGTTAAATAATCCTCGAGTACCTCGCGAAGCTTCAGGAACTAGTGGCATGACTGCTTCTATGAATGGTTCCGTGAATTTCTCTACCGATGACGGCTGGATTCCAGAATTCATTAACCATGGTAATAATGGTTTTGTGGTACCGAAAGCTGATTACGCAAATATGAGTGTTCAAGAACAAGATGATTATGATTTAAACAAAATATATGAAATTTTAAATCAGCAAATACTTCCTCTTTACTATGAACAACCAGATACCTGGAGACAAATCATGAAAAATGGTATGATGGATGTACGTTGGCAGTTTGATAGTAATAGAATGGCACATGAATACTATGAGCTGATGTATAAAGCAAAATAGAATAGTCTTTGATAATATTAGTCCCTGCGGTGCAGGGACTTTTTTTTGCTTCATCTGATAAACTTTTACACCCTAATTTTGTTCTATCTAAAACCGTACTATGAAGCATAAAATTGTGGTGGCCATTACTGGAGCGAGTGGATCGGTTTATGCAAAAATATTATTGGATAAATTACAAAAAGCGGCTCATCAGATTGAAGATATTTCAATAGTGATGAGTCAAAATGCCAAAACTGTATGGGAAACAGAAATGGGAAATCAGTCTTATTTAGATCTGCCTTTTCGTTTTTTTGAAAAGCATAATTTCAACGCCCCTTTTGCTTCAGGTTCTGCTAAATACGATTGCATGTTTGTAGTGCCATGTAGTATGGGAACTTTAGGAAGAATTGCAACTGGAGTAAGTGATGATCTTGTAACCAGAGCAGCAGATGTGGTACTAAAAGAAAGAAGGAAATTGATCTTAATGGTCAGAGAAACTCCTTATAATTTGATTCATATTAAAAATATGGAAACAGTAACCCTTGCTGGCGGAATTATATGTCCCTGTAGCCCTTCCTTTTATAGTAAGCCTACGAGCATCGAAGAAGCTGCAGCTACTGTGATAGATAGAGCTTTGGATCTTGCAGGAATAGATAATCAATCTTATAGATGGGGCAATGACTAATTTAGGAAGTCTGCTTTTCTGCTAGCCAAATGTTGCGACCAATTCCAGGATGTACATGTTTTTCACTATGATAAGATGACCTAACTAATGGCCCACTCTCTACATAGTCAAACCCAATACTATACCCAATTTCGCGTAACTCAGCAAACTCATCTGGATGTACAAATCTTTGTACTGGTAAATGTTTTTTAGTTGGCTGCAGGTATTGTCCAAGTGTTAATACATCAGTACCAACAGCTACCAGATCTTTCATGCTCTGAATCACTTCCTCTTTTGTTTCACCCAATCCTAACATGATTCCTGTTTTAGTACGCATTCCACCCTGTTTTAAGGTTTTGAGCACTTCTAAACTGCGATGATATTTGGCTTGTATCCGAACCTGACGAGTGATTCGCTCTACCGTTTCAATATTATGACTAACAACATCTGGAGCCGCATCAATAATTCTTTGAATTTGGTCTGTAATCCCCCTGAAATCTGGAATCAAGGTTTCTAAAGTGGTGGTCGGACTTAAAGACCTCACCGCTTTTATAGTATTATACCAGATGATGGATCCTCCATCTTTTAATTCATCCCGGTCAACACTGGTTAAAACGGCATGCTTCACCTTCATCAAATGAATGGCTTCAGCAACCCTTTGCGGTTCATCCCAATCAACTGCATCCGGTCTACCTGTTGCAACTGCACAAAACCCGCAAGAACGGGTACAGATATTTCCAAGAATCATAAAAGTGGCGGTGCCTTCTCCCCAGCATTCTCCCATATTAGGGCAATTGCCACTCTCACAAATAGTATGAAGTTTGTGATGATCTACTAATCCCCGAACATGCTTATAACTTTCACCAATAGGCAATTTAACCCTAAGCCAATTGGGCTTTTGTAATCTTGTGGATGTATTATCTATAGATGGAATAACTGGTAGTTCTTGCATGCCTCTTTTCCTTGATCAGTTTATAATAATTGTAACGCTAATAATCCCGATATGTTCCTATCAGCAATTTTTAGCAGCTTGGTGCAAAGAGAACAAAAAAAAATCATTTTCGTTTACCAAATACGATAGAAACATACGCATTTAAGAAGAATTTTTTGGGTTCCCCTGAAACCATGATTGGCATTGACTTAGAATAGTATTCCGCATTTAATCCTATTTCCAAAGCACTTATAAGTTCGTTATACCTTCCATAATCAAACCTAAGTGAGGTTCTAGCATAGGCTCCAGGAACGAATTGTATTTCATTAAACCCTTTTCCAAGACTGGAATGACCAACAATGTTGGTAGGATTTAAAAAGACGCTATCATTATTATTATATTTAATATCTTGTTTTATTCCACTTCCAAAAGGCTTTTCAATTTCAATATAATAGGGTTTTAATAAGCCTGCAGAGAATCCAGCTCCATATATCGCTGATACTGCTACCCCATTTTTATTCCCTTTGCCCCCGATCAGCTTTTGTTGACCAAAGCCCAGCTTCGCATAATAAAAATTATTTTGCTTACCGAAAATATAACTAGAGAATACCACAAAACCCTGTGAAGTGCTAAGGGTTGGAACCTTTTCTTCTTTTTTATCCTTGCGTTCCCCAATTTCCAGCCACCATAAATTGGTTTTTGAGATCGTCTTGTATTTCCCCTTCTCTAAAAAGAAACCCCAACCATCCGTATTGAATTTGAATCCAAATGCAGATTGCTTTTGAAAAATCAGCGCTCCTTCTTCCTCCTGCTTTATTAACATATTGATACGCTCCCGCTTTTCAGCCTTTTTCTGGGCTTTATCCTGAGCTGCAGAACTTGGTTGTTTTTGTTGCGCCGATACTACTACCGTACAAAGAATTGATAAAATTAAAAAGGCTTGCTTCACTTCTTTTGTTTTGATGCAGTAAATTTAGGGCAAAATTGATGCAATGACTTCACAAATTATTTATAAAGGTGGACTAAGAACAAGTGCCATCCATTTACAAAGTTCAACAGAAATTGAGACAGATGCACCTTCTGATAACCAAGGTAAGGGCGAGCGTTTTTCACCCACTGACTTATTGGCAACTTCACTTGGCACCTGTATGATTACTACAATGGCCATCAAAGCAAATACCATGAATATTGTACTTGATGGAGCCAGAGTAGAAGTAACAAAAATTATGGTTTCTGATCCTCGAAGAATTGGTAAACTAATTGCTCATCTCTATTTTCCAGCTCATTTGAATTTAGATGACAAACAAAAGGAAATTTTAGAGAGAACTGCAAGAACCTGTCCTGTGGAAAGAAGCTTGCATCCTGATATTGAATTAGATATGGCTTTTAATTGGTAATGAATTTCCAAGTATAGAAATACCTACGGTACATTCAAGACATCGTTTTTCTTGGCAATAACAATTGCTGAGTTCTAATAATGCCTGTGAATCAAATGCCGTCTGATTAAATACTTGATAGGAAGTCCAAATATTGGTTACCCGATTTTTTTCAGCACTTATTTTCATCAACCAATTTAAAGCCCTTTCTTGATAGATAGGTTCTCTCATCATTAAACCATAGGCAAATAACAAAGGGATAACCGTATTGATTATTATTGAATTAACCATTGCAAATCCCAGCCTTTTTTCTTTAAATCTTCCAGGATCATCAAAGCGATAATGATATAACCAAAAGTCATTTGGTTTTACCATTAACTTCTTTTGAACTTCATTAACATTTTCTGCATTTTTAAAAAAATCGAAAAGATGATCATTTTCTTGCATTAACATTGCCAATTGAGCCAACCTCAATGTGGGAAATGATGCTGGTCGCATTCTTAAAAAGGCAGGTTGTATCATTTGTTTTTCTAACCGATACTTTTTTTGTAAAAAACGAAATTCCTTTTGTAGCATTTGGGGATAAAGCTCATCAAAGGTTTCATTCAGTAGATTCGCCTGTCCCAGCAACAGTGCTTCTAGTTGTTGAATTCGATTTCTGTGATTTGCAATAATTTTTAAAGGAATGGAACGAGCGACAGATTCAAATAAGTGTTCATTTACTTTAAGCCCCATATTCGCAGCTAATAACCACCAACTAACCATTTCCCAATTCTGTTTCACATCAATTAAATAGTTACAAATTTTAACTGCCTTTCTTTCTAGTCTTTCAACAACCAATCGCTCTTTCCATGACATCCATTTTAATTGGCTCATAGCAGGTAGAAATGAACCACAGGGCTTTGCAAATGGATTATTAACCATTAAGCCAGCATATCTGCTCAATAAATGATTTGAAATATAAGGTTGTATACAAAGTGTAGGAAATGCTGCAGCAACTTGATCAAAAATGGATAGATCATTAATCCAAACTACATGTAGAATAATGTTTCGAAAATTAGGATCATTTTCATGCTCATGTTTGTACCAGTCTGATGTATGAATATGCAATTCTATATTGCCCGCCCATTCTGTATTTTCGATTCTGATCCTTGCATTTAAAAAGTCAGGACCCTGATTAAAATTTTGTATCCCAGTATTTAGGATCTCTATCATACTTCCTTCAATAGTATGATAAGGCCCTTTACTAAAGAATCGGTTCTTCCAAATAAATTGTAACAGGTTTTCATTCATAAAAAAGGTTCTACAGAAAATTAGTAGCCTTTTATATCAATGACAATACTTAAAAAATAATTATACTAAAATGTTTTGAAAAGCTTGAACTACCCTACTGATGGGCAAACCCATTACATTATAAAAGTCACCCTTCACAGATTTTATACCTACCACCCCAATCCATTCCTGAATAGCATAAGCTCCAGCCTTATCGAAGGGTTCATAATGGTCCACATAATACTCTATCTGAGATAATGTTAAAGGATAAAATTCCACTTCTGTGGTATCTATAAAAGCAATCTCGCCTTCTTCGTGAAGTATTACAACGCCAGTAATTACCTGGTGTTTTTTTCCGGAAAGCTTATTGAGAATTTCTATTGCATGATCTCGATCTTTCGGCTTTCCGATAATTTCATTTTCCAATACAACAAGGGTATCAGCAGCCAAAATTGGTTTTCTTGCGTACATCTGATGATATGCTGTTTGTATATATGCTTTAACTGCAATTGCTTTCTGTCGGGCAATATATACAGGTATTTCATCAATAGAAAGTCCATCCGGAAAAACCTCTTCGGTTGACTTAACAATTACTTCAAAAGACATTTCAGCCCATTCTAATAAAAGTTTTCTTCTGGGCGATTGTGAAGCAAGTATAAAATCTTTCATCTAGGAAAATTTCTGCAAAGTTATTGATAGTATCTAAAAAAAATCATAGAAAGTATTCCTGTAAACATTACCATTTTTATAATTATACTCAAATAATGATAATCAGATGCCGTATACGCTGAAAACAATTTTTTGAACACATAAAGTAAAGGTGCCACAATTAAAATAAGGCAATACAATATACTAAACCACCAACCGAGTTGAATTACATACAACTGAACAATGATAAGGGTTGTAATTAATACAATTAACCATACTGATATAAATACTTTACTTGCATTTACCCCCCAGACAATGGGCATCGTTCGACCTCCATATTTCCGGTCACCCTCCATGTCTTCAAGGTCTTTTACTACTTCTCGAATGAGTGAAATTATAAATGCAAATCCTGCATACAGAACCGATAATCGAAAGAAACGAACGTTTTGGTTAGAAGAATAATTTGTATTCGGAAAATCGTTTAAAGGATATTTTGAAAAATATAAAATCCCTATCACCCAAGCTGTCAATAATGATATCAATATATTACCTATTAGCAATTGTTTTTTTAACGATGTACTATAAATCCAAAGAAAAACAACGCTACACATATTTGCCAAAATCAAATGCCAATACTCCGTAAAATGCAATGCAAACATGGTGCAATAAATTCCAATTAAACTAAGGAACATATGCCAAAATATAACCCATCTTCTATTAATCAATGAATTAACCACCACTTTTTCTGGTTTATTAATTTGATCAATATCCAAATCAAAATAATCATTAATGATATAGCCACCTGCTGCTATTAATACCGAAGCGATTACAAGTAAATAGAATGGGGCATGTACCTGCAATTCTTTACTAAATACTCGATCATAAATACCATACTCAAACAATACCTGAGTAAGGGCAATAAATACGAGGTTAGGCCATCGTATCAAACGTAAAAACGCAGTAATTAATTTCAAAAAAAATGATTAATTATTAATTCATCCTATTGTGCCCTTAATCCGGTTTCCGTATCCCAGTTGCCCCTTAGCTTCATCACTTTCTCAATAACTTCTCTCACACAACCTTCCCCACCTTTATGAATAGAAATAAAGTCTACCGAATTTTTAATATCTATAGCTGCATCAGCAGGACAAGCCTTCAAAGCTGCCAAATTCATTATTTGTAAATCCGGAACATCATCTCCCATAAATAGAACTTCAGAAGAAGGAACCTGATTGTCTAATAACCATTGTTTTAATAAAGCTTCCTTATCTGAAACCTGCATCCACACTTCTGTTATGCCCAATTTCAATAACCGTTCTTTTACTTCCGGAGAATTACCTCCTGAAATCACTAAAACACGGTATCCCTTTTTTACAGCCAGCTGCAAAGCATACCCATCTTTAATATTCATTTTTCTTGCCATTACGCCTTCTGGCAACACTAAAAGAGTGCCATCTGTTAAAACACCATCCATGTCAAATACAAAACAAGAAATTGAATTAAACTGTTTTAAAATATTCATATTGTACTATGAAATTAAGACAAGAAAAGGATGTTTTGCTGAAAAGCAGTAATTGTTATTTTTGATTATCGCGCCATTCATATACCCAGGCACTTTGAATCATTTCTAAATGCCCTTCCGTACTTTGTTCTTTTGTGCCTTCGAACCTGGGGGTTTCTAAAATCCATTCTAATAAATCGGTAAACCGAATTCGATAAATTTTCGACTCTGAAAAATCATCTCCGAATCTTTCATATAGTTTCATGGCAATATCTTCATGATCATTCCAGTAAATGGGCGGTTCAAAATGGGTCATACTACTTTCTATTCAAAAAATTAAATGAATTTATTCTCCTAAAAATTGAGATTGATCGGGTATTGTGATCTTTATTGCCCCCGTTCCTTTTTCTAAAACACACTGACAACCTAAACGGGAATTGATTTTTGGATTCACTGCTCTATCGATAAAATCTTCTTCTCTATCAGACAATTCCTGAATAAACGCTGAACCACTTTCCACGTAAAGATGACAAGTACTACAAGCGCAGACAGCCCCACAATTATGGTGTAATTCTATGCCATTATCGAGGCAAACTTCTAACAAACTATCTCCTTCCTTAATGGCATTCAATGTAATTGGCAAAAGACCCTTTTGCTCAAATTCAATTGTTATATTATACATGAGAACCTTATTTGCTGCAAAAGTATTGGTTCAATGGTTCATAAACACTTCGAAATGCGAAAATTCTTACAACTGTTTATAATTGAGAGAGCCATCATCCCATCCTCACTATATTTGCGAATTATATGAAAATGAAATTATCACAGCAGTTAGCTATCACGTATTATAAAACAAAAATTCATACAATTGGCCTTGTTTCGCCCAGAAAAGCAGCAGAAATGGCCTATAAACTTTTCTGTACTCCAAGAAAACCAGCAAAAAAGCTAAAAGAACCACCCTTATTTCATAAAGCAGAAAAGCTTCAATTATTAATAAATGGTATTTTATTAAAGGGCTTTAGATTTATGCCTCCGCATCCAAACGGAAAGAAAATATTGATACTGCACGGATTTAGTAGCTATAGCTATAAATTCGAAAAGTATGTGAGTCTTTTTAAAAAACAAGGCTTTGAAGTGGTCGCCTTTGACGCACCAGCTCATGGACTAAGTGAAGGGAAACTAATTAATGCACTCATCTATAAAGAAGCAATACTAAAAATAGAAGCAGGATTTGGACCATTTTACGGTTTGATGGGTCATTCTTTAGGAGGATTAGCCGGTTCTCTAGCATTTAAAGAATTTTCAAATCAATCCCAAAGACGTTTAGTGTTAATCGCACCAGCTATTAAAACGGATAGTGCCATTCAACATTTTTATAGCCTTCTTTCTGTAGATCAGAAATTTAAGAATGCTTTTGAGCAGATTATCAGAGAAATGACACATGAAACAATTGATAATATTTCCGTAACATACGCCATCAAACATATCAAATCATCTATTTTATGGGTGCATGATAAAGATGATAAAATCTGTCTTTTTGAGGATGTATTACCTATCATAACTGAAAAACCAACAAATATTCAGTTTATAATTACTGAGGGTTTAGGACATAGTAGAATCTATAAAGAAGCCTCAATCAGTAATACGATTGATCTTTTTTTCAGAGAAGGCTTAAATTGATATTTTTTGGAATTTGAAGGTTTGACCTAATATTGCATCCAAACTACTAAAACTCCAAGGGAGTCTCCTTGGGGAGTTTTAAGGTAAAAACATATAGCAAAAAATTCATCAAATCACTGCCCATGGCGGTTTTGAGTATTATGGCAAAAAATCTACTGATCGTTGAGTCACCTGCAAAAGCTAAAACAATCGAAAAGATCCTAGGGTCTGATTTTGAAGTAAGAAGCTGTTTTGGTCATATTCGTGATCTTGAAAAAGACGATATGGGGATCGATGTGAATAATCATTATTTACCTAGATATAAGGTACCAGAAGACAAGGAAAAAGTAGTGAAAGAACTCCGACAGCTTGCAAAAAAATCAACTGAAGTTTGGCTTGCATCGGATGAGGACCGTGAGGGAGAAAGCATTAGTTGGCATTTGGCAGAAGTCTTAGGTCTTGACCCGAAGACTACAAAAAGGATCGTATTCCATGAAATCACTGCTCCTGCAATCAAAAAAGCGGTAGCAAATCCTAGGCTTATCAATATGAATTTGGTGAATGCGCAACAGGCTCGACGCGTTTTAGATAGATTAGTAGGTTTTGAACTCAGTCCGGTTTTATGGCGTAAAATCGGAATGCAAAGAAGCTTAAGTGCCGGTAGGGTTCAGAGTGTGGCGGTAAGATTAGTAGTAGAAAGAGAAAGAGAAATCAACCAATTCGTAACTGAAAGCAGTTTTAAAATTGAAGCGGCATTCACTGCGCTTGATATTTATGGGAAAAAAGTAAGCTTCAAGGCAGAAGGGCCTACAAAATTTGCAAAAGAAGAAGCAGCCAAAAAATTCTTAGAAACTTGTAAAAATGCAGGATATACCGTTACAGAAATTCAGGTAAAACCAACCAAAAGAACTCCAGCAGCGCCTTTTACAACCTCTACACTTCAGCAGGAAGCGTCACGAAAAATGGGTTATAGTGTTAGTAAAACAATGTTACTGGCACAGAAACTTTATGAAAGTGGTAAGATTACTTATATGCGTACTGATAGTATCAATTTAAGTGATACTGCTTTAGCCGATATTCAAAACGAGATCAGTACAGCTTTCGGAAAGAATTACCACCAACCAAGAAAATTTAAGAATAAGAACGAATCAGCACAGGAGGCGCACGAAGCCATTCGTCCTACCTATATGAACCATCATACTATTGCTGACGATGAAACCAGAAGGCTGTATGAATTAATCTGGAAAAGAACTATTGCCAGTCAGATGTCTGATGCAGCTTTTGAAAAAACAACTGCAAGTATTGAAATCAGTACCAATAAAGAACACCTACAAGCCACTGGTGAAGTGATGAAATTTGATGGTTTTTTGAAAGTTTATTTAGAAAGTAAGGATGATGATGAAGAAGAAGATACAGAAGGTATGTTGCCACAACTTGCCATCAAGCAAACTCTGGATTTAACACTATTAAGTGCCAGCGAAAAGTTTTCTCGTGCTTCGGCAAGATATACGGAAGCCTCTTTAGTAAAAAAACTAGAAGAGCTTGGAATCGGCCGACCATCTACCTACGCTCCTACTATTACAACCATTATGAAGCGGAATTATGTGGAAAAAAGAGATAAAGACGCTATAAAAAGACAAAGTATTGTCTACACTTTAAATCCTGCGAACGAAATAGAAAAACAAATTATTTCAGAAAACACTGGTGCAGAAAAATCAAAATTATTCCCTACAGATTTAGGAATGGTTGTAACAGATTTTCTAAAACAGCACTTCACTAAAGTCATGGACTTTGGTTTTACAGCCAAAATAGAACAAGAATTTGATGAAATTGCCGATGGCAAAATTGTCTGGAGTAACATGATTGATGGGTTTTACAAACCATTCCATTCTACCATCGAACATACACTTGAAACTGCAGAAAGAGCTAAAGGTGAAAGGGAATTAGGAATTGATGAACCTACTGGTAAAAAAGTTATCGCCCGAATGGGAAGATACGGTCCAATGGTTCAGATCGGAGATAGCAGTATTGAGGAAGATAAGCCACGTTTTGCAAAGCTAAAACAATCACAAAGTATCGAAACAATTACCATGGAAGAAGCCATGCAATTGTTTGATCTGCCAAGAACTATTGGAGAATACGAAGGACAGGAATTATTGGTGAATATTGGAAGGTTTGGACCTTATATTAAATTAGGGGAACAATTTATTTCCATTCCTAAAGGTGAAGATCTTCACACCATGGACCTTGAAAGAGCGATCCTCTTAATTACTGAAAAACAATTGGCAGATGCGCCGATTGGTTTTTTTGAAGAATTACCTGTCACAAAAGGCAAGGGAAGATTTGGGCCTTTTATAAAATGGAACGACCTCTATATAAATATTCCTAGGGCATATGATTTTGACAATTTAAGTCAGGCTGATATCAATGCGCTTATTGAAAAGAAGGTTGACAAAGAAGCCAATCGGTTTATCAGGCAATGGCCAGCAGAAAAAATTTCCATAGAGAATGGTCGCTGGGGTGCCTTTATTCGTTTCCAGAAAAAGATGTTGAAATTAGGCAAAAAAGCAGATGGCACTAAGTTTTTGCCAGAAGACCTTGCCATTGTAGAATTGGAAGAGATTAAAAAAATGATTGAGGCACAAGTACCGGGAGCATTTACTAAAAAATTGAAGACTACTGCAAAAAAGTCAAGCAGTTCCACTAAAAAAGCACCAGCCAAAAAAGCAGTAAAAAAAGCCATCAAAAAGAAGTAATCTAAGCCCTTCCCATAGAACGTAAGAATCTAACATGTGCCAGTACAGCCCTTCCCATAGTAGGGTATTCTATGTATTTCAACTGATATTCTGCACAAACTTTTCTTACAATTTTGCTGATTGCAGGATAATGCACGTGCGAAACTTTTGGAAAGAGGTGGTGTTCAATCTGAAAATTCAAACCTCCCACTAACCAACTAACTAGTTTATTTCTTGTGGCAAAATTAGCAGTTGTTTTAATTTGATGAGCTGCAAATTCATCAGGCATTTTGTGCGATTCTACATCTGCAATTGGAAAAGCAGTATGTTCAATGGTATGTGCTAATTGGAAGACAATACTTAATAAAAAACCAGCAACAACGCTCATGATACAAAAACCAATTAACCAGGTTAACCATCCCACCGCATATATTGGAATCACAATGAAGAAAGCCGCATGATATAATTTTACTCCCCAAAATTCAAAATGATCGCCGATAGACATGGTCTTTAACGGCACATTGCCAATCTTCTTAGAAAAATATTTTTTATAATCAGTAAAGAAAATCCAGAATAAATACAGCAACATATACAAGAACCAAAAATAGTATTGCTGAAATTTATGCATCTTGAGGCGTTTCTGAGTGGGTGCCATACGCATTAAAATGCCTATTTCAATATCATCATCAACCCCTGCAATATTGGTGAAACTATGATGAATCATATTATGCTTCATATTCCACATAAAATGATTGGCTCCTAGCATACTAATTGATGAAGCAGCAATCCTATTGATCCATTTATTAGTGCTAAAACTTCCGTGACTTCCATCATGCATCACATTAAATCCAATTGCTGCAACTAACCCACCAAGAATGATGCTTTCAAAAACGCCCACATACCATACTGGCGTCCAAACCAATAATTGTACATATAAAGCAATAAAAGCAATGACCATCATAATAGCTTTTGTAAAAAGCTTTGGTGTACCTGTTGATTCTATTCCTCTTTCATCGAAATAGGCTTGCACCCTTTTTTTCAATTCAGCATGAAGAGATTGGGTTACTACAGGAAACTTAGGTATGGCAAAATCGGACATAAAAGCAAATTAAAATAAGCAACAAAACTAAACTTTCTATTTAGATACTCATGTTAAAATTGCATTGTTATCCTAAAAGAAAGTACCGAACGTTTGAAATTGAGAATTATTATGCCATAAAAGGCTGATATTTCCACACAAATAGAATAACTAAATTGCTATTATTCAGTTAATTAATTGTTAGTTTGGTATAGAATAATCACAGAGAATGGTTAAACCCTATTGCTGTCATTTTCAAAATGATCCATATGCAAACTACGAAAGAGATTACCGCATTATTTACGTTGATCGATGATCCGGATGAGGAAGTCTATTATACGGTTTCGGAAAAAATAGTTGCTTATGGGAAAGCCATTATTCCCAATCTGGAACATCTATGGGAAACCACTTTGAGCGATGCCCTACAAGAAAGAATTGAAATGATCATTCATCGGTTACATTATTGTGATCTTACAAATGATATTATTGAGTGGCGAGATAGTGCTTATAACGACCTTTTATTCGGGGCTTTACTTGTTTCTAAATTCCAATATCCAGATTTACAAAGTAGTCCGGTACTTCAAGACATTGAAAAACTAAGAAGAAATGTTTGGTTAGAACTGAATAACTTTCTTACTCCACTTGAACAAGCAAATGTTTTATCCAGCATACTTTACAAATATTTTCATTTAAAAGGTGTTGAGATCAACCACGAATGTCCTGAAGACTTTTGTATCAATAAGGTACTATCCTCTAAAAAAGGAAATGCTATCACGAATGGGATTATTTATCAGGTAATGTGTGAACAATTAGATATTAATGCAAGGGTGATTAATATTCCAAAACAGTGTATCATCGCTTTTTTTCAATCAGATTATGACCCGGCTTCTCAAATCGGGAATCCTCAGGAATTTATCCAATTTTATATTGATAGCACTACTGGGCAGGCGTTTTCGCACAAAGACATTGAAACCTATTTTGCAAAAATCGGACAAATTCCCAAAGCATCTTTTTTCAAACCCCTATCACATAAGCAAATCATTCAATTATTAATTAGGGAAACATCAAAATGTTTTAGCAATATATTGAACGATTATAAGAAAGTAGAATTATTGGCTTTATCTGCTTTGTTGGATTAATTTATTATAACTTGGTTTAAACGTTTTGGAACCGATGAGCGAATTTCATTTTACCTATTACGAGAGCCCTATTGGCCTTTTAAAAATTGGTGGAACTGACCAGTATATAGGTGTACTTAGTTTTGTAGACGAATCAGATCAAATGGAACATGGTGAACCTGGTATTACAGAAATAATGCACCAATGCACAGAAGAATTGATAGAATACTTTCATGGTACTAGAAGAAATTTCACCATTCCAGTACACCAAGAGGGTACTGATTTTCAGATTCGAGTTTGGAATCATTTATTAGGCATTGCCTATGGAAAAACAATCAGCTATATGGATCTTGCCAAAAAAATGGGTGATCCAAAAGTTATTAGAGCTGCCGCAAGCACCAATGGAAAGAATAAAATTGCCATTATAGTACCCTGCCATAGAGTTATTGGAAGCGACCGATCGCTGACAGGTTATTCAGGGGGGATGTGGCGTAAAAAATGGCTCTTACAACAGGAGTTCAAAGTTGCACATGGTGTACAAACGCTTTTTTAAGGATTTTGTATTTTTCTTATCCTAAACCATCCCTGATAAACTTAACATTTTCATAAAACTGCGCCTGTTTTAATTCAATATCAAGAGGTTTTCGCAAATTTGTAGGGAATGAATCCTTAATAATGAAGCGACTATCGATTGTTTTTGTTTTTCTATGCATTTCCTTGTTCTCTTTTAAGGCCTTTGCACAGGATATTCCAAAAGGTTGGCATTTGTTAGATCAGATAGATGATCATTATTATGGCATCAGCTTAAACAAAGCCTATCAGTTTTTAAAAGAGCATAACAGGCAATCAAAACAAGTGATAGTAGCAGTTTTGGATTCGGGTGTTGACACCACACATGAAGATCTGAAAGATAATTTATGGAGAAACCCTAAAGAAATCCCTGGAAATGGAATCGACGATGATGGAAACGGGTATATAGATGATGTGTATGGTTGGAATTTTTTAGGGGGTAAAGATGGGAGAAATGTCAAGAAATGTTCCGATGAAAGATCTAGAATATATCACCATTATAAAGCCGAATTCTTATATAAAACGATTGATACAACCACGCTTAGTTATGACGAAAAATCACATTATACTCTCTGGAAAAAGGCTGCTTCAGAATTAAATTTCAGTGCAGAAGAGCAAACTGAATTGATGTATGTAGATATTACTGCTAAAGCGATTAAAAAGCATGATAAAATTTTAAGAAAAGAATTAGAACAGGAAGAATACACAGTGGAAACACTTGAAAAATTTGAGCCAAATTCAAAAATTGGCAGGGAGGCAAAATTGGGATACCTCACCTGTATGAAGATTTTAGGGATAGAATCTGAGGAAACAAATAGAAGTACCATTGAAGAATTAGACGAATATATTGATGGAAAGAAAGCTGCATTTGAATCAAAGGAACAGGTTCCTGTTGACTATCGTTCTCAAATCGTACAAGATAATTATGCTGACTTTTCCGATAATCATTATGGGAATAATGATGTGATGGGCCCCAATCCTATGCATGGAACACATGTTACTGGCATCATCGCAGCGAAAAGAAATAATGGCATTGGAATGGATGGTGTAGCCGATAATGTATTAGTCATGATGGTTAGAGTGATTCCTGATGGAGATGAATACGATAAAGATGTAGCACTTGGAATTAGATATGCTGTTGATAATGGCGCAAAACTGATTAATATGAGTTTTGGAAAATCGTTTTCCCCAGAAAAGCCATGGGTAGATAGCGCCATTCGTTATGCCGCATCAAAAGATGTTTTGATACTTCATGCTTCAGGAAACGATGGTGCGGATAACGACCTAAAGGATAATTTTCCTAGCCCTTATTCGCAAAAATTCAATACCACAGCCGACAATTTCCTGAATATTGGTGCGAGTAGCGATCCGAAAATTTCAAAAAGTCTTGCCGCAGATTTTAGTAATTATGGCAAGGAGAATGTAGACTTATTTGCACCCGGGGTAAAAATTTACGCTACATTACCTGGAAAATCTAAATATGGTAATTTACAGGGAACGAGTATGTCAACTCCAATTGTAACGGGACTCGCCGCCCTCCTGCGCTCCTACTATCCTGAATTATCTGCAGTACAAATAAAAAAAATATTAGTGGGGTCAGTGATGATTCCAGATTCAACAATTGAAAATATCAAACCCGGTCACGATCATACTCCTGTTGCATTTGCCGCTTTAAGTAGAACTGGGGGAATTGTAAATGCCTATTATGCTGTATCAGCGGCCGATTTAATGAAGCCACTTACTCCTAAAGATCCTGGAAAGCAAAACACTAAAACCGCTAAAATCAAAAAATAATGTCTCGACCATTAGATACAGAATACGGAAGTTTTTATAAGGGATATGCAGATGCCGCAACAGGAGCATCTTTAGAAGAAGTATTAGATGTTCACACTGCTTATATAAGGGATCAGATTTTAGAAATACCCAATGAAAAAAGCGATTTCAGATATGCGCCTGATAAATGGACGATCAAAGAATTGTTGCAACACATGATTGATACAGAGCGCGTATTCAGTTATCGGGCTTTGAGAATTTCAAGAAATGATCAAACCCCATTGGCTGGATTTGATGAAAATTATTTTGCAGCAAATGCCCCTGTGGAACACCGAAAAATGGAAGATTTGGTAAAAGAGTTTTTATTGCTACGCGAAGCGACTGATTTAATGATTGGTAGTTTCCAGGAGCATCAATTAAAGTATGTTGGCAATGCAAGTAATACATCCATTTCTCTCAAAGCGCTATGCTTCATTATTTATGGGCATAATTTGCACCATATAAAAATTATCAAAGAGAGATATCTATAAAAAAAGTCCCGTCCAGATTAAACTTGACGGGACTTTTTTTATAAGGGAACAATTATTTGGTACCAAAAATGTGAATCGCTAATTGAACATCATTAGAAACCATTCCAGGGCCATAATTAACTCCTAATAAAGTTCTATCGATACTTAAAAAGGCTTGAGCAAAAAAGCCTTTTTCGTCAGCACTGCGAACATTTGCAACAAACTTCACAGGAACTACTGCACCTTTAATATTTAAAGTACCACTTACATCAGCAGTTTGAGCACTAGTATAATTTACAGTGTTAATTTCAAAAGTTGCTTCCGAAAATTTAGCTACATCAAAAAAATCAGGGCTCTTTAAATGACCAGTTAAACGATCACCACCTGCTGCATCTGTAACTTTTACGCCGGCTAAATCAATAACAAATTTACCTCCAGTTAATTTTCCAGCTTCTACTGAAACTGAACCACTTTTAATGGGAAAAAGACCAGTATGGAAATCTCCTTTTTTAGAACCGATCCAATCGATTTTACTTTTTTCTGCATTAACAGCATAATTAACTACATCATTTTTTGCATTCATTGTTACAAAAGATGACAAACCTAAAATCAAGGCAAAACTTGTGAATGCTACAATTGTTTTTTTCATATATATTTTTAAATTAATAGAAAGCAAAAATAAATTAATTAATGTTATAACAATGATAAATTATCTACAATTTTAATAGACTAGTTTCAACTATCTTCGCAAAAATTTTTACTGTATGAATCTGCATGAGTATCAGTCAAAGGAATTGCTAAAAAAATACAATGTCCCAGTTCAAGAAGGTATCGCTGTTGATACTGTTATGGCTGCTGAAGAAGCTTACCGTCAAAT
>JBAXXT010000045.1:0-22331 GCA_037127755.1 Bacteroidota bacterium
GAATTCCGTTTTGAACAATATGGTATTTATAAAGGAGAAGAAGCATCTTATAAAGGATACGCAAATACCTTAGGACAGGCACCAGGAGCTCAGGGTTTTCCTGGCTTTAGTCCTTCTGATGTTGTAAAGGCTAATCGTTCCAACCTTGGTGCCTATGTTGATGCAGAATTAAATGTTACAAAAGAGTGGTTATTGGATGGAGCTGTTCGTTTTGAAAACTATTCGGATTTTGGGTTTGTAAATACCTACAAATTAGCTACACGTTATAAAGTAACAAATAACTTTAATTTGCGTGGTTCTGTTAGTACCGGTTTCCGTGCCCCTTCTCTACAACAAATTAACTTCAGTAATACACTTACTTCTTTCAGTGGTGGTCAGTTAGTACAATCTCGTATTGCACGTAATAACGATGCAGTAACTAAAGCTGCTGGTATCCCTAATTTGAAGCAAGAAACTTCAGTTAATGCAAGTATTGGTTTTGCCTGGAAGCCCGCAAAAGGTTTTACACTTACAGTTGATGGATATTCTGTTGCTGTAAAGGATCGAGTTGTATTATCTGGTTTATTTAGCGCAGGCGATGCTTCATTACCAAAATCTTTCACTGATCAGTTAGATGCATTGGGTGTTTCTACTGCACAGTTCTTTGCGAACTCTGTAAATACTACAAACACTGGAGTTGATATCGTTGCAGATTACACAAAAAAATGGAGTAATAAATCTTTCAAAATTTTATTAGCTGGAAATATTCAGAAAATGAGAATTGATGCAGTGCATGTTCCTACAGCTTTGAATGATAGTTATGCGCATCAAAAAACATTTTTCAGTGACCGTGAAGAAACATTTTTGCTAGCTTCTGCTCCAAAAGCAAAAGTTACACTGAACCTTGAATATTCAGTTGGCAAAGTTGGTTTAGGCGCGCACTTTACGTATTTCGGAGAACAATCATCTAAAGGTTTTGGATGGACTGGTTTAGCTAGTCAGGCTGGAACAAATGGCCCTGGCGATCCAGCCATTTCTGGAAGCTTTGCAGGAATCGATCCTTATGTAGACATTGATGGATATAGCGACCAAGTACATGTAACTCCAGAAATATTTAAATATAGCCCTAAGATTACCACAGATATTTTTGCTTCTTACAAGTTTTGTAAGTCTGCAAGTTTATTTATGGGAGCTGATAATTTATTTAATGTACATCCCGATTTTGCAGCTGTTAAAAATGCAAGATATGAGGCATTGGATAATGAAACTGGCGGTCCATGGGAGTCAGTACAAATGGGCTTCAACGGACTAAGGATATTTACTAAGTTGGTTTTAAACTTCTAGTAGTTTATTTCATTGATCTGCGATATGCTGTTTAATTTAGCAGCTTATCGCAGATTTTTTATTTCTAAAATTGATTATATGGTATTCAAAAAAATTCTTCTAATAGTAGCGGTAGTTTTTGCAATTCATGTACATGCGCAAAATAAAACGGTAGTTTTTCAATCAGATTTTGGTTTAAAAGATGGGGCCGTATCTGCCATGAAAGGAGTTGCAATGGGAGTATCACCTGATTTGAAATTATATGATCTAACCCATGAAATACCTGCATATAATATTTGGGAGGCGGCTTATCGTTTAGAACAAACTGTTAACTATTGGCCTGTAGGAACTGTTTTTGTTTCGGTAGTTGATCCAGGGGTAGGAACCAACCGCAAATCTGTTGTTGTAAAAACTAAGACTGGTCACTATATCGTAACACCAGATAATGGAACACTCACATTAATTGCAACCTCTTTAGGAATTGCAGAAAGAAGAGAAATTAATGAAGCGGTGAACAGAAGGAACGGTTCACAGAAATCCTATACTTTTCATGGAAGAGATGTGTATGCCTTTACTGCGGCGAGACTTGCATCTGGAACCATTAGTTTTGAACAAATAGGCAATTTGCTTTCTAATGAAGTTGTAAGTATCCCATATCAGAAAGCAATAAAAGAAGGGAATTTATTAAAGGGGAATATTTCCATTTTAGATATACAATATGGAAATGTTTGGACCAATATTCCTGCTGAAATGGTACAGCAGATCAATTTACAATATGGACAGAACATGAGTATCCGCATCTATCATAAAGGAACTAAAGTGTGGGAAGGAGTAGCGCCTTATTGTGAAACATTTGGAGCAGTAGCAAAGGGCAAACCATTGGTATATTTAAATAGTTTGATGCAATTATCCATTGCTTTAAATATGGGAAGCTTTGCAGATATTTATCATGTGGCAAGCGGAAGTGAGTGGAGTATTAGTGTGAATACAATTGAGAAAAAATAATTAGGGTTTCTTCTTTGATAAATAATAAATAGGAATACCAATACACGTGATAATTGCTCCAAGCACAGAATTGATAATTGGTGCTGTTCCATTTCTATAATTGTTGATGTCTGTATAAAGAGTTGAACATAGAAAAAATGCAACAAAGGCTACAAATAATAAAGGAACGAATGGGTATCCCCAAACCTTATAAAATCTTGGTGTGTCATGCATTTTTTTTCGAAGCAGGAATACACCAAGCCCACTCATGCCATAAAAAAACCAGCTCACAAAAATGAGCATATCAGTAAGCATATCAAATGAACCACTCAAGATGAGAATGATGGTCCATAAGGCATTTAATATCAACGCATTTCCAGGGGTATTAAATTTTTTTTGAGGTTTTCCAGCCCATGCAAACAAACGATTTTCTTCACTCATCGCATAAGTAACACGAGCTGTTGCAAGCACATTTGAATTAGCAGATCCCAATGTGGAGAGCATTACCATTGCAGCTATGATGCCCCCACCTATTAGCCCCCAGGTTATGGTAGCTGAATCTGAAGCCACAAAACTGGAGAGGGCCATTTTATCAATGGGTAATACATATATATAAGCCAGGTTAACTAATACATAAATGATAATACAAAAGCTTAATCCAAAAAAAAGGCTTTTTGGAATATTCCTTTGTGGGTCTTTGATCTCGCCAGCAACAAAAGTGATATTGTTCCAGCCATCATATGCCCAGAATGCACCAGCAATGGCTGCCATATAAGCACCAATCAAATCCCAGCCATGAGGCATGGATGGCATTGACGTAACAATGTTATGGACGCTTCCTTTTCCTGAAAATAAAATGCCAAAAATTAAAAGCACAATTGCAATTGCTTTTAAAGCTGTGAGAACTCTTTGTAAAGCACCTCCATAAGCAACACTTAAATAATTCACAGCAGTCAAAATTAAAATCAAAAAGACTGTGAGCATTTTTACACCAAAATTTTCAAGCGGAAAAATATTGCCTACCAAGGGTATATGAACTGTAAAAGCCTTTTCTATTGCAACACTAAAATGCGGTAACTCCACAAAATAATTAGCGTACTGAGAAAAAACATATGCAATGGATGCATTACCTGCAGTATTAAAAACAGAGAAAGCTGCCCATCCATATAAAAAAGCAAAAGCATCGCCATACATTTTTTTAAAGAAAACATATTGGCCACCCGTTTCGGGAAACATGGCTGCAACCTCAGCATTACTTAAAGCACCAAATAAAGTAATGATACCAGCAACTATCCAAACACTTATTAATAAAAGAGGTGACCCTAACTGCGAAGCCATTAATGCAGGCTTCATAAATATTCCTGAACCAATAACTCCACCAACAACTAGTGCAATGGTAGTATTGAGTGATAAAGTTCTTTTGAATCCACTCATCTGTTTATTGATTCAGCAAGTAATGAATGAAAATGGTGGGTTCCTTGTTCGCGATGAACTGCGTACCGTCCATGTTTATAAAATCTGGAACGAATTCCGCGTTGTACATTTTCAACAACTTCTTCATCTTCTGCTTCCACTGTGGTTAATCCATTACCAGCACCCTGATTCATTTTTGATGCATCGTATACAAAGGTCAGAAAGCGAACTTTAGTAGTAGATTCAGTTTGTGGTTCAATAATATTTAATGATAAACCCCAGGGATAAAAATTGAACATCATATTAGGGTAAACCCAAAAATAAAAAGCAGCAACTTGTTTGCCATAGTATTTACTTTCTTTTGGAAGATCAAATGAACTAACGCCTTCCTTCGCAATACCTAATTGTAAATTAGAATACTTAAATATTTCAGTAGTATAATTTTTAAATTCAATTACTGCATTTAAAGTGGGATGCACGAATGGGATATGAAATCCTTCCAGATAATTTTCACAATAAAGTGCCCAGTTAGCATTTACCATAAATTCATTACAAAGATCTTGTTGGAATTCCATTTTATCGAGTGGAAGCCAACCAACAATTTCCTGCATTTCTGCAAAAAAATCTGATACTGGAAATATAGGATTCAAACTCGTAAATAAAAGTTTACCCCATTTAAAAAGAGGTAATTGTTTTAAATGATTATTCTCGGGTATAAAATTTTCAACTTCATTAAATTCAGGCATTGAAATGAAACGACCATTTAAATGAAATAAACGACCGTGATACTTACAACGAAGTTGATTTATTTTACATGGTTCGTAGACCAATAAATTACCCCTGTGATTACACACATTCGACAGGCAATGGATTTCGTTTTCCTTATTTCTAGTAATAACTAAAGGCTCATTGATATAATTCTCCAATAAATTTACTGGCTGAGCGGATCCAATTTCCTTTACTTGATCTGAATGGCCAATATACTGCCAGCTATTGGCAAATATTTTTTCTTTAGCCAGTTCAAAATATGTTGGATCGATATAGAAATCCTTGGCAATCGTTTTTGCCCGGGCAATATTTGGGTCGATATATAAACCTGACATGAATCTTGTTTGTTTAAATGTAGGAGATTTAAAGGAGATTACTCTTTTGTGAGAGTACCTTAACTTAGAAGTATTCACAGCGTAAGGGCTAAAGCCCAATTCTGAATACCTCCATCCAATCCCCAGCCTAAAGGCCGGGGTTAACGTATCTCCATCCAATCCCCAGCATAAAGGCCGGGGTTAACGTTACTCCATCCAGCCCTAGTGCTATTTTGATAATACTAAAACCTGAAAACTTCCAGCGATCATTTTTGGTCTTGCTCCTTTTGGTGCATCAGTTGGTACTGCTTCCATGTCTGCTGCAGGTAAATAGAGTTTATGTGTTTTGGTATCAATTGTAATAGTACGTGCAGACTTTTTGGTTGGTATTGTTTCTAACACTACAAAATTATTTGCACTTAATTCTTTTACAACTGTTACTGTGCCTGAACCATTGGATGTAAATATCAAATTGCTACTTGGATCAAATGCCGCACCATCGCAACCCTCACCAATTGGAAGTTGTCCAACAATTTTCCCATTTGTTGCATCCATAGCTACTAATAATTTGTCGCAAGTTGCAAAAAGTCTTTTCGTTTTTAAATCAATCACTAAACCTGTAGGTTCTTCTCCTGGTAGTAATGACCAATGATTTATTACAGTATTTTTTATCATATCAACCACTACAATTTCATTTTTGTCTTCGCTGTTCACATACAATTTTCCCATATTATCACTAACTGCAGTTTCTGGTTTTCCGCCAACTGGTATGGTTGCAATCACTTTTTCAGTAACAGGGTCAATGATTGTTAAGTCTTTACTACGACCATTACAGGTGATGATCTTTTTTGAAAACTCATCGTACATGATGGCATCTGGATTTTCGCCTGTACTAATTGATGATAATACTTTTGCAGTTTTCAAATCAAATACAGTCACTGTATTCAAACGGCCATTACTTGTATACCCTTTTCCCAATGCAGGAATAAAGGCAATACCATGAACCCCTGTTGTATTGGCAATAACACCTAAAGAATCACCTGTTGACTTATCTAGAATATTGACTTGTGTACCATGCGAAACATATAGTTTGTTTGAATTCTCATCAACAGCTATATAGTCCCAACCTCCTGCGCTCGCTATATGAAAGGTTTGAGTTAATTTATAACCACTTGTTTTCTGTGCTGAAATTTGTGATAGTGTTAGGGTTAAAGCAGTAATCACAGTTAGTTTAATAATTGAAATTTTCATGTTTTTAATTTTATGTAAGGTTTAGTCTTTCGTCTCTTTAATAAATTTCCCTTTTGCATCAAAAATTACATCTTTACCTTTTATGGCAGCTTCATAATTTACTGTACCATCTTGATTCGTAATCTTAGCGCCTTCTTTTAAAGGATTATTTCTATAATGCTCCTTCATATAAGTCTGGATACTAATTGGAAGTTCGGATGATTTTAATTCTATTTCTGTTTCTAGAATAGTTCCTTTAGCATCAACTACAACAGACATCTTTTTTTCATTTTCAACAAAGTTCACTTCATAATTCCCATTTTCTTTTTCATATTTAACATTAGTTGCAGATGGATGAGCTTTGTTGAATGCAGATTTTGAAGCTGCAGAAATTTCAAGCTTTTGTGAAGCTGCGGCCAAGGAAAACCCTAATGCTAGCACTGATAAAAACTTTTTCATTTTATTCGATTTATTGAAATCAAACTTATTTATACATTTTGTAGCAATTCTGAATTAGGTATTATTGATTTCTTATTTCTGTAAAGTAATCGTATTAAGCTCGGAAGTACAATCAATAATAGGGGAAGGGCTATTATGAATCCCCCAATTACTGCAATTGCCAGTGGTTGGTGTAATTGAGCTCCGGTGCCAATTCCCATTGCAATTGGAAGTAATGCAATGATTGCCCCCAATGCAGTCATTAATTTAGGTCTCAGTCGTGTAGAAATACTATATATAATTGCTTCATCTACATTATTCGAAAGTTTCAAAGATTCTCGGAATTGCAGGAATGTAAATATGGCGTTTTCTCCAATAATCCCTACAATCATAATCAAGCCAGTATAACTACCAACGTTCAAGGCTGTTCCTGTAAAGTATAAGCCCATATAACTTCCGCTAATACCTAGAACGGCAATTAATAAAATAATCAGGGCAATGCTGAAATCTTTGAAAAGAAATAAAATCACACCAAATACCAATAAACTAGAACTGATTAGAATGATGAGTAATTCTTTGAATGACTGTTGTTGATCTGCATAAGAGCCACCATATACAATTGCATAACCCTGGGGTAAAATAATGTTTGCTTTAATAGATTTTTGGATGTCTTTTATAGTACTTCCTAAATCGCGATTCTCCAATCTTGCTGTAACAACACCCATTGATTGAAGGTCCTCTCTTTGAATTTCAGCATCACCATTATTGATATGTATACTTGCTAATTGATTAATAGGATGCAGTTTCCCATTTGGTAAGAAAATGGGTGTTTTTTCTATATCCGCAACGCTCAAAGTTTTACTACCTGGATAAATTAAACGGAGATTACTCAACTGATCCTTATCATAAACGGTACCTACCAAATTACCTTCTAAAGATGATTGCATTTGAAATTGCAAGTTTGAAGCTGTAATTCCATACTGTGCCATTGCACTATAATTGGGTTCAATATTGATGGATGGTCCGGCAATAACAATTCCATCAAATACATCAGCAGTACCTTCCACTTTTCCAATAATCGTTGCAATCTTTTTGGAAAGTGATTGAAGCGTAGTTTGATCATTTCCAAAAACCTTTACTTCTATGGGTTGTACAGAAGTCATCAAATCGCCAAGCATATCTCCAATTACCTGACCAAAATCGATTCTCAAAGCTGGTTGGGTTGATTCCACTTGTTTTCTGATATCGCTAATAACTTCTTCTGTTGTTTTAGTTCTTGATTTTTTTAATTGAATCAAATAATCACCACGGTTAGGTTCTGTAATAAAGAAACCCATTTGAGTTCCGGTTCTTCTGCTATAGGCTTCAACCTCGGGAACTTTTACTAAGATTTTTTCAACTTCACGTAATATCCTATCTGTTTCTTCTAAAGAAGTTCCGGGTGGCGAATTATAATCGAGTACAATACTACCCTCATCCATCTCAGGAAGGAAGCCGGTTTCTAACTTGGGATAAATATAATAAACCGAAAAAGCAAGTGCTGCAATAATTATTAAGCTGAGATAAGGCTTTTTGATAAAGAAGCCAACCCATTTCTGATTGTGTACATGATGTTGAATCTTGTTTTTCTTAACACTATTAATTTTACGTGATAATCGTAGATAAATAACTGGTAATGCAATCCATGTAACAAAAAAGCTACAAACTAAAGTAATGATCATGGTATCTGTCATTACTTTAAAATAAGCACCAGCTACACCGCTCATTAAAACAAAAGGTAGAAAAATTACGATAGTACTAAGTGAAGAACCCACCATTGCTGGAAGTAAATAGTCAATTGCTTTTTTTACAAGTTGATTCGAAGGTTGTTCAGGATGTTCTTCATGCGTGCGATGAATTTGCTCCACCACAACAATGGCATCATCAATAATTAATCCAATGGCAGCTGCTAAAGCTCCTAATGTCATAATATTTAAAGTTTGACCAATTGCATATATGCAAATAATCGACAAACATAAAATAACTGGAATAGTAATAAGAATAACTGAGCTGGCTTTTAAAGAGCGAAGGAATATAATTGCTACAATGATTGCCAATGCTAACCCCACAAACAAACTATCTGTTACACTTTTTATACTCTCTTTTACAAAATCGGCTTGCACATAAAACGGCTGAATAGTAACATCTTTAGGAATTATTTTTTTAAGCTCTTTTAGTTTTTGATTCATCTTTTCACTTAGATCAACCAAGTTTGAATTAGGCTGTTTAATAACAGCTAATAAGATACCTTCCTGTCCGTTAGCATTTACTTTGATGTATTCTTTAGCTTCTTGAATCTGAACATCTGCAATATCTTTTAGTAAAATGATGCGCTTCCCATTATTGCTTAAAACAATATTACTCAATTGTTCCTTAGAGCTTACAGCTGCATCAGTAACTGTTAGATAGAGCAACCGATAGTCTGATAAATATCCATTCGATTTAATAAAATTGGTTTGTGCTAAAGCAGTATTTACCATGTCTGGAGTTACGCCAAGACTGCTCATTTTTTGAATATTCAATACCATCCAATATTCTTTCTGTTTACCCCCGATGATCCTTATTTCTGAAACACCTTCCACCTGCGACAGAAAAGGTTTGATGGTATACATCGCCAAAAGTTTCATTTCTATCGGCGATCTGCTTTTACTTTCCAAAGAGAATCCGGTAATTGGGAGAATGGATGGATTCATTCTTTCAACCGTTATTTGAATATCGGGTGGAAGTGTGTTTTTTATTTCGTTGATCTTGGATTCGATCCTTTGTTTACTGATATCGATATTGGCATTCCAATCCATATAGGCAGATATCTCACAAGAACCTCTACTGGTAGTACTTCTGATTCTTTGCAAATCAGGAACTTGTTTGATGGCATTTTCCAACTGACGCGTAACTGTGATCATCATTTTCTTTACTGGTTGTTGACCAGCATCTGCAATGATTTTAATTTTCGGGAAAGTTATTTCGGGAAATAAAGCAGTTTGAAGTTTACTATAAGCAAAAAAACCTCCTAGTAAAATGATAACAACTAAAACTGTTACCGGATTTTTATATGAGTTGAAAAAATTTCTCATGGGATCATTTTTGAATGATGGTTACTTTTGCAGTATCTGGTAGGCCATAATTTCCAGTCAATAAAATTTTATCACTTGTTTTTAAAACTGGTGATAAAATTTCTACACTTGTTGCATTTTCCAACCCTTTCTTGATAGGCACTTTTACTGCAGTTACGCTATCAATCAATTGCATGATCCAAAATTCTGATTGTGTTTCATCTGTTAATACTGCCGTTTTTAACAGAGAAATGGTATTTGACTTTGCCGATTTAACCAAACTCACTTTAGCTATTAAATTTTCAGGTATTTGTTTTGAGCTATTGATTTTTATAACAAAACCCTGAGTTTGAGAAACTGCATCAACCGTAGGCATTGCATTGTTAACAACCCCATCAAGTATGGTTCCATCAGGTAATTTTAATTGTAGATTCTGATTGATGGATAGATAGGGCTTAAGCTCGTAGGGAAGATCAAGTAAGAAAACAAAACTCCTTGTATCTGTAATAACTGCCATTTGTTCTCCGTCCTGAACATAATCACCAGCACGATAATTTATTTGAGTGATATATCCTGTGCCTGGGGATTTTATAGCCATCACGCCAGAAAAATGAAGTGATGTATCTAATTTGCTAATCGTATTCCCGAGACTTTGTGACTCTTTCGTTTTAATTAGGAATAGTAAATCACCTTTATTTACATACTTGCCTAAACTGGCATTTACTTCTTCTAAATATCCATTAAAAGATGATTTTACATAGCTTTTTAATAAAAACGCAGATACTGCATTTAACTCCACAGTTTCACTGAGATTCCCATTCATGGGTGAGGTAATAGAAACAGGTGTGCTTATCGTTTCCGTTTTTTCTTCTGCTGGTTTTTCGACTTTCTCGGGCAAAGGCTTACAGGCTGCAAAGAGACAAAGACAGGTTAATAAGGAGTTCTTTAATGTAGATACTATCATAATATTATTTTCTATTCCAGTAATTAATCTGGTTGATGATTTGTAATTGACTAATACGATTTAAAGTAATTGTATTCTTGGCATTCATATAATTCCCAATTGCTATAATATAATCTGCCATGTGGGCATCACCAGTTTCTAATAACTTTTGATTGGCTTCAATTAAGGTTTCTACATATTTTATTTGATTCTCAGATTGATGAACCAAGTCTTCAGCAGCGTGTAGTTGTTGAAACAATTGTGCAATCTGTTGGCTGTATTGTGTTTTAAAATAATCTCTGTATTGTTTTCTGCTTTGTTCTGCAATTTCAATTTTATCGTGTTGCATTTTTTTCTGCTTTCCATCATAAATTGGAACTACTAGGTTAAGCCCCAGGCTTACTCCAAAATTTTTATAGGCTTGACCAGAGAATGAAGTTAGATATCCGCCATCACCATATACGTTTACTTTTGGTTTATAGCGATAATCAATTAGGGCATCGCTGTTACGAAGCTTTAAACTATCATTCAAGAACTGCTGATAAAAAATAGAATTTTCTGCTTCGGGAAGTAATGACAAAAATATTTCTGGTTTTTTTAAAGGAACGGCTGAAGTGTCATTAATGCCACATAAATAATTGAGCGAAGAAAAATCGTTTTGAAATATATTTTTATACAGAGTAATTTGAATTTCTTGTTGTTGCATAGTAACTAAGAAACTGAGATAGTCTGTTTGTCTGTAAACACCTTTTTCAGTAAGGCTTTTTAAAATGGTTTGTTCTTTTTTAAAAAGCTGCAATACTTCTTTATTAAAATAGTATTGTTGATAATTGCCAAATGCAGAAATATATTGTGCTGTAATGGTCTTCCGCAAATCTTGTTCTGAAATTTTTCCAGAAGTTTTTAATGATTCATTTAATAATTGAATTGCCTCATGTTGATTTTTGAGATTCTCTTTACTCACCAATTGTTTAGAAACAGAAACTAACTGACTAAAATTCGAGCCATTTGTAATTGCCCCATCATACCCCCAGCCACCAACGGTTGGAGCATAACTGTTAGTACTTACTGCGTTTACCTGTGGTAGGTATCCGGCTAGAATCCGCATACTATCAATTGTATTGGCCCTTTGTTGATTCTTTAGGTCTTTTAGGAAAGGGCTATTTTCTATACCTGCACGGATATAAAAATCAAGTGATCTTTCTTGTGTAAAAGCAATTAAATGTAACAAAAGAATAAAAAATAGTAATCGAATTTTTTTCATCCAGGCAAATTTTATGCTTGAAAATTTATGATAAAATGATGCATTTCTTTTTCGTAATTATAAGTAACATTAAACCCAGCACTTATACAAATCTCTTTAATGATAGAAAGGCCTAATCCCGTTCCAGTTTCAGAGGCTTTATAAAATCTGGTAAACACCTTTTCTGTATCTAAACTGCCAGCAATTGATGTGTTTGATACCTTTAGCATTTTTTGATTTAGTAAAATAGAAATGGTACCCCCAACGGAAGTGTACCTAATCGCATTATTTAAAAGATTGCTTGTTAAAATTTCCGCTAAGTGTTGATGAAAATTAATATTGAATTGTGTTGCTTCAATAATCAGTTCAATTTGTTTAGATTGAAAGAGTTCTATTCTTTCATCACATTTTTGTTGAATAATTGATTTTAGTTGGATCGACTCGTTTAATATGAACTGTTTATTTTCGAGTTTTGTAAGTAATAATAATGACTGATGTAATTTTGATAATTTAAGGCAAGCATCTTCAATAGCAAGTAATTGTTGCATCATGATTTCTTTTCCTTCAGCAAATTGATAGAGTGAATCAACTTTTGTACGAATGATTGCCAGTGGAGTTTGCATCTCATGAGATGCATTTTCTGTAAAAGATCGGAGAGCAAAAAAGTCTTTATGTATTTGTTCCGTCATACTATTCAGACTTTCATTTAATAGGTTTATTTCATCGATTGGTTCTTTACTAAGCGATAACGCCTGTTGATTTGCGGCGTAATCTTTGATGTTGTTGATGGTATTATAAAATGGCTGCCAAATAGAAGTTATAAGTCTACGGTTGATGAGATAATTAAATACCAGTATCATTGCTACCATGCTTATCGTAACCAGAATGATCAGTTTTAATAATTCTTCAGTTTCTGTTTCAGATTTATTAACCGTAACCAAATAATTTTCATTTTTAACAGGCACAATAAAAATAAGTTGTCGGATATATTCTACTTCATCCTCCGATTTATTATAAACGGGAATTGATTTTGAAATTATATTAGCATGGACTTCCTTTGTTTTACTGATTTGTATCCACTGTTCCTTAGTATTTTGAATTTCTGGTAACTGTTGATGCAGTTGTACATATTCAGAAATTTCTTGTTTTTCCGATCTAAGGGTAGTATCAAGTTGTCGGATTAGTACATAGTCCAGCACAAAATAAAAGGCGACACTTCCAGCTAAAAAAATTAAAATAGTAGCTGTGATATTTATGCGGTTATATTTTGTGAAGAGTTTCATGCAATTTGCATTTTATATCCTTCACCATAAATAGAACGAATACAATCTTCGCTTCCTGCCGCAACTATTTTTTTTCTCAAATTTTTTATATGGGCGTAAATAAAATCGAAATTATCTGGAAAGTCCATATCGTCGCCCCATAAATGTTGTGCAATGGCATTTTTTGATAAGACCCTGTTTTTGTTGATGGCCAGATAAATTAGTAATTGGTACTCTTTTTGGGTTAGATCCAATTCTTTATCTTCTACTGTTACAGTTTTCCCTTTTACATCTATTGAAATATTACCTAGAATAATGTTTGACTTCCCTTGAAAACTTTTTCTTCTTATGATGGCAGCAACGCGAACAGCCAATTCTGATAAGTGAAAGGGTTTAGCTAAATAATCGTCAGCTCCCATTTCTATTCCGTTTATTTTATCGTCTAATTCGCCTTTTGCTGAAATTATAATAATGCCATCTGTTTTGTTGTTTTCTTTAAGATTCTTAAGCAAATCCAGGCCGGATCCATCTGGGAGCATGATGTCTAATATGATGCAATCATAATCATACAATTCAATTTTTTCTAAAGCATCTTGATAGTTAGAAGAAGATTCACATAAATAGGAACTAGCGGACAGGTAATCTATCATGCTTTGTTTTAAGGAATATTCGTCTTCAACTATTAACAGTTTCAAGTCTATCTTTTTTACAAAATACCACATTAAATCTGTAGAAAATCTGAAAAAACAATTGATTTCAACTTTAAGAAATTGATAAGTATCATATTTAAGCAATGGCTGACTTTTATATTTTGTAATTTTTCAGTCAAAACCCGAAATGATGTCAATGATTTATCGACGATTTTTAATTTTTTTGTTAATAGTAATTCAAATTTTATTTATTCTTAATACTGGATTTAGCCAGTCTGGCAAGAAGAAAGTAATATTTATTATAGCAGATGGAATTCCAGCTGATATAATAGAACGTGTTGCGAAGCCCAATATGGATGTAATTATTCAAAAAGGGGCCTATCAAAGGGCATTTGTTGGTGGTATAAAGGGAACCTATAATCAAACGCCCACCATTTCAGCACCGGGTTATAATAATTTGCTAACTGGTACTTGGTCAAATAAGCATCATGTTGTTAATAATAGCATCAAGGCTCCGAATTATCAGTATTGGAGCATTTTTAGGTATTTAAAAAATCAGGATGCTTCCAAAAAAACGGCCATATTTTCAAGTTGGCAAGACAATCGAACAAAACTTATTGGAGAAGGATTAAAAGAAACTGGAGGTTGGCTTGTTGATTTTGTTTATGATGGTTATGAATTAGACACGCTTCAATTTCCGCACGACAAAAAGGGCCAGTGGGTGCATCATGTTGATGAATATGTGGTTAATAAGGCAGATAGTGTTATTAGAGCCTCTGCCCCGGATTTGTCGTGGATATATCTAGAATATACCGATGAAGTAGGCCATTTATTTGGAAATTCTGTAATCATGGATGAAGCCGTTGGTTATTTAGATCAACAAATGGGAAGGATTTATAAAGCAATCGAGTATCGGAAAAAGAAATTCAATGAAGATTGGTTGTTGATGATTACTACAGATCATGGTAGAGATTCATTGGCAGGAAAAAATCATGGCGGGCAATCCTATAGAGAAAGAACAACATGGTTAGTTACAAATTATTCATCACTCAATGAATATTCAAAAACTTTTCAACCAGCTGTTGTAGATTTTCTTCCTACAATTACATCTTTTATGGGTATTGAAATTCCTGAAATCAACAAGAATGAATTAGATGGTGTTTCATTGATTGGGAAAGTTTCTATAGCAAATCCTAATGCTTCTATTCAGAACGATTCATTATGGATCAACTGGAATTCGATTGCTAAAGGAGGTCAGCTAAAAATATCAATAGCGTATGGAGATCAATTTAAAATTGGGAAAAAGGATGATTATATTCCTTTAATAACTACAGCAATTAAAAATAATGCTGTTGGAATACCGCTACATACTTTGTTATCGGGTAATGTAAAAATTCTTTTAGAGGGTAAGTATAATACAGTGAATACTGCTATTTTGCTTCCGGAAAAGAACAAGCGTTAGTATCATTTGACAAATTCCTGCAATCATTTACTTAAATTTTTACGAATAAACTTCTTTTATCATTCTTATAACTTTTTAGAGGCAACAATTCTCATTTTATCTATCTCTATTTGCTGTAAAACCTATTCAAACTTATTATTGAATGGTTTTGAAAAGTTGAGTTTTTATGGCGGTGAAGCAAGTATATAAGAAGGGTCTTCTTTTAATGGGCAACAACTTTGAAATAAGTGTAGTTGCTCATAATGAAATATGGGCCTTAGAAAAAATTGATTTAGCTATTCAGGAAATTCAACGAATTGAAAAACTATTGACAACCTATAATGATCAAAGTGAGACAAATCTGATCAATAGAAGTGCAGGTATTAAGCCTGTTAAAGTGTCGGCTGAAACAATTCAATTAATTCAGCGATCCATGCGCATCTCTGAAATTACACAGGGGGCTTTTGACATAAGTTATGGTTCAGTTGATAAGAGTTTATGGAATTTTGATACTAAGATAAAATCATTGCCTGATGCTACAACTGCCAAAAAAATGGTTCGGTTGATAAATTATAGGAATATTGTTATCAATTCCGAAGATGGTACAGTGTATTTACGTGAAAAGGGAATGCGAATTGGATTTGGAGGAATTGGAAAAGGTTATGCAGCTGAGCGGGCAAAATATATTTTAAAAAAAGAAGGACTGGAGGCCGGTATAGTAAATGCTTCAGGAGACTTAACTACATGGGGTTATCAACCCGATGGAACTGCCTGGACAATTGGGATTGTACACCCGAATTTCGCGAACAGTATATTTTCATATTTGAATGTTACAGATATGGCAGTAGCAACTTCAGGGAATTATGAGAAGTTCATTATGATTGGAGGAAAAAAATATTCGCATACAATTAACCCTAAAACAGGTTTACCTGTAACAGGAATTAAAAGTGTTACTATAATTTCACCGAATGCAGAAATAGCTGATGCTATGGCTACACCAGTTACAATTATGGGAATCGAAGCAGGTTTAGCAATGATTAATCAAATCAAACAAATTGAAGCCATCATTATTGATGACAACAATCACTTATACACTTCAAGCAATTTACATTTCAAATAAAACAGCAAGTATGAAAAATCGTCCCCCGTTATTTCTTGCCATTGCTGCATTCGGTTTTATGCTGGTATTCGATTCTTGTGTTCAAGTAAAAGAATATCAGAAAAATAAATTGAACGATGCAGACATGGTTTTATCAAGTAGGAGAGCACAAAAAAATGAATTGAATTTCCAAACCTACCGCGAGGGTTCTGCTGGTGCTAATGGTGGCAAAACCGGTGGTGGATGTGGATGTAATTAAATCAATTCAATAGTTTAAGAATTAAGAATGAAAAAATTAAGCTTAACCGTTATTGGTCTTTATGCGCTTTTCCTCCATGCATTTTCGCAATACAATGCTTTGGATACGGTTATTTATAAAACAAAGCCACTGGCTTTGGAAGAAGTTAACCTGGTTTCGAGTTATTATTCTCAAAACGGGAATCATTCTGCTATTACAGGGGGTATTGGGGATGAACATGTGGTTGATTTTGCAAATGGTTTGGATTTGAAATTTGTTGCCTGGGATCAAAGCCATAATAAACATAGTATAACTGCCGGACTAGGGTTCGACCACCATACTTCTGCTTCCTCTGCATATGTATCAAGCACTGGGGCATCAAAAACTGGGGGTACCAGGGTGTATCCTTCTTTAGACTGGACTGTAGAAAATGAAAAGGGAAATACTTTTGGATTTGGTGCTTATTTCTCTACCGAGTACAACTATCAATCTATCGGATTGGATTTTCACTTTTCAAAAAAATTCAGTACCAATTCTGAATTCAATGCAAAAGTGAGTGGCTATCTTGATAAAGTAAAGTTGATTTATCCATCTGAATTAATTCCCAAAGCTGCTGTTATATCAGCTACTCCTACTTATTATACAACTGCCAGTGGCAGAAGGTATTTATCGAATGGTAGTGCTTATGGTGAAGATGAAAATGAGATTCCAAGTAGCCCACGTAACACCTTTACAGCATCCCTTTCTTATGCGCAAGTAATCAATACTAGTCTTCAAGCAAGTTTGATGTTAGACGTGGTAACGCAATCCGGTTTTTTAGGTCTTCCTTTTCATAGAGTATATTTCAATGATGGTACAGGGCATGTTGAAAACCTACCTTCTAGTAGATTTAAGCTACCTGTCGGATTTCGGTTAAATGCTTTTGTAAGCGACCAGGTAGTGATTCGATCTTATTTCAGGTATTATCAGGATGATTGGGGAATTAATTCCAAAACTGCTGATATTGAAATTCCAATCAAAGTATCTCCATTCTTTTCAGTATCTCCATTTTATCGATATTATACGCAGAGCGCAAGTAAGTATTTCGGAGCCTACAAAACTCATACAGCGGCCGATGAATTTTATAGTAGTAATTATAGTTTATCAGAACTGACCAGTCATTTTATGGGTCTAGGCATCCATACGGCCCCGCCGAAGGGGGTCATGAATAACCAACATTTTAGCAGTTTGGATATTCGATATGGACATTATATGCAGTCGACCGATTTGAATTCGAATATTATTACGTTTGATTTCTCTTTTAAATAAGAGTTAAGGGTATCAAACAATTAAAAGAGGCCGGGAAAACCCGGCCTCTTTTTGAAAACAAACAACAACGCTATACCATACTTGCCAAACGATTCAGTTTTTAGATGTAAATAATAATAGCTTCTGTATTAAGTTGATTATGGTAACCATTTAATTTTTTAATATAAGGTGAGCTGGAAGAACTTAAACAAAATTGTGTATTCATTGTGTCCATAGCTAAACCAGCAATACTGAATGAATTTCTGATCAAACTTTTCAAAAAAAGAAATAAGTCGTTTTTTGGAAGTCTTTGATTGCTATTATAAACTTGCATATTGTGCGTTTTAGGGGTTTTATCTTAGTTAACCTTGTTAACCCTTTTGTTATACAAAGCAACTAATTTGAGCTAGCTGGTACAATCGCTGAAACTTGAAATATTATGTAGTAATGCAACTACTTTCCAATGCAAGTATTAAATTGTACTGTAATAAGCACTGTTTATGGAATTTCTGAAAACTATCAATGAAGCTGAGCTATCTGGGGTAATGTTTAAGAACCTGAATCTGAAAAAAAGTATCATTCGGTTTTTGGATAAACAGGAGCTTGCAACTATTTCTGAAATAGGAAAGGAGTTGAATGTTAGTACCCCTAAAATTATCAGCACTATCAATGAATTGATTGATGAGAACTTATTACATGATAATGGGAAAATAGAATCGACTGGAGGAAGAAGGGCGAATCAATTTAAGCTGGCATCGGACTCTGTTTTTTTTATGGGAGTAGAAGTTTCAAAAAACCATATTAGTTTGGGCTTAATGGATTTGAATAAAAACATGTTAAAAGAGCCCAGCAATATTCCTTTTAAACTAAAAAATTCTCAAGATTCTTTAGAAAAATTAATTAGTATTATTAACGATTTTATTATCTCTTCTGGATTAACCAAATCAAAAATTCTCAGGATTGGCATTAATCTTACCGGACGAATTAATCAGGTTACTGGACATAACTATAATTTTTTTCAATTCACAGATCAGCCCATTAGAGCAATCATCGGGGAAGCAATAGGTATAAAAACGTATATCGATAATGATTCGAGGGCAATGGCTTTTGCAGAATACTGCTCTGGGGTGGTTGAAAAGGAGAAAAATATTCTTTTTGTTAATCTTGATTATGGAATTGGATTGGGGATTATCATTAATGGTGAAATCTATTATGGAAAGTCAGGATTTTCTGGCGAGTTTGGTCATAACCCGATTTATGATAATGAAATGATTTGTCAGTGTGCTAAAAAGGGTTGCTTAGAAACAGAAGCATCTGGATTTGCAGTGGTAAGGAATATACAAGAAAAATTAAGAGCAGGGGTAGGCTCCATTTTGCAAAGAGACAGTAAAAAAATTGATGAAATTACTTTAGAAGAAATTGTAATGGCATGTAACCAGGACGACACACTTGCAATAGAATGTGTATCGGCTGTTGGAGAGAAATTAGGTAAAGCAGTTGCTTCTCTTATTAATATTTTTAACCCCGAGTTAGTAATACTTGGCGGACTTTTATCTACTACAAATGAATATATCAGATTGCCCATTAAAAGTTCGCTTAATAAATTTTCTTCCAGTCTTGTAAATAACGATACAGAACTAAAGACTTCAAAGCTTGGTCTTGCTGCTGGAGTTATGGGTGCATGCTTACTTGTTAGAAGAACGATCTTCTCTAATAGACAATAAAAAAATAGCAGAAATTTCTTTCTGCTATAGCCCGCCAACATAAAAAGACTTACTTATTGCTGTACTATTAATTTCTTAGGTAAATATTTATCTGTGTTTCCCTCAATAGAAAGGATGTACACATTTGTATTGATTGATTGATTCAATTCAACCTGTACATTATTTTCGCCTTTAACTGTAATTATTTCTTTACTCAATATTTGTCTGCCTGTATTAGCATCCAATAATTTCAAAGTAACTTTGCTTGGAATTTCTGTTGTAAAGCTTGCCACAAATCTTCCTTTTGAAGGATTTGGATATAGTTGTACATTTTTTGTTAGAATGGTATTCGCAGCTACTTCACTTTGTTTGGTAAAAGACACTTTACTGATAGATGCATTTATTTGAGTTGATTTTCCAGTGCCAACTTCGAAAGAAAAAATAATAGTAGTAACATCGTTTGGATTAAAGGCCTTACCATTTTGAGCGGATGTAAAATCAGTTAGATTTATACTGTATTCTTTTTTCGTAGTTGAAATAGGAAGATAATAGCTATACTGTTCGTTCCAATTAGTGATACTATTTTTAACCAGCGTGATGCGAACATTTGCTCCGGTAGCGTTTGCTGTAAATTTTAACGATTTGTAGGCTCTTAAATCTTGTTCAGCTCCACCTCCTTTCAAAAGCTTATAGGCAGAAACATAATCACTAGTTGTTGCATCTAAACTAACGTTACGAAATACCGGAAGTGCATCATTTAATGCAACATTATTTTTTGTTGAATCATTTGTTATTGCATATGAATTTATTGTGGTAGTATTTTTATTATAATCAATATTCCAGCTACCATCAGCCATAAAAACCACATCTTGTAATTTATTATTTAAATACAAACTAATTGTTGATTCGTAGCTATCGCTAACAGGAACCGAAGTGGTTGATTTTCCATTTGCTGTTATAATTACTGGAACTTTTCTTGTTGTAGTGATGGTTGATTTCTCAGATTGCTTTTCTTCAATTTGAAAATATCCAATCGTGGAAGTAGTTGAATTATTAATGTTGAAATTAATATTCTTTCCTTCTCTTTTTCCTGAAATAATATATGACTTAGGCAATTCTGTTATTTGATACAAAGCCTTAACTGGCATAATCAAGTTTAATTTGTTCAAGATCTCAAGTGTGATATCTACTGATAAATATGGAGTTGCAGACCAAACCTGAATATTGTATAAAATTTCTTCTGGAATATAATCTTTGTTCAGCCAGTTTGATTGAAAACTAAAACTGTTTCTTCCAAGTTTCATGCCTATTGAAAAACTAATAGCGTATTCAATATGTCCGTTAGATTGTAGCAAGGTATAACGTACCAGGTTTAATCCTTTCAAGTTAAAGTTCTCCACTGCTAATAGTTCAGCACCTTTTAGTCTATCACAAACAGCTTTGCTGTGATCGTACATTTGATTCAGTGTTTTGGTAGCAAACACTACAGCTCTGCATTCATTGTTAATTGTGAAGTCTACCGATATCACGTCAACTGCATTTGTAATACTGGTAATATCTGAAGCGGTACTTATATAAGTAGTATATACGGAATCTAAAATTTTTGATGGTAAAAGATCTTTAAGCGTTAGTGCATTTCCAATCCCCATTCCAGCTTTTTGAATTGTTGGATTCTGAACCTGACTTATTTTTTTATAATCGATTGGGCCTTGGGTGCTATTAATGGCATTTGTATATACTCTTTTTGAAATGGCATCTCCTAAACTTTTACTTTCTAAACCACCGGAGTTTCCTGAAAAACTGATAATACCATCTTTTGAAAGAATGGGTAAGCTTTCTAAATGAGCAATATGATTTGTTGCTGAAACAGTTGCATAGAAAAGGGCATCATTAAAATCATTGTCGCTATTAAAACCAGCATCTCTTCTGGTTTCTTCAAATCCAAAAATAATTCTACGGGTCAAAGTATCATAAAGACTCACAAAATGCTTTCTTAAATCTGAGCTTGCTTCAGGATTAAAAGAGCTGTTCGAAAAAATTCTCCAATTTCCTTGTCCAACTTTATTATTTGCATTGTCCCAACCATTTACAATAATTACAAAGGCAATTGAAGTATTGGCAGGAAAATTACCGATCCATACCTTGTCACCCGCACTTAAGCTACCACCTGATCCTGTTTTAGAGGCATTTGCGAAAATAATTTTAATATCAGCATTTGCCGGTGCTTCTGTAAGCGGGGCATCAGTTGGATAACTGTAATAACCCAATGCATGATGGTTTGAAATACCAGCATCCAAAAAACTAATCCAAACATCAGAACTTTCTACTAATGAAATAGTTTCGAGGCGACTATCGGCAATAAAGCTTGGGTTATAAATAGCTACGGAATGGTTTTCGGGAAGAGAAGTGGCAAGATCTACTTTAAAACCAGTGGTAATATTATCGGAAGGAGTAACCAGGTTATTTGGTTTACCGTCCCAGTTATAGGTACCTACATACTGATATTGTGCTAAAACTGAAGAGCAGTTTAGTATTAAAATCAGCAGTAAAAAGTAAGTAAGTAAATTTTTTTTCATCTTTTGGGTGTTATTCAGGGAGATAGCCGGTTACCCAATCTTTATTAGCCTCTTATCTTAAACAAAGCTATTTTCTAATATTTTCCATCAGTGTAAAGTAGCCTTGATAGAAACTGTAGTTTAGCAACTACAGCTATGCCGATTTTACTTCAATTTCTGACGAATAATTGCTAATTAACCCCTGAATTTCAACGTTTTATCTTTTAATAAAAGTAATAAGGCAGCTTGTCAAAAACCTCAGTTAAAACACCCTATTTTGACGTTGAAATCACCGAAATATGAAGCGGTTTTAGGGGGATATTTTTTGTTATTTAATAATGCTTTTATATAATATAATATATATTAAAT
>JBAXXT010000046.1:0-20788 GCA_037127755.1 Bacteroidota bacterium
AGTTTTAAAACAGTTGTCCCCATTACCCCTCTAACCATGGCATGAGGATTACTTTGCAACATCACTTTTACATGTTGTACCGCATTATAAACACTAATTAAAAAAAGTAAACAATTTGCTCCTGCAATTAACCAGGGGTCAATATTCCAGGTTTTAAATACCGACCCCATAAGTAGGGCCAACAAATTAACCACCACAAAAACTAAAACCAACGGTAAAAAAATCTTCCTTCTCTCCAACATCATTTTTTATTTGAAGTGTCCCTAATTAGTTTAAATAAGGTTGCCAATAAAACCAACAATGGTAAAATCCATGCCAAAAAAGATCCTTGCAACCCTATTTTTTTATCCATCCAGATACCAATATACAATGCTACACCCAAACTAATTAATAATTGAGTTGCAAGTCCTGCATATTGCCAAAGCAACCGGTTACTGTCGTTTTTATCCACTTTTATTCGTTTGAAATAGCAGTTTTTGGAGTTTCCAAAATTGCGGTATCCCTTTGTGTTGGGGTAGTCCCATTTAAAACTTTTTTTAAGCTTTCAAGGTACTGATCCTTATACCGAAGACTTTGCTCTAAAGAATCGGTCCTGATTTTAAGCACTTGAAGCGCAGTTCTACTTTCTCGGGTTCCATACCCAGGTATATAAAACTTAATTGGGGTAAACGCAATCAAAGCGATGGTTAACCCTACTAATAAAACAAAGCTTACACTGAGTCCAATGTATACACTTAACCTTGTAAGTTTAAAGGTAACCACCTCTTCATAGGTGTCATCATTCATAATTACCAGGCGGTAACTATTCCTTAAACGCCTTATTGTATCGCTATATTCCAGTTTGGCCATATTGTTAAATCAGGATAAAGGTAGGATTGTATCAGCTTTTAGCCATCTAGAAATAAGAAATAACTGTATTTTTAAGTAAGTTTTTAAAAATCATTGTTCAGACAGCATGGCAAAGTATCGGTATTTAATATTTTTGGTCGTTTTTTCAGCATCCCTTCTACCCTTTTTTAAAGGCAATGCGCAGCCATACAGTTCAATTGAATTAGTAAAGCCAAAACCATATCAAGATCGTCCTCTGGTAGCAGAAATGACAAGTTCAGGAAAAATAAAAAAGGGGAAAAAATTTTATCAAAACGCTGTAACCCATTACAACTACTATTTCAATGCCTACAATAAAATAAATGAGATCTTAGAAAAAGCGAAGGGTAGTTTTCACGATGATTTTACTGAATTACTTCCATTCTATAATTACACAATGGAAGGCGTTTCTAAAAATAATGTACAATTAGATTCTGTTATATATAAATGTACTGCAGGTATTTTACTACACGATTTAAGAACAGATTGGGTAGACGATCTTTATCTATTAATGGGACAGGCCTACCTATATAAACAATACTATGATTCTGCTGCAACAGTTTTCCAATACATTAATTATTCCTTTGCGCCCAAAGATGATGGCTATGATATACCTATTGGAAGTAATGCAAGTAATCAAAAAGGATCATTT
Organism: Bacteroidota bacterium; assembly: GCA_037127755.1. Taxonomy (GTDB): domain Bacteria; phylum Bacteroidota; class Bacteroidia; order Chitinophagales; family Chitinophagaceae; genus Sediminibacterium. The sequence goes on from JBAXXT010000046.1 coordinate 1,520, forward strand.
TCTATTTCTACCGTTGAATCAAAAAGCCTTTGGAAAAAACTAACTAGTAATCCTCCTGGTAGAAATGAAAGTTTTCTTTGGAGGGTTAGAACTTATCTTGAACAAAATAAAATAGCTGAGGCAGGTGCGTTAATAGAAATTCTTCGAATAGATCCAAATTTTCCTGTTCGTCTTTATCCCCATTTACATGAATTGATCGCCTATAAATATTATATAGAAAACACCCCTGATAGTGCTGCTGTTCATCTAACAAAAGCGCTTGACAGAGCCATTAATAAGGGAGAACGAGCAAGATGGCAGTATTTAATTGGACAACTATATACAACTGTTGGTAAGGATAGCATAGCTGTATCTCATTTTAAACAAGCAATAAAAATAACAGTTGATCCTACCCTTGAAGTATATGCGCATTTGGCTATCAGCTCATTGGAATCAGTTCATAAAAAAGATGCCGTTCAACAAAACTTAGAAGAGCTAAAAAAAATGGGGAAAAGGCCTTTATATGAAGAATATAAAGACATCATTTTTTATGCTGCTGCTAAATTAGAATTAAAACAATATCATCCCGACCAAGCTCAAGGCTATTTATTAAAAAGCATCAAGTTCAATCAGAATAACCTTTTTCAAAGACAAGAAAGTTTTTTATTATTAGCCGATTTAAATTATACCAGAAAACATTATCAGGATGCTTATCGATTTTATGATAGTTTAGATATTAGTCAGCTAAAAGATGCAGACCAATTAAGGGTAAATACTAGAAAACCTGCTCTTAAAATAATCAATGATAACCTCACTATTATTTATACAGAAGATAGTTTGCAAAAAATAGCTTTATTACCACTACCAGAAAGAACTGCTTTTTTAAATAATAAATTAAAGCAATTGCGAAAAGAAGCAGGATTAAAAGAATTAGAAAATTCTGAAACTACTTTTGGCAATATAAACAATCAAAATATTCTAACACAAAACAATTCTCAATTTGGCGGAGGCGGTACAGATTTTTATTTTCAGAACTTTTCTTTAAAGACAAGAGGGTTCACTGAATTTAAAGCAAAATGGGGGAATCGACCCAATGTGGATAATTGGAGAAGGCAATCTTCTGTAGAGAGATCATTCTCAAAGTCGAATCCTAATTCTAAAAATATAACACAAAATGCTGGCGAGGCAATAATACCCAAAACAAAGGAACTTAGTATTGATGCACTGACTGATGATCTTCCTCTAACAAATGAAAAAATGTTGGCTTCTTATTTCAAAGTGCTTACAGCTTTAGTAGGGAATGGCAATACATTTCAAAACGACCTATATGACTATCCAAGCGCTATAGAAGATTTTCGAACTGTGGTAACAAGATTTACTAATATTAACGAAACAGAAAAAGCATATTTTAATCTTGCAATTTGCTACGACCGAAATAATCAACCGATCCAAGCCGATTCTATCAGGAACCTTTTGAAGATGAACTTTCCAAATGGAAATTTTAGTAGACTCACACAACAAAAAGTAAAAGAAGTTAAGAGCGATCCTGCTACTGAAACGTATAAACAGATTTATGATTTGTTTTTAGCTGGCGACTTTACAAAAGCAATTGAAACAAAGCAAAAAGCTGATAAAATATATGGTACAACTTATTGGACACCTCAGCAATTGTATATTGAAGCCATCTACTATATAAAGAACCGGGAAGATAGTATTGCAAATAAACGACTAGAAGTGATCTTAGCTCGTTTCCCAAAATCGCCTATGTCTGATAAAGCAGCAATCATGGTGGATGTATTACATAGAAGAAAGGAAATTGAAACTTATCTTACGAATCTTAAAATTGAAAAACCAGTAGAAGAAGCGATTCGCCAAATCGATATAGATACGATTGCAACCGTAAAAACAGCCGTACCATTTCAATCTGGTTCTACCGTAAAACAAACACCAAAAGAATTAAAATTACCTGGGATTGCTGCACCAACTGTTAAACCAATAACAATTGCCAAAGATGGTTTTTCTTTTAATCCTGCAGACTCACAATATGTAGCAGTGGTGCTTACAAAAGTAGATGGCATTTATGCAAGTGAGGGTAAGAATGCGTTTAATAGATATAACAGAGATAATTATAATAACCTAAAATTAGGTATTAATGCATCGGCTGTTACCAATCAACAACAATTAATATTAATAGGGCCATTTGTTAATGCTGGAGATGCCGTAGGTTATTTAAATAAAACAAAACCTTTAGCTGCTTCCAGAATTATTCCTTGGTTAGCAGCTGATAAATATAGTTTCACCATTATCAGTAGTTCAAACCTGAGCCTATTATTGGTGAATAAAGACATTGCAGCTTATAAAACCTTTATGCATGGTATTTTTCCTGATATTTTTTAAAAATCCTAACCAAAGATTCAATAACAGTTATTTAGATTTACAATAAGTTTACAAAGATTTATACTTTTCAATATGTCTAGACCGGTTCAAATATTTTGGCGTATATTTTTTGGCGGGATGGGATTTGTTATCCTTTTCTTGTTGATGATTAATTGGGGCTGGATTGGAGATATGCCAGACATTGAAGATATCGAGAACCCAACTGCATTACAAGCCAGCCAAGTGTATGCACAGGATGGCTATCTGATGGGAAAATATTATGTAGAGGATCGAATTAATGTATTTTATAAGGATATCAGTAAACACGCCATCAATGCACTTGTGGCTACTGAGGATAAAAGATTCTATGACCATAGTGGAATTGATGCACAGGGACTAGCCAGAGCATTCATCTATTTGGGTAGTCAAGGGGGAGCAAGTACCATTACGATGCAAACAGCAAAAAATTTATTCACGGAGAATTGGAGTACTAAAAATTTTCTGCTTAGAAGTATTCAAAAATTAAAAGAAGGAATCATTGCTATTAAATTAGAAAGAAATTTCACGAAAGAAGAAATCATCACATTATATCTGAATACAGTTGCCTTTGGCGATAACGTATTTGGAATTCGAAATGGTGCTAAAACCTTTTTTCAAAAAGAACCTGATCGTTTAAACATAGAAGAATCTGCAGTCTTAATTGGAATGATCAATGGGCCTGGATTATATAATCCGAGAAGAAATCCTCGTCAGGCTTTAGAAAGAAGAAATTTAGTATTGAACAGGATGGTTCAACAGAACTATTTAAATGTTTCTGAAGCCGAAACTTTAAAGAGAAAGCCAATTGAATTAAATTATAAAAAACTGGATGAAAGTGCAGGTCTTGGGCCCTACTTTAGAATGGTATTGGGTGAAGACATGAAGAAGTGGTGCAAACTTCATAAGAAAAGTAATGGCGATAATTACGACTTATACAGAGACGGACTTCGCATTTATACTACCATCAACCCTAGGATGCAAATGTATGCAGAGGAAGCTGTAGCAAAGCATATGAACTATATGCAAAAGATTCTGAATACACAGGATAATATCAAAAACGGATCAGTTTGGAAAGATCATGAAAACACTTTAGAATCTGCAATGAAGCAAAGTGATCGTTGGCATTTCATGAAAAAAGAAGGCATAAATGAAGAGGACATAAAAACCAGCTTTAAACAAAAGATTCCGATGCATGTTTTTGCATGGAATAATACAAGGGGTAAAGACACATTCATGACCCCCTATGATTCCATAAAATATACTCGCCAAATGATGCAGGCTGGTTTTATGGCGATGGACCCGAATACCGGTGAAGTAAAAGCATGGGTTGGTGGAATCGATTTTAAGACATTCAAGTACGACCACGCGAATATTAATACGAAACGTCAGGTAGGTTCTACCATGAAACCACTTCTTTATAGTTTAGCGATTGAAGAAGCAGGTTTTACACCTAATACAACAGTAGAAGATCAACAACAAAGTTTTGGTACTTATGGTTTAGTTCCTGCTACCAGTAAATCTTGTACAGGTGCTACCATTACTATGGCTGAAGCTCTGGCTAAATCTAGAAACTGTGCCTCCGCATATATCATGAAGCAACTTGATGCTGTGGGCAATAACGGAGCGAAAAGGTTTGTGGATTATTTGAAGCGATGCGATCTGCAAACAAAAATAGAACCCTATCCTTCCATTGCATTAGGTTCCTGCGAAATTTCACTATTTGAAATGATGCAAGCCTATAGTATGTTCCCGGGTAGGGGCATGAATGCAAAACCCATGTATATTACCCGGATCGAAGATAGAAATGGAAATGTATTAGAAAGCTTTAGCCCCAAACGTAAAGAAGTAATTAGTGAAGTAACCGCTTATTCCGTGGTTAAAATGATGCAGGGTGTTGTTCAATTTGGTACAGCAAGAGGAATTTGGGCTTATGATTTACCCGGGAATTTAGAAATGGCTGGTAAAACAGGAACTACTAACGACAATAGTGATGCTTGGTTTATGGGCTATACACCCCAGATCCTTGCAGGAACATGGGTGGGTGCAGACGATCGATTTATTCGTTTTAATGGAGAGAATTTAAATGGACAAGGAGCAAGAGCGGCCATGCCTATTTGGGCTTATTTCTATGCCAAAGCTGCTGCAGATCCAAATTGTGGATTGGATCCTAGTCAGACATTTGTGAAGCCAGAAAACATGAGTGAAATTAACTTTGATTATTTCAATGGAACCACCGCACCAATGATCGGTGAAGGTGAAGACCAGGGTAATGGTACTAGTACAGATTATGAAGTACCCAAAGAAATTAAAGCAGAAGAAATCAGACCGGAATCAGATATCAATTTAGATGCAACTAAAAATTCAAAACTAAAAGAGTCAGATCTTAAACCACAAACCACTCCAAAAACCACTGATGGAAAATCGCCGATACCAGTAAACAAAACAGTTGAAAAAGGAAAGGCAATTATGCCAGCTCCGGTTAAAAAACCAGGAAATGGTCGGTAAAAATTAGTCGATCAAAACTGCTTTTACAAAATCACTAACTAAAAAACTAATTAGTTTACCGGTACTTGGATTGGATCTTCCATCTGTTAAATGAGTAGCTCCTTCACAGATATGCAGATAAGCTACTTTGGATTGTGCAGTTGCAAAATGGATATATTGACGAGCCTGATTAGTGCTAATGCCAACGGGAGAACTAGCACTGCTTAAAACATCTTCCACAATATCAAGGTCTAATTCAATTCCACATCTGGTGTCATCAGTAAAAGAAGTCGCGTGCCCAATAGCTTGAAGGAAGGATCTTTTTTCATGAATAAAAATATCTTCGTAGGTAATACAATCCACAAATGGGTTGTTTACAATATCCATCCAAACATTTTGAGGCAAGTAATTTTCTTGAATTCCTATCACACAATATTTTTCTAAATAACCATCTTCTTCTGCATAGGTGAAGCCATTACCGCTATGCCTACCTTCCATTGGTCTTAGATCAGCGTGTGCATCAAGATTAATGGCGTTAATTTGAGCAATTGGTAATAAACCTGCTTTATAATATCCCTTTGCAGCCCCTTTGATACACGGATAAGAATTGTTATGCCCCCCTCCAATTACAATGGGTATTTTTTTGTTCTGGGTAATTATATGAATCAATTGTTCCACCTCCGCATCAATGGTATTTACGGCATGCCGAAATGCTTCTGATCTTTCATCAAAACTTAACGCATTATTTTCAATCAAATGTTCCATATCAGAGAAATCGAAATGCCCCAACAACAATAGTTCTCCCCCTTCTAAAAAATCATTACTCTGTATATTTAAAAAAGACTGTAAGAATGGAATCCAGGCAGAGTCAGCCCCTCCTATTCCCAGGTTTGCCTTAATACCTATATCTTCTGGTATCCCGATAAGAACAAATCCAGCTTTTGAATCTTGTAATGATTGTTCTAAATTGTTACTGTTAGCAAGAACTTGAATTCGCTCACCTAACTTAGTTTCATATCTACGAATCTTAGTAATCGAAAGGATATCTTCTTTGTTATAATACTTGAAATGTTTCATAAATTAGGTTTGAAATTTCCTGCTCATGGTAATTTAACCAATTAGCTCGATAGAGAAAAATATCAATTATTGAAATACCCCATTAATCATTACTTTATCAATCAAATTAGAACCAAATGCATATGGTATAAATGCAACAGAGGAAATGGGTTTGGTAAATATCAGATTGGCCAATTTTCCTTTCATAATAGAACCTATTTTTTCTTCTAAACCCATGGCATATGCAGCATTTATTGTTGCTGCATTAATGGCTTCTTCTGGCAACATTTTAAGTTGTATACAACTCATTGAAACTACGGTGTTCATATTGCCACTGGGACTTGAACCGGGATTATAGTCAGACGCAATAGCAATGGCACATCCCGCATTGATTAATGCTCTAGCAGGTTGATATGCCATTCTCAAAAAATAAGCAGCAGTAGGTAATAATGTGCCAATGGTATTGGAATTTGCCAATGATTGAATTGCATGCTCATCCATACTTTCTAAATGATCCACTGAAAGTGCTTCTAATGCAACGCCAGCTTCCACCCCACCGGATACGCTTAATTGATTGGCATGAATCTTTGGAACTAGCCCAATTGCTTTTCCTGCCTGGCAGATTTCTTTGGTTTCTGCAACACTAAAAAATCCCTCCTCGCAAAACACATCTATATAATCGGCTAATTTTTCTTTTGCAATAATGGGTAACATTTCATTTTTAATAAGATCAATATAAGCCTGGTGATTTTGTTTATAGTTTAGTGGATAGGTATGAGCCCCTAAAAAGCTTGCTTTTATGGGAATGGGTGACTCTTTTTTTAGTTGCTTAATTACTCTCAACATCTTCATCTCTCCTTCTACAGTAAGCCCATAACCCGATTTTATTTCAATCGCTCCAGTACCTAGTTCAATTAATTCTTGTAGCCTTTTCCAGGCTGAATCATATAGTTCTGCTTCAGATGAACTATTTAATTTGTTGGCTGAATTTAAAATACCGCCCCCTTTCTCAGCAATTTCAGCATAGGACAATCCATTAATTTTATCAACAAATTCCGACTCTCTACTAGCCGCAAAAACAAGGTGCGTATGACTATCACACCAGCTAGGCAAAACGGTAGCGCCATTTGCATCATAAACAGGCATTTCATTTTCAGGATAACGAATCGAAAGTTGTTGCATCAGTCCGTAATCTGAAATTAATCCCTCTTCAATAACTAAATAAGCATTTTCCAACATGGGTAAATCTGCCAAAGCTGCTCCCCTTAACAAAACATTTTCTGTGCGAACATTAATGAGCTGATGAATGTTAGTTATTAGCAATTTCATGATAGCAAATTAATCAGAAAGAATGGAATAGCCATTATTTTGAAGCCCTCCATCATTATCACCTGTAAAGCATGTATTTTCAAATATGATTACCACGCTAACAATTGTACGATATCCTAAATGGCTAGTATGGGCTGGAATGATGTCAATGGCAGTTTTACGATTGCCACTTTGGTTGAATCCCAATATCAGTTTTTGGAAATTAATGGGTTCTGGTAAAAATGGGAGTTTTGACAAAACACCTGATTTAAGACAGTGGGCACTCATTTCTGTATTTAAAAACGATGATGTAACTCATTTACAAGTTCAGTTACAGGATATTGACCATCAAAAAATACTGAAGCAACAATATGGATCATTTATAAGAAACTGGTGGCTGTTTTTCAATTGTGAAATTTGGACTATTGTACTCAATCCCATCGAGGGGCATGGATTTTGGGATGGCAATGAAGTATTCGGTCAATTAGAAAAGAATACAGCATATGAGGGTCCTATTGCCATACTAACCAGAGCTACCATTCGGCTGAATAAAATGAAAAGCTTTTGGGCGAATGTGGCACCTGTTGCAAATAAAATGAACGACTTAGAAGGCTTTATAGGATCTTATGGGATTGGCGAAATCCCCTGGAAAAAGCAAGCTACTTTTAGTTTATGGGAGTCAAAAATAGCAATGCGCAATTTTGCCTATAAAATGAAAGAACATGCTACCGTAATTCAAAAAACAAAAAAAGAAGATTGGTATAGCGAAGAAATGTTTGTGCGGTTTATTCCAATAGCCAGTTATGGCACACTACGGGGCGTTAACCCATTAAAAAGAAAACCCTATCTTGCAAATAATTAATGAACCACTGTACTACAATATCATTTCTTACTGCCCATTTTGCATGGATGTACAGAGGTTTGAACTCAATGCCAGATCACTAGCTAGGCAATTAGAATTTATTTATAAAAGAACCTAATTTTTATTAATCAATACCTATTGTATGGATCAGCAATTGTCTGTTACCTCAGAAGTTGGCACGTTAAAACGTTTATTAGTTCATAGCCCGGATAGTGGGTTAGGAAAAGTAGTTCCTTCAAAAGCACAAGACTGGCTTTTTGAAGATATTGTACACTTAGACACCATCAGGAGAAATGAATACGACTACTATACAAAAATTCTACTCTACTTTTTAGACCCTGAAAAAATAAAAGGGAAACTAGCTATGGTAGATGCGATAGAAGCTAATCGTAATTTTTACAAACCAGATCATAAAGACTTCTATGCTTCCGATAAAGTTATTGAACTACAATGGCTATTAGCGCAAGTACTTGAAAACAATGATATCAAAATAAAACTAGTGGCATCAGTTTGCGCTATTGAGGCTTGTACTTATAAAACACAGAAAGAATTATTAAATTATAGTGCCACTGAATTAGCAAAAACATTTGTATCGGGAACATCAGCTGATAAACAATTGTTGTTTGCACCTATTCCAAATTTCATATTTACAAGAGATATTGGAATTACGATCAATGATCATGTATTACTAAATAGACCTGCAAAAAAAGCGAGAACAAGAGAAGCACTTTTGGCAAAATATATTTTCTTTAATCATCCCCTATTTGAAAACTACAAAGAGAATATTATTGAATTATCCGATTCTCATCATAGTTTTTTAATGCCAAAAGAGGACGATGATAGAAAGATTACATTAGAAGGTGGCGATATTATGGTGGTTAGCAGTAATCATTTATTAGTGGGGGTAAGCGAAAGAACTTCCTCAGAAGCCGCCGTTCAGATTACAAATATTTTATTTGAAAAAAATATAGTTGAAAAAGTAACAGTTGTAAAGATTCCTAAGAAAAGAGATTATATGCATATCGATACCATTTTTACGCAAGTGAAAAGAGATGTATGGGTAATGCTTGGAAACTTTTCGCGAAAGGCAGTAAAACACGAAGATGAAAATGCGATTGAAAGGATTCTCGAGATTAAGAAAGAAGAAAAAATAAAGATTCTTCAATTTCATAAAAAATCTCCAGAGAACCCGGTGTATTTCGATAGCCTCGAAGACCTACTTGTTGATATCAGTAAGAACGACTTGCATTGTGATGGAGAAGTTCGTTTTATATTTTCCGGGAATAATGAGTTCCCTTATAATGCAAGGGAGCAATGGACAGATTCTTGTAATTTATTGGCCTTGAAAGAAGGTGTAGTTTTAGGATATGACCGAAATGATAAAACCACGGAAGCCTTTAAACAAGCAGGCTTCAGTGTTATTCATGCAAAGGATCTGATACAAGAACTGGAGGCAGGAACTATTTCTGTGGATGAAATGAAAGATTGTTTAATATTAATGCCATCAGCAGAACTTTCAAGAGCCAGAGGGGGATTTCATTGTATGAGTATGCCTATTTTAAGAACCGCTCTAAAATAACTTTATGCAAACGACTTCACATATCTTGATGATTCGTCCAAGCCATTTTGATTTTAACCAGGAAACTGCTGTAAATAATAGTTTTCAAATCAATTCCGGCGATCAGCTTGTGCCTGAAAAAGCACTAAAAGAATTTGATCAATTGGTGGATACATTAAGATCTCATGATATAGATGTTACCGTTGTTCAAGATAGTCCTGAGCCTTATACACCAGATTCTATATTCCCGAATAATTGGATTTCTTTTCATTCTGATGGCACGATTTGCCTGTACCCGATGTTTGCAGAAAATAGAAGAAAAGAAAGAAAGCCTACCGTATTAAAACAAATTTCAGAAAAGTTTGAATTAAGGAATACTGTTGATTTTACTGAACAGGAAATAAGATTAAGATATTTAGAAGGTACTGGCAGTATGGTTTTAGACCGGGATCATAAAATTGCATATGCCTGTATTTCTATAAGGACAGATGAAAATGTATTACAACAATTTTGTGAAGAAATGGGCTATACCCAAATAGTATTTGAAGCTGTTGATACAGAAGGATACCCCATCTATCATACAAATGTTATGATGTGTGTAGCCGATCAATATGCAGTTGTCTGTTTTGATAGTATTCCTAATGAAATGGAAAAAGAAGGCCTGATGCAATCACTGATGGTAACACATAAAATCATCATTCCAATTACGGTTAATCAAATGAATCATTTTGCAGGGAATATGTTGCAGGTTGAAAATGTTAGTGGTACAAAATATTTGGTCATGTCAACTCAAGCATATCAAAGCTTATCATTAGAACAAATCGATCAGATCAAATCTTTTAATGAAATTATTCACTCAGATATTAGTACCATAGAGAAAAATGGAGGAGGCAGTGCAAGGTGTATGATTGCTGAAGTTTTTTTGCCTCTAAAATAAAAGATTAAGCAACAATTTCTTTTCTGTTTAACAATTCCAGAATTTGCTTTTCTCTATATTTCAGAGATTGATTTAATTTTTCATTGGCAATAGAGAAAGACTTTTGTAGTTCTACATCCTGAGATAAAAATATTTTTTTTTGCAAAAGTGTTTCTTTGATTACCTGAGCATCATGCCAATATCCTATTGCCTCTTGTAATTTCTGATAAAATGAAATATCTGTATCCAGCCCATCTTCAATCCAATTAATGGCATACATCCATTGCTTTATAATTTTTCTCAAATTATGCCATTCACTTATTGGACAATTTTTTCGAATAAGCGTTTCCATTTGAACCGAAAGGTCTGTGACGTATTGCTCTGCAAGAATTTCATTGGTGGCTAAAATATATTCGTTAACATGCTCATTCAGGTCTTTCAAATCATGTTTGAATTCATGTACTTGCTTATGAAATTTTTCAACCATTTCATCAAGTATTACTATCGGAAAAGTTTTTTTTATGAATATTTCTAAATCATGTTTTTGAAACCAAAGAAGCAGTAATTGATATTCTCGAATTTCGCCTGCCTCCTGAAATATGCTATTTAATTGTCGGGTTGTTTTTTTTAGCTTTTGTTTAGGGTAAACAGATTTTAAGAATTTCATGATCGCCCTCATTTTCTTAATTTCTACTCTAAAATCATGTAAAGAATTCTCTGAAGAGCTGATATCAAACTCTAGAAGGTGATTAAAAACTTGTTTAACCCTTTGATTATAATATAATGATAAGGCGGACTCAGACATCAAGAAGATTTCAAATTGCCCATAAAGTTCACACTAAAGTTAACAATTTTATAAAGCCTAATGTGAAACTTTCATTAAGCTTTGTTAAAAATGGATTGGTGTACAGCTTCTTCAAAACTGTGGGGTTGATAGCCCAATATCTTTCTTGCTTTTTCAATTGTAAGACCTGATTCTTTTGCTCTTTGAACAATTTCAGGAAATACATCAGCCGTAACTGGCTCAATCAATTGTAGGTTTAACTGGGCAATTCGAGCAACTGAAATTGCCATTTCATAAGGACTTATAATGTCTGAACCTGCGAAATGAAAAGTATCATTTGTATCCGTCTTTAGTAAAAGATCCAACCCCATACAAATATCGATCACATAGGTAGGTGTTCGTTTTTGATCCGTCACCACTCTTATTTTATTTTTTGCTTCCAAATTGCGCTGTACCCATTGGATAAAGCTTGGCCGCATCCCCTCCCAATGTGAACCATAAATGAAAACCGGGCGTACTATATTGTGTTTTAACCCACTGGCTAAGACTAAATGCTCGGCCATCAACTTACTTTCCCCATAAAAATTTAAAGGTGCAGGTTCTGACAATTCTGAATGAGGCCCCCCTTCTCCAAAAATAAAATCTGTAGAAATATAAATAAATCTGGCAGAAACCTGCTTGGCAGCGCATAAAAGATATTCTGTAGCAGTTACGTTATGTAATAAACAATTTTCTCTGCTAACATGGCATTCATCAGGCTTACTCATGGCGGCAGTATGAATGATAACATCTGGCTTAATTGTACCAATCATTTCCAAAACTGATGGCAAATCTGTTAACTCAAGTGAGAAATAGGCTATTTCTGCATTAGGAATCTTGTTTTCTCCTCTGGAAACTGCAGAAACATCATATTTATTTTTATGCATATATAAACTAAGATGTTGACCTAAAAAACCATTTGCGCCTGTTATTAATACCTTCATTTTGCTAATTTACTAAAGGTTGTGTACAGATAAGCACTTGGCATTTACCTATAATTGCTTATTTTTGGAACTTGTGTAGTTGATACGCAAGTTGATTACGATTGCTCGGTCAGTTTATTTATTTATCGTATTAAGAAAGAATCGCATATCTACAATGTCTGCTAAAAAAGTTAATAGAATTGGTGTACTTACCTCTGGAGGTGATGCACCGGGAATGAATGCAGCTATAAGAGCTGTAGTAAGAACAGGAATTTACCATGGATTAGAAGTATTCGGAATTATGCGGGGTTATAACGGCATGGTTGACGATGATATCTTTCAAATGGATTCTAGATCTGTAGCCAACATCATTCAAAGAGGGGGCACGATATTAAAAACTGCTCGTAGTAAAGAATTTTTTGAGCCTGAAGGAAGAAAAAAAGCTTATGAAAATCTTACTAAGAGAGGAATTGATGGATTAGTGATTATTGGTGGAGATGGAAGCTTTAGAGGAGCTCAAAAATTCAGTAATGAATATGATATACCTTGTATGGGCTTACCGGGTACCATTGATAAAGACATCGCAGGTAGTGATTTTACGATTGGTTTTGATACCGCAGTCAATACTGCCGTAGAAGCCATTGATAAAATTAGAGATACCATGGATGCGCACGATAGATTATTCCTGGTTGAAGTGATGGGAAGAGATGCTGGATATATTGCATTACACAGTGGTATCGCCACGGGTGCTGAAAATATTCTGATTCCAGAATCAAGAACCGATATTGAAGCGTTGATTAATTCTTTGACTGAAAAAGAGAAAAGAAAGAAGCTTGTTAATTTGGTGGTGGTTGCTGAGGGTGATGATTTTGGTGGAGCAAATGAGTTGGGTAAAGTTTTAAAAGAACGTTTACCACAAGCTGATATCAGAGTTTGCATTCTTGGTCATATTCAAAGAGGCGGCTCTCCTAGTTGTCTGGATCGATTAATTGCCAGCCATATGGGTTATTATGCTGTAGAAAGCTTGGTATCAGGTAGAAGAAATGAAATGATAGGTATAGTAAATAATGCGGTACACTATACCCCATTAGATAAAGCGATTAAAGAAAAACAAAAAATTGGAGAAGAATGGATGAAGATTGTAAAAATCCTCGCCAGCTAATCTAAAAATTTTCCTCAAAAAATATTATTAACAACCCATCCTATTATGTCAAAAAACATTGACCAATACTTGCACAAAGAAATGAACACACAGGCAGGCATAGAGCACGTAGACCATCGTACTAAGATTGTGGCTACAGTAGGCCCAGCATGTGATACTTATGATAAATTATTGGACCTTGTTCGTTCAGGTGTGAACGTTTTTCGTTTGAACTTTTCTCATGGAACTCATGAAGACAAAGCTCAAATTATTGATCATATTAGAAATATCAATAAAACAGAGCCTTACAACATTTCAATCTTAGCAGATTTACAAGGACCCAAACTTCGAGTAGGGGAAATTGAAAATAATGCACTTGAAATTAAATCTGGTGATACCCTTACCCTTACAAATGAAAAATGTGTGGGAACGATGGAAAAAATTTATGTCTCTTATCCAAATTTAGCTGGAGACGTAGTTTTAGGGAATACCATTATGATTGATGATGGAAAAATTGAAGTAAAAGTAGTTGGGATCGAAAAAAATGGAGATGTAAAAGTTGAAGTTACTTTAGGGGGTATTTTATCTTCTAAGAAAGGATTAAACTTACCAGATACTAAAATTTCATTACCAGCCTTAACCGAAAAAGATTTAATTGACCTTGAGTTTATCATCGAACAACAATGCGATTGGGTTGCTTTAAGTTTTGTAAGAAGTGTAAGAGATATTGTTATTCTTAGAAGCAAATTGGCTGAAAAGAAAAGCAAAACAAAAATCATTGCAAAAATTGAGAAGCCAGAAGCTTTATTAAATATTCGTGATATCATTTTAGAAAGTGATGCCATCATGATCGCCCGTGGTGATTTGGGTGTTGAAATTCCCATTGAACAAGTTCCGTTGGTTCAGAAAGAACTAATCAGAAAGTGTCTTCACCGTGCAAAGCCTGTAATTGTAGCTACTCAGATGATGGAAAGCATGATTGATCGTGTTAAACCGAATCGCTCTGAAATCACAGACGTGGCTAATGCTGTTTTAGAAGGTGCAGATGCTGTGATGTTAAGCGGAGAAACTGCTGCAGGTAATCACCCTTCTTTGGTGGTTCAAACCATGCGCAAAATTATCCGTGAAATTGAAAAGAAGGAATACAGATATGACCGTTCGGCTGATCTAAAACCTCAACCACATTCACCGTCTTATCATAGTGATGCTATTTGCTATAATGCCTGTAAAATTGCAGAAGATGTAGAAGCGCAAGCACTTATAGGTATGACACAAAGTGGTTATACTGCATTTATGTTGAGTAGTTATCGCCCTTCCTCCCCTCTATTTATTTTCACAAAAGAACGTTCATTGGTAAACCAACTAAGCCTTAGCTGGGGTGTTAGAGCATTCTATTATTCCGAGGAAGAAAGCTTTGATGACATGGTAAATGACCAAATCGATATCCTAAAAGAAAGAGGGTTCCTTCATGAGGGTGATGTTGTTGTAAATACTGGAAGTACCCCTGTTCATTTACACTTACCTACCAATATGATTAAGCTGACTAAAGTTTAGAAAAATATAACTTAATAAAAAAAATAAAAAAGTTTCCCTTGTTGGGGAAACTTTTTTATTTTCAGGCATTCTAAATGCCGCATATGAAAAAATTACTCCTTCTAATTTGCCTGATTCCAATCATTGGATTTTCGCAAAACACCGATTCACTTTGGTTTGTATCGAACTATACAAAAAAAGAAATTCTTATACCCATGAGAGATGGAGTAAAACTCTTTACCTCCATTTATATTCCAAAAGATCTATCAGAAAAACATCCATTACTTATTACCCGCACACCCTATAGTTGTGCCCCGTATGGAGAAAATAATTTTTCTGGCATATGGCGTGGACCGAGAAAATATTTTACTAAAGAAAATTACATCATCATTCAGCAAGATGTTCGCGGAAGATGGATGAGTGAAGGATCCTTTGTAGATGTACGACCATACAATCCAAACAAAGTAACAAAAAATGATGTAGACGAATCTTCAGATACCTATGATACTATTGATTGGTTAATTAAGAATATCGAAAACAATAGCGGTAATGTAGGTGTTTATGGAACTTCTTATCCTGGATTTTATGCTGCAATGGCAGCACTGAGTAACCATCCGGCTTTAAAAGCGGTTAGTCCTCAAGCACCTGTTACTGATTGGTTTATTGGAGATGATTTCCATCATAATGGAGCGTTGATGCTGATGGATGCATTTGGATTTTATTCATCCTTTGGAAAACCAAGACCCAACCCTACAACAGTTGGTCCGGAAGGATTTAATTTTCCCATTCAGGATAATTATGAATTTTTCTTACGGAATGGAACGCTTCCACAGTTGAGCAAATTAATGGGCGATAGTATTGCATTCTGGAATGATTTAATGAATCATCCAACTTATAGTGATTGGTGGAAAAATAGAAACGACCGCAATTATGTTCAAAATATTTCTTCAAAAATCCCTACTCTAATTGTAGGAGGATTATTTGATGCAGAAGATTGTTGGGGTGCCTGGAATCTTTATAAGGCAATTGAATCAAAAGCAAAAAATAAGAATCAATTAGTGATCGGTCCATGGTATCATGGACAATGGGGCACAAAAGATGGTACACATTTAGGTAATATAAATTTTGGTTCCAACACCAGTGATTGGTATCAGCAAAATATTGAATTCCCATTCTTCAATTTTTATTTAAAAGGAAAAGGAACGATAGATCATATCTCAGAAGCAACCATTTTTTTCTCAGGCGAAAATCAATGGAGGAAGTTTACAGAATGGCCATCATCTAAAATTGAACAACGTGATTTATTCTTAACTGCAAATGGTGGTCTTAGTTATTTTACCAATAAAATGGCCCCATTATCAAGCTATACTGAATACGTTAGCGACCCTGCAAAACCAGTGCCTTATGCAGAAAATGTGCATATGGGAAGAACCCGAGAATACATGACGGATGATCAAAGATTTGCAGCAAGAAGGCCTGATGTATTAGTGTATCAAACCCCCATCTTAACCGAAGACTTAACAATTGCAGGAACTGCTTCTGCCGATTTGATGGTGAGCATTAGTGGAACAGATGCAGACTTTGTTGTAAAGATTATTGATGTATTTCCCGATGATTTCAAATACACAGATCATGATACATATACCATGAATGGTTATCAAATGCTGGTACGTGGTGAAGTGATGCGTGGTAAATTCAGAAACAGTTTTGAATCACCAGAGGCGTTTATTCCAGGCAAACCAACTCAAGTGAAGTTTGCACTTCCCGACCTTGCTCATACTTTCAAAAAAGGGCATCGCTTGATGGTACAAATTCAAAGTTCTTGGTTTCCTTTAGTAGATAGAAATCCTCAAAAATTCACAGACATCTATCATGCTACACCAAATGATTATCAAAAAGAAAACATTAAAATATTCAATAACCAATCAAAGATCATTCTTCCAATTTTAAAATAATTACTAATGAAAAAAATAGCAACTCTCCTATTGTTGGCACTGAGTTTCATTACAATACAGGCACAAGAGGTGTCCATTATTCCTCAACCTAGCAAATTAGTTACTTCAAAAGGAAATTTTAATATTACTAATAAAACAAAAATTATTTTAGCCGGAAGTGGACTAGAAAAATCCGCTACTTTTTTAAATGATTTTCTGGAGAAATTTTATGGATTTAAATTAAAAGTTGTTTCAAAGGGAGATTTCAAAAACAATATCGTTCTGAATTATTACAAAATGGAATACCCTATTGCAGGGGCTTATAATATGCATGTAAATAAAGACGGAGTAATCATTGAGGGCGATAATGCAACTGGAGCTTTTTATGGCATTCAATCTTTGATTCAATTACTGCCAGCAGAAAAATCAACTACGCTAGCAGTACCTTTTGTGGATATTGAAGACAAACCAAGATTCGCTTATAGAGGTATGATGCTGGATGCTGGTCGCCATTTCTTCCCAGCTTCTTATATTAAAAAATACATCGACTTTATTGCCATGCATAAATTGAATACTTTTCAATGGCATTTAACAGAAGATCAAGGCTGGAGAATTGAAATCAAAAAATATCCGAAACTAACTTCTGTGGGTGCATATAGAAATGGAACAATTGTAGGTCGATTCCCAGGAAAGTCGAATGATGGCATCCGAGAAGGGGGATTCTATACTCAGGCAGAAATAAAGGAACTGGTAAAATATGCTGCTGATCGTTTTGTAACGATCATTCCAGAAATCGAAATGCCTGGTCACGCCTCTGCTGCTATTGCTGCTTATCCTCAACTTAGTTGCTTTCCAGATTCATCCACAAAACACGCTTCACGAACTCCTTGGGTTGGGCCTACTGATGGAAAGCAAGTTCAACAAACATGGGGCGTATTTGAAGATGTATTTGCTCCAACTGATTATACATTCCACTTTATTCAGGATGTGCTGGATGAAGTAGTTCAATTATTTCCTTCAAAATATATTCATATTGGTGGTGACGAATGCCCGAAAACTGCCTGGAAAAAATCTGCATTTTGCCAGCAATTAATAAAAGATAACAATCTAAAAGACGAGCATGGTTTACAGAGTTATTTTATTCAACGAATAGAAAAATACTTAAATGGAAAAGGAAGGCAAATTATTGGCTGGGATGAAATTTTAGAAGGAGGCTTGGCTCCTAATGCCGCTGTGATGAGCTGGCGGGGAGAAAAAGGAGGAATTGAAGCTGCAAAGCAAAAGCATGAAGTAATCATGACCCCAACTACTTATGTATATTTTGACTATTCTCAAACAAAACATGAAGATTCTGTAACAATTGGTGGATATTTAACTTTGAAAATGGTGTATGATTATGAGCCAATTCCAAAACAGTTATCTAAAGAGGATGAAAAATATGTAATTGGTGCACAGGCAAATTTATGGACTGAATATATTGCTAATTCCAGCAAATTAGAATATATGCTTTTCCCAAGATTAACTGCATTGAGTGAGGTTTTATGGAGTTCAAAAGAAAATAAAAATTGGGGGGATTTTCAAAAGAAATTAGTTACTCAGTTTAAGCGTTATGATTTTTGGAATTGGAATTATAGTAAAGCTTCTCAAGACCCAACTTCGAAAATTGCTGAAATTCAAACTGATATTACGCTGGTAAAAAAATAATTTTCACCTACAAAAAATATACAATATGGTTGACTCTTTCGAAAAAATTGCGGTAAAAATATTCCCAAATGCAAAAGAAGGATCTATTCAGGCTGCTAAAGAAATAGCTGATTTAATTCGAAGCAAACAGGCTTCGAAAGAAAACTGTGTATTAGGTTTAGCTACAGGAACTACTCCCATTTATTTGTATGCAGAATTAGTAAGAATGCATCAGGAGGAAGGACTGAGTTTTAAAAATGTAATTAGTTTTAATTTGGATGAATATTATCCGATTGAAAAGGAAGCCTATCAAAGTTATTGGAGTTTTATGCATCGACATTTGTTCAATTATATTGACATCGACCCCAACAATATCAATCTTCCCTCAGGTACAGGTACTAAGGAAGACGTAAAAAAATTCTGCCAGGAATATGAAAATAAAATTGAAGATGCTGGAGGTATTGACTTACAAATTCTAGGTATTGGTTTGAATGGGCATATAGGTTTCAATGAACCAGGTTCAAGCATATTTTCTAAAACCAGGATGGTGAATCTTGAAATCAATACCCGTCTTGCAAATACTTATGAATTTCAAAATATTTCAAAAGTTCCCAGAAGAGCGGTTACGATGGGAATTAGCACCATTTTGAAATC
>JBAXXT010000047.1:0-20781 GCA_037127755.1 Bacteroidota bacterium
ACGCATCACGTATTTATCAATTCCAAAAATTTTGAAATACTTTAAATACATTTCATTTACCGCTCGAAACTCCTGCGCAAAATCTTCTTTTGAACAATAGATATGCGCATCATTCATATGCAAACAACGTACACGCATTAATCCAAATAACTCCCCGCTTTGCTCATAACGGTAACAAGTACCATACTCAGCTAAACGCAAGGGCAAATCTTTGTAGCTGCGCAATTCGGCTGAAAAGATTTTATGGTGATGCGGACAGTTCATTGCCTTCAAA
Source organism: Bacteroidota bacterium (assembly GCA_037127755.1). GTDB lineage: Bacteria > Bacteroidota > Bacteroidia > Chitinophagales > Chitinophagaceae > Sediminibacterium. The sequence goes on from JBAXXT010000047.1 coordinate 275, forward strand.
TAGTATTTAGTGCCATCCAATTCCATGGGTGGATACATACTATCTTGATAATAAGGCAGGTGTCCACTTGTGATATACAAACTCTCTTTAGCAATATGTGGGGTTACAACACGCTTATAATCTGCAGCCTCTTCGGTTTCTTTAGCAAGCTTTTCTAATTCTTCAATGATGATGGTACCATTGGGCATCCATAAAACAAGACCCTGACCGATATCATCATCCATGGTATAAATGCTAAGCTCTTTACCCAATTTGCGATGATCTCTTTTCTTGGCTTCTTCCAACATCAAAATATAAGCATCTAATTCTTGCTTATTCGGAAAGGTGATACCATAAACACGCGTCAACATTTTATTCTTCTCATCGCCCTTCCAATAAGCTCCAGAAATGCTGGTTAATTTGATGGCTTTGATTGATCCGGTAGCAGGAATATGTGGTCCGCGACATAGGTCGGTGAAAGCACCCTGGGTGTAAAAACTTATGTCTCCATCATTTAAACCCTGCAACAGGTCTAGCTTATATTCATCTCCCTTTTCTTCAAAATATTGGATAGCATCACCCTTAGAAATCCCTTTACGGATATATGGATTATTCTGCTTTGCCAGCTCGTTCATTTTCTTTTCGATCTGAATCAGGTCTTCATCCGTCATTTGACGACCACCCAAGTCCATATCATAATAAAATCCACGATCTAAAGCGGGTCCCACCCAAAATTTCACTCCCGGATAAAGGGCTTCCACAGCTTCTGCCATCAAGTGTGCAGAAGAATGCCAGAATGTATTTTTACCTTCTGCATCGTCCCAAGTAATTAACTGTAATGTGGCATCTTCCGTTATAACACGTGCTGCGTCCCAAACCTGTCCATTTACTTTAGCTGCCAATACTTTTCTGGCAAGCCCTTCACTAATTGATTTGGCGATATCCATTGAGGAACTACCTTCCTGGTATTCTCTCACTGCGCCATCCGGAAAACGAATCTGTATCATGTAGTTTAAATCAAATCTTTATTGAATTCGAGATGCAAAAGTACAAAATTGAAGTCAGACTTCCGACCTCACTCAAATTTATAAAATCAAAACCTTTAACGATACATTGTAAGTTGACATTGTAAATTTGTATGATGAGATTGATTTTTACCCTATTCACTCTTTTATTGTTTTCATTTTGCGCACAGTCCCAGAATATTACTGGGATCTGGAGGGGGTATTTCAGTTCATCAAATGGACTTTACCGGGATGGCGTTCGAGAGGAAATGTATAAATATGAAATACAGATCGATGAAAAAAAGGATAAATCAATAAAAGGAGTAACCTATTCTTATAAGAGTACTATTTTTTACGGCAAAGCCAGTATGCAAGGTATTTATACCCCTGTTTCAAAAACACTGATCATCAAAGAAACTGGTTTACTTGAATTGGAAATTGGAGATAAAAGTCAGCCTTGTTTAATGACCTGTTATCTTGATTATTCAAAAATGGGGAAATTGGAAGTGTTGCAAGGAAGTTTCATTTCGATTAATTTAAAGGATAAAGGCGATTGTGGTTCCGGGAAAGTTTATCTTGAAAGAGTAGCCAAATCTGACTTTAAACCGGAGGATTTTTTATTGAAAAAGAAACCTTCAGAAAGCAACAACTCCCCTAAACCAACAACAACTCCTAAGCAAATTCAAACAAATTCAAATAATAAAACTGTAACAACTCCAAAGACAAAACCTGGCGCAGAACAAAATCTTGTGCCTTCAGTAAAAGCGCTACCACCGATCAGGTCTAACAATAGTAATGCTATAATTGAACCTAAAAAAACAGACACTTTTATTCCGGTTAAACCAAAGGAATTAATTCCAAAAAAAATGACTGGAATTCCAAAAGTCCTAATTGAGCGTGAAAATAATCTTGTTAGAACCATTCAAACGGATGAAAGTTTTATCCAACTCGATTTATACGATAATGGCACCATTGATCATGATTCGATTTCAGTGTTTCACAATAACGTCCAGGTTGTAAAAAATGGCGGTTTGAGTTATACGCCTATCACACTAAAAATTCGAATGACGAAAGAAGATCCCAGACATGAATTTATAATGGTTGCAGAGAATATGGGAGAGATTCCTCCAAATACTGCCTTGATGGTAATCACTGCTGGTAAAAAAAGGTATGAAATCTTCTTAACCTCTACGGAAGAAAAAAATGCAAAAATAATCATCGAATACAAACCCCGCGATTAAATTTAGAATTTACAATTCCAGGTAATAGATGGAATAATGGGGAATAGTGAAACCTGTTTAGCAGTTACTTTTAAATCACCTGTTGAGGCCGATCCGGTTTGATCATAATAAATGAAATACGGATTCATTCTGCTATAAATATTATAAACACTAAACACCCAGTTACTGGTATATTTTGAATTTGCTTTATGATTAGGCGTATAAGTGGCAGCAAAATCTAGGCGGTGATATGCAGCCATCCTGTAAGAATTGATTCTACTGAATTCTTGTGTTAAATTACCTGATATAAAATAAAATCGTTCTGGTACTGATATGGCTGCACCAGTTCCATATACAAATACAGAACCCAATTTCCATTTTTTATTAATTTCATAATTTGCCACTATAGATAAATCATGTCTTCTATCATTTCTGCTAGGATATATTAATCCATCATTGAGGTCTTTAAATTGCCGCATTGTCCAACTTAAAGTATAGCCCACCCAACCAGTTAGTCGTCCTTTTACTTTATTTACAAAAAGCTCAGTTCCATAACTCCATCCTTTACCAAAAACAAAATCTTCCTCCGGATCTTTTAAAGAAGGCGTATACCCTTCTCGATATTCTATTTGATGATCCATTGTTTTATAATAAGCCTCCAATGAAGTTTCAAACATCCCCTCTTTAAAATTTTTGAAATATCCCAGTGCATATTGCCAGCTAACCTGTGGTTGAACTATTGAAGTGCTTGGCACCCAAAGATCAGTTGGCAATGTGGTGCCGGCATTTGTTACTAAATGAATATATTGAAGATTATGTGTGATAGCTGCTTTTAAAGAACTTGTTTCATTCAGTTCATATCGCAAAGTGGCACGGGGTTCGAATCCACCATAAACCTGAACTGTTTGTCCTTTACCATACACCACACTATCGATCTTATTTCCATTTATATCTCTCATGTATTTTGTATACCTCCCCACTTGCTGAAATCTACTATAGCGCAGACCCAGATTCAATTTTAATTTGGAATTAATTTCCCAATCATCCTGAATATAAGCTGCATATTCATTGGCATATTTCTTTGTAGCATTCTGTGGCGTAAATACAATACTATCCTGATTTCCACTTAATACATTGGGAAGAAATGTGTGGAAAGTATACTGTATTCCAAATTTAATTTTATGCTCGGGGGAAGCATAATAATCGAAATCTGTTTTCGCATTTAGGTCTCGAATTCCAGAAGATAAATTGATGTTGAAATCATTCTGTCTCCCATTCAATGCAAATTTATAATCGTTATACACGAGGGTAGTGTTTGCAAATAATTTTTTGTTGAACACATGATTCCATCTGAGTGTTGCAGTTGAATTACCCCAGGGAATCTCAGTTTGAAAAGATCTTTTCGAATTATTGAAATTGAATTTATCTCTCCCGAAATAACCACTCAAATACAAATGGTCTTTTTCGGAAAATTCATAATTCATCTTCGCATTTAAGTCATAAAAGTAATAACCAGACCCATAATATTCGCTTGTCTTCTTAATAAATGGTTTTGCTAATGCATCTGCATACGTTCTTCTTGCAGATATCATATATGAAGCTTTGTTTTTCTTCAAGGGGCCTTGAATTGAAAACCGGGAAGCAATTAAACCGATACCCACATCAACCTGAGTTTTATTGGTATTCCCTTCCTTCATGGCCACATCTACTACAGATGATAAACGGCCTCCGTATTGCGCAGGCATCCCTCCTTTTATCAGCGTCACATTTTTTATGGCATCACTATTGAAAATGGAGAAGAACCCAAATAAATGCCCTGTATTATATACTACTGCATCATCTAATAAAATCAGATTTTGATCTGCCCCTCCTCCTCTCACATAAAAACCTGCATTACCCTCTCCTGCATTTCTAATACCTGGCATTAACTGTAGCGTTTTCATGATATCCACTTCTCCCATGAATGCGGGTATAGCTTTTGCAGTGTTGATATTCAACTCCATCTTACCCATTTGTGCCGTCTTAATATTGTTATCTCTTTTACGGGAAACAACGGTTACATTGTTAATGGCATCGAAACTAGTTGTTAATAAAACAACATTTTGAAGATTGCTATTTAATTGAATGTCCAGTTCTTTAGTCTGAAAACCCACAAAGGAAACATATGCTTTATAATTCCCTTTTTTCAAAGTAATGGAGTAGAAACCATATTGATTTGAACTTACCCCCTTTCCTTCAGATCGAATATATAAATTGGCACCAATAAGGGTTTCACCGGTTAACGAATCTTTTATAAAGCCATTAAGTGTGTACTTCTCTTGTGCTGCAGTTGCAAAAGCAAGAAAATAAAAGACGATGAAAATATAGACCAGTTTACGCTGCATATACTAATAACAAATGATGCTTCACAATGTTCTTGAAAGGTTTCTATTAATGAACCGTACCAATCTGAATGGTATCTTTTATTTCACAACAATTGGTTGTGCTTTTGGGTAAATAGGGATTTTGCAGTTCCTGAGGCTTACAAATCCAATAAGCGCCCTGATCATCAAAAGCATTATTACAATAAGCATGTAACAATAATAATTGATCATATTGTACCGTTCTGATTAAATCATATAACTGATCACTCACCATTTGGAAAGACCTTTTTTTTGCTAGCATTTCTTTTTCCCCCAACAATCCAATCAGTTCTGATGAAATCCCTTCAGAATAAGTACGAGCTGTAAATATGAGATTACTATCTGCTTTAAGCTCGCTTATTTTTAAACTATCTGCCGCATGCATCATGGTTCTGGCTGATTGTGCAATACCACTATCCTTCTCTGCAATGAAGTTTTCCTTCAATCCCCAATAGGCATCCATCAATTCTTTGAAGGAATTATTAAAGGCTGGGGAATTAGTTAATTTGACTAAAGCCACTAGTTTGGGGCCAGTTTCTGGCGCTTTTTTATCATTTTGACTATTGCAAGACAGCAAAAATCCCAATATAAACAGTCCAAATAGGCTTTTCATAAAAAAAATTGTTCCACAAAACTAAAGCAAATTGCTTTGGCAGCAGTTTGCAATTACCTTTGCGGCCTTAAAACATTGTTAAGAGATGCTGATAGGATTACAAAATGTTACGTTTGAGTTTGGAGCCCGTGTTATTGTGGAAGATGCAACTTGGCATATTCAACCAGGCGACCGCGTTGGTTTAATAGGTTATAATGGTACTGGAAAGTCAACCTTATTAAAAGTATTAGTAGGCGAATACCTCCCTTCGAAAGGATCTGTGGAAAAAAGCAAAGACACTACCATTGGATATTTGCACCAGGATCTTTTAAGTTTCGACACTAATGAAAACATCACAGAAGTTGCTTTAAGTGCATTTGAAAGGGTTCGTCAGCTTGAAAAAGAAATCGAAACATTTGGGCATGAATTAGAAGCAGATACAGAAAATGAAGAACTGCTGATTAAATATACCGATGCCTTACATGAACTAGATGTATTGGATGGATATAATATTCATCACAAAGCAGAAGAGGTTTTACATGGTTTAGGATTTAGTAACGATGATTTAACACGCCCTTACAAAGAATTTAGCGGAGGATGGAGAATGCGTGTTTTGCTCGCCAAAATGATCTTGCAACAACCTGATGTGTTGTTGATGGATGAACCTACGAACCACTTGGACTTACCTTCTATAGAATGGCTGGAAAAATACCTGCTACATTATAAAGGAAGTGTGGTAATCGTAAGTCACGATAAATTTTTTCTGAATAGAATGGTAAATAAGATTGTTGAAGTTTACCAACAACAGATTCATATTTATTCTGGCGATTATGAATTTTATGAACAAGAAAAAATGATCCGTATCGATATGCAACAAAAAGCTTTCGAGAATCAACAGGATTATATTCGTCAGCAGGAAAGATTTATTGAGAGATTTAAAGCTAAAGCAAGTAAAGCTGCACAGGCACAGAGTGTTCAAAAACGATTGGATAAGATTGATAAAATTGAGGACGTACAATTAGAGCGACCAGATCTACGTATCAATTTCCAACTGGAGAAAATACCAGGAAGAGTGTTGGTATCACTAAAAGAAGTAAGTAAGAGTTTTGGCAAAATAAATATCGTTGACCATACCAGCGCTGAAATTGATCGTGGCGATAAAATTGCGTTAATCGGGGCCAATGGCAAAGGAAAATCTACTGTTTTGAGAATGGTTGCCGGTACAGAATCATTTACAGGAGAGCGTGTCTGGGGGCATAATGTAGAAGAAAGTTTCTATGCACAGCATCAGCTTGAAGCACTTAGTATGACGCATACTATTTTAGAAGAAATGCAAAGTTGTGGCAGTAAAAAAAGTGATGTTGAACTAAGAAGTTTAATGGGAGCATTTCTTTTTGGAGGCGATGATATTGATAAAAAAATCAGGGTATTAAGTGGAGGTGAAAAGGCAAGGGTAGCTTTAGCAAAAACTATAGTTAGTAAAGCGAATTTCTTAATCCTGGATGAGCCTACCAACCACTTAGACATGCACTCTGTAGAACTCTTAGCTGATGCATTAAATAAGTATGAAGGAAGTATTATTTTAGTGAGTCACGATCGATATTTCATTTCAAAAACTGCCAATAAGATCTGGGAAATAGTGGATAACCAAATTAAAGAATTTAAAGGAAGTTATCAGGAATGGGTAGAATGGAACGAACGTATGGCGAAACAAAGTCAGGAAAATGCGAAGAACGAAAAAGTGGAGTTAAAGCCTGAACCCAAAAAAGAAATTGCAAAGCCAATCGTTGATAAAACTCCGATCAATAAAGACCATCAAAAAGAAGTACAAAAGCAACAAAAGCTGGTACAACAGATTGAAACAAATCTGAACAACGTAAAAACTGAAAAACTGCGAATAGAAGCTGCAATGGGTGATCCTACCATTTATGCCGACAAAACAAAGTTCGTTCAAATAGAAACCGATTATAAATTAGTGCAAGCAAAATTTAATAACCTAAACCAGGATTATGAATCTGCTTTTGAAAAGTTGATGGAATTGGAAGCAGGAATTTAAATTATCTTGCAATTGTAATACAAAGCCATGAATACAAACAAACCGCTGGTGGGAATTGTAATGGGGAGCGATAGCGACCTTAAGATTATGCAGGATGCAGCCGATATTTTGCAGAAATTCGGTATCGTCTTTGAACTCACCGTAGTGTCTGCTCATAGAACACCCATCAGAATGGTGGAATATGCGCAAAAGGCAAAGAGCAGAGGCTTAAAAACAATCATTGCAGGTGCAGGCGGTGCTGCTCATTTACCCGGTATGATTGCTGCAATTACAACGCTTCCAGTAATTGGAGTGCCCATTAAATCTTCTAATTCAATTGATGGATGGGATTCCGTTTTATCCATATTACAAATGCCCAATGGTGTACCAGTAGCAACAGTTGCATTAAACGCTTCAAAAAATGCTGGAATCCTAGCTGCTCAAATTATTGGAACTTCGGATGAAACTATTTCTTCCGCAGTAGCTGCCTATAAAGTTCAATTAAATGATGAGGTTGCTGTTAAAATTGATCTATTGAAGAAGGACTGGCCAAATCAGTTTGACCAATAATTAAAGTGATTTATTTTATCACTACAATCGTGAATTGCATCTCAAGTGCAGGTGAAGCTTTGTAAATAAGATCTAAAAAAGATTTGCCCATTACCGAATAGAAATTAGAGAAATTATACAATCTTTCCTGCAAACTATTATTGGGAAACAAATCAGACTTGATAGCAGCGATCTGTCTTTTTGATGCGTCGAATTTATTTCTCTCTGCACGTAGCATTTTCTTTTCCAGTTCTGCTAATTTTTTACCCGCTTTAATTTCCAATGAAATGATATGATCATTTAAAGTAGTATCTACACTTGCTGCTTTTTCTTGCATCTGTTGATATAATGAGCTTACAGCTTTGATCTCTTCAGAAATATCCCATGAGGCATCACTTTCCCTTTTCACTAATTGATTCAATAAATCAAAACTGTTTTGGAATATCTCATTTAAACCAATCCCCAGTTGAACAAATTTCTGATACTGCGCTTCCTTCATTAATAAAAATGAATTACGTAATACCAATACTGGATAAGGAATGCCCACAGCATCAAATACTTTATTTAATTCCATCCAGTATGCCAACTCGCCTCCCCCGCCTATAAATGCGATATTGGGAAGAATCGTTTCTTGAAACCCTCCACGCAATATCACATTGGCACTAAACCTCTCTGGATATAGTTCTAATTCTTTTACAATCTCTTCTTTAGTAAATGAAAGCCCTAATTCTTTCACTTGATAATTATCATTTTCCAACTCAATCCGAACTCTGTTCTGTTCCACTAAATAAAACAAATTGATATCCCTACCTGCTGTTTGAACCTTATAATTATCTTTTAGTGCGTTGATGGTTTCAATGACTAATTGATGTGAAAATTTTTCTAAAAGTTCTTTCTTTACTACAGCATGATAGGCAGATTTCAGTTTGGCACTATCCGGGATCAACACAATTACACCAAAGTCTGCAAATAAATGATTCACCAATTCAAGAGTTGCCTGTTGAATTGTTTTGCCTATTGTATACGTGTTTTTAAAAAGTTGAATTAAGGAAGGGCCATACGCTAATACACCTAATTGTCCTTCCATTGAATCGATTAATTGCAAATACTGCTTATCTACTTTCATTCTGCCTACTGCACCAGTTTGTTTAGTATCCCAAACTAAATGCTGTCCGGCTAAATTAATCTGACCCAATTCATCTAAATCTGCATCTTCACTTCCCATATAATAAACTGGCACAAATTTAAATGCTGGCAACTCTTTAGAAAGTTGATCAGCCAGTTTTACTGCATGCAGAATCTTATAAATAAAATATAAAGGCCCGGTAAAAATATTGGGTTGGTGTGCCGTTGTAATGGAAAAAGTATCGACATCATTCAGCAGCTTTATATTTAACTGAACTTTTTCTGATTGTTCAATGCCCTTATATTGTTCTTGCAGGCATTCTACCAGTAATTCGCGGGGTGTTTGAAATGACTGTCTGTTTTTAATAGATGCTTTTATTCCTTCTATCGAGGGTTGGTGGGCATAGAATTCAGTTAGTTTAGGCGAATGACTTAAATAATCATTCACTAAATTAGAAAAGAATCCTGTTTGATGGTAGGGAATACTATAACAGTCGAAATCAATCATAGACATTAAAAGTACAACTTAGCGGAAACTAATAAAGCCATTCATCAAAATATATACATCCATTAACTAAAGCGATTGGGATCGAATGGCGTAAGATCCATACTTAAGCTTTCTTCATTCAGCAATTCATTTACCAGTTTTCCGGTACCTGCACCAAGGCTAAGTCCTAACATAGAATGCCCAGTTGCCATAATTACATTCTTCCAACGATTTGTTCTTCCGATATAAGGTAACCCATCGGCAGAACAAGGACGAAACCCATACCAGATATTATCAATGGAAGGAACGGGTACATCAAACTCCGGATAGAATCTTTTTACCGCCGCTAACAAACCTTCTACTCTTTCAATTCGAGGTGGTGTATTAGTAGCCGTTATTTCCATGGTTCCTCCAAAACGAATTTTATTTCCATCCATGGGTGTTAGTGCGGCTCTTCCTTCTATTAAAACAGAAGGATGATTAATCCTGTATTTAGAATCTTCAAGGGTAACTGAATATCCCCTACCTGCTACTAAAGGTATTTTTACTTGCATTTTTGCAGCTAATTCACGAGACCAAGATCCAGTGGCTATCACCACACTATCCGCATCATAAACAGATTTATCAGTTTTTACTTTTGTAATATTTCCATTTTGATTTTCAAATCCAACAACTTCTTCATTTGTTTTAAAAACAACTCCCACTTGTTTTAAATGGGCAATCATTTGTTGCATCAGCTTATTAGGATACAAATGCGCATCACATTTAAAATGTATCGCTCCCTTTGCATTTATTTTAGTTTGAGGTTCTAATGCTTGTAATTGATCATAAGAAAGTAAAGCGGTATCTGACAAACCTAATTCATGCGCTTTATGAATGGTATGTGCAGCATGTGCTGCCCCTGCATCAGTTTGAAATATTTCTAACAATCCTTTTTGTTCATACGCAAATTGAAACTGTGGTAAACGAGTCCATTCTTCGTAATGCCTTTTACTTAAAATTGCAATATCTCTTAATGGAATAGCAGCTTGCTCCACTTTCTCAGGTGTAGCAGCAGCCATAAATTTTAAACCCCATTCAATTAAACTCAAATTAAATCTAGGCTGCACATAAAATGGGCTTCTGGGATTCCACATCCATTTCAATCCCTGCTTAACGATACCGGGTGTGGCTAAGGGAATAAAATGACTGGGGCAAACATATCCTGCATTTCCGTATGAACAGTTGCTACTGATATCAGTTTTATCAATTAGGGTAACATCGTGACCACTTTCTTTTAAATAATAAGCACTACTCAATCCAATAATACCACCACCCAACACTACCACTTTCATAAATAATAATTTATCCTTTCTAAAAATATATGATGTGCAAATTTCGGTAATCTTTATTAATTCTGGCTATTGATTTTTTTAATGAACTCTGTTTCTTTACTATCAAAAGGAATTCCATTTTTCCGAAATATATCATGAAACCAAATGGCAGGTTCTGGGCTACCTAATTTACTTCCCCAAGGGTAAATGGTATTACTCTTACCACTAACGAAACCCCAGTTAATGGCAGCAACTTTATGGGCTTTAAAAATGGGTAAATGAGTGATAAACAAACTATTTTGTCTTCTGGCCATATATTCCGTACATATAATAGGCCTTCCTCTTTTTTCGAGACTATCAATCGTTAATTTCAAAGAATTGGTATCACCATAATTATGAAAAGAAATGACATCAGAATGAGACAATTGATAAGCATTTATTGCTGGATAATCATCAAACCAAACACCTACTGTTATTGGCTGTGAAGGGCGAACAGACCATGCCCATTGAAAAATGTTTTTAAGCAAGGGCAAAGAACTCAATCCATAATCACTATTGGCTGGTTCATTATATAAATCCCATAAAAGAATTCTTTTATCGTTCTTAAAAGTTTTGAGAATGTCTTTTACATATGCTTCCAATGAACCCCATTGTGTGCTATCATTATGCATCGTTTTACCCGGACTTCTCATCCAACCAGAATTATGCACTCCTGGTTGAGGTTCCGGTTGTTTACCTATAACTGGTTCTGGATTCCAGCAATCATCAAAGAATACAAAAAGTGGTTTTATATGATGGCGATCTGCTATTTCTAAAAATGTATGAATCCTTTTTTTAAATCCCTTTGCATCCTGCTGCCAAACTAAGTTGTGAAGAAATACTCTAAGCGTATTAAACCCAAGAGATTCCGCCCACCCTAATTCTCGATTAATAGTGGCCGTATCAAATGTATCCGCTTGCCACATTTCTAATTGATTGATGGCAGTACTTGGCAAAAAATCTGCCCCAGTTAAAAAGGGTTGATGAGCATACCAATCGTTTGCTTTTTCTTTTGACCAAATTTTAGAATTTTGAGCATTAACAATTTGTATGGAACAAAGAAAAATAATCAGCAACTTTTTCATGGCAATCTTTTTGTTTATTGAAATTAATGCATTGTTTATTTAAAATTATTTATGATTAAATCACCTGGAACCCAAATGCATAAGGATCGTCATCCGGATCAATGGTAATTTGATTGTACCCATAAATTCTTGCCCACCCTTCTACGCTTGGCCTGATAGAGGGTTTCCCATCCACTTTAGTTTCTTCTTCAATTCTTCCTATAAATTTTGAACCAATAATACTTTCATGAATAAAAATATCCCCAGCTTTCAATTTTCCTTTTGCATACCATTGGGCCATTCTAGCCGAAGTACCGGTACCACAAGGAGAACGATCAATTGCTTTGTCGCCATAAAAAACTGCATTTCGAGCTGTGGAACTTTGATCAATTACAGCACCTGTCCATAATATATGTGAGCAACCGTTAATCGTTGGGTTTTCGGGATGTACGAATTGATATTTTGCGTTGATATTATTTCGTAATTCTCTCGACCAGCTTATCAATTCACCTGCCTGATAATGTTCCAATCCTTTAAAATGATCCTGTACGTCCACAATAGCATAGAAATTTCCACCATAAGCTACATCCATTTGCAAATCCCCTAATCCACTGCATGAAGCTTGTATATTTTCAGCTGCCAGATAAGCAGGCACATTTGTGAGTTTTACAGAAACCACTTTTTTACCAACCTGCACATAATTGATAATAACTAAGCCTGCAGGCGCTTCCATCCTAACAACCCCCGGAACTTTTGGTTGTATCAACCCTTCTTCAATCGCAATAGTAATCGTACCAATAGTACCATGGCCACACATGGGCAAACAGCCACTCGTTTCTATAAATAAAACCCCTACATCGTTTTGAGGATCCATTGGTGGATACAAAATACTTCCACTCATCATATCATGACCTCTGGGCTCGAACATTAACCCCTTTCTGATCCAATCAAATTCACGCAAAAAATGTTGCCTCTTTTCGCTCATATTATTTCCTTCCAGAGCTGGTCCGCCGGCTGCAACTACCCTTACAGGATTTCCACAAGTATGCGCATCTATACAAAAAAATTGATGCCCGGGTTTGTCTTTATACGCTGTATAGTTGATTGAAATCGGCAAATGTTGCATGGGATAAAATTGTAAATGAATGTAGATAATCCTACTTAAATTTGATACGATTGTAAAAATAAACTGCCTTATGGAACAATACGGAAAAATATTACTGATTGCGATGCCTGCTTTTTTGTTACTTGTTTTAATTGAAAAGTGGTATGGTTGGTACCGGCATAATGATACTGTTCGTAATATGGATATGATTTCTAGTTTGAGTTCTGGAATTACGAATGCCACAAAAGATGTACTCGGATTAAGTGTTACAATTATTGGTTATAGTTGGATGGTAGACCATTTTGCAATCATTCATGTTCAAAGTTCCTGGCTTTGGTATGTGATTGCATTCTTTGCACTGGATTTAACAGGCTATTTAGTTCACAGAATAGATCACGAATACAATATATTCTGGAATTCGCATATTATTCATCATAGCAGTGAAGAATACAATTTAGCTTGTGCGCTAAGACAAAGCGTATCCACTTTTGTTAGATTATTCACCATTTTTTTATTGCCCGCAGCTCTTTTGGGAGTTCCACTGGAAGTTATAGGTATCGTTGCACCTTTACACCTGTTTGCACAATTCTGGTATCACACCAGACATATTAATAAAATGGGGTTTCTCGAAAAAATCATTGTAACACCATCTCACCATCGCGTGCATCATGCAATTAATAAAGAGTATTTAGATAAAAATTATGGTCAGATCTTTATATTCTGGGATAAATGGTTTGGTACTTTTCAGGAAGAGTTAGCAGATATTCCGGCAGTGTATGGAATCACAAGACCTGCACAAACCTGGAATCCCATCAAGATCAATTTCATGCATCTTTTTTTATTGATCAAAGATGCATGGCGTGCTAAGAATTGGAAAGATAAGTTTCGAATTTGGTTTATGCCCACTGGATGGCGCCCTTCTGATGTGGAAGCCCAATACCCGATTTATAAAATCAATGATGTGTATCATTTCGAAAAATACGATACCAAGAATAGTTTAGTCTTTAATATTTGGGTATGGATCCAATTAATTGTACTGTTTCTTTTTGTGAGTTTTTTCTTTGCCAATATTGCTCAGATAGGTTCACCAGGCATGTTTATTTATGGTGGATTTATTTTCCTATTTGTATATGCTTATACCGAGCAAATGGATAATAGCCGTTATGCCTGGATTTGGGAACTCCTAAAATCCTCTGCAGGGTTTTGTATTATTTTTCTAACAGGTGATTGGTTTGGCATCAATAAATTATTCCCATATCTGAGTTTAATAATTGCTGTGTATCTTTTTACGTCCACACTGATTTGTTTTTATTTTCAAATAACTGAAGCAAAACAAAATCAGAAACAAATCACAACTTATTGATAAGGATTCCCATCAATCATTCTTTTTATTTGCAGCGGATTCTGCTCTTTTAAAGCATCAGGCAATAAATGATCTGGGCAATTTTGATAACACACAGGTCTAACCCAGCGTTTTACCGCATTGATCCCTACTGCAGTGAACCTGCTGTCAGTAGTTGCAGGATAAGGGCCACCATGAACCATACTGGCACAAACTTCAACGCCGGTGGGCACACCATTTAATAATACCCTGCCAGCTATCATCGTAGCCATTTCAATTAAGTCAGGATTATTTTCAAAATCTTTATCAGTACCCATGATACTGGTAGTAAGTTGGCCACTAACAGTGTTCCAAACTTTTTTCAATTCTTCCATATCAGCACATTCTACCAGCATGGCATAGGGCCCGAAAACCTCTTCTTTTAAATTTTCATTTTTAAGAAATCCATTCCCAGTTACAAGTGCGATGATTGGTGTTGCAAAATTTTCATTTGCAATATTTTCATTTGAGATTGCGGTAACCCCATTTGTTGCCAAAGCTTTTGACCGATTGATTTCGTAAGCTTTTAAAATGCCTTCATGTAACATTTTTGCAGGTGCCACTTGATTGATGGCATTTGACAATGTTATTTTAAATTTTTCTAATCCCTCTGAGGCAACAGCAATTAATAATCCAGGATTGGTGCAAAATTGACCTACACCAAGTGTAATGGAACCTGCGTATTGTGCTGCTATCGTTTCAGCTTGTTGAGCTAATGCATCAGTAAGTAACAACACAGGATTAGTGCTACCCATTTCAGAAAATACAGGAATGGGTTTAGGTCTAACGGCTGCATAATCATATAATGCTCTGCCTCCTGAAAAAGATCCGGTAAATCCCACTGCACTTGTATGAGAATTTTGTACCAAAGCTTTTCCTATTTCAAAAGAAGTTCCTGCCACATGCTGAAAAGTATGTTTCGGCATCTTGCAAAACTCAATGGCATTGCTAATGGCAGTTGCAATAAGGGAAGAAGTTTTTATATGAGCAGGATGTGCTTTAACTACAACAGTACAACCTCCAGCTAATGCGCTGGCGGTATCTCCTCCGGCTGTTGAATAGGCATAAGGAAAATTACTGGCACCGAAAACCACAACGGGTCCTGAAGGCACTAACATTTTACGAATATCTGGCTTAGCTGGTACTTTATCCGGAATGGCATGATCAATACTAGCTTCTACCCAACTACCTTCTAATAACATTTTAGAAAACATGCGTAATTGCATGGTAGTTCTTCCCCGTTCTCCTAACAATCTGGCTTCAGGCAAATTGGTTTCTTCCTGTGTGGTACGAATCAGAACCTCCCCTAATGCTTCGATTTCAAAAGCAATTCTTTCCAAAAATGCAGCACGATCTGTAGCATGTACTTTTTTATACGTTAAAAAAGCCTGCATAGATTGCTCCATTACTAAATCAATCTCAGGCAAAGAAGTAATTGTATTCGTAGAGGGCATGATTAATTGTTTAAATGTAAATACTCAGGTAATTCAGGCCTGCTCGCAATGGCTTGATCTATGATAGAAAGAACTTTTGTACGCTCTTCTCCTATCAGTGTTAATCTAGGTGCACGTACCCCCTCTGATCCATTACCAGCCTGTTGCTCTGCCAGTTTAATATACTGTACCAATTTTGGATGAATGTCTAACTCCAGCAAAGGCATAAACCAACGATAGATTTTTTGAGCTTCCTCAATATGACCAGCTTTTACTAAACGATAAATGGCAACTGTTTCTCTCGGAAATGCACAAACCAATCCAGCTACCCAACCATCAGCTCCCATCACCAATTCTTCCATTGCAAGTGTATCAACACCACATAAAATTTTAAAACGATTTCCAAAACGATTGATCAATCTGGTAACGTTAGTGATATCTCTAGTAGATTCTTTGATGGATTGAATATTAGCACAACCAGCCAGTTCAGCAAACATATCTAATGTTACTTCAATTTTATAATCAACAGGATTATTGTAAATCATAATTGGCAAATCGGTACTGTCTGCCACTGCTTTAAAATAAGCAACCGTTTCGCGATGATCTGTTTTATAGCGCATCGGAGGTAGCATCATAATTCCTTGTGCGCCCCATTCTTTTGCAAACTTTGCCTGTTGAATGGCTTCACGAGTGGAGCCTTCTGCAATATTGATGATCACCGGTACTTTGCCGGCTACTTTTTGGATGGCAAATTTTACTAGCGTTTCTTTTTCATGAGTACTTAATACACTGGCTTCTCCTAGTGTACCACCAAGTATCACCCCATTAACACCAGCAGCTAACTGCTCATCTAAATTCTTTTCAAATAATGGAAGATCTAATTGATCATCTGCTGTAAATTTTGTGGTAAGTGCCGGGAATACTCCTTTCCATTGAATTGACATATCTGCTGTTTTTATGTTGTTGAAATTAATTAACTACTTCTCCTTCCAGATCATAGTCATATGCTTTTGTGATTTTAACCATCACGAATTCTCCAATCTGCAATTTTTTGTTTGAAGGTATCACCACTTCATTATCCACTTCCACGCTATCAAATTCGGTTCTACCTAAATATCTGCCGGCTTCTTTTTTGTCGATCAGCACTTTAAATATTTGGCCAACTTTTTCTTGATTTTTTTCAAGACTTATTTCCTGTTGAACCTCCATTATTTCTTCCGCTCTTCTTTGCTTTTCTTCACTTGATATATTATCAACTAAATCAAAAGCAGAGGTATTCTCTTCATGACTATAACTAAAGATACCCACCCGATCAAAACGGTGTTCTTTTAAAAATTCTTTTAATTCTTCTACATCATCTTCCGTTTCACCAGGGAAACCTGCAATCAAAGTAGTTCGCAAACAAATACCCGGAACTTTTTCTCGAATCGTTTTAATGAGTTCCGTCATTTCCTCGCGGGTAATATTTCGCTTCATAGCTTTCAACATACTATTACTGGCATGTTGCAAAGGCATATCCAGGTATTTGCAAATATTATCGCGTTCACGAATTGTATCTAATATTTCTAAAGGAAACTTACTAGGATAAGCATAGTGTAAGCGGATCCATTCCACTCCTTTTACATCAGCCAGTGCATTTAATAATTTAGGCAGTGATCTTTCCTTGTAAATATCTAACCCATAATAAGTCAATTCCTGAGCAATTAACATAATTTCTTTCACCCCCTTTTTCACCAACCCTTCTGTTTCAGTAACAAGTTCTTCAATTGTTTTGCTAATATGTTTACCACGCATTAAAGGGATGGCACAAAAGGAACAAGTTCTATTACAACCCTCACTAATTTTTAAATACGCATAATGTTGCGGTGTACTTAATAAACGTTCACCAATTAATTCTTTTTTATAATCCGCATCAAATTGCTTCAACATCAGTGGCAATTCAAGTGTACCAAACCATGCATCCACTTCTGGCATTTCAGATTCCAGATCATTTCGATATCGTTCACTTAAACATCCCGTTACATAAACCTTATCCAATTTTCCTCTTCGCTTTAATTCTAATTGATCTAATATGGTGTTGATACTTTCTTCTTTGGCTTTATCAATAAAACCGCAGGTATTCACAACTACGATATTATGGTCTAATTTTTTATTCTCGTGAACTACATCAATCTCATTAGCCATCAACTGACCGCTCAGCACTTCACTATCCACTAAGTTTTTACTACAACCTAATGTGATGATATTTACTTTGTCTTTATGTAGTGTTTTTGATTTCATATGATTATTAAAAGTACAATTTTGTATTCATTGATTGGTTAGAATACTACTTCATTAAAAATGGCTCTGGTAAGTGAAAACATGTTCAATTTTTCATCGTTTAAAATGAAATCTCCAGAAAGTGTAAACTTATTCTTCAATAATACTGTTTCGGAAGCTTTATTCTCAGGTTGGGTAATTGCAAACAAACATGCATGATTCGTTCTTTCAAAAAAAATAGCGGAACCAAATCTTACTAATTCTGAAGCATAACCCATTCCCCAAAAACCGGGCATCAATGCATACCCGATATGATAATCTGCATCTCCATCCAGATATAGAATTGAGAATGTACCCATAAATGCTCCTGTTAATTTATCTGCTACAAACATTCTACCATAAGGAAAACCGTCAAGATATAAATTGAAATTTTCTTCCAAAAATGCATCGCTTTCTTCTCTGGTTTTAATCGGTCTGATGTATTGCATTACTTGAGATGAACTATTAAACAGAAAAAAATCCTCGGCATCGTCAGGAGAAAACTGACGAACAAATAATCTATCTGTTTCAAATGGATCCATTTCAATAATTAGTTTGATACAATATGTTCAATGATCTTATCTGCGTGTTCTCTCGAATTTTCAATAAATAAACTATGTGTATTCATCCCCCCACAAATAACTCCAGCCAAATAAATACCTGCAATATTTGATTCATGCGTGTCTTCGTTATACACAGGTTTCTTAGCATTTTCAGCAATCAATTGAATTCCCATGGATGCTAAGAATTCCAGGTCTGGTTGGTAACCTGTAGCAGCAATAACACGATCATTAGGGATTGCGATATTACCATCAGGGGTACTAATTTCTACTTCTGACTCTGTTATATTTATTAAATCAGAATTATAATATGCTTTGATGGAACCTTCTTTGATTCTGTTTACAATATCAGGTCGAGCCCAATACTTCACCCGTTCTCCCACCTGACCTTCCCGAATGACCATGGTAACTTCTGCACCTTTACGCCATGTTTCTAAAGCAGCATCCACAGCAGAATTATTAGCACCTACCACTATTACTTTTTGAAAAGCATAAAAATGTGGATCATTATAATAATGGGTAACTTTTGGTAAATCTTCACCAGGTATATTCAATAAAAATGGAAGTCCATAAAAACCAGTTGCCACAATGATATTCTTTGCCTGATAATTATTCTTTGTTGTTTTAATATGGAATGATTTTTTGGAAATTGGATCTACAGATAATACTTCTTCAAATAATTTGATTTTCAAAGATGCTGAAACTGCTACCCTCCTATAATATTCTAACGCTTCATTTCTGGTGGGTTTAGGATTATTACATACAAAAGGAATACCGCCAATCTCTAATCTTTCCGATGTAGAAAAGAATGTCATGTTAACAGGATAGTGGTATAAAGAATTTACCAAACAACCCTTTTCCAAAATCAAATAGTTAAGCCCGCTTTTATTCGCAGCTAATGCACATGCTAATCCAATTGGTCCTGAACCAATAATAATAAGATCCAATATTTTTTTAGTTTCTGATTGCATATTATTTATGTATCTCACTAGAAAAATGAAATATAATGTCTGGGTTATTGGTGATCTCAGTATTTAAGAACCATTCACTTTGTGCCAAATACACAGGATTACCATCTTTGTCTTCCGCAGAATTCTGTTGCTTAAACCTAAGGAAGTCCTCCAATTTTTTACTATCCTTACTGGTTAACCAGCAGGCTTTGTAATATGGCAGGGATCTGAATTCACAAGCCGCTCCATACTCCTGTAATAATCGATATTGAATTACTTCAAATTGCAATTCTCCCACACAACCAATAATTTTTTTATTACCTCCGAACTGGGTAAATAATTGAGCCACACCTTCATCTGTAAGCTGACTAATTCCTTTTTCCAGTTGCTTGGTCTTCATAGGATCTTTATTCACCAACTCTTTAAATATTTCAGGTGAAAAAGTTGGAATTCCCACAAAATAAAAGTCTTCTCCTTCAGTAAGTGTATCTCCAATTTTAAAATTACCGGTATCAAATAAACCTACTACATCCCCGGCAAAAGCATCTTCAATAATATCTTTACTTCTAGCCATAAACGAATAGGGATTGCTAAAACGCATATCCTTATCCAAACGAACATGATGAAAATATTTATTCCTTTCAAACTTTCCACTACACACACGCATAAATGCGATCCGGTCTCTGTGTTTCGGATCTAGATTAGCATGAATCTTAAATATAAAACCACTGAATTTATCTTCTTCCGCAGCCACAGTTCTTGTGGAGGTCTCGCGACTTTTTGGAACAGGAGCAATACGAATAAATGTGTCTAACATTTCTTTCACTCCAAAGTTATTGACGGCACTTCCAAAAAACACAGGTGCCACTTTACCATGCAAATAATCTTCTGAATTTAAATCTCCATAAACCCCATCAATTAATTCCACATCCTCCCTTAATTGTGCTGCATCTCTATCGCCCACTTTTGCA
>JBAXXT010000048.1:0-20135 GCA_037127755.1 Bacteroidota bacterium
ATTCACTATACATTGCACCATACTATAAGATCCCCAATTTACTTTCACTCTGTTTTTAATAAAAAATACATTGGATAAATTTTGATACTCCTGAAATATAGAAATATCAATTTTAAGATCAAGGTGCAGGAAAATGGTCGAATTATCTGTGCTTAATCTATTAATGAGCCTTCTAAGTTGAATAGAATTGGCATGAATCAATATAAGAAAAACTGAGTTCAAATTAGGAGTTGCAAATGGTGAAAGAATTTTGAGTTTATTTTTTTCTCTTGTAAGTTTTTTTATCTAAATAGTTTTTTGAAATTCCCACTTAGAAATAGCTTTATCTATTTCTAACACACAATTCTCCCAAGTATGGGTTGACGCAAAACTGCGCCGATTATTTTTTAACTCAAAACTATCATTCTTTAAAGCTTCCTCAATCATTTTCACATAATCTTCTTTTGAATCAGCCAAATAACAATAATCCTTGAAAATGAACATGGCATCTGTTTTAGTGGCAACTACAGGCTTCCCAACTGCCAGGTATTCATCAATTTTTCTAGGATAATTCCCAATAGTTACCTGATTAACTATTTGGGGATTGATACAAATATCAAATACCTTAATATAAGATGGAAGCGTTGAAGGATCTTTTGAACCAAGGAAAAATACATTTTGAAGATGATGTAAAGTTGATGCTTTAAATTCATCGTCTTCCGGACCAACTAAAACAATGTTCCATTCAGGCCTTTGCGATGCTATATGCTGAAGCAAATCAATATCTAGCCTTAAACTTTGTAATGCGCCGATATAACCAATAATTGGCGCCTTGATAGGTATCATATCCTGAGGAATAGGATCATTTTCACTATTCATAAAAATTTTAAGTTCACAACCCTGTCCCACATAAAATGAGTTGTCATTATATTTCTTACAATAATCGGCTAGATAGGTTGAATTTGCTACACAAATATCAGATTCAGAAATCAGTTCAGGTTCTAACTTTATGCCATGTAATTTCCAATAGTCAACAGCTACCATATAGTCGCGTGAATAATAAACACTAACTGATGGTTTTAAAAGCGATTTTAAATGAAATGATCTAAACATATCATTATCATTAAACAATATGAAATTCTTAAAATCTAGTTCTATAATGGCTTTCAGAATTGATTTCGAAAAATTTTTATTATTTCTTTTATTAAAGTATTCAAAAATTCTTTGCGATTTTATCCAGTTAATAGATTCAATGATCTCATCAGGAAATAAGTTCCATAAATTATCTGCTACTTTTTCTAACCCAGGGGCAACACCTTTTATAACTGCAATTCGTTTGTTTATTTTAGGGTCGGGTTTTCGCCAGTATTTACTAATTCTATCTAAAGGAGCGTTAATATATAAAACCCGATTATATTTACTCCATTCGATAGCTATATTTTTACAATTACTACCAATAGAAGTATCCCATGGTTGTTGTCCAACAATGATAATGTCTCTACCCTTTAAAAAATCATTGTTTTTCATCAACCGAAAGGTTTTGTTGCTGATCAATCCTATATATCGCAACCATTAATGCAACAGATAAAAAGAATAGAACATTGGAAGGGTATTGTACAATTGCCTGTTGTGGAAAATTTCCTACATTCCAAATGAATACAATCAAAATAACTGCTAATAAATAACTTTTCAATTGTGGATCTTTTAATGTGAAGTAGTTATAAATACCTGTTTTAAGAATAGTAAAAACCATTAAACTAAAAAGTAAAAGCCCAACCCATCCCAACTCTACTGTTGTTCTTACATAACCACTATCAGGCTGAAATTTTCCTAAATAGGAGTTAGGAGAAAATCTTGCTCCCCACTCTCCTGTTGCTCCCAATCCCCCTCCAAATGGGTGGCTGTATACATAAGGTTTGATTTTAGCCTGATTCTCTTCTCGAGTCTGGTATGAAGCATCTTGGTTTGGCCTGAACGCCGTTTGAAAACGAAGAATATTTTGATTTGAAGTAGGCACGAATATTAACAAAACAATGAAAATCAGTGATGCCCCAGTAAAAATAATTACCTTTTTATTAAACTTTAATATAGCAAAAAGAATTAAAGCAGCTGGAATAAGCGGATTCGCGGCTCTAGTTCCAGAGAAAAGCATTACGTACAAAAAGAAAAAAGCCAAAAGTCCAAGTAACATTTTCTTATATGTCTTTACTGGACCTGTTATTAATGCAATACAGAACATACTAGCAGTTGCCATATTATATGCGAAAGTAACAGGATCAGTAAATATTGAAAACTTTCTCCAGTGGCCTGCTAAAAATAGCAGCCCAGCTAGTTGGGGATGCGTATCAAGCCATTTTTGTTCAACAGCATCAAAACCGATATATTCTTGTTTCATAGCAAAGCAAGCCGCTATAAAAGACATTAAAATCCACCATTTAAAAACTGTTTTTATAAAAGACTTTGTACGTATGTTAAACAAAAAAATAAAATACATTAACGTAACTAAAGCAACAGTTCTAACCGTGTATAACCAAGCAAGTTTTGATTCCTGAGCCGGGTTTAAAACTTGCATCAAATTATATAAAACCCAAACCAGAATCAGGATACTAATATTATTATTAAATAAATGCCACTCTTTCTTTTTTTTCATCTGAATGAAAATCCCAAGAATAAACAAAACGAGCATTCCATCCATAATTGTACCTAAAGGAAAATCATCAATCAGGTATCTTGAAAACAAATTCAAAGTGTAAGCCAAAGTAAGATATATCAATATGCCAAATTCAGGCTTCGAAACAATAAAGAAGACGAGAATAGGACCTACTAAACATAAAATCGAAATAAAGCCCACAATAGCTCCATACTTTGATGTAGCATATGTTAATATAGAAGCGAAAAAAACAAAAACGCAAAAAACTAACCAACCGGAATATTTATCAAACAATAATTTTCTTTTAAAAAAATTACCGAGTGTCTTCCTTTGTTTAGTATTTGAAGGGTCAATATTTAAAGTTAATTTTTCCAATTATTATAATAACATTTTATAGATAATAGCTAATTGAACAATTAAAATAAATATAATAGCAGCTATTTTAGAAATATTTTTAATTCTAGCTGCTGCTATTTCATTTAAATTATCATTTAATTTTATTTTAGGTATGGTTCTCATTTAAATTAAGTCTTCGATTTTTTTATCATGAAAATGTGTAGTAGCTACTGAAATATTATTAGCATTACGCATTTTCAATAAAGATAATACCTGTATGAACATGAATTTGGGTATTCCTATTAAAGAAGCATAAATTCTTTTATCAGCATTCGACATAATAAGTGCCCAAAAGAATCCAACAATAAAAATCAGAAAGCCAAACAGCCAAATTAATGTATGCACAGGTTCAATAAAAATATCAATCCCCATACAAAAAACAGATAACAATAGAAATATAAATAATGGCGGTCTTAATAGTACTATTCCGAATAAAAATTGGTTCCAATTTAGACCTGTAAAACCCTTGAATAATAGTGTGAATCCAAACTTAAAATAACGAAACCAAGTGTTGATCCATCGAGCCCTTTGTTTAACTAATTGTTCTGAACGCGAGGTTTTTTCATCATAAATGATTGCATTTTCAGCAAATGCAATTCGGTAACCTCGCTGTACGACTTCTTTTTGGAGAATCTTATCGAATCCAGCACCTATAATATCTAGATTTCCCAAACACTCCTTGTACAAGGAAGTTGTGAAAGCCATACCAGAACCATCTAATGTTGCTGAAGAGCCAGCTTCAAATAGAATTTTTCCAGAATAATAGTGATAATAGATATCTCTTGCTGCATCCAGACCTGCAATAACCGTATCTAAATTCTTAGCACATCTTAACCCCTGAACTGCGCTAAACCCATTATTAAAATATTCGTTTAATTCATCGAGATAATCGGGTTCAGCTAGGTTATCACTATCCACAATAGTTATTCTATTATGCTCCCGTTTAAACCGATTAATTGCATAAAAATGCGAACGTGTATTACTTGACAATGTTTTTTCTGGCCTAAATATAATCACTCGATCATCATCAAAATTTAAACTACTTATATCACAATTGTCAGCAACTATGTATATTAAATAATTTTTATACTTCATTCTTAGCAAAGAAGCAACAACAGGAATAATATTTCCAACTTGCTCATATGCAGTAATAATAATAGCATAGTCAGCAATTTCGGATGATCTAATATAATCTCTTGACTTTGGCTTGATTAAATAGATCAAATAGAGTATAATAGGTAATACAAGATTATAGCCGATTAAGATTTGAACTATATGCCATATAAGCATCAAGTTTTTAATGTCCATTACAAATCATGATTATGGATGAAAAACGAAGATCAGTATTTAGTAATCGACTTATTTTCATCTTTATTAAATATCCATCCAATAAATTTCTCATTTAACCCCTTTAAATATTCAATGCTTTGTTTTGACTGAATTGATATTTTGCGTCTTGACTCAAAAATAGTAAGCACTTTTTCTGAAAATAAAATCCACTCTTTGGATTTATTAAAAGAGGTTAGTCCTTCAGATTCAATGATAATAATATCGAAATCTTCTTTCAGTTGATTGAGTTTCATTTCAATATTTTCTGAATTACTAATCTCTAATAGACTTGTATCACCACCTTTATTACCCAAAACCACAATTTCATGTTTTGATCTATCCGCATTCAATAATTTTTTCCCAGATAAAAAATCCTCAATAAAAAATTCAGTCTCAGTTTCTTTTGTAATGACAGGATTTGAAAAATTCCCATCTATTAATAACACACGCTTTTTGATCATTAAAAAAGCATATGCCAAACTCATCGCGAAAAATGATTTTCCTTCTCGGACTGTCAAACTATTAATTAATAATATTTTAGATTTCCCCATTTCATTCTCTATCTCAAATCTGCAAGAACGCAACATTTCTCTAAAAGATAACATACTTGTGTTTTCTGTAAAAGACTCTCCCCAAAGTGCTTTAAGCTGAATCAAAGAATTTCCCAACAATGGAATTGAGCCTAATACTACTTTATTAGTATTATTTGCAAGTTCAGTTGATGTAGCAATTGAATCATCAAAATAAAAGACAATAAATAAAACAACAATAACTAATATCAAACTAACAATAAAAGATACAGCAACCAATAACATTTTTTTTGAGGACGTCGGTTGTAATGGAACCCCTACTTCTATCTGTTTAAGTGAGATCGCTAAACTTGATTCCAAACTTGACTGATTGAATCTATTTTGTGCATCTAGATATTCTTTACTAGCAATTTCAATAGCACTTTCGTAATTCTGAATCGCTGCTTCATGAGGAACTAAAACATCATATTGCTTATTAAGCCGATCAATTTCATTTGTTAGGGTGGATAAACTAAATTTGGCTAGGTCTAAATCTAATTCCATCTTGGCCTTTTGCTGAACAAGGCTTTCTTTTGAACTTTGTGGATTTGAAATATATTTATCACTAGCAATTTGAATTTGTGAGTTGGCTACGTTTTTTGCAGAATCAATTTTGTGTTTAATTTTTTCATCATAATTGCTCTTTATATATTCATCTGACATATTCAACAAAAACTGTTTAGTAGCAGATATTTGTTGATTAATCGGAACTATTGAAGCTTCAAAATATTTGCGATCTTTAGGATTAAATTTATCATCAATGTTTTTCAAAGCACCTTCATAAGAAGCAATGTCTTTTTCGGCAGATTGCTTTGTAGTTTGATAATTACTTAATTGTTTGAACAAATTCGATGCTTCTTCACTTGTATTTAATATCCGATTTTTAACCTTATAAGTTTCCAACTCTCCTTTTAACCGAGCTAACTGTGATCCTTTTTTACTTAACAATGTATCCAAAAAGCTTACTTTTCTTTGATTATTATTTTTCATGAAATCTGAGTAATAAGCAATAAACTCTTCAGTAGTAGCATTTACTAAATATGCAGACAAATAAGGATTGTCTGAAGTATAAATTACATCTATAAAGTCACTGTTATTGGGACGATAAATGAGCAAGTTCTTTTTAATTTGATCATAACCATAGTCCATGCTACTGATCAGCTTTATAAGCTCTTTTTCATCTTCATTATATGGATTTAAGGGCGTTCTTTCAGTATAGTGTTTTCTATAAACTTCAATTGCATGATCAATAGCTGACGAATTTAATTTTTTAAGCAGGTTACTTTTCTTTCTAAAAGCAACCGAGTCTGTCAGATCATGAATTATTAACCGATATGAAACCTGGTCAAACACTTTTTCAAGACGCATCATTTCAAGAAGGTTACTAAATTCAATATTGATTTTGTTTTCTTGAAACCCTTCTTTTGTAATTACTTGCTGGCTTTGATCAACTAAACCAGTTGACATTCTAGCGTGTGATTCGTAACTATCGGGAAGGTTACGAATTAAAAAAAATGACAATACTAATGTTACCAAAGGAACTCCAATGATCAACCATTTTCTTTTGCCCAAGAGCTTAATAAATTTTGCTGCTTCCATTATTTAATTTCTGAGATTTTTTTTCCAATAATAGTTTCAAGGCTTGCTTTTGCAGTGAGTAGGTTTGCTTCAGCATCAATTACTTTTTTTCTATAGTCTGCTTCGAAGATTAATGCTCTTGTAAATGTCTCAAATGTGACTTCCCCTTTTTCAAATTTATATCTTGCTTCTTTAACTACATTTTCAGTTTCTAATGAAATCTTACTTTCCACGCGCAACAAAACCGAGGTTTGAACATATTTGATATACCTGGCTTTCACTTCCCCTTCCAAGATATTTAAAGCATCTTGCTTACCTAATTTAGCAATCTCTAATTCCTCTTTTGATAATTTTACCAAATAAGGTTTTGATAATAAACTACCGAAATTGATATATAGTCCAATTTGAAAGCCCGAATAAGTAGGCTGGTTTAAACTTGTAGACCCACTTGGACTATAGTTAAGCGTGATAGAAAAAATGTCAAACCAAGAAACATTCGCTTTCTGAATATTAATATTAGCCAAATCAATTCTCTTTTCATTAATCTTAACAATAACATAATTTTTCTTAGCGATGTCAATTAATTTGCCCAAATAAGTTGCCGAAACTTCTGGGATCATTGATTCCTGTGCAATCAATTTTGTAAAAGGGGCAACGAAAAAAATAAAAATTCCTGTTATAAGGAACATTTTGAACCTGCCATTTAGTATTTTAATTTTCATTTTATTTGTTTCAATTCGCATACAAAATTGTCATTTAAAGGAGCCCTAGGTAAATCTCAAAAATTATTAATTTAAAATAATATGTAAAGATAATGAATAACGTTTACTTAAAATGATTTCTCTGTTCCATATAACTTAACGTTCAAATATGTTTTTTAATATATTTACTACCTTTAAAACACATTAAAAATTTACTTTAAGGTTTTAAATGAAGCATATGTCACTCAAAGCAACCATTAAAAGCAATCTGAAAATAAAAAAAATAATTCATTGGATGTTAATCCCAAGTGGTAAAGCCAGGCCAAGAATTTGGGTTAAACTCCTTGTAAACCCTTTTTTTCATCATAAAGGGAAAGGAGCATCTATTTGCTGGCAAACAAGATTAGATGTCCTCCCTTTTAATAAATTTGTGCTAGGGAAAGGTTCCACTATTGAAGTTTTTTGTACTATTAATAATGGAGTAGGAGATGTGATTATTGGAGATAACACATTGATCGGAAAAGGGAATACGATCATCGGTCCGATTACGATTGGCAACAATGTGATTTTTGCCCAAAATATTGTAGCTAGTGCTTTGAACCATGAATACCGAGATCCTAATTCACCAATCTCTCAACAACCCATTATAACGGGTCCAATTATTATTGAAGATGATTGTTGGATTGCAGCAAATGCCGTTATTACTGCCGGGGTAAGAATCGGCAAACATAGTGTCATAGCAGCCGGAGCTGTTGTAACGAAAGACATTCCTCCTTATACTGTAGCAGCTGGAAATCCTGCTAAAGTATTAAAACAATTTAATGCTGAATCTGGAATTTGGGAACGACTTTCTTAAACATTTTCTTTCTGAAACAAGGCAGGAATGGTTCTTAATATTAGAATAATATCATTAATAAAACTATTGTTTTTAGCATAAATATTATCAAGAAGAAGCCGTTCATTTTCATGCATTTTTCCAGACCCCCTTTTCTCAACTTGCCATAATCCTGTAATACCTGCTGGAGCCATAAAACGAAGTGCATATTTATCTGTGGTTAACTTTTCCGCCTCATACAAAGGCAAAGGTCTATTACCTACTATGCTCATGTCTCCTATTAAAACATTCCATAGCTGCGGCAATTCGTCTAGACTAGTTCGTCGAATGAATTTGCCCACTTTTGTCATCCTGGGGTCGTCTTTTATTTTAATGAAAGTAGAGTCCCGATTATGAAACTTCTGTTCCATATACTCCTTTTCACACATTTGAACTGTATCAGAATAAATGGGGAATTGACATTCTTCTCCTCTTACCTTACAATCCTCACACAAGAAATCAGTAATAGCTTCCTCCCCTATTTCATTTTTCGCATGTTTACTCTTAGTATACTGATTCAGATGTTTTAGTTCTATTAGTTTTTTATCTGAATCTAAAAACATGGACCGAAACTTGTAAAACTTAAAAATTTGATACCCCCTTCCAACTCTAAAGGAATAATAAAAAACAGAACCCCTGGATTCAATTCTTACTAAAAGGCCAACAATAATAAAAACTGGAGCTAAAAAAATAAGAGCTGTTCCGGATATAACTATATCAAAAAGGCGTTTGATCAATGGGGTTTTATAGACAATGGCACCCTCCTCTTTTATTTTTCTTGATTTATGAATTTCCTCCCAATTTTCAATGATAAAATTGAAACGCAATTCAAAGTTTTCAATTTTAAATGGGATATGAAAAATCTCTGCAACACCAGCCTGGAGCGCGATTCTCATTATTTTATCATTCCAATGTTTACAAATAATGATAAAGGGAATATGAAAATTTTTAGTTTTTTTTAATATATCTAATAGTGAAACACCGGATGGTGACATTACCTCACTCTGACTAATAACAGCAATAACATTCCATGCATTTTTATCCCAATGATCTAATAAATCAATGCCATTTTTAAAGGATAATGTTGAAGCAGTTTTTAAATTAGCTTGAGAAAGCATACTTGTAACATCATGGTCACAATTAATCAATGCAACAACTGATAATTTGGATTCTACTGAATATGAAAGATCTGTCATAAAATGTCAATAAATCAAATAAGATTGCCAGTTCTTCTAAGAATAACTTTAATCCTAGCTTCTAATTCTTTTGGATTAAATGGTTTAACTATAAAATCATCCGCCCCTGCTTCTAAACACTTCACGATCATTTCCGAACCCTCTTCTCCAGAAAGCACCATGACAGGAATAGAACTGAAAAAATTACTTGCCTTGATTTGTTTAATAAATTCAAAGCCACCTAATTTGGGAGTTTTCAAATCCGTAATGATTAAGTCGGGAATATTTCCGTTTTGTAGGTACGCAAAGGCTTCTAATCCATCAGAAAAAATCTGTAACTGGAATAAATTACTAAAATATTTAGAAAGAATTGATTGCATAAACTTATCATCCTCAACAATAACCATCTTTAGCACTTGAGAACCAATAGTCGACATATTATTTTTTATTTTATTTTATATTGCCAAAATTCTAATTGGTAAAGATATAATCCAAACATGTAAATATTAGAAAATATAAATTACGAATAATAATTTAATAATTATTTGATAACAACTTGTTATTAAGTTAATAATGATTTTTTTTAATATAAATATTTTCAAGTGAAAATATAGAAAACTAAATTAAAAACACCTGGGCATCTTATATTAATAACAAATTAAATATTTAAAAGATCACTCCCAATCTACATAATCATTGATAATCAATGTATTACATTAAATCGCCTTTTCCTAAGGCATCCTCTTTTCAACCTAAAACATATAATTTATATAGATCTAAAAAGAAAAGCCTCTCCTTTTCATTATTCCTTTCATAGAAAAGCAGCCAGTAAGTGTCATTGTTGATTTTAGTTTATAATGAGTAAAATGAATCATTTACTGTATGCCCAACAGAACCCAGAACTGATTTATAATAAAA
Organism: Bacteroidota bacterium; assembly: GCA_037127755.1. GTDB lineage: Bacteria > Bacteroidota > Bacteroidia > Chitinophagales > Chitinophagaceae > Sediminibacterium. Next base: position 10,170 of record JBAXXT010000048.1, read on the forward strand.
ATATACAAACACAATTCATTTCAAAATTCTTACTGATTTCAGTGTAAATTGAATACACTTAACTATAAAAGCAATTTATGAAAGCATTGTTGTGTCAAAACTTTGGAACTGCAAATAGTTTATTATTACTAGATATTGAAGCACCAAAAATTGGGGATGATCAGGTTTTGATCTCTGTTAGAGCTTGCGGGGTGAATTTTCCAGATACCCTTATCATACAGGGAAAATACCAATTTAAACCCAATCTGCCCTTTGCCCCAGGAGGGGAAGTTTCAGGCGTTATTCTTGCCATGGGAAAGAAGGTTTCAAAATATTCGATAGGAGATCGCGTACTTGCCCTTTGTGGTTGGGGTGGATTTGCAGAACAAGTTGCAGTTGATGCTAGCCGGGTATTCCCAATTCCAGAAAAAATGGATTTTATGATGGCGGCCGGCACATTATATAATTATGGAACCTCCTATTATGCATTAAAACAAAAGGCAGAGATTAAATCAGGTGACACCATTTTAATACTTGGAGCTGCAGGAGGTGTGGGACTCGCGGCAGTAGAATTAGCTAAACAAATGGGGGCCATAGTTATTGCATGCGCTTCATCTGATGAGAAACTTAACATATGCAAAAAAAAAGGCGCCGACTTTGTTATCAACTACAAAAAAGAAGATTTAAAAGAACAAATTAAAATAATTACAAACAATAAGGGCGTAGATATAGTTTTTGATCCTGTTGGCGGCGAATTTGCTGAACCCGCAATTCGATCGATGGCTTGGAAAGGAAGATACCTCGTTGTTGGATTCGCTAGCGGCACAATTCCTCAATTGCCTTTCAATTTAGCCCTCTTAAAAGGTTGTTCCATAATTGGAATATTCTGGGGCAGTTTTGCAGAAAAAGAACCACTAGAGAACTTAAAAAACTTGGGAGAAATTGTGCATTGGTTACTTTCAGGGAAAATCAAACAGCATATCTTTAAAATTTATACGCTCGAAAATGCGGCTGATGCACTTCAAGATTTACAACATCAAAAAGTAATTGGAAAAGCGATTGTAAAAATTGGTAATTGGGATGAAACTTTAATTGATACAACAACCATCACTCCTATTAGAAATACAGTTGCTGAAATTAATACAATTGATATCCCTACTGTATTTAAAGATAAAAGGGATCTTAAAAAACATATAGGCTTATCACTTGGAAAAACGGATTGGTTTACTCTAACGCAAGAACGGATCAATCAATTTGCAGAAGCAACACTTGATTTCCAATGGGTTCATATAGATCCAGAGAAAGCAAAATCAGATTTGCCAGGAGGAAAAACAATTGCACATGGATACCTCACGATGTCTCTTGCCTCTCAATTCTTCTACCAGCTTATTTCCATCGAAAAAATTAATTCATTCATAAACTACGGAATTAATAAAGCTAGATTCATCTCTCCCGTTCAGGTTGGAAGTGAAATTAGATTGTCTGCAACTATTTGTAATGTAGAAGAAATGCCGAATGGCAGCGTAAAACTTTTCTTAAATTGTAGTATCGAAATCAAAGGGCAAGAAAAACCAGCTTTTGTTGCTGAAATCATCAGCATGATTTTTTAAAATAAAATAATACATTCATACAAACCTTATCATCATGGCACGATATACTAACATGGAATTCCTTCGCTATCTTTTATTTGAAATTCATGATGTTGAAACACTTTTTAATTTCGAAAAATTTTCTCATTTAGATGCTGAACAAGCATGGATGATTATAGAATCTGCAAAACTATTTGCAGATCAGGAAATGTTCCCTTATTTCAAAGCGCTCGACGAACAACCCGCATCATACGATGGAAATGGTGGCGTTAAAACACATCCTCAACTAAAAAAAATTATTCAAGGCGCAGCTGTTCAAAGCTGGATTGGCGGGGCCGCGAAATTTGAACATGGTGGCATGCAATTGCCTGAAATGATATTCAATACAGGGCAGCATATATTTCAAGCAGCCAATAACAGTGTTCAAGGTTATATTGGACTTTCTACCGGTTCAGCAGATTTAATTACCAGTTTTGGAAATCAAGCACAAATAGAGACTTATGTACCACCGATTTATGAAGGTCGTTGGCAAGGCACCATGGCATTAACCGAACCTCAAGCAGGAAGCTCACTTTCAGATATCATCACTACTGCAAAACCAACTGAAAATGGCTATTACTTAGTGAAAGGACAAAAAATATTTATCTCCGGAGGAGAACATGAAGCAGTAGATAATTTTGTTCATCTAACGCTAGCTAGAATCGAAGGTGCTCCCCCTGGTGTTAAAGGCATTTCATTATTTATCATCCCAAAATATAGACCAGAAAAAGATGGCAGTTTAACATACAATGATGTTTATTGTGCTGGTGATTTTCAAAAAATGGGACAAAGAGGATATTCTACCACCCACTTATCATTTGGTGACAACGACAACTGTAGAGGTTTTTTAGTGGGTGAACCTCACAAAGGACTTTCTTATATGTTTCAAATGATGAATGGCGCAAGAATTAGTGTGGGCCAATGTGCTGCATCTGTTGCGATGGCTGCTTACCAGGCATCATTACAATATTGTTTAGAAAGACCACAAGGAAGAGCGGCATCAGAAAAAGATCCCTCTAAAGCACCTACATTGATCATTAACCATGCAGATGTTCAGAGAATGCTCCTTACACAAAAATCAATTTCAGAAGGATCTTTGTCGCTGGCCATGGAATGCAATAAACTTTATGACCAGGTACATGGGTCAACCGGGGAGGAAAAAGAAAATTATTTATTGCTTTTAGAATTACTTACCCCTATCGTTAAAACCTATGCCTCTGAACAAGGAAGCAGGTCAGCCGCATTGGCTATTCAAACATTGGGAGGTTATGGTTTTACTACCGATTTCCCAGTACAACAACTCTATCGGGATTTGAAAATCATGTCACTGTACGAAGGTACAACTGGCATTCAATCTCTTGACTTATTAGGTCGAAAAGTAACCATGCAGAATGGGAAAGCGGTACAACTATTAATGAATTCAATCAGTATCGATTTAAAAGCCTCAAAGGATTTCGAAAATTTGGCGCCTTATGCAAATACTTTAGATATTGAATTAAAAAGAATGGCTAAAGTGCTGACACACCTCTCCGGTTTTGCGATGAAAGGAGATTTGGAAAGATACCTTTCTGATGCAACAGTATTTATGGAAATGGCAGGACATATCATTATTGCTTGGCAGTGGTTGAAAATGGCGGTAGTAGCTGCACAAAAAATTAAAGAGTCGAATTTCAAATCCAATAGCCTTGCATTTTACCAGGGTAAAATTCATACCATGGAATTCTTTTTCAAGTATGAACTACCCCACTCTGAGGCTTGCGCAAAGACTTTAGAAGATACGCATACACTTACAAATGTCAAAACCTATGAAATGTTTCAATAAAAACAACTAAACAGCAAACTATCCACAACTTCAAAACATTCCATTTTTACACACTTGAATAACTACCTTTATCGCTTTAAATCGGGATAAATATGCTTAAAGTTGGCGTTTTTGGAGTGGGTCATTTAGGAAAATTCCACCTCAATAATTGGAAAGAAATAGAGGGAGTTAAATTGGTTGGATTTTTTGATCCCAACAATGACAATGCCAATCAGGTTATGGAACAATACGGCCTGAAACGTTTTATGGATGAAGATAAATTGATGGATGCCTGTGATATTATTGATGTAATTACTCCCACAGACCACCATTATGCAGTCTGTATGCAGGCTATAAGAAAAGGGAAACATGTTTTTGTAGAAAAGCCTTTAGCAAATACTATTCAAGAAGGTAGAGATATTGTAAATATTGTAAGGGAAGCAAATGTAAAAGTGCAAGTAGGCCATGTAGAAAGGTTTAATCCCGCTTTTTTAGCTTTGAATGGAATGAATTTAAACCCGATGTTCATTGAAGTACACAGACTTGCCCAATTTAATCCAAGAGGGACTGAAGTAAGTGTTATCCTTGATTTAATGATCCATGATATCGATATTATTTTAAGTCTGGTGAAAAGTGATGTAAAAAATATTTCAGCAAGTGGAGTAGCCGTTATGACTGACACCCCTGATATCGCGAATGTTCGCATTGAATTTAATAATGGGTGTGTTGCGAATTTAACCAGTAGCAGAATAAGCATGAAAAAGATGCGTAAAATGCGCCTTTTCCAACCAAACTCTTATATAGGTATCGATTTTCTTGAAAAGAAAACAGAAATCATCAAACTAAAACAGCCTGAAGACACCAATGTATTCTCTTTTGATATTGAAACTCAAAATGGGAAAAAAACAATTGCAATTGCAAATCCAATTATTAGCCCACAGAATGCTATTAAACTTGAATTACAATCCTTTGTTAATGCAATTGAAAATAACACACCTACTGTTGTTAGTGAAATAGATGGCTTTCTAGCAATGGAAGTAGCTCATCAAATACTGGAAAAAATTAATAGTACCAGTATTCTGGTTTAAATGAATGCAAAACAATTTAAGGAATAGCACCATCTATGCACTTAGCGATTATATATTTTCTATAATCAGCTGGATTGTATTTAAGAGTATTGCTTTACCTATTCAAATTATATTTATTTCTTCAAATCGTTTTTTTGAGAATTCTCTATTCCGGGAATTTCTTTTGATTCCATTAGTGTGGGTATTGTGGTATCTATTTCTAGGGAGTTATCAGAATTCCCTCTATCAAAAGTCTAGGTTAAACGAATTAACTGATACCATCATTAATACTTCAATAGGAATCCTTTTTCTTTGGATCCTAAATTTTCAGAATAACAGCATTGCCTTTTTTAGTATTTATTTACTGATACAGTTTTCAATCATTTTTATTGGGCGTGCATTGATTCTGGAAAAGATAAAAAGAGATATTATTCATAGAAAAGTATTTTTCAATACCCTTTTTATTGGGAATAATCATGAAGCAGAAATTATCTATAAAGAATTAATTAAGAATTTTTCTTACTTAGGCTTTAAACCAATTGGATATCTTTCCACTCAAGATGACTTTAAAAATGGGTTGGCTAAATATTTAAATTGTCTGGGCAATGTGAGTAACCTCAATGAAGTAATAGATAAAGAAAATATTGATCAAGTAATTATCTCGGTTGATAAAAAACAATACCAGGAAGCTGAAAAAATAATAAATGCTTTAATAGAAAAAGAAGTGCATATCAAGATCGCACCTAATATGATTGATATTATTTCCGGGTCAGTAAAAACGAATAATGTATTTGGTGCCACTCTTATCGACCTGGAAAATGAATTACTACCATTTTGGCAACAAAATATCAAGAGGATATTCGACATAGTTTTTTCATTATTCAATCTAATTATTCTAAGTCCTTTATTGCTCTTAGTAGCAATCATTACTAAACTTACTTCCCCAGGAGATATCATCTATTTGCAAGAAAGAGTGGGACTAAAAGGCAAAACATTCTATATCTATAAGTTTAGGAGTATGATCTCAGAAGCTGAAATAAATGGCCCCGCACTTTCATCTGATCATGATTCCCGTATCACAAAATGGGGAAAGTTCATGCGTAAATGGAGGATCGACGAATTGCCGCAATTATGGAATATATTATTGGGGGATATGAGTTTTGTTGGCCCTAGACCTGAAAGGAGAATATATATCGACGAAATCTTAAAGCAGGCACCCTATTACAGATACCTTCTAAAAGTTAAGCCTGGCCTTACTTCATGGGGAATGGTTCAATTCGGATATGCATCTTCGATAAATGAAATGATCGAAAGAATGAAATATGATCTTATGTATATTGAGAACATATCACTATTACTTGACTTTAAAATTATGATTCACACAATCCGAATCATTCTATTAGGGAAAGGAAAATAATTTTAAAAAGAAATACTTTAAATCTTGAATGGACAATAACATCCAAATATTACCCTCTACTAAAATTGATCCAAACAGATGGAATAAATGCATTGCACAAAGTGATAACGCTTTAATTTATGCGGATTATTTTTTTCTTTCAAATCTTTGCGATCATTGGTCTGGACTTATCATAGGTGATTATAAAACAATAATGCCATTACCTTGGAGAAAAAAATGGGGTATCCGATATTTTTATGCTCCGGCATTTATACAACAATTGGGACTTTTTGGTGACCTTTCAAATCTTCCAATTCCCAATATTCTAAATTCATTAAAAGAGTTTGCAAGGTTTGGAGATCTATTCTTTAATTACCAAAATTCAGAGGTATTAAATAAGACAAAATGTTTTCCTAAGACAAATTATGTTCTTAATCTAAATCAATCATATCCACAAATTCATTCTAGATACTCACATGATTTAATCAAGAATTTACAAAAATCCGAGAAACGAAATCTTACCTATAAGAATGATGTAAAGATTGAGGATACAATTTTACAATTCCAAGCTCAATACCAAGAACGCTTTCCACAATATAGTTTTACAGTGTATCAAAGTCTAATAAATGTTTGTTTGGAGTTAGCAAAAAATAATCAATGTATCATTAGATCTGTACACCATGAAACAACCAATGATCCGCTGTCGATAGCTCTTTTATTGAAAGATAAAAACAGGCTCTATCTTTTACTGAATACTACAAACACTATTGGGCGTTCTTATGCTGCGAATCATTTCTTGCTAGATCAAATCATACAAGAATTTTGCGAAGAAAATCTTGTATTTGATTTTGAAGGTTCAGAGAGAAAGGGAATCAAGGAATTTTATGAATCATTTCATCCTGAATTCCAGCCTTATTTTCATTGCAGGTTTAACAACCTTCCTTTTTTAATGAACTATGTCAGGAAGCTTTTCGAAAAATAATGTTTTTTTTTCAAAAAGCTTTTACTAAAAAGCCTCGCTAATATTTAATTGTAGGTTTTATATTCTTAACTAAATGCAGCATACAATATTGGTTTTAGAATATATTTTCAATTTAGAAATTTTAGATTTTCATTCTTTCAACAACCTCAATACCGGTTATAGGATCAATTCCTTTTAATTCTACATATTCAATATTGGGGACCCAGAATGATCCCCCATTCACTCTTATAAATACTTGTTTCAGTATGGCTTGTTTTTTATTAATTTCTGTAAAAACATAAAATTTATTGTCCGTGGCTTTTCTCAAATTCATTATTTTTTTCTTATAGGAGACGAAATGAATTTCATAATTCTCCTTACTAATCATTTTAGATCTAATTCCATAGGCGAAATTTCGTTGGATATAATTGAGATCATCATGCTGACCTTTATCAGCGTACCGTATCCAAAATACATGCACTGGCTCCTCTTCATTAATCGCTCCATTCTTTATATTCAATTCATAAATCAAAGTATTTACGTTTGGGTCTCTTTGTATAAAAAAAAGTTGATTGCTATTACCAGTGGGCGTAGGATAACGGGCATCTCTTTGTGCGAACCCTTTATTTGAATTTGTTATTAAAACAAAAAAGAAAATTAAACCGATATAAAATTGTGCAACTCTCATGATAAAAAACTTATTTTCTGCTTATTCTTATAAACGGTAGCAATAGAATCATTAAGAAACTTTAAACCCCTGTAATTTAAGGCAACCCTTTAAAATTTTCATTCAAGGTTTTTAGGACAACAAAAAATAGGCTATTTTCTTGGCTTTATCACAGCAAAATATATCTCAGTTCGAATCTCAAAACCCAATCCTTGATACAAACTTATGGCACGTTGATTATCCTGACGAACATGCAAAAAAGCAGTTTTGCCTGTTTTTTGTATTTGATTGGAAAGCTGATTTACTAGAACCGCCGCAAATCCTTTTCCCACATGGGAAGGGTGTGTACACACTGCACTTACCTCTGAGAAATCGGTTAAATGTAACCTTTCACCCGCCATGGCTATCAATTGCTCATTTTCAAATATTCCAATATAATTGCCAAATTCGATTGTTCTTTGGGTAAACGGGCCTGGTTTAGTCATTGCTGTCAATTCTATCATAGCAGGTATTTGATCTTCTCCAAGTGTCTGTATCGCCACTACTGGGCCATTAAATAGCTTGGGCTTTGTGCAAACCATTTGAAATAAGCCGAGCGAAAATACTAAATCCCATTTTTTTGAAAGGATAAAAGGTTGAGCAATTAAAGTAGATACGGTTCTTCCCGCTGGCAAAAAATCAAAAAGTTTTTCCTGCGAATCAGTATCCCAATTCTCTAGGCCAACAAAAGGTGAAATTTCAGGAGAATAAATAGCAATACTTTCAGTGCCAAGATTCATTTTCGCGTCTTCTGTATGAAGCGAATTCCAAATGGGATTATCTAATATGTGGCGCAAATAGTTATAGTTTGGTAGAAAGCCAAAGATAACAATGCAAGTGAATTAAAAATAAAAAGCTTCATTTTCTCCCTTAAGAAAAAATGAAGCTCTAAGTTTAATGAGGCAGTATCGAATTATACTAGTACTCTTTTTTCCTGAAGTTGATTAGCTAACTCTATTACTTTCTCAATTAGATCCGGAATGGCTTTCTCAATTGCTGCTGTAAGTTCAATGCCTTGTTGTTGTATTGATTCTATACTTACCACAAATAAATATATCTCGGGCATTTTATCCATTAATTGCAATGCATTCACCATATCGCGCAACCCAATATCATGGGTGCTCATGGCTCTGGGAAAATCTTTTGCAAATTTTGGTGTTATTAATCGAATGGTACCTGGTTCATTATTATCAAGCGTTGCATCAATCAAAATTACTTTATCATGAATCTCAAAAAACTCTAACAAATGAAACCCTCCTGTACCACCATCTACTACATCAATAGTTTCAGCAATGGGTAATTTCTGCAGCGCAAGTGCAGTATGCACTCCAACCCCTTCGTCGCCCATCAAATAATTACCAATGCCCAAAATCAAAAGGTCAGACATCTTTATCATACTTTGTTTTTTGGTTCGTTTGGCGTATGATGTTCTTCGTTTTGGAATACATCTTCTTCAATAAACTTCCATCCGCCTCCCATACTGCTTATTTCACCACGGCCCTCCACATAATCATGATAAAATACAAGATACACATGGATCACAGCAAATAAAATAAAGAACCACATAGACCAATGGTGAACAGTTCTGATAAAAGCATCTCCACCAAAAATAAATGGAACCCAGGCAAATAACTTAGGCAACCACCAGGTAGACATGGATGCATACAATCCGAATCCGGTTAAACATTGTACCAAAAATGCAAGGAAGGTAAAAAAATAAATAAGTCCTGCCATGGCATTGTGTCCGATACTGATATGCTCTTTACCGCGCATCATGAGGATATCAATTTTAAAAACATGCCACATTTCTTTGAAGAATTTTTTGGATGTTGGTATGAACTGATGCCAACTAGCGTATTTGTTTCCCACAAAACCCCAATAAATGCGGAATAAAAAATTAAAAAAGAAAATATAAGAGGCAATGAAATGTATTACGCGAACCCAACCCATCGTATACTGATTGGCTGCTTCCTGGTGACTTTGGATTGCCAAAGGATTAGCAATAAAGAAACCGGTTACAATGAGTACAATTATGGCAAGGGCATTTAACCAATGATAATAACGCACTGGCAATTCCCAAACATATACACGACGCAACCGATGAACATGCAAAAATTTCGTTTTCATCCGTTAATTTTTAATTGTTAATGAACTATTCACCCACTACACTAATTCTACTGATGGTTTTACCATCTTCATCGTATAAGTGAACACTACATGCCATACAAGGGTCGAAACTATGAATGGTACGTAGAATTTCTAAGGGTTGTTGTTCGTTAGCAACCGGAGTACCAATCAGTGAAGATTCATAAGCTGATAATTGTCCTTTTGAATCTCTTGGCGATGCATTCCATGTTGTTGGAACCACTAATTGATAATTCGAAATTTTTTGATCATCAATATTAATCCAATGTGCGAGGGCCCCACG
>JBAXXT010000049.1:0-19974 GCA_037127755.1 Bacteroidota bacterium
CAAAACAGTAATAACTCAATTCGTATTCCTAATGAATTCTTTAAAGTATTAGAAGAAGGGGGCGATTGGGAATTGAAAGCACGTACCGATGGTCGTGTGATGCAAAAAATTCCTGCGAAAGATGTTTGGGATCAAATTGCTTATGCAGCATGGAGTTGCGCAGATCCCGGAACTCAATATGATACTACAATCAATGAATGGCATACTTGCCCACAAGGAGGACGCATCAACGCTTCTAACCCTTGTTCAGAGTATATGTTCTTAGACAATACAGCTTGTAACCTGGCTTCAGCTAACCTGATGAAGTTCTTTGATCCTAAAGACAATTCATTTGATGTTAAAGGTTTTGAATATACTTGTCGACTCTGGACAACTGTGCTGGAAATCTCTGTATTGATGGCGCAGTTTCCTTCTAAAGAAGTTGCTGAATTAAGTTACGACTATCGTACACTGGGTCTTGGTTTTGCAAACTTGGGTTCTATGTTGATGGTAAGTGGTATTCCATATGATAGTGAAGAAGCGCGTGGCATTGCCGGAGCTATCACTGCTATCATGACGGGTATTGCATATAAAACTTCAGCTGAAATGGCGGGCTTCTTGGGCGCATTTCCACGTTATGAAGAAAACAAGGCAGACATGTTGCGTGTGATGCGTAATCACCGCGCTGCTGCGTATGACGCAACTGAAGCTTATGAAGGATTAAGCGTTAAACCAATTGGTATTAATGCTAAGTATTGTCCAGATTATTTATTGTCTGCTGCTACTAAAGCATGGGATGATGCTGTTCAATTGGGCGAAAAATATGGTTACAGAAACGCTCAAACAACAGTTATCGCTCCAACTGGAACGATTGGCTTAGTGATGGATTGCGACACTACAGGTGTTGAGCCTGACTTCGCATTAGTAAAGTTTAAAAAGTTATCAGGTGGTGGATATTTCAAAATCATCAACCAATCTGTACCTGCTGCATTAAAGAACTTAGGATACACTGCAGCAGAATCATTAGCAATCGAACAATATGCAGTTGGTGCAGCAAGTTTTGAGAATGCTCCTTTCATCAACAATAAAACATTGGCTGAAAAAGGATTCACTCCTGCTGAAATAGAAAAATTAAATGGAGCTGCTCGCTCTGCTTTTGAAATAGCATTTATTTTCAACCGATTTACTTTAGGCGATGCTTGTATGCAACGTCTTGGATTTACGGAAGAAGAGTATAGCGATTGGAACTTCAATTTATTAGAAGCAATAGGATTCAATGAAGATGAGATCTTGGCAGCAAATGATTATATCTGTGGAACCATGACTATTGAAGGTGCTCCTTTATTAAAACCAGAACACTTATCAGTATTTGATTGTGCTAACAAATGCGGTAAGAAAGGGGAAAGATATATCCACGCTCATGGACATATTAAAATGATGGCTGCCTGTCAACCATTCTTGAGTGGTGCAATTTCTAAAACGATCAACCTTCCTAACGAAGCAAAAGTAGAAGAGATTGCAGACTGTTATTTATTGAGCTGGAGCTTAGGATTAAAGGCAAATGCTTTATATCGTGATGGTTCTAAATTAAGTCAGCCTTTAAGTACCAAATCAGATAAAAAGAAAAAAACAGAAGATACCGCTTCAGAAGAAGTGGTAGATCAAGCAGCGCTTCTTGGTGAAAGCAATATTGTAGATCTTGGAAAATTAACAGTGGAAGAATTATTGGAAGAAGTTACTAAGCGCATGCAAGCTTCTCCTGATACTAATTTGAAACGTGCACTTTCAAAAATCGTAGAAAGAAAATCTCTTCCAGCTAAACGACATGGCTTTACACAAAAAGCTAAAATTAATGGTCAGGTTTTATTCTTAAGAACTGGAGAATTCCAGGATGGAACATTAGGAGAAATCTTTATCGATCTGGCTAAAGAAGGTTCTACTTTAAGAAGCTTGATGAACTGTTTTGCAATCTCAATTTCTGTTGGACTTCAATACGGTGTTCCATTAGAAGAGTTTGTAGAGAAATTTGTATTCACCAAATTTGAACCAGCTGGAATGGTAGACCATCCAAATATTAAAACAACTACATCGTTGGTTGACTTTGTATTCCGTGCGCTAGCATTCGATTATTTAGGTAGAACAGACTTGGTTCACGTGTTAGATAAACCACAGGTAGAAAATACCGGGGAAGAGGAGGGGGAAGCCATTTTTTTGGGAAAGCCTGAGTTGAGTAGTATTCGTGTAACAGCACCAACTGCAAGCACTACTGCTCCAACTGCAAAATCTGAAAAAGTAGCTATGAAATCATACGGACTGGACGCAGTGAATGCCGCAGCAAAAAGCATGCAAAGCGATGCTCCTTCTTGTAATACCTGCGGACATATCACTATCCGTAGTGGAACTTGTTACAAGTGTTTGAATTGTGGTAACAGTATGGGATGCAGCTAAGAAGTGAAAAGAGAAAAGTGAAAAGTGGAAGAAGAAGTAGTGCCGCAACATTGGGTTGATGACAGCAATGTCTTAGCCATAGTTTTTAAACCGTACCTGGTTTTATGCCGCCCCAAATATGGGGCGGTTTTTTTATATAAACTATGTTTTAAAATTTCCCCTCCATCGCATGCGATGGAGGGGTGCGAGCGCAGCGATGCGGGGTGGTAGATCCTCGATTTTTATTCATCAATCACTTTTTATTTTTTACTGTATTCTTCATACATTCATCTTTCTAAACGTAAAAATAACTAAGCTATATGGGAGATCTTCAGATCAAAAAACAGCCAAAAAAATACGACGCTGTGATTGTTGGCTCTGGCGCAGGTGGCGGAATGGCCGCATACACTTTGTCGAAAGCCGGACTAAAAGTTTGTTTGATTGAAGCAGGCCCTAGTTATGATCCTGCTATCAATTCTTCACAATTAAAAAATCCTTGGGAGTCGCCTAGAAGAGGTGCAAGTACTAAGTTTCGTCCATTTGGAGATTTCGATGGTTGTTATTGGGGATGGGAGATTGATGGGGAACCTTATACTATGAAAGAAGGGTCAGCTAAATGGAATTGGTGGCGTGCTAGAATGATTGGTGGTAGAACAAACCATTGGGGTAGAATTTCTCTTCGTTTCGGACCCAAAGATTTTAAAAGAAGAAGTATTGATGGACTTGGAGATGATTGGCCAATTGGTTATGATGATGTAAAACCTTATTACGATAAGATCGATAAATTGATTGGTGTTTTTGGATCGTTGGAAGGATTACCAAATGATCCCGATGGTATTTTCTTGCCGGCGCCTAAGCCTCGCTTGCATGAATTGATGATCAAAAAATCTGCTACCGGAATTGGAATTCCTGTAATACCATCTCGCTTATCAATTCTTACTAAAAAGATCAATGAAGAAAGAGGCGCTTGCTTTTTCTGCGCGCAATGTGGTAGAAGTTGTAAAGTGTATGGTGATTTTTCTTCCTCTTCCGTTTTAATCAAACCCGCTATTATGACGGGCAATATAGATGTGATTACAAATGCAATGGCTCGGGAAGTATTAACCAATGCAGAAGGGTTGGCTACTGGCGTTTCTTTTATTGATAAGAATGATAATCAAGAATACCAGGTATTCGGTAAAGTAGTAATCCTCGCTGCTAGTACTTGTGAAACGGCTCGTTTATTACTCAATTCAAAATCACAACGTCATCCCAATGGATTGGCAAATGATAGCAATGTAGTAGGTAAATATCTACATGATTCTACTGGCGCAGGTATGGGGGGAGTTCTTCCAGAACTCTTTGGCCGTAAGCGTTATAATGAAGATGGTGTAGGTGGTATGCACGTTTATACCCCATGGTGGTTGGATAATAAAAAATTGGATTTTCCTCGAGGGTATCACATAGAGTATGGTGGTGGAATGGGTCAGCCTGCATATGGAATTGGCATGGGAATTGAATCTCAAAATGGTCAGTTTCCAATATTTGGTAAAACCAAAGAAGCGGGTGGATATGGTGCATCATTAAAAGAAGACCATCGTTTCTTGTATGGTGCTGGAGTTAGTATGGCTGGCCGTGGTGAAGCGGTACCTAATATTAATAACTACTGTGAAATCGATCCTAATGTGGTTGATAAATTTGGTATACCGGTTTTGCGTTTTCATACCAATCATGCTGATTATGAAATCAAACAAGCGAAACACATGAAAGAAACCTTCAGAGAAATTTTGCACAATATGGGCGCAATCATTACTTGGGGTGGTGAGGATAATGAAAAGAACAAATGGGGATTAGAAAATCCAGGAAATATTATTCACGAAGCCGGTACCGTTAGAATGGGAGATGATCGTAAAACATCAGCACTGAATAAATGGAGCCAAGCGCACGATTGCAAAACATTATTCTGTGTAGATGGAAGTCAGTTTACTTCACAAGCCGATAAAAACATTACATGGACTATTCTTGCCTTGTCTATGCGCGCTTCTGAATACATTATTGATGAACTGAAAAAACAAAATTTATAATATCCAGTAAGGATGTAAAAATAAAATTATGGACAGAAGAAAATCGATCAAAGCACTCCTTGTAGGCTCCATGGCTACAGGCGTATTGGTAGAAGCTTGTAAGCCCAGCGAGAAGAAAGCAATTGCCGAATCAGCAACTGCTACCTTAGATGCCGACCGTATGCAGGAAGAAAAAGATGCATTGAAAAAATTTAATGCGCTCGATAAATTTTTCACCCCTGCTGAAATGGCAACCATCACATTGTTAGGTGATATCATCATACCAAAAGACGCAGTAAGTGGTAGTGCATCAGATGCAAAAGTGCCAGACTTTATAGAATTCATTGTAAAAGATATGCCGGAGCACCAAACACCATTACGCGGTGGACTAAGGTGGTTAGACTTGCAGTGTTTACAAAGGTTTGAAAAAACTTTTACGGGAGCTACACCAAAGCAACAGATTGAAATGGTTGATATGATAGCTTATCCTAAAAAAGCTAAACCAGAAATGGCACAAGGTGTAAGTTTCTTTAACCTCATACGCGATTTAGTTTCAACAGGTTTCTACACATCTGAAATGGGCGTAAAAGATATCGGATATATGGGCAATGTTCCTAATCAATGGAACGGTGTACCTGACGATGTTTTGAAACAATATAAAATGGCTTATTCCGAAAGAGAACTTAAAGAGTGTGTGAAGTTTGATTAAGCCTTAATAGCCTTTAATAAAAAAAGAGACTAACTGAAAAGATGGTCTCTTTTTTTATGGGGATACATTATAAATCATTTTTATTTTATCTTAATTCACCGTAGACCCTTCGCCAATTGCATCCTCTGGATTAATGAAATGCAATTTTCCATTCGCATCTTCGGCCATTAGAATCATACCATTGCTTTCTATTCCACGCATTTTTCTTGGGGCTAAATTCACAACAACGGTTACTTGTTTACCTACAATATCTTCAGGTTTAAAATGTAATGCAATTCCTGAAACAATGGTTCTTGTTTCGAAACCTAATAGTACTTCCAGCTTCAAAAGCTTATCGGCTTTTTCAACTTTCTCAGCACTCAAAATTTTACCTACACGCAAATCAATCTTTGCAAAATCATCGAATACAATTTCTGATTTTACAGGAACGAATGCTGGTGCCGATTTTTCTTCTTCGCTATTTGATTTTGATGCTTCCAATGATGTATGTAATTTTTCTATTTGATGGGTTACTTCTGTATCTTCGATTTTTCGGAATAATAATTCTGGTGGACGTAAACTATAGCCAACGCTCAATAATTTTAATTTTCCTGCATTTTCCCACTCCAACATTTTATCAACCACTTTTAATAAGTGACAGATCTTTTTAGCAGTAAATGGTAAGAAAGGATTAATCAATACGGCCAAATTTGCTGTGATCTGTAAACAGATATGCAAACAGTTGTCAATTAATCTTTGTGCTTCTACTTTGATCTTACCTTTCTCATCAACCTGCTTCGCCAAGATCCAAGGTTCCTTCTTTTGCATATACTGATTACCTTTACGTGCCAGATCAATTACTTCAAATAATGCCTCTCTGAATTTATATTGCTCTATTAAGGTTTCTACTTTTTCTTTACTATTTGTAATGGCTTTAATAGCTTCATTATCTAACTCATCAAATAATTCAGGATAAAGAGGCGGCACTTTTCCGTTACACAATTTGTGCATCAACACTAAGGCACGATTCACAAAATTTCCGAAAATATTTACCAGCTCACTATTATTTGCATCCTGAAATCCTTTCCAGGTAAATTCACTATCCTTGGTTTCCGGGGAAATCTGTGTGAGATAATATCGAAGGGCATCTGCCAATTGCGGTCCACCGTTTTCTTTATTGATAAAATCATCTATATAATCCTGCATCTCGAGTTTCCAGTTTCTGCTGGTACTCATTTTATCTCCTTCCAAATTCATGAATTCATTGGCTGGAACATTATCTGGTAAAATATCTCCGTGTAATTTCAACATTACAGGGAAAATAATACAATGGAATACTATATTGTCTTTGCCAATAAAATGTATCAATTTTGTTTCTTTATCCTGCCAATAAGGTTTCCAATCTTTACCATTATCTAATGCCCATTGTTTGGTGGCACTGATATAACCAATCGGTGCATCAAACCAAACATATAATACTTTTCCTTCTGCACCTGCAACGGGCACTTTAATGCCCCAATCCAAATCACGGGTAACAGCTCTGGCTAATAATCCGCCATCAATCCAACTTTTACACTGACCAACTACTGTATTTCTCCAATCAGTTGCATGATCTTTCAAAATCCAGTCACTCAAAAACTTTTCATGACGATCAAGTGGAAGATACCAATGCTGTGTGGCTTTTTTAACAGGCTTGTTTCCGCTCAATGTACTTACGGGGTTGATGAGTTCGTCCGGACTTAAAGTCTTTCCACAACGTTCACACTGATCACCATAAGCGCTTTCATAAGCACAGTTCGGACAGGTTCCTTTTATGTATCTATCCGCTAAAAAGCTATTAGCTGCTTCATCAAAATATTGTTCACTTGCTTTAATTTCCAGATCACCATTATCATTCAATACTTTAAAAAATTCCTGAGCCGTTTCATGGTGCAGAGGAGAACTTGTTCTGTGATAAATATCAAATTCAATTCCCAGGTCTTTAAAATTCTGAGCAATGATGGGATGGTATTTATCAATGATTGCTTGTGCAGTAGTGCCTTCTTTTGTAGCTTGAATTGGAATGGCTGTGCCATGCTCATCACTTCCGCATACAAAAACTACATCGCGTTTTTGTGCTTTCAGGTAACGTACATAAGTATCTGCTGGTAGATAAGCGCCTGCTAAGTGTCCAATATGTTTCAATCCGTTTGCATAAGGCAAAGCGGCTGTAATTAAATATCTCTTCGGGTTCTTCATGTTTACTTTCTAAAGACTGCAAAAGTAAGCAATCTCTGTTTATGGTGGGGGATTGACGTCAAGGGTATGTTTTTATGGCACACGGATGACGCTGATAAAACGGATTTTCACTGATTTAATCTGTGTAAATCTGCAGAATCTGCGTCATCTGCGTGCCATTCTTTATTTTCGCGTATGATCAAATTACCACCCTATTTAAAAAAAGGCGATACGATCGGTATCGTATGTCCAGCTGGATTTATGTCATTGGAAAAAGCCGCAACTTGTATCGAAACCCTACAAACCTGGGGATATAAAGTAAAACTCGGCAAAACATTAGGGTCGCAGTTTCATTACTTCTCAGGAACTGATGAGGAGAGAGCTTCAGATTTGCAGGAAATGTTGGATGATAAAACGGTCCTTGCGATTCTTTGTGGGAGAGGCGGATATGGCGTAAGTAGAATCATTGATCAACTCGATTTTAAATCTTTCAAAAAAAATCCAAAATGGGTAATTGGATTTAGTGATATCACCGTATTGCATGCAGCCCTTTATCAGCAGGTGAAATTTGCTTCCATACATTCATCGATGGCCAGCGCATTTAATGATGGCGGTTTTGAGAATGATTATGTACAGTCTATTAGAAAAATTATAAAAGGACAGTTAGCCAACTATAGTTGTGCGCCCCATGCGTTTAATCATTTAGGTAAATCAAGCGGGGAGCTGATTGGTGGAAACCTTTCTTTGATAGTGCATATGATTGGAACCCAAACTGCATATCAAACAAAAAATAAAATTCTATTTATTGAAGATGTAGGAGAATATATTTACCATATCGATCGAATGTTTCTGCAATTGAAGAGAGCAGGATGTTTAGAAGAATTGGCTGGATTAGTAATTGGTGGATTTACTGACATGAAAGATACCACTGTAGAATTTGGGTTATCGGTTTATGAAACCCTTCATGAACATGTAAAAAAATATAATTATCCTATCTGTTTTGATTTTCCAGTCAGTCATGAAACCGCTAACTATGCGTTGAAAGTTGGCGTGAAGCATGAATTATCGGTTACGAAATCAAAGACGATACTGAAAGAACTTCGTTAACCCTCGGGGAGCGCCCGCTTCATCACCCTGAGCCAATTGCCATGCATGATCTTTTCTATTTCTATTTGCGTATAACCCCTTTTGGTTAATAAGGATGGAACGGTTTGTAAATCTGCAATGGTCTCAATATCATAGGGGCATTGTTCTTTACCATATGCCCCATCTAAATCGGTACCAATACCCACATGATTTGCATTACCTGCATTCTGACAAATATGATCCATATGATCGATCATTATTTCTAAACTACAATTCATTTCTTTAGGATCTGAAATACCCTTTTGCCAATTTGGAACCATCATCCAGGCATCCAGCGCACCACCAATGACTGCATCTTTTTGAATCAATGCTTTGATCATATCATCGCTGAATTGTCGGTTATGATGTACGAGCGCCCTACAATTATTATGACTTGCCCAAACAGCTCCATTATAAATTTCCATGGCATCCCAGAAAGCCTCATCACATAAATGTGTGGCATCTAGAATCATATTTAAAGATTCCATTTCTTTTAAAAGTGTTCTTCCCATTTCATTTAATGAACCACTGGAATCTGTTCCATTGGCATAACGGCCAGGTCCATAATGACCCGGACCAACAGCCCTTAATCCGTAACCATATGCTCGATGTAAATAATCAATATTTACTAAGGAGTCGGCACCTTCTAAACTTAAGATATAGCCAATAGGTTTTTTGGTATTCCAGGTTTGTAAATGATGTGTCAATCCTTTTTGGTCAGATATCTGTATTAGTTCACCAGCTTCTTCCATAGTTCTGTACCAGCTAAGCTGCGCCTGTGTTTGCGCCCATGCTTGTTCTGGAGAATTCCATCCTTTTAGTTTTGATTCGGGTGATACATACCGAGCAATTTGAGTGGCAACTACCAATCCTATATTTCCTTTTCGCAATTCTGGAAAAGCAACGGTTCCTTTGGCTCTGTCTGGTTTATCGTTCATGCCTTTTTCACGATCACGAATCGTTAAAACAGGCAGACGCAAATCGCGATTCCATTCCATCGCGTTCATACTCAAATCAAGGTGGGCATCAACAATCAACATCTTCCTGTTTTAAATAGTAATTTTTCTATCACGTGCAATCACTTTCCATTGCTGATGCACTTCCTGATTTTCTACAATATTAGCTTCAGCATACAATGCTACGGTGGGGCAAATATGTACAGGTACTCCATATAACACATCTCCAACTTTATAAATACTGGTGTCTTCCACAGTAACACTTAAATGCTCCTCACTCTGTGCTTTCGGAACTGCATTCGGGGCATTTAAAAAGTGAACACGTGGCAATGGATTTTCTGCTGCAACAGCTTTATGTCCAAGGTCGCAGCAAAATGTTTTTTCATCAATAATCGAATTGATTCTTGTGATGACCAAAGCTGCATATTCAAAAGGTTCATCAGGTACTATATGCTTGTAGGTCCAGTCCCAAAAAATAAATGTGCCCGGACTATATTCAACGCCTTTTCTATCTGTATGAGTTGGAAAACTTGGGGAGCCTCCAACTACCACTTTCATTACTTTTCCATCGAATGATAAAATATCTTTTTGTAATTGTTCCACTTTCGCAAAACCTTCATCCGATTTTCTTTTTCTTTCGGCAAAATCGGTATCACGAATATGTCCATCATATCCATGTAAGCCAATGATACTAATCCCTTTTAAAGAGGCACATGCTTTATATAAATCAAATGCATACTCTGCTTTTATACCAGAACGATTCATGCCAATATTTAAATCGATATATACATCTAAATGTAAGCCCGATGTTAAAAATGATTCCGATAGTTTTGTTGCAGTGCCTACATTGTCAATTAGTGTACAATAATGTGTAGTGGGGAATTTTTTTGTTAGAGCAATTAAACGATTAATTTTTGGACCCGTTGGTTGGTGTGCAAGAATTACATCAGGTGCTTCTATCATTCCTAACATTTCTGCTTCAGCGATGGTAGCACATTTAAATTTGTAAATGCCTGCATCCAATAATAGCTGACAAGCTTCACTCATCTTATTGGTCTTAACATGCGGACGCAAAGCTTCTGTGCTTCCAGCCATTTCAATCAATAATCGAATATTTTCTTTTGCACGATCGGGATAAACTAATAATGCAGGACTATCTACAGACTCAATATTTTTAATTTCGTACCATTCCATTTTTAATTTATTTAAAGTTAAGCTTCATCGTGTAATTCAAAATGGGCTTCAATTTCAACAGGAATATTGCCAGGTAAGGAACCCATACCTACTGCACTCCTAACACCAATTCCATAGTCCTCACCCCAAACTTTTGCAAAGAGTTCACTACAACCATTAATAACAAAAGGATGTTTTTCAAATTCCGGAACACAGTTTACCATGCCCAATACTTTAATAACACGTTTAATTTTATTCAGAGAACCCAGGTTAGTTTTAAGTGTTGAAAGAATAGCCAAACCAACCTGCTGTGCAGCAAGCTTTGCTTCTTCTTGTGTTAAATTGTCTCCAACTCTGCCCACTATTAAAGTGCCATCATCTTGTACAGTACCATGCCCAGATACATAACAATGTCTGCCATCGATCAATAATGGTTTATAAACGCCAAGTGGTTTAGGCGCTGGTGGTAAGTTCAGACCTAGTGCTTCAAAATTCTCTTCAGCTGACATAGAAATTTTTTTGATTATAAAAAGCTATTAATAATAAACACACCTATAAGTCCAACAACAGAAACAATAGTTTCCATCACACTCCAGGTTTTGATGGTTTCTTTTACTGTTAAATTAAAATATTCTTTGAACATCCAAAAACCAGGATCGTTTACATGCGAAAACATTAAACTTCCTGCTCCAGTTGCCAACACCATTAAACATGGATTTACGCCAGTACTAGCAATGAGTGGTGCAACTATACCAGCAGTTGTTAAACCAGCTACAGTTGCCGAACCTACGCTTACTCGTATCACTGCGCTAATACTCCAGGCTAATAGTAAGGGATGAATGGATAATCCACTCAAAGGTTGAATTAATTCATTACTGATACCAGAGTCGGTTAAAATTTGTTTCAATGCACCAGCACCAGCAATAATAAGTAAGATGCCCGAAATGTCTTTAATGGCATCTCCCATGGGTTTCATGATTTTTTCAATCTTTTTCCCTTGTCTAATTCCTAAAGTGTATAATGCAATTAATAAACTAATCAGCATTGCAATGGAGGGGTCTCCAAATATGTGCACTATTTGAGTAAACAAAGTCTTTTCAGAAAAAAAGATATTGACAAGTGTATCCAATGCTATCAATAATACAGGTAGAAAGGCAGCTAGCATGCTAAAGAATAAACTCGGTAATTTTTTCTCATCAATTTCCTGGTTCGTAAAAACAGACAAAGGTTTTGAATTGTATTTTTTTAAAGTCACAGAAAACATTGGGCCTGCAATGATAATAGCAGGTATTGCAATCATAAATCCATATAATAATGTTTTACCCAGATCTGCATGAAATTGTTGCGCCAATGCAACAGGTGAAGGGTGGGGTGGCAGGTATCCATGAGTCACTGAAAGTGCCGCCAAAGTTGGCAAACCAAGATATACAGCGGGTATCTTATATTTTTGAGCAATAGTGATAACCAAGGGTACTAATAAAACAAATCCCACTCCATAAAATAAGGGGATGCCTACAATGAATGCGGTTGCAACTAATGCCCATTGAACTTTTTTACTTCCAAATGCATGAATTAAACTATCAGCAATTTTATTGGCAGCTCCACTGTCGGCCACTAATTTCCCGAGCATGGCACCTACAATTAAAATTACCATAAGAGAACCCATGATATCTCCTATGCCTTTTTGAATAGCCCCCATAATCTTACCAACTTCCATATGTGTTGCCAGACCCACTGAAATTGAAACCAATAAAAAGGAAAGAAATGGATGAAGCTTTACTACCGTTATTAGTAGCACCAAAACTAGTACAGCAGAAATGAGCAGGAGGATGGGCATGCAGTCTCTTTGCTTTAAAGATAAAAGAAAAATGGAGACACAAAGAAATGATAAAGTAGTCGAATCAAATGGAACAGATTAACCCTAGGCTTCAGCATAGGAGAATAATAAGAAAAATATATTAACCCTAGGCTTCAGCCTAGGGATTAGTCTAAGCTATAGCCCGTCTTTGAGCATATCCCAATCCCCAGCCTAAAGGCCGGGGTTAACCCAATTTTCTACAAGTATAAAAGGCTGGGGTTAACCAATCTATCGAAAGGTATAAAAGACTGGGGTTAACCTATATTTTATTGATTCAAAAGTGTCTTTAGTTTTTCCTGCATGAGGGGGAAGTCATTGAGGTTGTGATGGGTTCCTCCCTCGATGGTAATGAATTGGTCGGTTGCTTTAAATGTTGCTATTAATTCTTTCGCATTGTAAAGGGGAATCAAACCATCTTTAGTTCCATGAAAAATAGTAATAGGAGCAGTTACTTTTGTAAGGTACTCGTATGTGGGTAATTTAAAATGTAATAATGTTTCTACTGGAAGGATCCATGTATAATGACGAACCAATGAAACCATACTTTTATAAGGGGTTTCTAATATCAATTCTTTACAATCACGAATACTAGCTAACTGAGCAGCAATGCCTGTTCCAATTGATTTTCCATAAATGATAATTTGGTTAGGCTTGTAATTAACCCTTGCTAATTTATATACCTGAATTGCTTCTTCGTATAAATTAGATTCAGTAAGATCTCCTGTTGACTTTCCAAATTTTGGATAATCAACCATCCATACTTCCCAACTATTATTAGTAAAATTTTTGGCAAACTTTGCATAGTGATTTACGTTTTCACGATTGCCATGAAAATATAAAACAATGCCTTTTCTAACAGAATCAGGTACAGTAAAGGAAATTATATTAAAATGAGTAGCTTCATCAATATCCAAATTGATTTCTTTGAATGGCTGATCAAAGTGATAGCGAATGCCATCTGTAATTGAAACAGGATGAAAAATTATTTTTTCCTGCAAGTAGTAAAAACTAATTCCAAGTATAGAATAAATCAGTACAATAATTTTACCCCAACGAAAAAAAAGATTTGACTTTTTCATTTTTACCAATATCTGCGAAACTAAAGTATTAAATCTGATATATAGCAGGATCAGTATTTTAGAATGTCACGAATAAAATTATGATACTCATTATAGGTAGGAAGATTATTATGGCCACCGCCATGAATACGTATCAATGTAATTTTATGCGGACTTATCGCTTGCAATTTTTCACTTTGAGATATTGGAATTAACCAATCCTTTGTACCATGTATGATATAGGTATGGCAATTTACTTTACGTATCCACTGGTCAGTTCTTAATTTATAGCGTAGCCACCAACGATGAGGTAAAATGGGCAAAAACCTTTCTGCAACTTTGATAAAACTATAATAAGGGGCATCCAATATCAGATAGCGAGGCGAATTGTCTGCAGCAATTTTGGTTGCAAATCCACTGCCCATACTTCTGCCATAAACTAACATATGATGTTCTGGACATTTTTTTAATAATTGCTCATACACGAATTGCATATCATTCAACATTTCCTTCTCACTTCTTTTACCCGTGCTTTTGCCAAAGCCACGATAATCTACCAACACAACATCGTATTGAAACCGATAAAAGTCCCGGGCATATTTCGCCCAACCTTTGATACTTCTAGAATTACCGTGGAAATAAAGAATTAACCCTTTAGGCTCTTTGCAAAAAAAATGCAGTCCATTGATACGTACACCCGGAGACACATCAAAAAACAATTCTTCAAATGGAGCATCGTATTTATATTGAAAATCTTGTGGAAGTTTTTCAGGCTTAAAAATAAACTTCTCTTGTACCAAATAGGCAAACAAAAGAATTACAACATATACCAAAATGATATAAAAAAAAGTTACTGGCAATAGTATAAAACAGTTTTTTCAAAAATGCACTGTTTTAGAAAGATACAATTTTCCTTTTGTAAAGCAATGGTACTAAATACGACTACTATTCGTATTCACTTGAATCGTGGAATACTCTTTTTAGGTTCAATTTTGATATTGGGGCAACTATTAATGGGAATTTCTCAACCGATACATTACTAGGGTCTAAGCCAAAACCGCGTTCTTCACCCAAGCTAATTTCTTTTAACCAGAAATATAGCTTCATCACAATTCGTTCGAAAATTGGTAGTTCATTATCCTGACTTAGGTATTTTTCCAAAACGATGAATTGGAAATCACCCACCACATTGTTGCGTTCTAAACTTTCGTAGCGGCTGGTAATATTTACTTCTCTATTAGTTACCAATTCTTCCACTACTTTTCTGAACATCAAGTTGATCTTTTGTTCTACACGGAATCCAAGTCTAAATTCTATACGGATAATATCATTTGGAATAATATGCTCTACTGAATATTCACAGGTATAAGGATCATCCAATACATCAACATGCACAAACCAATAGATGTCGGCTCTCTTTGGTTTCTTATTCATGATAGAATAAATGATTTTGTGCTCAATCTCTTTTGGATTATTGGCACTGGTCATATATATCAAGTGAGTAGAATATTTCGTAATTGATTTATCATTACTTAACTCCTGAATCATTGGAATGTAGTGTTCCATCCGTACAAATTCCACGTATCGATTTTTAATCTTGCGACTTCTATACCAAACGTACATCACAGCGAATAATCCACCACCTACAATTAAAGTAACATATCCACCATGCATGAATTTTTCTAGGTTGGCAATCAGGAATGATGTTTCAATTGCAAAATAGGTACCTAAATAAATATAAATCCAAAGAGGGAACACCCTTTTGCTTACTAAGAAATTTGCAAATAGGATGGAAGTGCTAATCATGCATAATGTAATTGCTAAGCCATAGGCTGCACCCATATTTGATGACTTCTGGAAAAACAAAACCACCCCAACACATCCTACAAATAAAAGAAGACTAATTCCTGGAATATACAATTGTCCCTTTTCTTCTGTTGGATATTGAATTTTCATTTTAGGCCATAAGTTCAAACGCATGGCTTCACTAATAAGCGTAAATGAACCAGAGATCAAAGCCTGGCTGGCAATAATTGCTGCAATAGTAGATATGGTAATACCCGCCAATTTAAACCACTGAGGCATGATGCTGATAAAGGGGTTAAAACCATTTGCAATTTCTTGTAACGGAATAATCTGATTTCTATGATTAGCAAGTAACCAGGCCCCTTGACCTAAATAATTTAAAATAAGGCTGATTTTTACAAAGACCCAGGAATAACGAATATTGCCTCTGCCGCAATGTCCAAGATCGCTATATAATGCTTCTGCCCCCGTAGTACAAAGGAATACCGCACCTAGTAACCAAAATCCTTTGGGGTATTTGGTTAAAAGCTCTATAGCATAATGTGGACTTAAACATTTTAAAATATAAATATCATCCACTAAATGGATAGATCCTAATACAGCAAGCATCGAGAACCAGATGAACATAATGGGTCCAAATAGTTTGCCAATAGAGGCAGTTCCAAACTGTTGTACAAAAAACAATCCTGATATAATTGCAATAACAATCGCTACAATCGAATTTTGAGTAATCTCGTGGAATGCTGGTATTTGTCTTAAGCCTTCAATGGCAGATGTTACGGTAATGGGAGGGGTAATAATTCCATCGGCTAAAAGAGCTGCACCCCCAATCATGGCTGGTAATACTAACCATCTTTTTCTTCTCCTTACTAAAGCATATAAACTAAATATGCCACCCTCACCCCTGTTATCTGCTTTAAGGGTTAAAATCACATATTTTACAGTTGTTTGAAGCGTCAATGTCCAAATAATACAAGACAATGAACCCAAAATCAACTCCTCAGAAATAACTCTGCCGGTTATAATTTCGTTTAATACGTAAAGGGGAGAAGTACCGATATCTCCGTAAATGATGCCCAACGCGATGATCAGACCGGCGGTGGTTACCTTGTTAAATTGCTTGCTCACAATTGGTGGGTTAGGATAAAAATGGTTTTATTTTCCAAATGTAGCCGTAAAAACAATGTCACCATGTATTTCTTGACATTATCTTAAACTAATCTTTTACCTTTTCTTTACATATACATAAAAGCTAGTTACCGTACATTTGAAATACAAATAAGCTTCCTGATGCAAAAATTTTTTTTCCTATTGATTGTTGCCGTTTTATTAGTATGCTCGGGGTTGCAATCCCAGAGGATCATCTATTCCGAACCCGACAAAGACGACTCAAGAACACTCAATTTTGAAGTGGTTGGAAAAATGAATGGAAATATTCTTGTTTATAAGAGTTATCAAAATATGCATTTCATCTCAGTACTAGATGCTGATATGAAGCAAATAGAAAAAAATAAATTAGATTTTATCAATGAGAAAGTACAAGATGTGGATCTAATTCAGTACCCCGATTTCATCTACCTTTTTTATCAATTTCAAAAGAGAGGTGTTTATTATGCAATGGCTGCCAAACTTGATCAAAAAGGTAAAATAATTGATAAGCCTATTTTGTTAGACACTACTGGGGATGTAAGTTTTGCGAATAATACTAAAATTTATACTGTTTTAAATAGCGATAATAAACAACAGATTATGCTTTTAAAAGTGAGTACTAAAAACGACCGTTCTCATATTCTCACAACGCTTCTTTTTACAAAAGACCTTGCCCTTCAAAAACGTTCAAAAATTGTAGTGAAAATGCCTGAAAGAAATGATTTTCTAACAGAATTTGCACTTGATAATGAAGGAGATTTAGTATGTATAAAAGGGTCAGGAACTGCTCAGAACGACAATATCAATAAGATTTCTATATTGTCAAAAACTGCCAATGCAGATTCTGTTCTGATTCGAGATTTAAAGATCTCAGGAATTTATTTAGATGATATTCGATTAAAGGTAGACAACATAAATAAGCACTATGTGGTATGTTCATTCTACAGTAAGCAGAGACGAGGAAATATTGATGGGCTCTATTATGCTGTTTGGGATAAATTTCAAGATAAATCACTCAATACCCTCAATGCTATTTTTACAGATGAATTCAGATCAGATGCAAAGAACGACGGCAACCTGAAATCTGCATTCAATGATTTCTTTTTGAAGAATATTATATTAAAAAAAGACGGCGGATTTTTCATTGCTTCAGAAGCTGCGTATAGTAGTACGAAAGGAAACACGATGACAAGATGGGATTACCTGAATGGCTCTCCATATTATTCACCCATGTCGATGGATTATTATTCCTATTATTCGCCCTTAGGTTATTATCCCTGGGGCAGGTATAATTCTTTTTCGAACAACACAGTAACTAGATATTATGCCGACAATGTTGTATTAATGTCTTTTAATGCCTTGGGTAAAGTGGAATGGAGTAATGTGATCAGGAAATCGCAGTACGACGATAATACAGATAATTTCATTGGATATGGTGTTTTGAACACAGGCGATAAAGCACATTTTCTATTTAATATTCAAGATAAACGAAACATGATGTTAACCGATCAGAGTCTATCACCAGATGGTCAAATCGATCGAAATCCAACTTTTAAGAATATTGAAAATGGATATGAGTTTATGCCCCGTCACGCTAAACAAGTAGGTGCAAGGCAATTAATAATTCCTTGCCAATTACGAGGTGCAACCTGTTTTGCAAAAGTTGAATTTTAATTTATAAGCTGTGGTATTTATATTTCGCGACAAATCGATTATCAACATTTTTTTTCTTGCCATACTTAGTATCGCAATACACGCTCAGCTTTTTATTACAGCACCCGTTTTAATAGCGAATAATACGGATGGATTTATTTCCATTTTAATTTCAAATTATTTAAAAGATCTTTCTCCAACTCTTTTATTTATTATTTATCAACTGATCATTCTTTTACAGGCCATTCGATTGAACATGGTTCTCACCGATTTCAGGATGTATCAATCCACAAATTATATTACCGGAATGACCTATATTTTATTAACAGGTATTATTAATCAGTGGAGTTCAATATCTGCTGCCCTTATCAGCAATTCATTAGTACTCTGGATTTTTATTCTTTTAAGCCGACTTTACAATAATCAAGAACCTAGAAAACTGTTATTCAATATAGGTATGCTTGTGTCAATTACAATATTGGCATATCATCCTACTGCGATTCTAATAATGGTTGTTTTATTTGCGCTTGCTGTGGTAAGACCTTTCAAAATAGTTGAATGGGTATTATTATTGCTGGGGGTACTCCTGCCTTATTATTTTTTGACAGCCTATTTATTTCTAGTTGATCAATTAAAAACAATTATTAATTATTCCCCCATTATTCGTTTACACTATCCGGTTTTTCATCCCGATTTGTGGTTATGGATCAACCTGGGATATTTAATGGTAGTACTCTTAATTGGGATGATCTATTGGCAGAGATTTAATAATAGGATGGTGATGCAAATAAGAAAGAACTGGAGTGTTATGTTGGTATTACTGTTAATTCTTTTGATTGCCCCATTTTTATTTGATGGTGCTGGAATGGATACCGGCATTCTTTGCCTGATTCCATTAAGTGCTTTTGTAGCAAATGCTTATGGATATCCGAGGCGATTATTTTTACCCAATCTTATTTTCTGGCTTGCCATTATCTTAATTGTGCACAATAATTGGGAACTCATCAAAAAATAGGCATTCCTTAACGCATCAGGCTTTATCTTTGGATTGAATAGTAGCAGGTTTTTAAAGGTAAAATATTTTATATATGAAGTTCGGTGTAGTAGTATTTCCTGGTTCAAATTGCGACAGGGATATGCAAGATTCTTTGCAGAACGATCTTGGTAAAGAAGTTATTATGTTATGGCACAAAGACCAAGACCTTAGCATGTTTACAACAGAGGATTGCATTGTGTTACCCGGTGGATTTTCTTACGGGGATTATCTTCGTTGTGGTGCCATTGCCCGCTTTAGTCCGATGATGAAAAGTGTGATCGAATTTGCAAATAAAGGAGGCAAAGTGCTTGGCGTTTGTAATGGGTTCCAAATTCTTTGTGAAAGCGGATTATTGCCCGGGGTTCTTTTGCAAAATGCGAATCAACAATTTATTTGTAAAAACGTGTTCATTAAGAGTGAGGACGGGGAAGCTCTGAAAATTCCTATTGCTCATGGGGAAGGTCGATTTCATGCAGATGAAGCAACTTTAAATGAACTGGAAGCGAATGGTCAAGTGATATTCAGATATTGTGATGAAGATGGAAAATTTGAAGATGCGGCAAACCCTAATGGAGCTATCAGAAATATTGCAGGCATCTCTAATAAGTCTAAAAATGTTTTTGGAATGATGCCACATCCAGAAAGAGCAACTTCTAATGCTTTGAGTAATCTTGATGGAAAAAAAGTTTTCGAATTATTGGGCTTAAATTAAATTTCAAATCAATTAGATTTTAAAATGAAAAAAATATTATTTGTTATTTTTTCTTTGATTCTCACTACAGGTCTTTTTGCTCAAATCAAAGACCC
>JBAXXT010000050.1:0-19704 GCA_037127755.1 Bacteroidota bacterium
AATTAGTTTCCATGATATCGCCCATATATAGCCACCATTGCTGCATCACAGGGTAGGATGGCAATTCATCTAGTTTTATTGGTTGTTCTATTTTTAAAAATCCAAAAAGATTTCCTGTTTCTTCTTCCAGATAAATAGAATATTCACTGATCCCGGAACCCTTTAACAGTGCTTGTAATTCAGGCCAGATCTCATCATGCCTTTTTTGGTATTCAGCTTCAAAACCTTTGATGAGTTTCATTTTAAATGCCACTCTCTGAAAACTATTTTCCATAATCTATCCATTTAAACTATCTCAAAAATCCAGCAGCAACGCCTCCATCCACATTAATGCTGTTCCCGGTTGATTTATTCAGCAATCCACCAACCAGCGCAAAACATGCATTGGCAATATCATCGGGCAAAATAGATTCACCTAACAAAGTTCTTTTTGCATAATAAGCTGGCAATTCTTCCACTGTAATTCCATAGGCCTTCGCTCTACCTTCTGCCCATCCACCTGCCCAGATATTGCTATCCGAAATCACAGCATCAGGATTTACTGTATTTACACGAATTCTATCCGGACCTAATTCTGCCGCTAATAATCTGGTTAAGTGTGCCTGTGCTGCCTTTGCAGAACCATAGCCAGCGTTATTCGGGCCAGCCACAACCGAATTCTTAGAAACAATATTTACAATATCTCCACCGAATCCCTGCTTACGCATCAATTCCACTGCTTTTTTAGAAACGATAAACTGTCCTCTTACTAAAATATCATATAATCTATCCCACTCTTCTACACTATGCTCAGCAATTGCTTTTGAAATACTGATTCCTGCATTATTTACAATAAGGTCAACGCCGCCAAATGCCAAAGCGGTTTCTTTAAATGCAGTTT
Organism: Bacteroidota bacterium; assembly: GCA_037127755.1. Classification (GTDB taxonomy): domain Bacteria; phylum Bacteroidota; class Bacteroidia; order Chitinophagales; family Chitinophagaceae; genus Sediminibacterium. Next base: position 881 of record JBAXXT010000050.1, read on the forward strand.
CAATAATATGTGCATCTGTTACATTTAATAAAGTGGATGCCACTACATCATTGCCAAATAGTTTTTTAAATTCGGTTACTACACCATCCAATCTTTCCTGATTGATATCATTTAAAATCACACAAGCGCCTTCCTCCGCAAATTTCTTGGCAATAGCTTTTCCAATTCCACCAGCACTTCCTGTAACCAAAGCAATACGTCCACTCAAAGATTTTGGCTTTGGCATGCGTTGCAATTTGGCTTCTTCCAATAACCAGTATTCGATATTAAATGCTTCCTGATGCGGCAATGAAATATAAGTAGAGATGGCTTCAGCGCCACGCATTACATTGATGGCATTGGTATAAAACTCAGCTGCCACTCTTGCAGTTTGTTTGTCTTTTGCAAAACTAAACATACCCACACCAGGATATAAAATGATCACAGGATTGGCGTCTCGAATAGCGGGACTGTTTTCGTGTTTGCAAATATTATAATAGTTCGTATACATTATACGATAGGCTTTAAACAAAGGAGCAATTTTTTCTTGAATTACTTTTACATCATCCATTGACTCATCTGGAGATAAATTCAAAACCAAGGGAGAAATTTTGGTTCTTAAGAAATGGTCCGGACAACTCGTACCCATGGGTGCTAGTCGATTAAGGTCATTTGAATTGATGAATTGTAAAACACGGTCATCATCTGTAAAATGACCGATCATTTTAGTTTTAGAGGAACAGAATCCACGTAATATGGGGGCCAATGCTGCAGCTTTATCATGCCTTGCAGATTTTTCAAGCGACCCTAATTTTGTACCACCAAACACGGGCCCTTTTTTACCATAATTATCCTCTAAATATTGCGCGCAAATTTCAATCACTTCCAAAGTGTTGATATAGCTTTCATAAGCAGTATTACCCCAGGTAAATAATCCATGAGATCCTAACATAATTCCACGGATTCCGGGATTTTCATCTAAACAAGTCTTGAGTTGTAAACCCAGGTCAAATCCAGGTTTCTGCCATTCCACCCAACCGATGGTTCCTTTAAATAAATCTTTGGTAATTTGTTTCCCATCTTTTGCAGCAGCAATGGCAATGGCCGCATCAGGGTGCAAGTGATCGATATGTTTAAAGGGCAGGAATCCATGCAATGGTGTATCAATGGATGGGGCTTTTGAAGCCAGATCAAAAATGCAATGATTGAATAACTCCACCATTTCATCTTCATAATCTAAACCGCGATATACATTTCTTAAACTTCTTAATCTATCAACATATAAAGCAGCTAAACCATTTCTTTTCATGGTTCCAAGATCTCCGCCACTTCCCTTCACCCACATCACTTCTACAAGCTCACCTGTTAAAGGATCCTTTGCCATTGCTTTACAGGAAGTATTTCCACCACCATAATTGGTTAATCTAAGATCAGCACCCAGTAAATTAGAACGATACACTAGAAGCGCAACTTCATCACCCGCCATTGTTTCGGCTTTAACATCATCCCATAAATAACTCACATGTTTAAAATTCGATTGATTGCTCGACATCTTATTACTATTTAAAAATTATTACTTTAATGAATTACCATATCCCACGATCAAAACAGACACTACAATAGTTAGGATACCAATGATAATGGTAGTTGCTGTTTTCCTATTTACACCCTTCCACTCTTTCAAAACCAGTCCCCATAAATTAGCAGTCAGAATAATAAAAGCCATATGCAAAATCCAGGAACTAGGTCCATTACCTAATTTACTTTCTCCCATCCCGTAAAAGAAGAATTGCAAAAACCAGGTAGTGCCCGCTAATGCTGAGAAAATATAGTTGGATAATAAAGGCGTTTTTTTATTGGTATAGTCGCCAAAAGTTTTGTTCCGTGCATTCAAGATCATACACCAGATAAAGTTGGTAGTTAATCCACCCCATAATAACACCACATAAATCACATTATTCTGATACAGAAAATTTCCTTGATTGGGATTCGCTGCTTTCCAGATTTCGTTGGCAAGATCTGCCATTGGCTTTCCTGCTTCTAATCCAAAATTGAAACAGGCACTCAATACTCCTGAAACTATTGACACAAACATTCCTAATGCAAATTTGTATTCTGTTTTAAGTTCCATGCCATGTGGATCAGCAGCTTTTGCATCCGTTAATTCTTTTTCTTTCATCACACCAGCTTTACCAGAAATAATAATCCCGATAATACAAATGAATAGACCTGCCAATACGGTTAAACCCCATCTACTATTTGCGATAGCACTAAAACTATCTTTTCCAACTTGAGGAAAGAAATTATAATAAATGGAGGGGATGATGGCTCCGAACACCATACACAATCCGAGGATGATACTACTTCCTAATGAAACACCCAGGTAACGAACGCCTAGTCCGTAAGTTAATCCGCCAATTCCCCATAAAACTCCAAATAAATAAGTGATGCCAAGGGTACTGGAAACAGATCCTTTAATAATCTCTACAAAACCTGGAATGGTTAACCAGGCAGCGATAGGTGGTACGATCAACCAGGAGAATAGCCCACCCACAATCCAGAAACTTTCCCAGTTCCACCCTTTAACTTTTTTATAAGGCATGTAGAAACTTCCGGAAGCGAAACCTCCTACAAAATGAAAAATTACTCCGAGTAAAGCATTCATGTATGGCAATTGAAGATTAAAAGTATAGGTTAAATTTAATGCTTGTATCCTGTTCCATCCTGTTCATTTTTAAAGCATTTAATTTCTATCTTAAAATTCTAAAGATAAGGATAGCTTTAGTGAACATATATCTGATTATCAATATAGACGAATATTCTAATCCAACCAATTCAACCGACTTTAAGAAAATTGGTGAATTGACAGCACAAATGATCTTACATAATGAAAAAAATCATATTGAAGTTCCATTTAGTGTAACAGTCCGAAAATCTTTATAGCCAATTTGGCCATGTAACTTGGCGATGGTCTATAAAATTGATATATTAGTGTCCCTGTTTTAAAACGATTGCAACATATGTTATTATTAGGTATAGATATTGGAACATCCTCCATTAAAGTGGCGGTAGTAGATGCCGCTTCACAAAAAATCATTTGTACTGTTCAATATCCCGAAACAGAAACGCCGATTATTGCACTGCAAAAAGGTTGGGCTGAGCAATCACCTGATGATTGGTGGAAACATACGAAACTTGCCATTCAAAAAGCGAATGCTGAAAAAAAATACGATCCAAAAGAAATTGGAGCCATCGGTATTGCATATCAAATGCACGGATTGGTTTGTGTAGATAAGAATCAAAACCTTTTATACAATAGTATTATCTGGTGCGATAGCAGGGCTGTATCAATAGGTAATGAAGCATTTAATAAATTAGGCGCAGATTATTGCTTATCTCATTTGTTAAATTCTCCAGGGAATTTTACGGCTTCTAAACTTGCCTGGTTAAAGGCAAATGAACCAGCTGTATTTGCAAAGATTGATAAGATCATGTTGCCCGGCGATTATATCGCGATGCAATTTTCTGGCAAAGCAACAACAAGTATCTCTTCCTTGAGTGAGGGCATGTTCTGGGATTTTAAAACCAATAGTCTTTCTGAAGCATTATTTCAATACTATGGTTTTGAGAAGAGCCTGATTCCTGAAATCAAAGATGTGTTTACCAATCATGGTGAACTAAGTAACAGTATTGCTGCTGAACTTTCTTTAAAAGCAGGGATCCCCGTAACTTATAAAGCGGGCGACCAACCCAACAACGCACTTTCATTAAACGTTTTCGAACCAGGAGAAGTTGCGGCAACTGCTGGAACTTCAGGCGTCATATATGGTGTGAGTGATCAATTAAAATTTGATCCCCTTTCCAGAGTGAACAGTTTTGCACACGTGAATCATTCTGATCATTTAAATAGGATTGGAATTTTACTTTGTATCAATGGAACAGGAATTTTAAATAGTTGGGTTAAGAAGATGGCCGGCGCTGGTTTGTCCTATAACGAAATCAATGATGCCGCAGCAACCATCAGTGCAGGTTCAAATGGATTGAAAATGCTACCCTTCGGTAATGGCGCAGAACGCATGCTGGAAAACAAAACAGTGAATGCGCACATCAACAATATTGATTTAAATATGCATAGTGCTGCACATATTTTCAGAGCCGCTCAGGAAAGTATTGCATTTGCATTCAGATATGGATTAGATATTTTAAAAGAAAATGGAACTACCCCAACAGTGATTCGTGCAGGAAAAGCAAACATGTTTCAAAGCAAGGTTTTCCAACAAGCCTTTGTGGATGTTACTAATGTGCCTGTTGAATTATATCAAACAGATGGAAGTGTGGGAGCAGCTATTGGAGCTGGTATTGGCATTGGTGTTTACGCATCATCCAAAGAAGCATTTAGTATCAATGAACCATTAGAAGTTATTGAACCTAAAAATGCAAGTACTTATGAAACTTTATATTTAGAATGGAAATCTTATCTGGAAAAACAATTATAATCATACATTTTTATCAAACAATAAATTAGAATTATGTCAGTCGTTACAGGATCTACTAGTTATTTTCCAACCATTGGAAAAATAAAATTTGAAGGACAGGGTACAGATAACCCACTTGCATATGCATGGTATGATGAAACCCGAGTTGTGGCAGGAAAGCCAATGAAAGAGTGGCTGAGATTTGCAGTTGCCTATTGGCATAGTTTTGTGGGTAATGGTGGCGACCCCTTCGGTGAGCCCACACATATCTATCCCTGGAATGCCAATGCAGATGCAGTGTCCAGAGCAAAAGACAAAGCTGATGCGGCTTTTGAATTCATTACAAAATTAGGTCTTCCATATTATTGCTTTCATGATGTTGATGTGGTAGATTATACCAATGACGTAGTGGACAATGAAAAAAGATTGGCTGCAGTTACCGCTTATTTAAAAGAAAAGCAGGATGCTAGTGGCGTTAAATTATTATGGGGCACTGCTAATTTATTTTCTAATCGCAGATACATGAATGGGGCTTCTACCAATCCAGATTTTAATGTTCTTGCACATGGTGGTGCGCAAGTAAAAGCTGCATTAGATGCTACAATTGCATTGGGTGGTGAGAACTATGTGTTCTGGGGTGGACGTGAAGGATATATGAGTTTGCTGAATACTAATATGAGAAAAGAGAAAGAACATTTGGCCCGTTTCTTACATACTGCTAAAGACTATGCGCGCAAGCAAGGTTTCAAAGGAACTTTCTTTATTGAACCTAAACCTTGTGAGCCTAGTAAACACCAGTACGATTATGATGTAGAAACTGTAATCGGTTTCTTACGTCAGTATGATCTATTGAATGATTTTAAATTGAATATTGAAGTAAACCACGCAACACTTGCTGGCCATACTTTCCAACATGAATTACAAGTAGCAGTAGATGCTGGTTTATTAGGTAGCATGGATGCGAATAGAGGTGATTATCAAAATGGATGGGATACAGATCAGTTCCCTACCAATATCAATGAAATAGTGGAAGCAATGTTGATCATTGTGGAAGCTGGTGGTTTTGCTGGTGGTGGAATTAATTTCGATGCGAAACGTAGAAGAAATTCAACTGACTCATCAGATTTGTTCCACGCGCATATTGGAGGTATTGATACTTTTGCTAGGGCTCTAATTGTTGCAGATAATATCTTACAAAAATCTGAGTACAAAAAACTAAGAGCCGATCGTTATGCTTCTTATAATGATGGAAATGGTAAAGCATTTGAAGAAGGAAAATTAAGTCTAGAAGATCTTAGAAATCTGGCAGTAGCTAGCGGAGAACCTGCTGTTGTAAGTGGCAAGCAAGAATATCTAGAGAATTTGATTAATAGATATATTTAATTAAATAAACTTAAAGCACCCCGCCGTATGCCGCATTCGCGTCATCGGCTGCCCCTCCTATGCGCATGCGCACAGGAGGGGTATTTATTTTTTATATTAACTTACAAGCTTTCACTTTTTACTTTTTACTTTCTCCTCCACCTTCATCACCCTCATATTTCTAAATCTCACTACATCTCCATGCCCTAAGAAACCAATATGGCCCGTTGTTCTTAATAAACCTGGATGTTCTTTATGATCTAAAGTGCCGTTCTTAGAAGCTTCTTTAATGTCTCCCTCCACAATAACAGTTCCATTTAAAGTAACTTTTATTTTACTTCCTTTAATGCTGATCTCTTCTTTGTTCCATTCGCCTGTTGACAATAAAAAGCCACGTTTAGCTGGCATTACACCATATACTGATCCATGGTATTGATACTCGTGTAAATCTTTATACATCGGGTGTTCACTATCCAGTACCTGTATTTCCATGCCCACATAAGCTGCGTCTCCTTCTAATGGAGCGCGGATACCTATACCATTGTTAGCACCAGGAGTTAACTGAAATTCGAAGCGATACACAAAATCAGTATACTCATCTTTCGTATATAAATTTCCACCACCCTGTGCATCTGGATTCACTTCTACAACAGCATCTTTTACAATATAACCTGTAGTATTACCAGTCCATTGATCCAAATTAGTTCCATCAAATAATGAAATGAATCCTTGCTTTTTTTCTTCATCTGAAATGCTACTCGGTTCTTTGGAAGGCAACTCTCTTAAATAGATATTTCTATAAGCTACATAAGTTCCATGTGCTTGCAATTCGATTTGCTCTTTTGAAAAAATCGGAAGGCTTTTATCCCAATAGTTTTCTAGTGTGATATTGTCTGTTACTAATACACCATTTAAATAAACAGTCACTTTATCCCCTTTCATAATGATGTGAAAGTTATTCCACTGTCCGATTTTATTATCTGCCACCACTAATGGTTTACTTACATTCTTCTGGTTATTATATAAACCGCCTGATCCAACCTGAGCGCCAACTTCAACCCTACTTGTATCCCAAATTTGAACCTGAGGTGTTCCTCTTAAATAAATACCAGCATCTCCTTGAGCAGTAATTTTCCAATCCACATACATTTCAAAATCACCGTATTGTTTTTCTGTTGCTAGATTTTCACCATGTCCAGTGAAGATGAGTAATCCGTCTTTCACAATCCAATCGCCCTTGGTTTTTTGATTTGCTGTTGCTTGTTCTATTTTTAAAACAGAATCTCCCATTTTTGCTCTGCTAATTGGATTACCCACTAAAGCTTTCCAACCAGTCAAGTCTGTACCATTAAACAAATGATTATACCCATAATCAAAGGGCATTTTCTTTAACAACTTATTTAATCCTGTAACCATCAAAGCACTGTCTTCGCCTTTAATCAAGGGTAATGCTTTTTCTAATGTTTCCCTAACTATTGGCCCTTTGATGGATTCATCCGTTAATGCCAATCGAGCTACTACGATAGCTGCGTCTTTACTACAAACCGGATCATTTAAATATTTGCTCGCTAACATAAATGAAGCAATTCCCGGGACTCTTGAAACCCTATTCAAAAATTGTTTGATCGTGAGTGGGTTTACTTTTGTATCTAATAAATCCTGTGCCAACAAAAGTTGTTGTGCAGCATTTTGATTGGAAGCATAAAAAGGATCTGCCTGCTGTTTCAAATCTGGATGGGGTAATGCTGTTAAGTATTGTGTTACAACAACGCCCTCTGTTAATTGATTTAATTCGGTTTGAATATAGGTCTTAGCATATTCTGTTTTAACTTGTTTAAGTCCCTTACTCAAGTTCAGTTTGGTTGCTTGCTTTTGTTCTGCCGATAAAGAAGTTGTATTTACAAAAGCATGCAAAGCATAGGTTGCTTTTAATTTTAAGGAATCATCATCCAGCATATTGTAAAATGATTTCCAATCCGACTTGTCCCATGATTTCATTGCTGCGATGGCAGCATCTACTTCTTTTGGATGTTGGTAAGGAAATGGCTGAATGGTTTCAGATACTTTGGTTATCGAATTTTGTGCAGATAACTGCAAAACAAAAAACGATAAGATCAATAATACGCTGCAAATTTTTTTCATGTTATCTATTTATACTAATTGCATTAATTTTTTGAAGGATTAAATATGCCATGGTCCGCGCATAGGTGGATTGATCATATAATTGGCTTCTACATCATCAATAAATTCCTGACGTTCCGGATCGAATTTTAAAGAGCGACCAAGTTGCAAGGCAATCTTACCCATATTGATAATGGTACATGACCTGAAACCATTTTTCTCGTTCAATGCAAATGGTGTTCTATATTTTACCGAATCCAAGAAATTGGTTACTTGTGGAGCAGGATCAGGCATCATCGCCAATTTTTCTTTTAGATTTGGAATGGTTGATTTAAATCCTGCGAACAATTTTCCATTAGGTCCTTCTATATAGGCCGCATTAGGATCTTTCGCTTCCCCATCCAAAATAATCTTACATCCATCCGCATAAGTGAAGGTCAATTTTCTGAAAGTACCACAAGCATCCGGGTGCTGTTGTTCTGCATCAACTTCCACAAGAACGGGACTTGTTTCATCTTTACCTAAGAAGTATTGAATAGGATCAATATAGTGTTGACCCATATCTCCTAGTCCACCTCCATCATAATCCCAATAACCTCTAAAGGTCTGGTGAACCCTGTGTGCGTTGTAAGGCTTGAAAGGAGCTGGTCCCAGCCAACGATCGTAATCGAGTTCTGCAGGAACGGGTTGTGTTTCCAATTTAGTTTTCCCAACCCAATAAAATTTCCAATCAAATCCGGTGGTTTTACTAACTGTTACGGTTAATGGCCAACCCAATAAACCGGACTCCACCAATTTCTTTATGGGACGAACAGTAGTGTTCATACCATAAAAATTATCTTCAAAGCGGAACCAGGTATTTAAGCGAAACATTTTCTGATATTGAGTTACAGCCTCTATTACAGCTTTCCCTTCACCAATGGTTCTGGTCATTGGTTTTTCGCACCAAATATCTTTCCCTGCTTTTGCCGCCTCGATAGCCATGATCGCATGCCAATGTGGTGGAGTAGCGATATGTACGATATCTACTTCAGGTAATGCTATCAATTCGCGGTGATCGTGAAAGGTTTTAACGCCTCCACCGATTGTATTTGCTACTTCAGTCAAATGATTTTTATCTACATCACAAATAGCAACTACTCTGGTGCCGGCATAAAGTATATGACCGCGGCCCATACCACCCACACCAATAATTCCTTTCGTTAATTGATCACTTGGTGCGAGGAACCCTCTTCCGAGAACATGCCTTGGCACAATGGTAAATCCAGCCAATACGGCTGCCGTGTTTCTAATAAACCGGCGACGACTATTTTTTTTAGCGTTATTCATATCTGCAAATTGTTAGGGAAGTAAGTTAATATAAAAACTGTTTCCCCTACATAATTTTTGATATGAAATCCTCAAACTATGATCTATGATCCAATGAATAAATGACTAATCAACCACATCCCATTCCATCACCTCATCGTGTTCAACCAATTTCTTTTTCTTTTCTTTAAACATCACCAATAATGGGATCAAAAGAAGGAAGAAGAAACCTAGGTACACAAATAAGTCTTTGTAAGTAAGAAAAGTGGCCTGTACATATATATTTCTTGCAATAATACCATAAGCCCCTTTTGTAGCCGAAGCGATATCGTATCCCTTACTCACGAAAGCACCTGTCAACATTTTAACCCGATCTAAGGTTTCGGGTTGAATAGCATTAATATTGTCGTTCAGTGCTTCATAATGACGATAAGTATCTGTGCTGATATAGGTAGTGATCATTGCAATACCAATACTACCTCCTAATTGACGCACCATATTACTCAATGCGGTACCCTGCGGGATTTCAGCACCTTTCAAATTTGCCAATGAAATAGTTGTTAGAGGAATAAAAATTAGTCCCATTGCTAACCCACGAATAATCAATGGCCAGAAAAAGTCTGCTTCTCCAATTTGAGTATTCAATTGCGACATACCATAACTAAAAACAAAAAATAAAATCAGTCCCACCCCGGCATAGATCGCAGGATGAATATATTTTTTCTTCAGTAATGTACCCACAACTGGCATCATAATAGCAGTTGCGATGCTTCCTGGCAACATGATCAATCCCGTTTGCATGGCTGTAAATCCAAGTAACCCCTGGCAAAAAATAGGAATCACCAAGGTTGTTCCATATAATCCAAAACCAAGCACAAAATTAAAAACAGTTCCTGTTGTGAATGATCGGTTATTAAAGAGCCGAAGATTTACAATAGGATTCGTTTTTCGCAATTCGCGTAGCACAAAAATCACACCAGCAAATACCGCAAGAATGGCAAGTATTGTAATATACCGAGCTTCAAACCAATCTTCACTTTGCCCTTTTTCCAGCACTATTTGTAAAGAACCAATGGCGGCTACCAGCATGATCAGGGCAAACCAATCCATCTTGGGGGCGACGACTTTATGCCGCGACTCCTGCACATACATTAATGTGAGTACCGTTGCTAAAATACCAAATGGAACATTGATATAAAATATCCATTGCCAGTTCATATTATCTGTAATATACCCACCCAGTGTAGGGCCAAGGGCCGGACCAAGAATTACTCCTAAACCGTAAATGGCATTTGCCAAACCAATCTCTTCTTTTGGAAATGTTTCAATTAGGATTGCTTGAGCAGTAGATAATAATCCACCTCCGCCAAGTCCTTGAATCACTCGAAAAAATACAAGTTCCCAAACATTGGTAGACATGCCACAAAGCACAGAAGCGATGGTGAAAAGAACAATGGATCCGGCAAAATAATATTTACGACCAAACTTGCTACTCATCCAGCCAGAAAGGGTAATCATAATTACATTCGACACCGCATAGCCCGTAATCACCCACCCGATCTCTTCAAATGTAGCTCCCAAATTTCCCATCATTTGTGTGAGCGATACATTTACAATTGAGGTATCAATCAATTGCAATAGGGCAGCCGAGATCACCGTAAAAATGACGATTATTTTATCTGAAGAAAATTTGGCCATCAAATTATTTTAAATATTAAGCTTTAATTCCATCCCACATCAGATTGAATAAATCTTCCATTGATGATTTTGTAATTTTCTTTTCACTATATACACTATGCTTCACATATTCATTAATCCCGCTTACCATAAAAATGAGTAATAAGAATGCGTCCAGGTTTTTTAATTGCTTTTCTTCTTTACCTCTTTCCACCAATTTATAAAGTGGCTGAATCATTTTTTTTGTAAACTCCTTTGTTGTTTCAGTGATAAATGGTGAATGATAACACTGATCCATAAATACCGATTCCTTAAAATGATGCATTCTAAATTCTAAGAGGTTGAACCAGATTCTTCTGATTCCCTGCACAAAAGGTTGCGCAGCATCGTAATCTTTAAAATAAATATCAACTGAGGATTTTCTACACTGTGTAAATAATTCGTTGATCAAATTTTCTTTGCTTTCGAAATAGATATAAAGCGTTCCTGTGGCGATTTTTGCAGCACTGGCTATTTCACTCATCGTAATACCCGCTAGGCCTTTCTCTTTCACTAAAACTAAAGTGGCCTGAAAAATCTGATCTATCTTATGTTTGTCACGAGGTTTCACAAAGCAAATAAATGAATAAATATTCATTTATAAAATTAAAAAGAGTTTATAATATAGCATTTTCAGCTTGTTTTAATGTAAAGGGATAGCAGAATTTCAATAACTTACGCGTCAAAATAGGTTCTAATGAAGTTGCACTTTCTTGAAATAAGTATCGCATTTTTTAAAGAGGGATATCCTAATATCATTCTTAGAGCAGTCTCAGTGTATCTTTTTATGATTATTGCTATTCGAATATTTGGAAAGAAAGAATTAGCGCAGTTATCAGTCATTGACTTAGTATTTATCTTACTAATCAGTAATGCAGTACAAAATGCGATGATTGGACCAGACACTTCTTTAGACGGAGGACTTGTAGCTGCTGGCGCACTATTTCTGGCCAATTATACTTTAAAACGTGTACTCTATAAGAATAAAAAAATTAGCGAATTTGTACAGGGTGAATCATTATTACTCATCTACAAAGGGGTCCCTAATATGGAGAACTGCGAAAAAGCTGAAATTACAATTGAAGAACTGGAAGCAGCAGCGAGAGAACATGGTTCAAAAGACATACAAAACGTAGACCTTGCCATGTTAGAAATTGATGGTAATATAAGTATTATCAGTAGCGACTTTCAGAAGAAAGGTCAATATTCACATCCCAGAAAACACAAGTTCAAAGGCCGATTAAACCAAAATTAATTACTATTTAACAGTAAGGCCTCTATGATGTGTTTTAAGGAAATTATTGTGCCCATGTACCACGAAATATACATATGCTACAATAAATGCCTCGAAGACAAAGAAGTCGCCAAAAAATTGGCCGATCGAAAATTCCATTGGGGTAGGTTTTGTATAAAATTAAATACAAATCCCAAAAATACATATCACTTTTTATACACAAAATGAAAGGCTACTATTAGTGAACATTCTTTTTTACAAATAAAAGCCTAGCCTGCATTAGCGTGGCAATGGCCTGAATAGAACCCATTATTATAAATAGGATTTGAAAAGAAATATAATAAGTAATGAGACCACCAATAGCCACTGCAATCCCTGTTACAAAATGGGTATGCCTAGTTGCAAGCCCCCACAGAGATGTATTATTCTTTCCCTCTAAGTCATTTGCAAAAAGAGAGTCCCAAATAGGGGTACTTAACGATTCAGCAATTCCTAATCCAATCTGAACCAGAAATAAAGACATAACACTATTTACCATTAAATATGAAAATGTAAAAATGGTGTTTAGTGCATACCCAAGAATCATTACTTCTTCCTGGTATTTAGAATTCTGTAAAGCTCTTCCCACAAAAAAATACATCAAGCCAGTTACTATTAAATATGCTGACCATGCCCAGGTAATATCTAACAAATCTCCACCTACTTTTTGGGTAAATACAGCGAATAAAGGGCCAAATAGACCTTCTCCAAAGTACCAAAGACTGGATGCAACTAATAATATTTTTACCGTCTTTGTGATACCCTATTTATTTAAAACTATTATGTCCTTCCCCTTTAATCAATCCCCTACAATTAGCAGCTCCACATAGGCAATTAAAAGGCTCTGCGTTTTCATCCAGAAAACTGGCATAATCTAAAGTTAGCTCTTCTTCCTGCGGTATTTGTCTTTTAGCAATAATATTAAGTCCATCAAATGCAGTATTCGCATTACAGCTATGATTTTGAGGAGCCCAATCCTGGGGCAGGAAACTCCATAACAGAAATACCTCTTTACCTAATGGATAAGCGTAACGTTTAAAAGTTAACTGCTCTTCCTCATTCCAGTTTTCTGTAACCCATTTTTTTGTAACAATTCTCTGTGACATTTCTTCGCCTTTAAAGATCAGTTCGCCTGGTTGTAAGGCTTTTGTTGCATAGATACCAAAACCCGAGATCGCATTATTGCGAACCACATAATTTTTTTTCTTCCTTTCGTAACGGGCAATTCCTTCATTGATGATATGTTGTAAAAAAGCCCTATGTCCTATCCCATCATATTGAAGGATATAATCTGCACTGCCCTCATACCCATTTTCGTAAAACACAGAACAGGTAAAATTTATTTCTAAGAAAAATAATTCACCATTTTCATTCATCCGAAAATCCAAGCGGGCATATCCCACGCCTCCAAATGAATGAAATATTTTTTTTGCAGCAGATCTCAATCGTTGATCCAATACTTTGTCTTCAACAGGAATATTAGCATCTGTGTGTAGCTCGGAAGTTTTTAATGCATAGGTCTTGAAAGAATTCCCTTTTGGAAAAATAAATTCAACTGGTTGAAAAGCTGTTGCCGTTTTACCATCTGCATTGGCTGCAATTAATACGGTAAACTCTCTGCCATCAATATATTCTTCTACTAACAATTCACTATACTCAGGAAATATTGATGCTGCTTTTTTTTGTAGTTCAACAATATCAGACACGAGTGAGTACTCATCAATTCCTAAACTATCACCAGCTTTGGAGGGCTTTACAAACAAAGGAAACTGAAGATTGTGTATTAATTCTTTTAAATCAGACTGTGCATTCACCAAACAATAGGCAGGAGTTTTAACCTGTTCATAATAGGCAACCAGTTTCATAATTTCTTTACTGGGATCGTATAAGAGAGACGTAGGACCAGTAAAAGGAAGGTTCAATAATTCTAAAGAATAAATCACATCAATTCCAGGTACTTCCCATTCCAAATATGCTTCACAAAGATTCACGAATATATCATATCCCTTTGTTCCTAATTCTTTGAGTTGTTTATAGGTAATCAGTTTATTCAGGAAAACAGTATCCACTTCATGCTCTGGTAACAATGCTGCCAAATTTCTGGGAGGATCATAATTCTGATAATCAACATTTGTTGTAGAATAATCAGGCAGTAACACACAAATTTTCATGATGCAATGGGCATTAATATTTTTCTCGAAATAGTTTCTTCTAAAATAGAAGTAATTAAATGGGTGAAGCTGGTATTGCTTACCCGAAGAATAGCACCAATGGAAGTAAAATCTTCATCCTCACTTATTCCACATTGAGCGTTTACTTCTAATACATACATTTTTTTGGTATGGCGATCCATTCGAATATCCACTCTTGCATAACCGGTTCCTTTACATGCTACGAATGCCTCCCAGGAAAGTTTTTTTATGGCGTCTATTAAAGAAGCATCGGGTTGTTGATATTCATAAAAAAAATCATCATTGGGCATTGGGGTTTCCTCATCATAAATTTCCCAAAGGCGCTCAAAGGATAAGAACTTTTCGTGTTCTGGCAGCGATTCATGAAACACGCGTTCAATTGGCGTAAATATAATGGCCCTATTGGGGCAATCATAGTTGCCAGTAATAAAGACAGTAAATTCAGGACCTTCAATAAATGACTCGGCAATAATTCCATCTCCTGTTAATGACCAACCCCGATAGCCATTTTGCATTTTTTGAATCTGTTCATAAAAATCTTCCAAATTAGTTACCACATTTTTAATCCCAATACCCATACTCCCTCCGCTTACTGCAGGTTTTATGATGATGGGAGTACCCAATTCCTGAAAAATAGTACTCAGGTCATTTCGATCCCCTTTTATTGATTTCCAGGCTGCTGTTGAAACGGAATGCTGATCGAATGCAAGTTTCATGGGTATTTTAGAAGTGGTGATATCATAAAAAAAAGCATCTGCCCCAGTAAAATAAATGCCTTTTTCTTCTAAATAATGGATCACCGATATACCAGGAGTATCATTTATCTCATCCCCATCACACAAATTCAGAACCAACTGGTTGTTGTTTTGATTGAATTCTGAGATATTATCAATAACAGTTTTATAATCATTTAAAGTTACCGGTTGCCATTGCCAATCGATTTGCAACTCCTGAAAGACCTTCGTATACTCAGCAATGCTTTGCGTATAGTCGTAATAATAATCGATATTACTATCATTTGTAATTAAATGAGGGGCCAGAATCCAAACTTTATAGTTCGCTAACTTCAAGGGCATAAAAGGAAATAAAAAATTAATGATTAAGTAATCAAAAATTAATGAAGGTTTCGCATTCAAAAAAATAAAAATCGATTTATTAAGGCTTTTTGTAAAGGATGTCAATAAATCTTTTACTAAGTCTTAAAATCCTTTTTAAAATTTCTCTTGAATGGTACCCACTGTTTTGATGAAACTTGATAATTATCATCCTTTTTTCGGTTGATCTGAATAACTTTACTTGCTTCCATCTGCCTAGTTAAGAGTTCTTTTGCCAACCTATAAAATCGATTTATGCATTTTAAAAAAAATAAGCTATCATTATTTTGTACCCTCCTCTTCCTATTGATTCAATTATCAAGTTTGGCGCAGCAGACAAACAACTTTGACGATCATTGGAAATTCAATTTTGGGAATGCTTCAGATCCTTCAAAAGACTTTAAATATGGTGTTGCCAATATTTTTTCAAAGTCAGGTGGGGCATTTGAAACGGCTATCGATCCTAATTTTGTGGATAGTAATTGGACCACTTTAAATCTTCCCCATGATTGGGCCATAGAAGTACCTTTTGCTAATCATGCAAATTTTGATGTGGAGTCGCATGGCTTTAGAAAAGTGGGTGGCTTATTTCCTGAAACAAGCATTGGTTGGTATCGCAAACATTTTAAAGTTGCAAAGTCTGATTCCGGCAACAGTTTTCAATTACAGTTTGATGGAATATTCAGGAATGCCACAATCTGGGTAAATGGAATTTATACGGGCAATAACCTCAGTGGCTATTTAGGAGTGAATTATGATATTACTGATTTTATTAACTATGAAAGAGAAAACGTAATTACAGTTCGTGTAGATGCCACGCAATATGAAGGATGGTTTTATGAAGGTGCCGGAATATACAGACATGTATGGTTTAAAAAGTTGAATAATCTACATATTGTTAATGATGGTGTATTTGTTTATGCCAATATAAAAGGGAAAGATGCAGTGGTAAATGTGGAAACCAATATTGAAAATAAAAACTTCAATGCTGCCAATGGAATTTTACAAACTTATCTCACCGATCGGAATGGCAATAAAATAGCATCAGCTGCTCCTCAGAACCTAATTCTTTCTTCAAGAACTGACCAGCACTATAAACAAACCCTTTCTTTAAAAAACCCTCATGTATGGAATTTAGACAGTCCTTATTTATATAGAGTGGTTTCTGAAATTAAAATCGGAGATAAAATCATTGATCAACAAATTCATCGCTTTGGGGTGCGTAGTCTTCGATTTGATGCAAACGAAGGATTTTTTCTAAATGGAAATCATATAAAAATAAAAGGCACCAATAACCATCAGGACCATGCAGGAATTGGATCCGCATTGCCCGATGCGATGCAATATTATCGAATTGATCTATTAAAGAAAATGGGCAGTAATGCCTATCGCACCAGCCATAATGCACCAACCCCAGAACTATTGGATGCTTGTGATAGTTTGGGCATGCTGGTTTTAGACGAGCAACGATTATTAAATAGCAGCAACGAATATATAGTACAGTTAGAAAGATTAATCAAACGCGATCGAAATCATCCTTCTGTTTTTTTATGGTCAATCGGCAATGAAGAAGGATGGATACAAACCACTGCTATCGGTAAAAGAATTGCACAAACTTTATTAGCTAAACAAATAGAATTGGATCCCACCAGAACCAGTACCTATGCGGCTGATCTTCCCAATTATTTTAAAGGCGTAAACGAAGTAATTCCCATCAGAGGATTTAATTACCGCCACGATGCAGTAGCAGCTTACCATCGGGATCATCCCAAACAACCAATAATTGGTACTGAAATGGGAAGCACTGTTACCACTAGGGGGATTTATGAAAAAGATTCCATTAAAGCCTATGTGCCGGATCAAGACATTATTGCTCCTTGGTGGGCAAGTAGAGCTGAAGCTTGGTGGAAGGTAGCAGCCGTTAATAATTATTGGATCGGTGGTTTTGTGTGGACTGGCTTTGATTATAGAGGAGAACCCACTCCCTATAAATGGCCCAATATCAGTTCGCATTTTGGCATCATGGATGTATGTGGTTTTCCTAAAAATATTTATTACTACTATCAAAGTTGGTGGACCGATAAAGATGTATTGCACATTTCACCACATTGGAATTGGAAAGGAAAAGAAGGAAAACCAATTGATGTTTGGGTAAATACCAATGCAGATAATGTGGAGTTATTCTTGAATGGAAAAAGTTTGGGTAAAAAAGAGATGCCCAGAAATAGTCATTTACAATGGTGGGTGAATTATGAACCTGGCAAATTAGAAGCTATAGCTTATAAGAAAGGAAAAAAAATAACAAGCTTTGTAGAAACCACAAAAGATGCAGCAAACCTTTTGTTAGAACCTAACAAAACGCATTTACTAGCAGATGGAAAAGATATATCTATCATTAATATAACAGTAGTGGATAAAGATGGTTGCGAAGTACCAGATGCTAATAAAATGATCGACTTTAAATTGTTTGGTGATGCCAAAATAATTGGCGTTGGCAATGGCGACCCTAGTAGTCACCAAGCCGATTTTTGCAAAGATGGTAAATGGCAAAGGTCTAGTTTCAATGGAAAATGCCAGGTAATTATTCAATCAGGCAAAACAAAAGGGAAGCATCGCTTTGAGGCGCTTTTAGATGGATTATACCTAAGTTCTTTAGATTTAGAAAGCCAATAATAGGGAATAGTTATACAGAAGTTTTTGTATTCTAGTTGTAAATGGATTTCTTTGCTTCGTCAAAGAAATCCATTTTTCATTTAATGCAACTACTTGCAACAGGAAACAACACCTCATCATTCTGATAAGTTTACACCTTATCAGATACTGGTTATATTTTTATTAGCGGTTACCCAATTTACGGTGGTACTGGATTTTATGGTCATGTCGCCCCTGGGTGATATGCTGATGAAATCGATGAACTTAAAGACTTCACAATTTGGAATGGCGGTATCAGCCTATGCTTTTAGTGCTGGAATCTCGGGATTATTAACAGCTGGATTTGCTGACAAATTCGATCGGAAAAAACTATTGCTATTTTTCTATATCGGTTTCATAGTTGGCACATTATGCTGTGGACTAGCACATAATTATCTCATGCTCATTGTGGCCAGAATTATTACAGGATTATTTGGTGGTGTGATTGGATCGATTTCAATGGCCATTGTCGCTGATCTTTTTCCCATACAAAAGAGAGGCAGGGTAATGGGATTTATGCAAATGGGATTTGGGGCTAGTCAGGTATTAGGCATCCCAATTAGTTTATACCTGGCAAATGCATGGGGATGGCAAAGTCCTTTTTTAATGATTG
>JBAXXT010000051.1:0-19285 GCA_037127755.1 Bacteroidota bacterium
TCTCTCACCCAAGCGAAGTGGTGAAGATGGATCAGAAATTACAAGTGGTTGTATTGGATTTCGACGACGACAAAAAACGTATCAGCCTTGGTTTAAAACAATTGACTCCACACCCTTGGGATGTGTTGCCTGAAGGTTTAGCTGAAGGTTCAGTTGTAAAAGGTAAAGTAGTAAACATTGAAGATTACGGTGCTTTCTTGGAAATTCAACCTGGTGTTGAAGGACTGGTTCACGTATCTGAAATTACTTGGGCTAACACTCCAATCAACGCTAAAGAATTCTTTAAGTTGGGCGACGAGTATGAAGCAAAAGTAGTTACTCTTGACAAAGACGCTCGTAAGATGAGTTTGAGTATTAAGCAAATGAGTCAAGATCCTTGGAGCTCTATCGAAACCAAATTCCCTGAAAACAGCAAGCACAAAGGTTTAGTGAAGAATATCACTCCTTATGGCGTATTTGTTGAATTGGAGCCTGGTATCGGTGGAATGATTCATATCAGCGACTTAAGCTGGTTGAAGCGTTTCAATCACCCAACTGATTATACCAAAGTTGGTGAACACATCGACATTATCATTTTGAGCATCGATAAGGAAAACCGCAAATTGCAGTTAGGTCATAAGCAATTAGAAGAAGATCCTTGGAATGCATTAGAAAATACATTTGCCGTTGGAACTGTTCATGAAGGAACCGTTACTCGTAAAGACGATAAAGGTGCGTTAGTACAATTACAATATGGTTTAGAAGGATTCACTCCTAATCGTCACTTGAATAAGGAAGATGGTTCTACAGTGAAGGCCGACGAAACTACTCAGTTCGTTGTAATCGAATTCGATCGTAACGAGAAGCGTATTGTTTTAAGTCATGCACGAATCTGGGAAGCAGCTGTTGCTGAAGTGAAAGAAACGGCTAAGAAAGAAGCAAAAGCTGAAACAGAAAGCACTAAAAAAGCGGTGAAGAACATTCAAGCTAAGGTAGAAAAAACTACTTTGGGCGATTTGAGTGCACTTGCTGAAATTAAGGCTAAACTGCAGGAAGGCGAAGGAGACAAACAATAATTGTAGGGTTTCAATACGAAAAGGCTGTTTCGCTTAGGCGTAACAGCCTTTTTAGGTAAATCTTAACGAGCAGTAAGGCTAAACTAGAATACGAGTTTATATATTGCCCGATAATAACTAATTTTGCACACTTGTATGAATAGGATTCTCTCATTATTGATCTTGGTTTTACTTTTTAGCTCATGCTCGAACAAGTTTTCGAAAATTGTGAAGAGTAAGGATTTTGAGTATAAACATAAGATGGCTGATAAATATTATGAGACAAAAAACTATAATTACGCTCAACAGCTTTATGAGGATATATTTCCTTTTATAAAAGGTACGCCAGGATATGAAGATGCATATTATAAGTTTGCATATTCTTATTTCTATGAGAAAGACTATTTGAATGCAGAGAACTTATTCAAAAGTTTCGTAGAAAATTTTCCGAACAGTCCTAAAGTTGAAGAGTGTGATTTTATGAGGGCGAATTGTTATTATAAGCAATCACCTAAAATTGATCTGGATCAAACCAATACGAATAAATCAATTGGCTTGATGCAAACTTTTATCAATACGCATCCCAATTCTGCAAAGAGTAAAGAAGCCGCTGAAATCATTGATAAATGCAGAGAGAAATTAGAAGCCAAAGACTTTAAGAGCGCGGGTTTATATTATGACCTGGGTTTTTATAAAGCAGCGGCTATTGCTTTCGGAAATGTCTCTGACAATTTTCCGGATTCAAAAAAAGCTGATGAGTATAAATTACTTGTTATCAAGTCGTATTTCAAATACGCTGAAATGAGTTATGAAGAAAAGCAGATTGAACGTTATGAAAAAGTAGTAAATGAATGTGCTGATTTTAATGAACGTTTTAGCGGAAGTAAGTACACAGCGGATGTAAGTAAATACAAAACACTATCAAATAATTTATTAAAAAACCTGAAAAAATGAGTAAATTAAGAAGGCAAATGAGCGCTAACACTGCCAGCGTTGTTGAAACCAAAAGCCTAATTGAGATCAAAGGAAAAACAGGTAACTTATACGAATCAATTGCGATTATCGCAAGAAGAGCAAACCAGATCAACATTTCTTTGAGAGAAGAATTGCACAATAAACTGGAAGAATTTGCTTCTCATACTGATAGTTTAGAAGAAATTCACGAGAATAAAGAGCAAATTGAAATTTCTAGAGCCTATGAGAAAATGCCTAATCCGGCAATTCTTGCTACTCAGGAATTTATGGAAAATAAAATTTACCATAGAAGAAATAACGAACAAGACTTGTTCCGTTAATATAAAATTGTTCTAAATAATAGAAAACGACAGCAACTGCTGTCGTTTTTTGTTATTTTCAAGTTCTAATTAGGTTGATACCAGGCCATGAACATAAAAAACATTCTTTCTGCCTTAGCCATTTGCATCATTTCCCTTCAAGCTCAAGCTCAGGAACTGAATGCACGTGTTACTGTTATGTCGAATAAAGTGGGAACCTCAGTTGATAGAAAAGTATTTAACACTTTGCAAAATCAACTCACAAATTTCTTGAATACTAGAAAATGGACAAACGATAACTACAGAGTAGTTGAAAAAATTGAATGTAGTTTTATTATCAATATAGAATCAGTAAGTGAACCGAATGTATACAAAGCAAGCTTAGCAATTCAAGCGGCACGCCCTGTTTTTAATACTTCTTATAAGTCTGCCATCATCAATTTTCAAGAATCTGATCTCACTTTTAAATACATCGAATTTCAACCCGTAGAATTTAATGATACCAGGGTACAAGGCACTGAAGCAAGTGTTGCAAACTTAACTGCCGTATTTGCATTTTATGCTTATACCATTATTGGAATGGACAATGATTCCTTCAGTCCGAAATCTGGAGAAGTTAATTTTAATAAGGCCCAGAATATTGTTACTAATGCACCGGAAGGTAAGGGTATTAATGGGTGGCGCGTCTTTGATGGTTTAAGAAATAGATATTGGCTGAATGAGAATTTGGTGAATAGCCGAAATAATATCATTCACGATATTATATATACCTATTATCGTTCAGGCATGGACAAGCTTTATGATAATGAAGCGGAGGCCCGGTCGAATATATTACAGGCCCTAATTCAATTGAAAGCGTTTAATAAAGAGAATCCGAATACTATGATTGTCCAATTTTTTATGCAAGGCAAATCGCAGGAAATAATTGGGATTTTTAAAAATGCGATGCCTCAAGAAAAAGCAAGAGTCATAGAAATTACCAGTGAAATAGATATTGTGAATGCAGCAAAATATAAACAGGAATTACAATGAGAAGGAGGGCGATATTAATTGTAGTAATTACTGTAGCGTTGTTTGCTTGCAAGGGGAAACAAAAAAATACAAACATAATACCTGTTAGTTCCATGAAATTTATTTTATGGGATATTCTAAAGGCAGATGAATGGTATACACAAACTGCCATAAGAGACACTTTACATAAAAGATTGGATGAAAATTTTCAGATCTATGAACAGGTATATAAAATTCACCATATCAGTAAATCACAATTTTATACGAGCTATAAATTTTACGAAACCCACCCCGATCAGTTTAAAATGCTAATTGATTCTGTGATTGCTGTCGGAGATCGAGATAAAGTAATTGAAAAAACTAACCCAACCCCCGTAAATCCCAAATAAGTTTCTTGCGGTCTATTTTTATTTCCGTGTTTAAATTCATATTGATTATTGAACCATTTTATTTGCTAATTGTTTTCTAATTGTAAATCAATTCAAATGATGTTTACCTTTGAAATCGTATTTTGCATCCCTAAAATTTAATAAATGAGTATTCAAGTTGGCGATAAAGCCCCCATTATTTCTTTGTACAATACCGAAAAAAATCAGGTATCCTTAGGTAGTTCTGATAAAAATACGGTGATTCTTTTCTTCTCTCTAGCATTTTCTGGCCACTGTACTGCAGAACTTTGTAATATCAGAGACAATATCAGTTTATACAATACCACTGATGCAGAGGTAATAGGGGTATCGATAGATTCTCTTTTTGTTCTTGGAAAATTCAAGTCTGATCAGAATTTGAATTTCCCTTTATTGAGTGATTTCAATAAGGAAGCAGCTAAAGCTTATGGTATTTTATATGAAACATTTCCTGTATTTGAAATGCATGGTGTAAGTAAAAGAGCTGCTTTTGTGGTTGATAAAGCTGGCATAGTACGTTATGCTGAAGTTTGTCCTACTCCAGGAGATTTGCCCAATTTTACAGCTATTCAAGAATGCTTAGCCGCATTATAATGATAAAATGAAGGGTCGGCCATACAACGTTTTCGTCATTGGCCGACTCTTTATTGATATAAATACCCGATTCTCTTGATATTCTCGGGTATATTGCTTTATTTTGTTAAGTGTTAACGCGTATGAAGTATCTATACTTGATCCTATTAGGGAGTTTTATAATAGCTGGAAGCAGCTTTACTAATACTATTGGAGGAGGTGAGGCACTTATCAATACAAAGATTACTAAAGCATACCCCAACCCAGCCACTTCCTATATTGTTTTCGAATTTGACAAAACAGTTGATCGTAGTTACTCCCTTCAGATTTTCGCTTTCTATGGTAAAAAAATGACCGAATTACGCATCAATGAAAGCAAATTAAATATCAATTTAGATGATAGCTACATGCGCGGACTCTACATTTATCAATTGGTAGATTTGAGCGGAAAGATTGTGGAATCTGGTAAGTTTCAGGTAAATAAATAATTTCTACCTATCACAAACTTCAACAATTAGAAACTTTAAATAGTTGGTATTTTCCATACCCCAAATAATTGGATGATCACTTGATTGGGCCTGGAAAACCACTTGTCTAATCCTTTTTCTTGCGTCTTTAGCAGCTTGATCAATACATTCTAAAAACATTTCGGGACTTACCAAATTGGTACAGCTTGAGGTAACTAAAAACCCTCCATTTTTCAAGAGCTTCATTCCTCTTAAATTGATTTCCTTGTATCCGGTTAAAGCTTTGGCTATATTTTCTCTACTCTTTGTAAATGCAGGAGGATCGAGCATTACCACATCAAATTTCTTTCCATCTTTACCCCATTGTTTCAAAACATCAAATGCATTCATTGTCTCGAACTTACAGATTCCATCTAATCCGTTCAAAGCAGCATTTTTATTAGCTAGTGTTACAGCTTGTTCAGAAATATCTAGGCCAAGTACACTCTTTGCACCATAATGTGCGGCATGAATTTCAAAAGTTCCTGTATAGGTAAAAGCTCCTAACACATCTGCACCAACAACAATATTTTGTATCGCTCTACGATTATCTTGCTGGTCTAAAAAATAACCCGTTTTTTGTCCGTTTTCTATATCCACAAAAAACTTCAATCCATTCTCAACGATCTGAATATTGGTATCGAATGCCGCACTTAAAAATCCCTTTTGTTGGGGTAATCCTTCAAGTCCTCTTACCGGCACATCATTGCGCTCGTAAATTCCTTTTGGATGAAATATGGTTTTTAAACTATTTACAATGGCATCTTTCCATTTATCGATTCCCAATGAAAGGGTCTGAATTACAAAGTAGTCGTTGAACTTATCAATAATTAGGGCAGGCAATTCATCGGCTTCACCAAATACAAGCCTACAATTTTCTGTATATCCTAGTTTTTGACGGTAATGCCATGCTTTTAAAATCTTATTATAAAAGAATGCCTCATCAATTGTTTCTTGTTTGCGTGTCAGTAATCTTACTAATATCTGTGATTGTGGATTGATATAACCTCTTCCTGCATATTTTTCGGCACTATAATACACATCAACTATATCTCCGGCTATTACTTCTCCCTCAATTTTCTCTACTTCATTACCATAAATCCAAGGATGACCATTTGCTACTCTGGGGGCGATCTTTTTTCGAAGAAATACTTTTGTCATTTGGCAAAGATAGGTCAATGCGCTAGCCACTCCAATAAGCCTTTCAACTGGTGAGGCAGCTTCTGTCAAATTAAGTGTTATTTATGCCCGAATTACCTGTATTGTTAGTTTTCCCTGTCATTTTTTCCCTTTCCTTTGCTTGGCAAAATTTTTGACAAAGTATAGAACAATGTTTTTTTTATGACTCAAGAAGAAAAAGTGGTGCAGCCGAACGCCGATAACGAACAATTCGATATTAATACTGACGAAAATGCAGCCGGTACTTCCAAACTGAACGAACCTATTGGGGAAGATTCTGATTTGAATAAGTTACAATTGGAATTGCAAGAACAGAAAGACAAGTACTTACGCTTGATGGCTGAATTTGATAATTTTCGCAGGAGAACTGCTAAAGAGCGTTTAGATTTAATACAAACTGCTGGCAAAGATGTAATTGTGTCTTTGTTAGACGTATTAGATGATTGCGACCGCGCAGAAAAACAAATGAATTCAAATACTGATATTGCTGCTCAGAAAGAGGGAGTTCAACTTGTATTTAATAAAATTCGTTCCACCCTTCAAAGTAAGGGTGTAAAGGCGATGGAAAGTATCCACACCGTGTTTGATGTTGAAAAGCATGAAGCTATCACCGAAATTCCTGCTCCAAAACCAGCGCTTAAAGGCAAGATACTTGACGAAGTAATGAAAGGGTACTACTTGAATGATAAATTAATACGTTTTGCCAAAGTGGTTGTTGGTAATTAATTGCATACTTATACTAGCAAATGAAAAGAGACTTTTATGAAATACTAGGCGTAACTAAATCAGCTACTGGAGATGAGATAAAGAAAGCTTATCGAAAAGTAGCCATGCAGTTTCACCCCGATCGCAACCCTGGCGATAAAGAGGCCGAAGAAAAATTTAAAGAAGCAGCAAGCGCTTATGAAATATTGAGTGATGCAGATAAAAGAGCCAAATACGATCGTTTTGGACATGCAGCTTTTGGACCCGGAACTGGTGGCGGAAGTGGACATGGCGGCGGCATGAATACCGATGATATCTTCAGTCAATTCGGCGACATTTTCGGTGACGATATGTTTAGCAATTTCTTTGGTGGCGGAGGACGTTCCAGAGGGGGTAGTGCTGGCAGAGCAAGGGGACAAAGAGGAAGCAATTTACGCATCAAACTGAAGCTCAATTTTGAGGAGATGGCGAAGGGTGTTACCAAGAATGTGAAAGTAAAAAAGCACGTTACTTGTACTACCTGTACTGGTAGTGGAGCAAAAGATAAAGGAAGTATACAAACCTGTGGAACTTGTAATGGAAGTGGTCAGGTTAGAAGGGTCTCTAATACATTTTTAGGTCAAATGCAAACAGTTACAACCTGCCCAACCTGTAATGGAGAAGGCACTACTGTAACTGCAAAATGTACCAGTTGTAAGGGTGAAGGAAGAGTATATGGAGAAGAAACCATCAGCATTGATATTCCTGCAGGAGTTCATGAAGGCATGCAATTGAGCATGAATGGAAAAGGTAATGCCGGAGAAAGAGGGGGTGCTAATGGAGACCTGATTATACAGATCGAAGAAGAGGCCCATGCAGAATTACAACGCGATGGATTGAATGTGGCATTTGATTTACATATTTCATTTCCTGATGCCACATTTGGAACACAGGTAGAAGTGCCAACCATTGATGGAAGAGCAAAAATTAAAATTCCACCTGGAACACAAAGTGGAAAAATATTTAGATTAAAAGGAAAGGGATTCCCAGAAGTACAAGGATATAGTAGAGGGGATCAACTAATACACGTAAATGTTTGGACGCCGCAACATGTTTCGGCGGAAGAAAAAGCGATACTTGAAAAATTAAATCATAGCGAAAACTTCAAACCCAATCCAGCAAAAAGCGATAAGAGCTTTTTCGATAGAGTTCGAGAAGCATTTAGTTAACAAAATAGCCGTTGAATATTCAGCGGCTATTTTTTTGACTTTTTAATTTTGACTTTTACTTTTTTATCCCTCTTCAATTATCTGGTAAATCTCTTTAATATTTCTTCCGTATCCGTCGTAGTCTAATCCATAGCCTAAAACAAATTTATTAGGTATTGAAAAACAACAGTAATCTATGGGTACATTGAATTGTGTGGCATCTGGTTTGTGTAATAAGATTGCTACTTTTAAAGATGCAGGTTGTTGATTGTAGAGCTGTGGAAGAAACTCATTCATAGTTTTTCCTGTATCAATGATGTCTTCTAGAATAATTACATGTCTATGATGGATATCTGTATCCAGTCCAATGGCAGTAATTACTTGCCCCGTAGATTTAGTTCCTTTATAAGAAGCCAGTTTAATAAAACATATTTCAGCTTCAATAGTAAGGTATTTAAAAAGGTCTGATGCAAACATGAATGAACCATTCAGAATAGCAACGAATAAAGGCTTCTTATCGGCATAATCGGCATCCAATTGTGCAGCTAATTCTTTTACTTTTTCTTGAATTAAGTACTCGGGTAAATAAGGCTCAAATGCTTTGTTGTGCAGGTGGATGATTGACATGCAAATATTATTTCGGTTGTTTAACGATAGTATTATTGTTGGGGGTTGCGTTTGGTGCCCTCAAATTTATTTTATCACCCTCACGCAGTAATGCATCTTTCTTTATTTTATTATATTCTAATAAACTTTCTAATCGAACGCCTTCTTTCTGACTGATTATGGCTAATGTTTCATTAGCAGTTGAAAAATGAAAATCAGTAGCACCTTTTTTTAATTTCTTTTCTAAAAAAATCAATTGATCGTTTATTAAAATATCTGTTTCTGAAAGTTCATTGAACTCAATAAGTCTGCTTAATGAAATATCATAGTTGTTAGCGATGCTTAAAAGCGATACTCCTGCTTCTGCATAAATAACACGCGAATGATTTATCGTAAAAACAGTATTAGGATAGGATACATTTTTTTTAGTTGTAGCACCTGTATTTTCTGTTTTTTTAACGGTTAATTCTTGTTCGTTATTTTCTTCGGGTTCCGTAGCTTCAATCGACTTTTTAACAATGATTGGTGTAGCATCTGCAACTGGAACTGGGGTATTAATTAAAGCATCAGATTGATTAATGATTCGCTGCTTTTTAGTATTACTGGTATTTCGTTTGTTGCTGGTAGTAATCTCAGTGAATGGTTTACCTAATGCGGCTAAACTATATTGTTGCAATTGATAGTCGTTAATCAATTTTAATAATCGCTGAGGATAATCTTTTTCTGTAGCGTAGCCTGCTTTTTTTAAACCATATGCCCAGCCAGCATCATCAGTAGGTTCTAATTTAAAAAGAAAAGCGTACCAATCCCTCGTCATTAAAAAATTGGAATGGTCTTTATAGGAATCTTCAGCAGATGGATAAACTCTGAAGCACTCTTTTTTTAAATCATCATCATGATAGGTTTTTTGACCCGTCCATTCTGTTTTACATTTAATACCAAAATGATTATTTGCATTTACAGCAAGATCACTTTCGCCAAATTGAGATTCCAAGATTCCTTGAGCCAAGGTAATGGATGCGGGGATACCAGTTCTTTGCATTTCAGCAATAGCTAAGTCTTTATATTTATTGATATAAGCTTCTGCTCTTTCACGCTGAGCGTGTAAAGTGGTGCTGATTATTAAAACTATAAATAGCGTAATTCGCTTCATCAATTCTTCTTTTTAATTAGCAACAAGCCATCCCTAATCGATAACAACACTTGTTCAGTTCTCTCATCTGCCAGTACATGTTCATTAAATGCTTGTATCGCTTTGGCATTTTTTCCGGAAATTGGGTCGTCTAATACCTGGCCATGGAATAATACATTATCTGCAATAATCCAGCCAGTTTTACTTAATCTAGGAACGATTAATTCGTAATAATCGATATATCCCGTTTTGTCTGCATCAATAAATACCAGATCCCACTGCATTGGAAGGGAAGGGATTATTTCTTTGGCATCACCAATATGCAGATGAATTTGCTTATTCCAAGCTGATTTACTGAAATTTAGTTTCGCAGTTTGTGCATCTTCTGTTCTTAATTCGATGGTATGAAGTTCTCCTGTATTTGATAAGCCTTCTGCTAAACAAAGCGCACTATATCCGGTAAAACTACCTATTTCAAGGATTTTTTCGGGATGTATCATCTGGCTCAAAAATGCAAGAATTTTTCCCTGAACCTTACTGCTAAGCATATGTGCATGCGGATGCAACTCCATTGTTTCGCTTTGTATTTGCTCCAATAGCTTAATATCCGGCGAACTGAATTTTTCTGCGTATGCTTCTACAAGTGGATGGACCAGTTCCATCGGGCGAAATTAATCTATTCTTTAACTGTTTTAGGCTTAGATACCAGCAAAAGGCCTAAAAAAGTAATCAAACCATTAATGATTAACAATTCTGGTCCCAATTTAAAACCCCTTAATAAGCTATCCTGATTATAATCTATCAAAAAACAGACGAATGGTGCCCCTAAACATATGAAAGGCACGAATTTGTCGATTACGTTTCGTTTTAGTAGGATTCCGAAAGAAAACAAACCTAAAATAGGCCCATAGGTATAGCTGGCAATTTTTAGAATCACAGAGATCATACTAGCACTATTTATCTGTTTAAATAGGAGTACAAATACAAGAAAAACCAATGCAAAAGATAGGTGCACCCTTTGACGGATTTTTTTCTTTTTCACATCTGTTAGCGCATTGTTTCTTTGAATTCCCAAAATGTCTATGCAGAATGTAGAAGTGAGCGCAGTAATGGCACCATCAGCACTTGGAAACAGTGCAGATATAAGGGCAATGATAAAAATAACAGAAACAAATGCAGGCATATGTTGTAAAGCAATTGCGGGAAATAATTTGTCACCGATTTCAGTAATTCCTTGTTGACCGGCATATAGATATAATAAACCCCCTAAGTATAAAAAAATTAAAATAGAAAAGGCCAATACAAGCGACATAGAGATTACATTCTTTTGCGAGTCTTTCAGATTTTTTACTGAGATATTTTTTTGCATCATCTCTTGATCCATTCCCGTCATTGTTACTGTAATAAATGCTCCGGCAAGTATTTGTTTTACAAAATAAAGGCGGTCCATGGGGTTGGTGAAGAAAATTTTGGAGTATCCTTTTTGAGACATGGCTTCAATACTACCTGCAAACCCTAGGTGAAGATTATTTAAAATATATACCACACAAATGATTAGCCCCAATAACATACAACTCGTTTGAAGTGTATCTGTCCATACAATAGTCTTTACCCCACCTTCAAACGTATATAAAAGAATCATGGATAATATGATAAGTGTAGTAGCCCAAAATGGGATGCCAAAACTGTTGAGAATAGCATCTTGCAAAATATTTACAACTAAATACAGGCGGGCAGTGGCACCTAAAATTCTTGATAATATAAAGAAAGAAGCTCCTGTTTTGTAAGATTTAAAACCCAGACGCGTCATTAAATAATTATAAATTGACGTAAGATTTAATCGGTAATAAAGTGGTAAAAGCACATAGGCAATTAATGCATATCCAATAATATATCCGATAGTTACTTGAAAATAAGCAAAGCCTTCTTTGGCAACATTTCCCGGTACACTCACAAATGTTACACCACTTAAAGAAGTGCCTACCATTCCGAATGCAACCAGCATCCAGTTACTACTTTTATTGCCAATAAAAAAAGATTCGTTTGTACTGTTTCTTCCTGTAAACCATGCAACAGCTAGTAGAATTAAGAAATAGATAATAACAAAAGAAAAAAGAAGTAATGGCGACATAAAGGATTGGTTAACGTTAAAGAAATTGAAATCTAGTTAAAATAATTCAGCTACATTTCAGTTGTAAATTTAGTGTTATGAAAGTTAAGAGCTTTGCAGTTTTTTGTGGGTCCAAATCTGGCTTGAACCATGCATTTGAAGAACAGGCAATACATTTGGGAAGAATCATGGCTGAAAATAATATAAGCCTAGTATATGGCGGTGGAAGTAAAGGTTTGATGGGAGCAGTGGCAAACTCGGTAATGGATAATGGGGGTAAGGTTATTGGCGTGATGCCAGAAATACTATTGGGATGGGAAGCTGGGCATACATCAATTACAGAACTTATTGTGGTAAAAGATATGCATATAAGAAAAAAGATGATGTATGAGCTTTGTGATGCTGCCATTATTTTACCAGGGGGCAATGGTACTTTAGATGAGATGTTTGAAATGCTTACATGGAATACACTTAATATTCATGATAAGAAAATTGTATTATTAAATTCGAATGGATTTTATGTGCATTTAATTGCACATATTGAAAATATGTTTGAGCAAGGGTTCTTATATGAAAATTGGAAAGAACGATTAATTGTTTGTAATAATCCCGACGAAATTATTTCCTGCTTGGTTTAAGATACATTCCAAAGCCTGCTTTGAAAACTGGAATCGGATCATTGAATTGATCGCGATATGGTGAATTTTTATTTTGTAAAATATCCATCATTAGGGTTACATAAGAATAACGATTTCCAATAAAATGAGATCCATATCCAATTCCAACTAATAAGCTTCCCGCATTATAATGATACTTTAAGGTTGTGCTGGTTGATATATTTTTTTGTGTGGAATTGATCCAGTTAAATTCTGGCTGAATTTGAATATGGAAAAAGTTCACAGGCCAGATTCTAATAAAACTACCCACGCCATAACTCAAGTTTTGATATTTAATATTACTGAAGTCATTGGGGTTTTGTGAAAAATAATTCAGATTAAAAGCGATCCCTGCGTCCATCCATTTTGTAAGGCTGTAACCGATTTCAGGATTAATACCCACGTTGAATGATTTGCCGGCAATACCCAGATTTAATCCGGTACCAATAAACAGATTTTCTTTTTTAAATTTTCCTTTATCCAGATTTGAATCTGCATTTTGCGCAAATAAAATATTGCCTAGAAAGATCGTACAAATGATAAATAGGGCTATGCGCATAGGAACTGGACTTTGTGCAAACCTATGAAATGAGCACTTAATCTGTTGAATAATTTCTTTAAAATATTGTTAGATTTCTAGATATAACCTCTGTTTTCAGCTTAAAAAGTATCTAATGGAGCATTTCTTGGAAACAAATACAAATGTGTATTAAATACACATATCCTTTGTTGGTTACAACGAATCTATTATTTTAGCTAACTACTTACGATTGCTTGTAATAGTCTCTTAACCAATTTATTGGAAAATCAAAGCTTGCTTGCTATAAGCCGCCTTTATTGGCGGCTTTTTTATTGATGGAGCATTAAAAATCCTGCTTTATTTAGAAGGCAGATTGATGGTAAAAATACTTCCTCCTTCAGGATTAGGTGTATACTCTATAGTGCCTTCATGTGATTCAATAATTTGTTTCACAAGAAAAAGACCAATACCCGTTCCCCTGATATGTGCTACATTTTCAGCTCTTTCAAATAGTTTATATAATTTCCGCACATAAACTTCCGGAATGCCAAGTCCGAAATCAGATATTTTTATTTGTATTTTTTTTGAATTTAATTTAACAACTACTGTGGGTGCTTGCATTTGCTGTGAGTACTTAAAAGCATTCGATAAGATATTATCTATTGCGATTGTTAGCTTTAACTTATCACCTGAAATCAGTTCTTCTTTTCCGCTAATCTTAAGCAATGCTTTTCTTCCATCTTCTTGAATATTTGACTGCCTTTCAACAAGAGTTTTAATAAAATGTTTGAAATTGAATGTTTGTTTGGATATTGAAAATGCTCCTGATTCAATTTTTTCAATAGTAATAACCTCACTGATGATATTTGTCAATCTTTCCACTTCTGATTCTATTTGAACTAGTTTGCCGTCGAACTTTTTTTTGAGCGTCTCTGGCAATCCTTCACAGTACATCTCCATCGCTTCAGCACTAAGGCTGATAATGGAAAGAGGAGTTCTTATTTCGTGGGATACGGTAGTTATGAAATTCGATTTGGATTCTGTTAATTGTTTTTCTTTTTCAAGATTTGCAATAATTTGTTTTTCAACTCTTTTTCTATTGGTGATATCAATTCCGTAACCTATTACTAATTCAATCTCGCCATTTTCTGCAATCATTGGATAAAAATTGCGAAGTACGTATACACTTTCGGTATCAGAAATTTTTATTTCATCCTCCCAGGAACATATTTTCTTAGTTTCAATTGCTTCATTAAAATAGGCTCTTCTAACATCCACCAATGACTTT
The DNA here is from genome assembly GCA_037127755.1 of Bacteroidota bacterium. Lineage (GTDB taxonomy): Bacteria > Bacteroidota > Bacteroidia > Chitinophagales > Chitinophagaceae > Sediminibacterium. The sequence goes on from JBAXXT010000051.1 coordinate 14,189, forward strand.
GGTTTGTTTCTTAAAAGTGCATAATCTTCGTCTTTTTTACCAATAATCCATTCTCTTAATTCTAGATTTTTGATACCATATTTATTTACAAATAAATAGGTGTGATTCTTGTCAAAAACGGCAATGTCTGCAGGTATATTATTTAAGATCGATTGGAAGAAATTACGTTGTATTTCTATACCCTTTTTTAATTCGATTTCTGAAGTGATATCTTTATAAGTCCATAAATGCCCTCTATATTTATGATTCACAAAAATGGGATAATAATTTCGCTCTAATGTTTTGTTAGTAACTGTTTCTAAGATCTCTTTTTCATTAATCAATCTATTTTGCAATAATGTATTAATTCTGGAAACAAACAAATCAGGGTTCTTAAAAAATCCTTTGCTTTGTTCAGCTGACTCTGAGCAGTCAGCACCTATCATTTGTTCGGGTGTTGCTGGGATTCCAAATAAATCTATAAATTTTTGATTGGTGAAAATTATTTTTCTATTTTCATCTTCCATTAATAAACTATGCTCACTATTATTGACCAATATTTCTAAATGGTTTTCGATAGGTTCAATTTTTTTTTCGAATGGTTTTAATTCACTGATTTCATTACCCACTAAATATATTGTTTGATCTGAAACATCAATAGTAAGTGTTAATTCATAAAATTTATGATTTGAACAAACCAGGACGTTTTCGACCGACTGATTCTCTTTGACATTTTCTAAAATGCCTGCTAAGAATTCTGTTCTCGGCATAATTTTCCTTTCAATACTAATTTCATTAAAAGATGCAAAAACATTGTTTTGAAATAGTAAAGTGCCATTGGCAGAAAAAACCGCAAATGGGTGCTGTGTTAATTCTAAAACTTTTTCAAGTCCCTTTTGCATGTGGCAAATTATGTATTTAGTTAATAACTTATAATCCCGTTTTCAAATTATGACTTCCCAAAAATCTTCATAAATTATGATTTGAATTCATTAATAACGATTTATTGATACTATATTCCGAAATTGTTCTAATATAAAATATCAGTTGCTGAATAATTGATAAGAATAGATTATTTAGTTAATGTGTCGAACTAAATAAGCGGCTATTTTTACTTTTTAACCAAGCTGTGGAATCCAAACTGTCCCCATACGGTGTAAGATGAAACAAAAATATTTTATCTGTGAGTAAAACAAAAGTGTTGTTGGTTGATGATGAGCCCCGTTTAATCGAAACACTCCAAGAGATTCTCGATATAAATGGCTTTGAAACAGCAGTGGCAATGGACGGTATTCAAGCTCTTGAAAAAAGTAGAGATTTTATTCCCGATATTATTCTTTGTGATATCATGATGCCCAAAATGGATGGATTTACTTTTTTTCATCAATTTAGAGAAACAATTTGTGCGGATACACCTTTTATTTTTCTTACTGCCAAATCGGAATATTCTGATATTAGGGCTGGTATGTTAAAAGGTGCAGATGATTATTTAGTAAAACCAGTTAAGGGTAGAGATGTTATAGAGGCCATTCAAACCAGGCTTTTAAGACAAACCCAAATACTTTCTCCAGAGTTAAAGCGAGTTGAAAAATTAGAACATGCCATTGGTCTATTAACCATGCATGAATTTAAGAATCCACTGACTGCGATTATTGGCTTTTTGGACCTCATAAAGTCAAAAATCGATACAATTGAAAAAGAGGTTTTAGAAGAATACCTTTCCTATATAGAAATGGGTGCCAAAAGGATTATCAGCTTATTAACCAAAGTTACTACTTGGCAACAGATGCAAAATCCTGGAAATCACCTTAATCAAGGCTCAAATAGAACCGAATTAAGTGGCTTAGTAGCACAAATTGCGCTTGAAATAGCAAAAAAATATCATCGAATAAATGATTTAACTTTACAAATGAAGTATAAACCTTTGATTGATCTCTCCCCCGAATTGATTAAAGCATGTTTTTCTGAATTAATCGATAATGCCTTTAAATTCTCACTGACTGGAGATTTAGTAAGGGTTTCTGTTAATTCTGAAAACATGACATGTATCGTAACAATAGAAGACAATGGCAACCGTTCGTTTGCCTCTGAATTAATGGAATATGAACCATTTACTCAGTTTGGAAAAAAAACATTTGAGCAACAAGGTTTAGGAATTGGAATTAATATTTCCAAATCAATAGCGGATTTGGTAAAGGGAGGTGTTGAATTTTTAAATAATAAACCACAGGGTATTATTGCTAAAGTAAGTATCCCAGTTAACGTATAATACTGATTCTATGAATTTGGACAAAAGCAACATTTTACTAGTTGAAGATGACGAAAAATTAAGGTCAACGTTGATCGAATTATTAGAGCCATACTATAATATAGCATCTACTGATAATGGTGAATCTGTTTTGGCCTTAGTGGAAAGACATAAACCGAAAGTGATTGTTCTTGACATCATGCTCAATGGTTTCATGGATGGATTTTCTGTTTTACGTTTATTAAAACAAGACGACAGATTTTTAGATACCCCTGTGATATTTATTTCTGCTTATGGGCAAGACTCTCAAATTCAAACAGGATTGTCTTTAGGTGCTAATGATTATATCGTTAAGCCCTTTAATGTTAAAATGCTGCACCTGAAATTAGAGAGCTTGATCAAACTTCGAACTGCTATTCAGAATAAAGTAATTAAAACCGAATTAAGCAATCATATCGATCCAGGTTTTGCAAATAATCAATTGCAAGAGTTCGAAAAAATCATTGAAGAGATTCTATTGAAGGATGCTGATCTTTCTATTCATGATATTTCTCAACGATTGAATTTAAGTGTAAGCACTTTTGAAAGAATTGTTAAGAAAGCATACAAAATGCCCCCTAACAGATATATCTTAAATCGGAGATTAGAAAAGGCCAATTTATTATTGTCTAGTACTGATTTGCCGATAAAAGAAATCTCAATGACCATGGGTTTTAATTCTGTTTCCTATTTTACTAAATGTTATAAAGCGTTATACGGATTTTCGCCCTCTACCAGAAGAAAGAAATAGAAATTAGCAAAAATTGTTATTTTAAGCTATTTTCGTTCCCCCTAAGTAGCTACATGTCTAATATTGAAAGATTTCAGGAATATACTTTAATCATAGCGGATGATGACCCCATTCATCGTTTGCTTTTGAATATACATTTCCGTGAACTGCATTTACCTATTGTGGAAGCATCTAATGGACAAGAATTATTAGAATTATTTGAAAGCTTCAATGGTAAGCCCATCATACTTTTGCTTGACCTACACATGCCTGATTTAGATGGCTATGAAGTAATTCAATTGATGTCTACGGAGCCTGAAAAGTATAAAAACATTAAGACCATCGTACTGAGTGGAAGTAGCGCACTGGATCTGGATAAAGATTGGATACATGAATATGTGTATGGATTTGTAGAAAAGCCCATCAACAAATCTGCGATGATTGAAATGATTACAGAAGCTGCTAATTAGTAGTCAGCACCAATCCTTCTAAATTAAATTTTTCGGGAAATTTCCCAGTAACAGTCTTATAAAAATCCTTGATTTGATTGGCGTCTATTAATGGGTCGCCCGTTAAATAGATCAAGGGTCCAAAACCCGCCAATTTTTTATTATAGTCGAGATACCCTAATAGAATAGGAACATTAGCACCCAATGCAACATGGTAAAATCCAGTTTTCCATTTCTCCACCTTACTTCTTGTGCCTTCTGCTGGAATTGCAAGCATTAGTTTTTCATTGTCTTTGAAAAGTTGGATCATTTCATCCACCAACTTGTTTTTTGAATGACGATAAACTGGTAAACCACCAGACTTCTCCATAATGCCTTTAATTGGCCATCTGAACAGTTCATTCTTTGCCAGATACCTGACAGGCAAATTGTAATGAAAAAAAACAGCAAGACTATAAACAAAATCCCAATTTGATGTATGTGGAGCTGCAATAACAACACAGCGGTCATAATTAGCAGGAAGGTTCACATCCATTTTCCATCCATTCCACTTAAATAACCACACAAATACTTTTCGCATGCCAATCGTTTTGGCACAAAGAAAGGGATAAAAATGGATTTAGTACTTATATTTAATAGGAGCTTTGATCCGTTTTATTCGCGTCTTCCTTGTTACATAAAAACATTTCTATGAATACAATTGATATATCAGCATTAAAAAAACTCCTTACTCAGTTAGAACATGCAATTCCTGATTTTGAAAAGAAAAATCTATCGATTTCTAATTCAAATATTGGTTGGCATATTGAACATGTTCTGATGGTATTTAATGGCATAATTTATACCACATCTAAATCAATTCTGAAAGATTATAAATGGTCATTTAATTTAAAAAGGATAGTTGTTTTTGCAAAAAATAAAATCCCCCGGGGTGTTGCAAAAGCTCCAAAAGCTGTTGTTCCCAAAGAAGATTACTCAACGGAAAGTTTGACCATCCATTTCGAAAAAGCAAAGTCGAAATTAGAAGAGTTACAGTACTTAGACCCTCAGCAGTTTTTCAATCATCCGATCTTTGGAAATCTCAGGCTAAAAAAAACAATTCAATTTTTAGCCATTCATACGAAGCATCATTTGGATATAATTGAGGAGATAAAGAAAAGTGAAAAGTGAAGCGTTAAGTTAACCCCGGCCTTTAGGCTGGGGATTAGATAGAGGAGTTTAGATGGGGGCTTCAGCCCCTGCGCTGTGAGTACATTTAAGTGGATACCATTCTCAAGTTGAAATAGTGGAGCGCCGGGGCTAAAGCCCGAGCTGTATTATATTTTATGACCCTAGGCTGAGGCCTAGGGTTATCATCCCAGATAAATTAAGTTAACCCCGGCCTTTAGGCTGGGGATTAGATAGAGGAGTTTAGATGGGGGCTTCAGCCCCTGCGCTGTGAGTACATTTAAGTGGATACCATTCTCAAGTTGAAATAGTGGAGCGCCGGGGCTAAAGCCTCCATCTAAAAGTTATCTCCGCCCCTAGGCTGAAGCCTAGGGTTAACAACTTGGGGTATTTAATTTAGTTGATATTATTGAAGATATAATGAAGTGTGAAGTTAACCCCAGCTTTCAAGCTGGGGTTGCAAGTAGTAGAAAACAAATGGGCTT
>JBAXXT010000052.1:0-19173 GCA_037127755.1 Bacteroidota bacterium
ATGTATGACCTTCCCGATTACCATCGGGACGCTCTAGCCAACTGAGCTAACCCCCATGGAGGTGCAAATGTATATGCAGTATACTTAGGTACAAAATTTTAGTTTTCTTCGGAACCATCAGAGATATTATTTGTGACCCAAATGTGTTCTAGTTACATACAAAATGGGTAAAAAATGGCTCGCAGTTCCATATTTTAAACCTAGCCCATTTACTTACGACTAGTTAGAACATCCATAAAAAAGAAACCCACCTGACAAAAAGGGGGTTTCTTTTTTTATAAAATTTTATTATGTTGATATCAATTAATAAATAAATCCAGCAAGACAACCTAAATTTTGAGAATCAAAAACTCCTCTATCTACTACAACACTACCTGAGTTAAGGTCTTGGTGTACTTTGAAATTAATTTTTAATATGGTGTGATCTTTACTTTCTAAATTAAATTTAGCATCTATTGAAAATACTGGAGTTGTTTTTGGTCCAGCTTTTACTTGGAATGTTACTTTCTCACTTGATTCATAACGTTTGTTATTTTCATCAATAAGTTGAAGTTCATTCGCCTTTACAGTGAAAGTATACACAACTGAATCAATAGAATTTGTAGGTGATTTGAAGGTTTGGGTTAAACGTAAAGATCCTTTTGTAATGGTTAAGTTTTTTCCACCACAATCAGTTAAGACTTGGCCTACTGGATTTACAATAGTATCATATTTTACATTATTTGTCATAGAATCTACACTTCTAAAACAAGATTGAATTGAAAACATAACAATTACTAAAGTTGCAACTGTTAACAGCGATAAAACTTTTTTCATGGGGTGATTATTTTTTGCGAATATATAGGGCAAAAAAATAATTCTACTACCAACTAATTGGTAGTAGAATTATTTTATATATTTTTTTTAAATAAAATAATATAAAACAGTATTTCTATTAAACAGAATGATGAAATTGTTGCAATAAATAAAGGGATATTTCTAATAAAAAATGATAGATAAATGGCTAATAAAAAAGTTCGATTGAAAATCTATTGTATGAATCGAATGATTGATTTTTTAGGTTGTATCTATAATGTGCTAAAATGATCCTGAATAATTTTGCTTAAGATAGGTTCATCAATTGGTTTGTGGAGATAATCCTTAATCATGGGGTAAGACGCAGACTTGATTTTATCCGGTTCTGCTATAGAGGAAGTAGCAATATATATTGAAATTTTTTTGGAAGCTTTTTGAAGCAGGGGGATGAATTCATCTAAAAATTCCCAACCATCCATCATCGGCATTTCAATATCCACTAAAATAATGTCGGGCAATAAAGAAGGTTCATTAATGATGGGCTTTAATGACTCAAATGCTTCCAGTCCATTGGTGAAAGCAGAGACTGATTTGGCCAGATCATATTTAATAATCGTTTTCTTAAGCAATAACATGAACAATGGATCATCGTCTATTACCAATATCGAGTTTGCCTGTTTCATACTATAAATATATAAAATAGTTCCTGAATATTATATAACGCTTTGAGTCATAAGTTTTTGGCTTTTTTTTTACCCCCCCCACCAACTTTCGATTAATTATCTTAAAATAGGTTTGAAAATAATAGACAAGCAAAATGTTTTATTTTTTTCTATAAGATAACAATTTAGCAACAATTCGATTGCTTTTGCTTAACAGATAGGAAACAATTCCATAACACTGCCCCGATATTTTTGCTGCCACAACAACTAAAATAACTAGTTTATGAAGCAAATGAATCGCTTTCTAAGCTTATTGCTATTACCATTAGCAATATGCTTATTTGTATTTCAAGCACAAGCACAGAACGCTACTGTTAGCGGAAAAGTGTTAGATGCAGCTACTGCTAAGCCAATTGAAGGCGCAGTAATTTCGAATGGTAAACAACAAACTACCTCAAGCGCAACTGGTACATTTAGTATCGCTGCTGCAAATGGGAGTCAATTGACTGTAAGTTTTGTTGGCTATACCACAAGAAAAGTAACCGTTACCAGTTCTGATGTAACCATCAGTTTAAACCCTTCAGCTGATCAGTTGAGTGAGGTTGTGGTTACTGGATTGGGTGTTAAAAGAGAAACAAAAAAATTAGGTTACTCTGTACAAGAAGTTAAAGGTGCTGATCTTGTTAAAGCAAGAGAAGTTAACCCAATTAACGGACTTGTAGGTAAAGTAGCTGGTTTGGATGTAGCTATCAATCAGGAAATGTTATCTGCTCCTAACGTATCATTACGTGGATATAACATTAGTTTATATGTGGTTGATGGTATTCCAATTTCTTCAGATACCTGGAACCTTAGCCCGGATGATATCGAATCTTATACCGTTTTGAAAGGTCTTGCCGCAACTGCTATTTATGGTAGCCGTGCACAGAATGGTGCGATCTTGATCACTACAAAGAGAGCTAAGAAAAACGATAAAGGTTACACAATTGAATTTAATTCAAGTACTCAGGTTAATAAAGGATTTATCGCATTACCTAAAACACAAGCCCTTTATGGCGGTGGTGACTACTCTCAATATATTTTTGGAGATGGTAAAGGTGGCGGATTAAATGATGGTGACTATGATGTATGGGGACCCGCTTTAAACGGCCAATTGATTCCTCAATATAATAGCCCGATTGATCCAGTTACAGGAATTAGAAAAGCTACTCCTTATTCTGCTGTTGGTGTAGATAACTTAAAGCGTTTTATTCAAGCTGGTTTATTAACCACTAATAACTTAAGTTTTTCTTCTTCAACTGATCGTTCTAATGTAAGAATGTCTTTGACAAATACTTATCAGAAAGGGATTGTTCCAAATACAAAATTAAATACTGTCAATTTTAATATGAATGCTAGCTATAACCTTAGCAGTAAATTGAAAATTGAAGGTACTTTAAACTATAACCGACAGTTCTCTCCAAATATTCCGGATGTATCTTATGGACCTAACAGTATCATTTATTCAATGACTGTATGGACTGGTGCTGACTGGAATATTGCAGATATGAAAAATTACTGGCAGGCAGGTAAAGAAGGTGTTCAGTCTATTTTCGCTGAGTACCAACGTTACCACAACCCTTACTTCATGAGTTATGAGTGGTTACGTGGTCATTATAAAAATGATATCACTGGTAACATTGCTTTAACTTATAAAGCCAATTCACATTTAGAAGCAATCCTTAGAACAAACATCAGTACCAACGATGTAATGAGAACTGAGAAAATGCCTTATTCAGCTCACCCTTATGGAAGAGAGTTAAATCGTGGTGATTACAGAGAAGATTCACGTTCATTATTTGATAATAACGTTGAGGGTTTGGTTAAATACAACAACAAATTTAAACATGGTATTGCATTAGATGTAACTGGTGGTGTGAATGCAAGAAATTTTTCTTATAGATCTACATTCACTACTACAGACTACCTAAACGTACCAGGTTTGTATTCTTTTGCTAACACTTTGAACCCAATTAGAGCTTATAGCTTTAATTCAAACATGTTAGTATTGTCTGCTTACTACTCTGCAAGTATTGATTTCGGTAAATACTTTACTTTAAATACCACAGGAAGAGTGGATAAAAACTCAACTTTATTGTTGAATAATAATGCTTATTTCTATCCTTCATTTAGTGGAGCTACTGTAATTTCTGATTATGTAAAATTACCTGAAGTGATCAGTTTCTTAAAAGCAAGAGCATCTTATGCTTCAGCTAAATCACCAAGTACTTCTAACTATATCGGACCAGCTGCTTATCCAATTGGATATGGTACTCCTTATGTAAGTTCATATGGTGGACCTTCTTATTCTTTGTCTAACCCAGCTTACAGTATTGGAACCGTGTATAATGGACAAAGTGGTGCTTATGCTCCTTCAAATGTAATTGATCCGAATATCAAATCTTCTCAGCTTACAAGTACTGAGTATGGTTTTGATATTAAGTTCTTAAAAAACAGATTGGGCTTGAGTGCAACTTATTATAATAACATCAATGGACCTGGTATTGTGGGTTATCCTTTGTCACAAACAACTGGATTAACTTCATATACAACTAACGCAATTAAAACTCAAATTAAAGGAGCGGAACTTTCTTTAACTGGTTCTCCATTGAGAAGCGAAAAAGGTTTGAACTGGGATGTAATGGTTAACTGGTCAACTTTCACTGAAAGATATAAAGAACTACCAGCTAGTTTTTCTAATTATCAATTTCAACAAGGAGATCGTGTTGATAAATTATTTGCTGGTGTAACTGCAAAGACAGCAGACGGACAAGTAATTAATAATAGTGCAGGATATCCTGTATACTTACCTAAAGCACAATATGTAGGACATGCTGATGCTGATTGGAGCTGGTCTATCTACAATAAGTTTAGTTACAAACAATTCGCACTTTCTTTCCAGTTTGATGGTAAAGTGGGTGGTGTGATTCAAGATCGTGTAATGAGAAAAGGTATTGAAGGTGGATCAAACATCTTTACTGCTGAAGGTGCCGTAGGTGTTGCAAGAGCTGCTGAAACAAAAGCTATTGTTTACAATCCTGCTACCAATTCTTATACCATGGATCCTAACTTTAAAGGAATTTATGTTGGGGAAGGTGTTCAAATTTCAAATAACACACCTATTAAGTATGACCCAGTTACAGGTGTTATTACAAATATGAGTTCATTGCAATTCACTAAGAACACTGGTGTAGCAAGCTTTATTCAAGATTATGTAAGTAGTTTCTTTAACGATTTCGAACATACTTCTGTTAATAAAACTTATGCCAAACTTCGTGAATTAACCATCACTTATTCTATTCCTCAATCTGTAATTGGTAAGAAATCATTTATTACTAAAATCGATGTTTCATTGGTTGGACGTAACCTTTTATATTTCTTCCCTTCTCGTTTCAAGGATATGGATGTTGACCAATATTCTGGTCGTGATTACAATAGCGGAAACAGCAGAGAGTACAACTTGCAAACGCCAACTACTCGCAGCTATGGCTTTAACGTAAATTTTGTTTTCTAATTCTTTAAATCATTTGAAAACATTAAAAAATAGTATTATGAAATTCAATAAACAAATAGGTATACTGTTCTTAGCTGTTGCAATGATAGCTAGTAGTTGTACCAAAACATACGAAAAGTATGCAGTGAATCCAAACCAGCCAACAGCTGTTCCTGCTTATCTTTTATTAAGACAAATTGAGAATTCACTAATGGTATTCCCAGCTGGTGATGAAGATAAATTTGGTCAGTATACATTGTCAACTTACACTTACTATGGAACCAATGAATATTGGTCAGGTAGTGCATCTTTAGATTATGGTATTTTAAGAAATATCAAATCAATGGAAACTGAGGCTGCAAAAGCTTCGACTGATCCTAATGCAGTAACTCCTTATGGCGCATTGGCTAAGTTTTTTAAAGCTTATGTATTCGTAAATATGACATTGAAAGTGGGAGATGTCCCAATGTCTGAAGCATTAAAAGGATTGGATGTGCCAACTCCTAAATACGATACTCAGAAGCAAGTATTTATTCAGAGTTTACAGTTATTGGAAGATGCAAATACACAATTAGCTTCTTTAATTGCTGCTTCAAATACTGCAATTTTAGGTGATTTTTATTTCTTAGAAAGAATCTCAAATGCTAAAGATCCATTAACAACTTTAAAGCAATGGCAGAAAGTAGTTAACTCTTATAAATTGCGTGTGTTGATTGAATTAAGCAAAAAGTCTACTGATGCAGATTTGAATATCAAGCAAAAATTTGCTGATGTATACAATAATCCTGCGAAGTATCCTATCATGACTGATTTATCAGACAATTGGGAATACCAGTATAATGCAGCGTTTAACTATTATCCAAACAATAAAGGAAACTACGGAAATGATGCAACTCGTTTATGTGTAGCTTCTACCTGGTTAAATACCTTAGCTGGTTTGAATGATTTACGTGCTATGAAAGTTGCTGATCCTGCTCGTGGTTTAGGTTTCGCTGACACTTCTTACAAATCATTTGTTGGTGGTAAAGCTGGAGATGATATGAGTACATTGGGTGGTCAAATCAACTCATTCGTTATTTCTCCAATTGGCCGTAAAAGATATTATGATGGATTTGTAGGTGAAAATACTTTCTTAGTAGGCTATCCTGAAATGTGTTTAAATATTGCTGAGGCTATTAATCGTGGATGGATCACTGGTTCTGCAGATGCTTGGTATCAGAAAGGAACAAAAGCTATGTTCGCTTTCTACGGTGTAGCTGACGGAGCTAACACAGTATCTTTCTTAAAAGGTACAGCACCTGGTGATTATGTAAACTATACTGTTAACTTTAGCTATGCAGATTATTTCAATCAGGCTTCAGTTAAATATGCAGGAGATAATGCAACTGGTTTAAATCAGATCTTAACTCAACGCTATTTAGCTTTAGCTCGTAACTCTGGATTTGAAGGTTATTATCAGTGGAGAAGAACAGGTGTTCCTTCTTTCTCTGCAGGTGCCGGTACTGGTAACAGTAACGTGATACCTTTACGTTTCCAATATCCTGCTTCTGAATTATCTACCAATAAAGACAATGTTACTGCTGCAGTAGCTAGTCAATATGGTGGTAAAGATGATATCAATGCTAAAATGTGGTTGATTCAATAAGATTAACAAGGTTATCTTAAAGTAAATAAATAGATAGGAGCGAGATTTGTAAAATTTCGCTCCTATTTTTATGTAAAATACTCAAAGGATGAAAAAAGGTTTTTTAGCGTTTTTATTAATTGTCACTTTTGTTAGAATAAATGCCCAGGAGAAAGTAAGCGTTTTGCAAGTGCCAGGTACGCAAGTATTCTGTTCCATCAATGAAAAAGGGGTATCTGTTTTGCCTAGTGGAAGATTAGTGAGTCCAGCTGGCGATCTTTTGCGTATCACCCATGATCCGTTTGGGATGAAACTGTCACCCGATGGAAAGAAGATCATTAGTTTACATGATGGTGTTTTTACATTGATTGATGTGAAAAGCATGAGCGCCATCCGTGTTCCTTCCTACGACAATAAAATCAAATCACCTTTTTCCAAGGGTTCTAATTTAGGGTTAGCATTTACGAATGATTCTAAAAAAATATTTTTAAGTGGTGGTGATAATGGAGCTGTAATCTTATACGATTTAGAAAAAATGGAAACAGTAGATTCTATTTCTTTAAATGGTTATGTGCGAGGAAGATTTTATGATGATAGTTTTACTTCTGATTTAGTTTTAAATCAAAATGAAACAGAATTATTTATTTTAGATCGAGGCAATTTCAGAATGGTTCGATACGATTTGAAATTTAAAAAAATAACTGCTTCTATTCCCGTGGGCAGACAACCATTTGGATTGGCTTTAACTACTGATGAAAAAATGGCCATCGTTGCCAATGTGGGTATGTATTCTTATCCTTTAATTAAAAGGGCTAATAAGGAAAATTACGCATCAAAACTAATTTCCCATCAGCCTTATGGAGATAATACGGAAGAATCGATCAAAGGAACAAAAGTAGAAGGTAAAAAAGCACCGGGTGTAGGAAGTCCGCTTGCTCCTGAAGCAATGAGTGTGTTTACTATTAATCTAACAAATAATAAAGTAGTCGATAAATTTAAAACGGGTTATCAAATTGGCGAAATGATCGAAGGGACAGAAGTGGTTGGTGGTGCTAGTCCGAATAGTATTGCTGTTGGGAAAGATTTCGCATATGTTACCAATGCAACAAACGATAATATCTCCATTCTGGATTTAAACAATCATAAAATCCTCGGACATATTGATATCACTGTGGATACCAGGATTGATAAATATCGCGGACTATTACCATTCGGCATTACCATTAGCAAAGATGAAAAAACTTTGTATGTAGCATTATTAGGTTTCAATGCGGTTGCAGTGGTTGACATTGCTTCCAAAAAAACTTTGGGATTAATACCTACTGGTTGGGGACCAACCAGGGTGTTGATAGGCAAGGATGAAAAAGAACTGTATGTGATCACATGTCGTGGGTTAGGTGCAGGCCCCAATGGTGGTAAAGACTTCAAAGCTCCCATTCAAGGAACATATATTGGAGATATTCAATTAGGAAGTTTTCAAAAAGTATTGATTCCAGATTCCATTCAATTACAGGCTTACACTAAGCAATGTATCCTTAATACTTTTGTAGAAACTACAGTTACTGCAGATAAAGAAAATCCTTTACCTGTTTTACCTGGCATTACAGAAACACCCATCAAATATGTGGTATACATTACCAAAGAGAATAGAACTTATGATGAAGTGTTTGGCCAATTAGAAAATGCAAATGGGGATAGTTCTTTAGCAAGGTTTGGAGTGAATAATGAATATACGATTCCTGATTCCATGCGCGCTAATTTTAAAAATTTAAAGATTACTCCGAATCATCATAAAGCAGCAAAACAATTTGCATTGAGTGATAATTTTTATTGCGATAGTGATGCCTCTATTCACGGGCATCATTGGATGATGGGCGTAATACCCAATGAGTGGGTGGAAGTAAATTCTAGTGTTAGTAAAGAAGCAAAAATATTTTCAAAAGCGCCAGGTCGTAGATTCCCAGGAACTACAGGTAGTATGGATCCAGAAGATTACGCTGAAAAAGGTGGGGTTTGGGAAGCATTAGACCGCAAAGGAATTAAGTTTTACAATTTTGGCGAAGCAAACGAAACTGCTCACAATAGAGAAGAGTGGAACGACACTGCAACAGGTGGTGGTCATATTGTAATGGTACCGATGCAAAAAGCATTGTTTCCCAATACGAGTCATAATTATGCTGGATTTAACAGTAATATTCCCGACCAATTTAGAATGGATCAGTTCGAACTGGAGTTTACAAATAAGTGGATCAACGGAAAAGAGAAAATGCCTGCATTAATCACCATGCAAGTACCAAACGATCATACTTCAGGCGCAAGACCTGAAGATGGATATTATTTCCCTCATTCCTTTGTAGCAGATAATGATTTAGCAGTGGGTAGAATTCTTCATTTTCTTTCTCGTACTAAATTTTGGGAAAATATGTTGGTTGTTATTACAGAAGATGATCCTCAGGGAGGTGTTGATCATATTGATGCACACCGTTCTATTTTAATGATGGCGGGTCCTTATGTGAAAAAGAATTATGTTAGTCATACACATGCCAATTTCGGTGCAATTCTAAAAACAATTTATAATATTCTTGGTGTGCCTTATGTGAATCAATATGATGCTACAGGAAGCTTATTAACAGATTTCTTTACCAACAAACCAGACTTCACTCCTTATACTTTAGAAAAGCATGATGAAAGAGTATTTGATGTTCATAAAGCGATGAAAAAATATAATCGTGATATCGATTGGCGTAAAATTGAACAAGGACCTAAAATGGATGCGCCTGCAGATATGCGAGCCAATCATTATCAGCAACAAGCACCAAATCAGTTTGTGATTGGTACAGGGAATAAGTAATAGAAATTTCGACACATTTATTTACATAGAAAATTCCCTGATTTGAAACAACTATTGTTATACTTACGCCAGGAAAAATTTAGAGATACTTGGATAGCATTATATGCCGCAATTATTTGCTTTCTAACTTATGCAACTGTGTATGCTTTTCGCAAACCTTTTACTGTTGGAATCTTTGCAGACGGTCCAAAAGTATTTGGTCTTGCATTTAAAGATGCATTAGTGATTAGTCAGGTTTTGGGTTATATGTTGAGTAAGTTTTATGGAATCAAGTTTATAGCCGAAATGAAAAAAATCGGCAGAGGGAAATTGATATTATTATTAGTGAGTATTTCTTGGATATCTCTTTTGTTTCTGGCCATAGTACCAGCTCCATGGTCCATTATTTTTTTATTTATAAATGGGTTTCCTTTAGGAATTATTTGGGGTGTTGTTTTTTCGTTTGTTGAAGGAAGAAGGGCAACGGACTTTATTGGTGCAGCACTTGCAGTGAGTTTTATATTTTCATCGGGGTTTGTTAAATCAGTTGCAAAAACTTTGCAAATTAATTTTGTGATATCCGATTGGTGGTTGCCATTTGCAACTGGTGCCGTTTTTTTTATTCCATTAATTATTTTGATTTATTTAATGGAGAAAATTCCTGCTCCTTCTGAAACGGATATTAGTTTAAGGGTTACTAGATTGCCCATGAACAAAGAAGAAAGAACAAAATTTATCGACACTTTTAAACCCGGTTTAATTCTTTTTATCATTATTTATTTAGTGCTTACAGTGTTTAGAGATATACGCGACAATTTTGCTGCTGATATCTGGAAAGAACTTGGTTTTGGTAATCAACCTTCTGTTTTTACTGCAACTGAAATACCGATTACACTTATTGTTTTGGTTTTAATTGGGAGTATGATCTTGATTAAAAACAATCGAAGAGCATTCGTTATTACACAATACATCATCATCATAGGATTTTTATTGGCAGGTATTTCTTCCTTCTTATTTATTCAAGGCATTATTGGTCCTTTTTTATGGATGACATTAGTGGGACTAGGATTGTACATGGGTTATATCCCTTTCAATTGTATTCTGTTTGATCGTATGATCGCAACTTTTAGAATTGCTGGAAATGTTGGATTCTTAATATACTTAGCTGATTCATTCGGGTATTTAGGAAGTGTGTCTGTAATACTTTTAAAAACTGTTTTTCAATTAAAAATTCATTGGTCAGTTTTATATAGTTGGGGTGTTGTTGGATTATCTGTTTTTGGTGTAATCGGTTCACTTTTTGCGCTTAAATATTTCAATAAAAAATATCATTTAATATTTCAATAGTATGGGTCAGCAAACAGCCATCGTAATTGGCGCTGGGATAGTAGGTTTAGCAACTGCAAGAGCATTGTCTTTAAAAGGATATCAGGTAACTGTAATTGAAAGGAATCAGAAAGCTGTAGGTGCATCAATACGAAACTTTGGAATGGTCTGGCCAATTGGACAACCCGATGGTGTATTATATAATCGTGCTATTCGTTCTAAACAAATTTGGAAAGAAATTGCAGATAGTGTAGGAATCTGGTATGATGAAGTAGGAAGTTTACACCTGGCTTATTATGAAGATGAATGGAAAGTATTACAAGAATTATTCGAAAACTTTTCAGCAAATGGCCGACCAGTTAAGCTGATGGATCCTGAAAGTATTTTACATACTTACAAAGGAATTAATCCGGAAAAACTAAAAGGTGGTTTATTTAGTAGCACTGAAATGATTGTTGATCCAAGAGAAGCAATTGCAAAAATTCCTGATTACTTAACAGAATACTTAGATGTTTCTTTTATCTGGAATACAACTGTTACTGATATTATTGGGAATCATTTAAAAGCAGGAAACCAGCAATTTCACGCCGATCTGATTTTTGTTTGTAGCGGGCCAGATTTAGAAACATTATATCCTGAATTATTGGCAGACCAACCTTTAACGAAATGCAAATTGCAAATGATGCGTTTTGTTCCTGAAGAAAATGATTGGAGAATTGGTACTTCCATTTGTGGTGGGTTATCGCTCATTCACTATCCCTCTTTTAAAGTAGCACCTTCATTGCAGAAATTGCAGAGTAGGTATAATGCCGAAATGGGTGTTTACTTAGATAATGGAATTCATGTAATGGTATCCCAAAACGAAAAAGGTGAACTCACGGTAGGTGATACGCATGAATACGCACATACTTTTGATCCTTTTGATAAGACCCACTTAAATAAGAAAGTACTTACTTATTTAAAAACTTTTGCAATGTCGGATAACTGGGAAATGGTTCAAAGCTGGCATGGAATTTTAGCTAAAATGACAAATTCAGCTACAGAATTAATTTTGCACCCTAGCCCAAATGTGTATATTATAAATGGTTTAGGAGGGAATGGAATGACACTTTCTTTTGGACTTGCTGAGGAAACAATAGCACATATTCATTAATAAGTATAATAAAAACGGTTCTTAAGTATTTTTTTAATATTTTAGGTGCCCCAATATTAACTAACGTACTTTTGCTTATGAATTCGATTGTAAATAAAGATGGTGAAACCATTGCATACTTATATCAGAATGCCATTATAGATTTGAAGAAAGAAAAAGTATTAGGTATGATACTTGGTAATTGCATCTTTGGAAAATCTAAAGGTCCAGTTGGAAAATTTTTTGACAATAAGTTCCGGAAAAAAAATGGAAAGATTGTTGCTGAGTTAGGTAAAAAATATTCCCGCGACAATTATCCTGAAAATGATCATCATTTAATTTTGGAAGCCTGGAAGTCACTCTCAAATATCAATGATCATATTTGTTTGTGGGTAGACGATAAGAAAGAATGGGCTGTCAATAAAGACTTTCTTGCATTGCTAAAGGAAAAAGATTAATCAGCCTTTTTATTCCCCATAATTCTGTTGCGGGTTTTTAAACATAAAGTTTTAGATTTATTGAATCATTCTGTTAACGATTCAGAAAATCAAATCTAAAGCTATGCCCAACGATTCAACTTACGTAAATACAAAGTCAGCCGAACAAAACACATACGACGCAATAGTTATCGGGTCGGGTATTAGTGGAGGTTGGGCTGCTAAAGAATTAACTGAAAAAGGTTTAAAAGTATTGATGCTGGAAAGAGGCCGCGACCATCAGCATATCAAGGACTATAAGTTTTCTAATAAAGACCCCTGGGAATTAGAACATCGTGGCCGAACCACGGATGAGCAAAAGAAAAAATACCCTGTAATACATAGAGGATGGGCTGCAAGTGAAACCGTGATGGATTCATGGGTAAATGAAAAAGAATGCCCATACACAGAAGTAAAGCCTTTTACATGGTGGAGAAGTTATCAACTAGGAGGGCGATCTCTTTTATGGGGAAGACAAAGCTATCGATGGAGTGATCTGGATTTTGAAGCAAATGCAAAAGATGGTGTGGCAATTGATTGGCCCATCCGTTATAAAGATGTGGCACCTTGGTATGATTATGTAGAAAAATTCGCAGGAATTAGTGGATCCAAAGAAGGCTTAGCACATTTGCCAGATGGACATTTTTTACCACCGATGGATTTGAACTGCGTAGAAAAAGATGTAGCTGCAAGATTCAAAGCAAAATTTAATGACAGCAGACATTTAATTATTGGTAGAGTTGCTAATTTAACTGCAGCTATTCCAGGTAGAACTGCTTGTCAATTCAGGAACCGTTGCTGGGAAGGCTGCCCTTTTGGTGGCTATTTCAGTACACAATCTTCCACATTACCTGCAGCTATGAAAACAGGTAATTTAACAGTACGTCCATGGAGTATTGTTACACAGATTTTATATGATAAGAATTCCAAGAAAGCCACTGGTGTTGAAGTACTGGACGCTGAAACAAATAAGACTTATACTTTCCATTCAAAAATTGTGTTCTTAAATGCTTCATCTTTAAACTCTGCATGGGTATTGATGAATTCTGCTACAGATGTTTGGACAGAAGGATTGGGAAGTAGTAGTGGGGAATTGGGTCATAATATTATGGACCATCACTATAATCTGGGTGCTTCAGGAAAAGTGGAAGGATTTGAAGACAGTTATTATTCAGGAAGAAGGGCCAATGGATTTTATATTCCAAGATTTGCAAATCTTTCCGGCGATAAACGCGATTTCCTTCGTGGTTATGGCTATCAAGGTGCAGCGAGTAGATCTGGTTGGAGTAGAGAAATTGCCGAACTAAATATTGGAGCTGATTTTAAAGAAGCACTCATTGAACCGGGTGGATGGTCAATTGGAGCTGGTGGATTTGGTGAGATCTTGCCTTATCATGAGAATAAAATTACATTGGATAAAACTGTAAAAGATAAATGGGGCTTGCCTGTTTTATCGATGGATGCAGAACTGAAAGACAATGAAAAGAAAATGCGTAAAGCAATCGTGGAAGATCTGGTAGCGATGTTTGAAGCAGCAGGTGTGAAGGAAATTAAAACGCACGATACGGGTCATGCAATGGGTCATGGTATTCATGAAATGGGCACAGCACGTATGGGTAAGGATCCTAAGACATCTGTACTCAATGCAAACAATCAGGTTTGGGATGCGAAAAATGTATTTGTTACAGATGGTGCATGTATGGTTTCATCAGCTTGTCAAAATCCTTCGTTAACCTATATGGCTTTAACTGCAAGAGCAGCAGAATTTGCAGTTTCGGAATTGAAAAAAGGAAATATTTAATAATTTAAGATGAAGAAAATAGTTCTATTGGTTGCCCTATTGATAGGACTAACTCAGGCATTTGCATATAATAAGTTGCCAAGAACCATTGTTACTACTGATGGCGAAATTGATGATGTGGATACCTTCATCAGAATGTTGCTTTATGCCAACGAATACAAGGTAGAAGGTTTGATTTATTCCAGTTCTATGTGGCATTATAAAGGAGATGGGAAAGGAACACTCTTTACTTCTGAAATGCCGATGACCAAAGAGATATACGGGAAAAAGACCAATCTTCGATGGGCAGGTGTTCAATGGATTCAGGATCTTCTGGTAGCGTATAAAAAAGTGTATCCTTATTTATCAAAGAATGCCAAAAATTATCCTGATCCCGAATATTTAATGAGTCTTGTTAAAGTCGGTAATATAGATTTTGAGGGCGAGATGGAAAAAATTACGGATGGCTCAGAGTGGATCAAAGCAAAATTGTTAGACGCAGATCCCGATCCTATTTATCTACAAGCATGGGGAGGAACCAATACCATTGCACGAGCTTTAAAATCAATTGAAGATGAATATTCAAAAAGATCTGATTGGGAAAAAATAAAAGAGAAAGTATCGCATAAAGCCATCATCTATACGATCCTGGATCAGGATGCTACTTATAAAAATTATATCGGAATACACTGGCCTAAAGTACTTACATTTTATAATTCAATTCAGTTTGCAGCATTTGCTTATCCCTGGAAAAAAATGATTCCCCAGTCAATGCAATCTTATTTTGAAGGACCTTATATGTCTTCTAAAATTTTGTTGAACCATGGTGCATTACTGGATATGTATTATTCTTATGGGGATGGTAAAAAACAAGCAGGAGATCCAGAACATATTCATGGCGATATGTCTAAAATAAAAAATGCACAGTGGGGAAATTTTAACCAGTACGATTTTATTTCAGAAGGAGATTCACCAGCTTTTTTACAATTAGTGGATCTTGGATTAGACAATTTAAATCATCCAAATTATGGGGGATGGGGTGGACGTTTTGTACAGTCGGCTGATAATCCTTATCGTTTTGAAGACGGACCAAGATCGGCTGACATGAATGTTGAAACAGGAAAATTGGATAATAATTTTCCTCAAACTCGTTGGCTTACAGCAATTCAGGAAGACCTTGCCGCACGGGCTGATTGGTGTATCAAACCGTTTGCTCAAAGCAATCATGCACCTGTAATCAGTGTAAAAGAAGGAAGTTCCATTCATGCTAAAGCCGGACAAAAAATTCAATTACATGTAGATGGTCAAGACCCTGATAAGAATACCATTCAATTCAAAGCCTGGTGTTATGCGGAAGCGGGTACCAGCAATGCAGAAATTATATTGAAAGGAAAGATTGCCTCAATAGCAATACCTGCAACAGCTAAAAAAGGTGAAACATTTCATTTCATCATTGAAGGAAACGATAATGGTTCACCAAGTTTAACAAGATATAAAAGAGTGATCGTTACGGTTATTTAAAAATGAAAAGATAAGGTGCTTCCAAATGTGGATGGGTCGCCCAAATGCACGGCGCCAAAATCGTAGGCATAAGAAATGAATTTTTGATTCAATGCATTTCTGATCCATCCCTGAATACTGATGTTTTTAATATTTAACCCTGCACTTGCATTAATTATATGATAAGGTGATTGTTTGATATTATTTGCAAGATCAAAATAAGTAGTACCTAAATATTTCCATTCGCCTCTTACAAATACAGATGTTTTTCCTTCTGTAATGTTGTGCGTGTATTGTGCCGCAAGCATGGAAGTATAATCGGGACTGAATATTTGTTTCTTCCCATCTAAATTCACCGCTGAACCTTGTGATGATAATTGTAAAGATTCAAATTTTGCGTTTGTATATCCGAAGCTATATTGAATATAAAGGCATTTAGAAGCCTGTGCTTTTAATTCTAATTCAAACCCTTTACTATTTAGTTTGCCTACATTTTTGGTAACTGTAATCGCATCAGGAAGCACTAGTGTAGGAACTTGTGCATCGTTTACTTTTGTATAGAACACAGAAATGTTGATGCTTAATCGATCCTGTAATAAATTGTTTTTGATTCCTAATTCAAAGTTATTACTATGTTCAGGTAAGAACCCTACTAATGGCGGCTGAGAAGGGTCGGAACCCAATGCTGATAAGCCTCCCGTTCTAAAGCCTTTACTGTATTGAACATAACCCATTGTTTGTGTATTGAAGTGATAATCTAATGCCAATTTCGGGGACCATGCACTAAAGTTAAGTATAGCACTTGTGTCAGGTGTGGTAGTTATAGGGCCAGGCATTGGATCGTGCTGATATTGTCCCATTACCGTTTGTGATAAGTGTTCATAATCATTTCTTAAACCCGCAGTGAAGTTTAAATGTTTGCTAATTGCATATGTGATCTGTCCATAAAATGCAATGCCCTGTTTGGTTGTTTTTGTAGTGTTAATAAGAGAGAAAAGCGAATCACCCACCATCATAATACTATTGGCATCTGCTCCAAATCTGGTGGCTTGTTTATTGGGTGCATCCTGATAAAATAAATAAGATCCAGCTGTCCATTTCAAACGATTATTATCAGAAGTAGGAGATGCTATTTTAAATTCCTGGGTCCACACTTTAACATTATTCCATTGCTTACCATAATTATTAATAACGCTCACTGCATCATAGGGAGAGAAATCTCCATCGATGGGATTGGTATAATAACGATAATTTTTCTGATATGCAGTTTGAGAAACAAAATCAAAACTATGTCCACTATAATGAACCGATAAGGAACTATTTAAAGTATTATCCATCATAGTAGTGGTAGCATTTTGATTTAGCACAAAGGGGTCAGCAATTGAATTTGCTGCATCAAAAGTTAAAGGGAAAGCACCGTTGTTTCTATTATTCCTGTTTTTTACATTTAATAGAACCGACCATTGTTGATTCACTACATATTTTAAAAAATAGTTTCCAGAAAAGCTATGCTGTTTATCGTATGATTGATTATTAAATTGGTTGGTATAGAAACCATTTCTTGCATCATATAAAATGCTGGCACCCAAAAATATTTTGTCTTTGATCAGTGGCGTTTTTAAGCTTAGATTAAATCTATTTTGTCCATAATTGCCTAATGTATAAGAAGCAAAGCCAGATGTAATATTAGTAGGTTGTTTGCTGATGATGTTGATTACTCCTGCCATTGCGTTTCTTCCGTAAAGTGTTCCCTGCGGGCCTCTTAATACTTCAATTCTTTCTACATCGAATAGAGAAGGAATATAAGTATCTAATCCAAATTGATTTACACCATCAATATAAACTGTAGTGGCTGGATCATAGGATGTAGTAGCAATACCTCTGATGGATGTAACATCTCTGCCATCGCCCGGATCTGCCGAATACAAATTCGGAATGATAGAAGTGATTTCTTTGATCTGATTAATTCTAAAGTCTTCAATTTGTTTGGCATTTAAACTGCTAATGGCAAGTGGAATATTGTGTAATAATTCAGATCTTTTTTGTGCAGTTACAATTACATCTTCCAATTTATAGGTACTATCTGAATTTTTTGTTTGACTTATTGCATTATTTAATAAGCTTAGGCAAACAAATAGTAATAGAATAGAGGTCTTAATGATAGATATTGGCTTCATGGAATTGGAATTGAGGCGCAAATATAGTTTCATAAATTATTAGATTCTAAAAAATGCTATTTTCAGTGAATAAATTAAATTAAAAAGCCATGAATCGATTGTTTTGCTCTTGCTTCAATAAAAATTGGTTGCAAATATTTTTATTGATGATTACACTGAATTCTTCTATGTTGGTACTGGCACAAACCAATGCCGCAAAGGAAAAACCGTACCTATCAAAACCATTGGTTACCCATATTTATACCGCAGATCCTTCAGCACATTTTTTTAATGGTAAAATTTATATCTATCCTTCTCATGATACAGCCATGGGTTTGCCGGAGGATGATGAAGGTGGGCATTTTAATATGATGGATTTTCATATCTTATCGATGGATGCTATTGGCGGTAAAGTAACAGATCATGGAGTTGGTTTAACTATTAAAAATATCCCATGGGCCAAGAGACAATTATGGGCTCCTGATGCAGCATTCGCGAATAATACCTACTATTTATTTTTTCCAGTAAAAGATAAATCAGACATCTTTAGAATTGGTGTTGCTACAAGTTCAAAACCAGAGGGTCCATTTAAAGCAGAGCCCAATCCCATTAAAGGAAGTTATAGTATCGATCCCGCAGTTTTTAAAGATGCGGATGGTAGTTTTTACATGTATTTCGGAGGTGTATGGGGCGGGCAATTACAACGTTGGGATAACAATGAATATCACGCAAATGCACCCCTTAAAAAAACAACTGGAAAAGCTTTTGCGCCAAGGGTTGCAAAGCTAAGCAAGGATTTAAAATCATTTGATGGAACAGTAAAAGAAATTAAAATTTTGGATGCCAATGGAAAAGAATTCAATGAAGAAAATAATGACAAAAGATTTTTCGAAGCATCATGGATGCACCAATATAATGGCAAATATTATTTCTCTTATTCAACAGGGGACACTCATAATATTTGTTATGCGATAGGGGATAATCCTTATGGTCCATTTAAATATCAGGGCATAATTTTAAAACCTGTGGAAGGATGGACGAGTCATCATTCCATTGTAGAAATAAAAGGGAACTGGTATTTATTTTATCACGACGTAGAACTCAGTGGCAAAACGCATTTGAGAAATGTAAAGGTTACGGAATTACATTATGAAAAGGATGGGAAGATTGTTACTATAAATCCTTAAAAAGTAATAAGAGTAACCACCCCAGTCATCGCTCAGTCGCTCGACTTGCCCCTCCTATTCGCAAGCGATCAGGAGGGGTATTATTATATTGATATGGTATTCAAATTAAGTACCCATTCTGCCCCGAGTACTCGCATAGGCGTCAAGTTAATTTTAATTATTTTGGGATATAA
>JBAXXT010000053.1:0-19027 GCA_037127755.1 Bacteroidota bacterium
ATTGTAAAATGGTAGATCGCTCTTTTTATCTTTACTTTGCAGCTCTTAAATATTGAACTAATGCTGTATAGTAAATTGATTTCTATTACCGGATTACCCGGCTTGTTTGAACTAGTTGGTAGCAAAACTGATGGAGCTATTGTGAAATCGCTCGACGATAAAACCACAAAATTTGTTAGTAGCCGTGTTCATAATTTTTCGCATTTGGAAAGTATTGAAGTGTATACTGTTCGCGAAAATGTGAATCTTGTAGAAGTATTTCAGGCCATGAATGCTAGTTCAGAGGCCCTTCCATCCGATAAAGATGTTGCTGCAGTAAAATCTTATTTTTCAAAAGTATATGCTGATATTGATTTTGAAAGAGTTTATGGGAGTGATATGAAGAAGATGGTGAAGTGGTTCGTGATTTTAAAAGCAAATGAGGTTGAATTTAAATTAACAGAAGCAGAAGACGAAACAGAAGTAACTGAAGCATAATTAAAAGACCAACGATAAAAGCCGAAGCAAACAATGCTTCGGCTTTTTTATTTTGATTATCTTGTTAACCGAATTTTTAATTATGAAGAACCTACTCCTCATTTTCAGCATTACTTTTTGTGCCTTAATTCAAATAAAGACAGAAGCACAGTCATTTTACAATCAGACTCCAGCTGCAAATCGTTGGGTAAATCGAAAATTCAGCAGACTATCTGATGACGAAAAAATTGCTCAGCTAATGATTATTCGTGCGCATAGTAATCTGGGTCCAGATCATGTGGCTGCTGTAGTAGAACAAATAAAAAAATACAATGTAGGGGGTCTCTGCTTTTTTCAGGGTGGTCCAATCCGTCAGGCAGTTCTGACTAACTATTATCAAAAAATCGCTAAAATACCCTTAATGATTTCCATTGATGCTGAATGGGGTATGGGAATGCGATTAGACAGTGTTATTAATTATCCTAGACAGTTAATGATGGGCGCAGTTCCTGATGCACATTTGATTTATGATTTTGGAGTTGCTGTAGGAGAACAATGTAAACGTTTGGGGATTCAAGTGAATTTTGCACCTGATGTGGACGTGAATAATAATCCAATGAACCCGGTTATTAATGATCGAAGTTTTGGTGAAGACAAGTATAAAGTTGCTTTATATGGAATACAATATATGAAAGGAATGGAGGCGTCCAGGATTCTGGCATCTGCTAAACATTTTCCGGGTCATGGAGATGTATCAGTTGATTCACACAAAGATCTTCCTGTAATTAATAAATCAAGAGCACAATTAGATGATTTGGAATTGTATCCTTTCAGAGAAATTATCAAAGCCGGTGTAGGAAGCGTAATGGTAGCGCATTTATCAGTTCCGGCTATTGACACTACCACTAATTTACCAACTAGTTTATCGCCTAAAACTATCAATGGTTTATTAAGAACAGAATTGGGTTATAAAGGTCTCATTTTTACAGACGCTTTAGAAATGGAAGGTGTTGCAAAATTTTTCCCTAAAGGTGAAATTTCTGCACGTTCTCTAATTGCGGGGAACGATTTACTTTGCCTGCCAGGCGATATCGCAGGCAGCATCGCAGCTGTGAAACAGGCAATCGCTGAAGGAAAATTAAGTTGGGATATTATTAATGAAAGAGTAAGAAAAGTATTGCTTGTTAAATATAATTTAGGTTTGAATCATGTGAAGAAAATCGATACTACTAATTTAGTAACCGACTTAAATGAGAAAACGATTCCTCTCAAAGAATTATTGGCTAAAAACGCTATTACTTTATTAAAAAAATCGAATGCTTCTTTACTCCCATTACAAGCGAAAAAAGTTGCTTACCTAGGTATCGGCATTGATAAGAGTAATGAGTTTGCTACTCGACTCTTACTCGACTATAAGGCAGATGTATTTCTTTTTACAAATAAAGATTCCACTTCAAAAATCGATAGCCTCATGCAAGTGCTTTCTACTTATGATGCAGTAGTTGTTGCACTTCACAATTATAGTCGAAGACCTGCCAAAAATTTTGGACTCTCTGATAATACCATAGACTTATTAAAGAAAGTACAGCAATTTAATTGTATCAATTTTGTATTTGGAAATCCTTATGCATTAAAGTTTGTGTCTAATGCTAAAAATCTTGTGGCTTGTTATGAGGATGATATCATTACTCAAAGAGCTGCTGCAGATTTATTGAAAGGTAAATTTGATGCTAAAGGAAAACTTCCTGTTACGGTAAATGAAAATTTAAAAGTTGGGGATGGAATTATATACAATCAATTCTTACCAGAATCTGATCCTGCTGCTGTTGGATTAAGTGAAGAAAATTTGAAAAAAATTGATGTCATTGCAAGTAATGGTATAGCAAAAGGCGCCATGCCCGGTTGTGTAGTATTAGTTGCCAGGGATGGTAAAATTGCCTACAATAAAGCTTTTGGTTTTACCAATTTTGATAATAAGGAGCCTATTTATAAAGACATGGTTTATGATCTTGCCTCAGTTACCAAAGTATCTGCTACAACCGTTTCCATCATGAAATTGTATGAGGAGGGAAAAATTGATTTGCAGAAAACTTTGGGTGATTATCTTCCTTGGGTTAAAGGAAGTGACAAGGCCCCCATTAAACTAAATGATGTTTTATTACATCAAGCAGGATTAAATCCTTTTATTCCTTTTTATAGAGACGTAATAGATACTGTAACAGGCATTCCCTATCCCGCCTATTTTAGCAAGGTTAAAGATGCTTCACATCAATTTAGAGCTGCTGAAGATTTATATGTACGAAATGATTATGAAGATAGTTTGTATCATAGAATAGTAACAAGTAAGCTAACACCTGCAGGCCATTATATTTATAGTGATAATGATTTTATATTTCTAGGCAAAATTGTGGAGGCAGTTAGTGGACTTCCTTTAAACGAATTTGCCAGAATTAATTTTTATGAGCCCTTACAAATGACAACAACCGGTTTCAAACCTAGAGAAAGATTGCCCTTAGGTAATATTGTTCCAACAGAAGAAGAAAAACATTTTCGCCAACAACTTATAAGGGGCGATGTACACGATGAAGGAGCCGCAATGTTTGGAGGAGTTGCTGGTCATGCTGGTCTTTTCAGTAATGCATACGATTTAGCCAAACTTTATCAGATGCTTTTAAACGGAGGCGAGTTAAATGGCATTAGGCTTTTGAAAAAGGAAACAATTGATTTGTTTACTGCTTATAATAGTGATATAAGTCGTCGTGGGCTCGGCTTTGATAAACCCGAAAAAGATAATGCAACCAGAAAAGAACCCTATCCAAGTGCTAGCGTATCGCCTGAAACATATGGTCATACTGGTTTTACTGGAACCTGTGTTTGGGTTGACCCAAAACAAAAATTGGTTTACATATTTTTATCAAACCGGGTAACCCCAACAAGAAATAATAACAAGTTGAGCCAAATGAATATACGACCAACCATTCAGGAAGCCGTTTATCAGTCAATTTTGAAGTAAATACCATTGTAGTCTAGCATTTGGCATGATACAGTAACTTAGCAGTACAATATGTTCAAATGAAAAATATGCAATTTCAATCTCGTTTTTTCCTAGGTTTCATTTTAATGGCAGGTATGTTAACCGCCTGTGGTAATCATGCACCCAAAGAAGCAAAATATATACCTAAGGATGTAAGTGCAGTATTAGTAATGGACCCTAAAAGTCTTCACGACAAGTTGGAGAAATCGGGCATTAATATGGATACCTTAATCAATAGGTTATTTCAGAGAAATGCAGTAGACACTAATGACCGTGCTCATTTCTACGAGATTAAAGATGGGGCTGGGATGAACTGGGACTCAAAGATATTTTTCTTTGCCTTGCAAAATACAGATCAAAATCAATCAAATGCAACCGTATTGAATTTAATCGCAGGTTTATCGGATGCCACAAAGTTTGAATCATTTCTGAAGAAGCAACCTTCCCTTTTAACTAAAGCAATACAAAAGGAAAAAACGTATTCCTATATCATTATCAATAGTGAATCGATGATTGCATGGGATGAGCATAATGTTATAGGTAGCCATTATCAGAGTAAAATAAAACCAGTATATGATACGGTTGAAATGAAGTTCATAGTTCCTGAAAAAGCCAACATGGAAAAGGAAATGAAGGCAGAAGTGAACAAATATTTTACACAGAAAGAATCTGAATCACTTGCCAGTGTGGAGGCTTTTGGAAAAATGTTCCAATCTAAATCTGATGGCTATGCATTTAGTAGCACAAACAGCTATTTAAGTGTCTTAGGAGGCATGCCACTTCAACTTCCAAAATTGGAAGAATTAGTAAAAGATAATTATATCGCTTCTACCCTAAGTTTTGAAGATGGAAAGATAGTCGCAACGGCAACTACCTATACGAATCCATTTGTGAGTAGTATTTTAAAAAGGTATGCTGGTCCAACTGTGAACCTATCATTAATAGAAAATTATCCTTCCGAAAATATCAATATGATAATGATGGCTTCTTTTAATCCGGAAATTTTTGGTGGAGTATTGAAGCAGCTTGAGATAGAAGGGCTAGTAAATAATTTTATGGAAAAAACAGGCTTTAGTAGTCAGGATTTATATAAAACTTTAAAGGGAGATATTGCTGTAGTTGTTTCGGATCTGCAAATGCCATCAAAGGATTTAAAAGTTAAAAACGATTCCACACTCACAATTGAAAGAAAACCATTCGGCAAGATGCTATTTAACGCACCAGTTGGAGACCCTGTTGCTTTTGCTAAGATTATGAACAAGGCAGTTGAATTAGGATATTTTTCAAAAAATGGAACAGTTTACAGTGCTGGTAAATTAATGAGCTTCATGGGCATGTATTTACGTGCAGACGATAAGAATCTTATTATAGCTAGTGATTCTTTGACTTATGCCCAATATATATCCAATAAAACCAAAGCAGTTATCAGTAACGATGCTTTGAATATGTTTAAAGGAAAATCTGCATTCGCATATTTTGATATTGCGAATACCATTAAAGGATTTTTAAACAATCAAAAGGGCGATTATAAAAATTCATTAGTTACTGCTAAAGAAACATTTAAAGACATGATCATTAGTTCAGATAATTTTGATGGAAATACATTAAAGGGAAAGTTTGAAATAAGGTTGAATAATGAAAAGCAAAATAGCTTAGTAACCCTAACAGGTCTCTTTACAGATATTGCTGTTGATATGAGAATGGCATCAAAGAAAGAGGCTGAAGCAGAAGAAAAAATGTTTCCAACTGGTATGCCCGCAATTATTAGAACCAATTAACAAAGCATTCGATCTGAGATGAATCTTATACTGGAACAGTTAATCCCTTATTCTTTAAAAGATAAAATAACGCTATGTAGTTCTACGATCTGGAACCAATCAGTATTATTTGCTCCATCAGATATTATAAAAATAGAAGCCCCCAGCGGCACAGGGAAAACTACACTTACTCATTTACTTTATAAGGTAAGGACAGACTATACTGGATACATTAAGTATGGTAGTCTTGAGCTCAATAAATGCGAGGAAGATAGTTTAGCGGACTTAAGACAAAATCATGTAAGCATCGTTTTTCAGGATCTTCGATTATTTTCCGATTTATCAGCTTTAGAAAATATAGAGATCAAAAGATTATTGACTCCTCAATTTTCTTCTAAGGAATTAGTGATTGAGATGGCGGATAAATTAGGAGTCACTTCGATATTAAATCAAAAAATACGTTTTTGCAGTTTTGGAGAACAACAACGTATCGCTATCATTCGCGCTTTGATGCAACCATTTAATTGGTTGATATTGGATGAGCCTTTTAGTCATTTGGACCAAGATAATATCAATCTAGCCTCCACTCTAATTGAAGATGCATGTCAACAAAGAAATGCAGGCTTGATGATCATGGGACTTAACAAAGACCAATATTTTAACTATACTAAAGAAATGGTTTTATAATTTTAGGATTAAGATGCTCGATCAATTACTTAAAAAGTTAATCAGAAACTCAGCAGGCCAGGCAAAATTTGTTTTGGCAGTAATTGGCTTATCTATTGCTCTAATTCTAATTCTTTCAGCAGTTCAATTACAATCGAATTACAATGAATTATTGAATGGGAAAAATAATCAGGATAGTATTGCAAATTTTTTAGTTGTCAATAAGTCACTAAATGATCAGAATGTTGGAGCAAGTAGTTTATCTGATTCACAATTAAATGATTTGAAGAAACAACCATTTATCGAATCTATCGGATCACTTACTGCTTCAAGGTTTAAATCTTCAATACAAAGCAATAGTCAACTTTTTCCATTTTATACTGATATTGCTTTTGAAAGTGTTCCAGAAGAATTCATTGATGTAAATACGAAAGATTGGCATTGGGATGAACAGGCCTCCTATCTTCCTATTATTGTGCCCAATCAGTTTTTAGATTTTTATAATTTCCAGTATTCGTTTTCACAAAATCTCCCTCAGTTAACGCCACAGGTAGTTAAAATGGTTTCTTTTAAAGTTACGTTGCAAGGCACCGGACAGAGTTTTGTGTTGAATGGAAGAGTAGTAGGGTTCAGCAATCGAATTTCATCTATGCTTGTACCGCAATCTTTTATGGATTGGGCCAATTCAAAATTTGCGAATTCTAGCGTTTTTCAACAACCATCAAGGGTAGTTATAAAAACAAGGGATGCAGGTAATCCTGCATTAACAAATTATATAAAGCAGCAAGGGCTAATAACAGACTCAGACAAAACAAGGTTTAGTCGTTACAGACAGGTGGTTGACTTTATAGTAAATATTTCAAGTGTTACAGGCCTATTGATGTTCAGTTTTGCGCTTTTAATTTTTTCGCTTTTTATACAACTAAGCATTGCTTCATGTAAAGAAGAAATAGAATTATTAATTTTAATAGGCAACTCCCCTAAAAATATTGGAAGGTTTCTGATGAATCGTTTTTTCCCGCCTAATATTATTATTATAACAATCGGGTTGATGATGATAACGATAGCTCAATATGCATTATCAGATATTTTAAAGGCAAAGCAGATTATTCTTAGTCCATATCTATCCTGGCAAACAATCTTGGCTGCCTGTATCCTTTTAATTGTAATAGCTATAGCTAATTATATAACTATTCAAAAATACCTGAGATTACAACAGCGCACTAAATAATTAGGCTTTTAGAATCCCTTCTACAAATTCAATTGATAATGGCTTGGTGATATAGTCAATAACAAAATCGTAACTACGAGCACGATCTCTATCTTCATTATCGATAGAAGAAGAAAGCATTACAACTTTCGATTTTTTAGGATAAGTAGAATATTTATTAAGGAATTCCCAACCACTCATTTCAGGGAAATTGATATCCAGTATAACTAGGAAATCTTCACCTTCTTTTTCATGTGCCTGAAGAAATTTGAGGGCATCTTCTGCAGTAGTAAATATTTCAATGGGCATATCTTTTATTGCCACCTGAATAATTTTCTTATTCAGCATATTAGTCAATGCATCATCATCAACTAACAACACTTTCTTGTACCTGGCAACCAACCCTGTACTTTCAAAATAAGAGTCGTTTTGGTTGAACGACAATTTGTGATTTATTTTAAAAATCGTGCTATTGATAATTTGTATGGACTGTTTAGCTTCCAGTAAAAGAAGCTGTCTTTCTTTCTCATCAATGAACTGGTTGTCGATTAATTGAATGATTGACTGAATTTTGGCATATTCATGGCGCAGTTCGTGAGATGTAATAAAAGATAATTCTTTCAATGTATTAATGCTACGTTGTTTGTGCATTTCATACTTTACTTTTTCAGACATATCCCGTGCAATACACAAAACCTGCTCCAATTCTGATCCTTGTTTCTTAAAAATAGAAACTGTAGTTTCATAGTAAGTATAGGTTCCTTTTGTATTCTTAATACGGGCCTCCACTGTAATTTTATCCTTTGCATTAAGTTGATTGATACTTTCAAAAGCATCTGCCATTAATGCCAGGTCATCCGGGTGAACGATTGACTTAAAACTTGCCCCTATGATATTTTCAACAGAAAGATTATTGTACACTAGAAGCGCGTCCAAAGCCGGATTACGTATTAAAATTTTATGCTCTTTCAAGTCATAGACAAATACTAAATCTGCTAGGCTTTTGAATACAGTTTCCAGCAAATTTGCCTTTTCATCTATACTATAATGGTCATTCAAAAAAATAGAGTTCATTTCAAGAGCATTTATAAGGGAGGGTTAAATCATTTTTCTTTTATTATAACTCAAAAGTAGGTCATGTTATTTTACAGACGACAGTAAAAACACCCAAATTTAACACGTGTTATTCACGTGGAAAGAAAATAATGTTTTTTGTTCTTTCGTCAAATTCTATAAATATCTAGTGTAAAACCTCGTTTTCCAACGGTGAAAACACCGAATTTTTTTTAGAAAAAAAATTACATTTAATTGATTTTCAACGTTTTAGTTATTTATACACAATAAGCAGTCTTTTTTCAACGTTTATAGTGATTCTAGACATATTAATTTAGCTAACAATTCAAACGTAAGATTATGAAAAAATTATCCTTATTAGGCAATTTGGCGATGGTACTTGGGCTAACAATTCTCCTAAGTTCATGTCAAAAACAACAGGATGCTGTAGCTACACCAACAGCTGCTACTGACGCTGCTGTTATTAAAAGTGTATCAGGCGAAGGCTATTCTGGTAAAATTAGCAGAGAAGAGGCCGAAGAAATGGCCAAAACCTTTAAATCAAATGCTAAAAGTGGTTCAACTGAGTATGTAGAATTTAACATTAAAGACCTTCAGTCTTATTTGGCTTCGATTCAAGCTAAATACAAAGCTGATAAAGTTTATGTGAATTTTGCAATTTATGACAAGAACACTGCTCCTGATCCTAAACTTGAAGGCAGACAAACTGTTTACTTCAGTGGTAACAATGTTACAGGAACAAGAAATGGTGATTCACGCACTGGTTTTGGTGTAAGAGTTATGATGGACTATATGAACCATGGTAACGTTTATCCATAATACTAAATTGAGTGAATGACGGTTGTTCTGTTTGAATTACTCACCCTATTTACAGCAATATTCTGTTATAAAGACTTAAAAGCAACAAAAATGGTATTATTTATACCATTTTTGTTGCTTACTGTGTTTGTAGAGTTTATTGGCTACCTGTCTGTATTATATGCTGTACAGGATAAAAACTATTGGATTTACAATATATTTACCACTGTTGAATTTATTTTCTATGCCTACTTATTTGAGCAGTACTTCAAATTGCCATTATTAAGAAAAATTGCATGGTACTTTATTCCTCTGGTTATTGTTTTTTCAATTGTAAATTTTATTTTTATACAAGGCACAGAACATTTTCATACCTACACACTTTTATTTGGCTCCTTTTTTATAGTTCTTTTTTGCTGTTGCTATTTTTATGAGTGGGTACTTCCCGAACAAATTAATCAGAATCTGCTAAAACAACCTTTTTTTTGGGTTTGTGTAGGATTACTGTTATTTTACCTAGGTTCCGTAATTATAAATGCACTTTATGAATAT
Source organism: Bacteroidota bacterium (assembly GCA_037127755.1). Taxonomy (GTDB): domain Bacteria; phylum Bacteroidota; class Bacteroidia; order Chitinophagales; family Chitinophagaceae; genus Sediminibacterium. The sequence goes on from JBAXXT010000053.1 coordinate 9,548, forward strand.
TTGCGCAGCAGCGATATGATTGAGGAAGGCAAGCATATTTATGGTTTAATAAACAGGAGTTTAATAGTAGTTTTATATTCTTCTTTTAGTATATCATTCATTTTATGCCGAAACAACAGGAAGACTTACTTATCACCATTGTAGTTGCTTCAGTATTCTTTGTACTGATTGGAATATTTTTAATGATACTAGTTTTCTTCTTTTTACGCAGACAGCGTAAAAATAAAATGGAGAAAGAAGATATGCGTAATCACTTTGAGCAAACGCTTCTAAATACCCAGCTCGAGATTCAAGATCATACTTTCAATTACATCAGCCAGGAAATTCATGATAATATTGGGCAGATCCTAAGTCTGGTTCGAATTAATATGAATGTGCTTTCTGAAAAATTCGGGGAAGACCATTTCGACACGACCGACGAATTGCTGGGAAAAGCTATTAAAGACCTCAGAAATCTTAGTCATAATTTAAACAGCAACCGCCTTAATGAGATAGGGATAGTGGAAGGACTTCGAACCCTTATCATTCAGTTAGACAAAACTGAGAAATATACCACTGAATTTAGTGCTCCAGAACATGCTCTATCTTTCATGAATAACGACCATAGCCTAATCCTTTACAGAATGGTTCAGGAGGTAATTCATAATATTCTAAAACACGCAAATGCATCACATATTAGTCTTGATATAAAGGCTAAAGGAAATAATGCTTATTTTGTATCCATTACAGACAATGGCAAGGGATTTGATATGAAATCTTTAGAAGGTAAAAATACTGGAATTGGGCTTCAAAACATCTTTGCAAGGGCAAAATTGATAAATGCTACTGTTAAAGTAAATAGTAAGGAAGGTGATGGAACTTCCATTATTTTTGAGATAACAAATCAAAAGATCACTAAATGACCACTACGATAGCATTAGTTGACGATCACGAATTACTTAGATCTGGCTTGGCAGCCATAGTAAATTCTATTGATGGGTATCGGGTAGTTCTAGAGGCCGACAATGGTTCGGTATTTATTCAAAATCTGAAAGGCAAGCCAGCTCCAGATATTATCCTACTGGATATTACAATGCCAGTTATGGACGGATACGAGACTGCTGCATGGATAAAAGCCAATCTCCTAGAAACCAAAGTGCTTGTTTTAAGTATGCTTGAAAACGACGGCGCAATTATTCGTATGCTAAAACATGGTGCAAGAGGTTATATTTTAAAAGATAGTAATCCAAAAATATTCCGTAAAGCATTGAACAGCATTCGTGATTCTGGTTATTTCATCAATGAGCTTGTGAGCAATAAATTGATGCATTATATTAATCAAGAAAATTCATTGGATGCTCAGGTCATGCCCATCCAAACTCTATCTGAAAATGAATTGACTTTCTTAAAATGGATTTGTACAGATAAAACTTACAAAGAAATTGCAGATGAAATGAATTTGAGTCCACGTACCATCGATACGTACCGGGATAATCTTTTTAAAAAACTACAAATAAAAACAAGAACCGGATTGGCAATTTTTGCAATCAAGAATGGTATTATAGATATTTAATTCAACAAAAATTCTACAAGTTCGAAAGATAGAGGTTTACACAAGTATTGTATCACACTTTTGTAGGTTGAAGCCTTTACTTTATCACTAGGAACAATGGAAGAAGAAAGTATGATGACTTTTGACTGAACTGCAAATTCATTATACGATTTCATAAAATCCCAACCATTTTTTACGGGGAAATTTATATCCAAAAATATGAGGTAATCACCTCTATTATCATTGATGTTTAACCATTCCAGCGCTTCATCAACAGTAAGAAATACTACTACTTCAATTTCCGGATGAACAGTTTTAATTATTTTTTCATTTAGAATATTGGTCAATACATCATCCTCAACTAATATGATTTTAGAATAACCATTTGAACTATTCAATAAATTATTCCCATTAAACTGATCTTGTAACGTATGTACTTTACACATCACTTGAATTGGACGTCCTACTGATTTATCGAAAAGTGACATTTCAATTTGATAATGACAATAAAACTGCTCCTTATTTTTTATATGTAGTTCCCGTACCACAAATTCTCGATACTCATCCAACATATTGATTTTATCAGCCAATTGAAGTATAGTAGGTAAATCATGCGGGCTTAACGAAGTTCTTATTGCTTCAAAAAAATTATTAGAGGATAATATTTGATCCCAATTTGATTGCTGATTAAACGCGTTATTATGAAAAATAATATTATTACTGCTTAATTCGAAAACAAAAATCAAGTCTTCTAAATTACCAACTACCTTATCTAAGAAACGTTGTTTCTCTTCTTCGCTGTAATTGTATAAAAAGAATTGTGTTTTCATATGATCAACAGATATGCCGTTCATTATATTTTTCTAAGAATTTTTCTTCTATAAAATTCAAAGTGATAAAAAATCCCCTCCTAGAAAGGAAGGGATTATAAATTTGATGGGGAGCACCCCCTAATTGCTACACCATCAATTTACTGGTGTCAGACTCGAAAAGTTAATTGGTTAGCTTCCCAGTAACTGTAACTATTCTGTATACGAATCTGGTATCCAGCAAAAATTTCACATAACTTAACATGATCAATTTTTAACAAATTCAAAAATGTGTAGTTTGCAATAAAAAATATTAAAGTAGGGGTTTTAAAAGAGTTATTAAATACATTATGATCATTCATAGAGTAGTAATATCATCGTACTAATAAAAAATTCTGTTTTCTATTATATCCGAATCACATATCAAAAATGATACATTTAATAAGCCTATTTTGTAACAGTTAACTTATATTTCTTGTAGGTGAATTGCTACAAAAAGATCTAAAATTGACCTATTCGCTTAACTTTAAATGCTGCATTACCAGCGCATATATATGATTACCTCCTGTTTCAGATATTTAGTATTTAATAGAATTGCAAACATCATTTGCCTTTTTTGTATTTGTTTGGGGAATTTTGCTGCTGCTCAGAACCCTTTAGTTCCCATAGGGAATTGGCGTGAACATTTGCCTTATCAGCACTGCATACAGGCTGTTAATGGAGATAAGGTTTATGCTGCCACAGACGATGCCGTTTTTTCTGTAGTATCCGATCAAATTAATAGATATACAAAAATTACTGGGTTAAATGATATGGGCATAGCTGCTATTGCTTGGGATGCTACTACAACCCAGCTGGTTATAGCATATACCAATAGTAATGTAGATATTCTTAAATCTGCGCTTGTGAAAAATATTGGCGATATTAAAAGATCTGCCATCAATGCTAATAAAACAATTAATCAGATTTTTTGCTTTAATGGTTTTGCTTATCTAAGTGCCGGGCTAGGTGTAATTGTAGCAGATTTAAATAAATACGAAATAAAAGATACTTGGTATTTAGGGGATAATGGTAGTCAGGTAAAAGTAAATGGCTTCAATAAAGATGCACAATATTTTTACGCTGCCACTGAAGATGGACTAAAAAAAGCAAATTTACAATCGCCCGATTTTTCAAATCCCAATGCTTGGCAAAACATTAGTGGCATTTCAGGTTTAAGTAATGGTTCCATTAATAATATTGTTTCGATCAACAATAAGATGGTGGTTTTAAAAAACGATAGCCTATTAATTCAGAATAACGATGTATGGTCATTATTGTATACAGATCAAATTTGGCCAATTCTTTCAATCAATAGTAATGGATTAGAAATAGAAATTACACAAAGAAAAAATGATGGAAGTTCACGTGTACTAAGTATAAATGAGAAAGGAAATATTCTTCAAACAATTTCAAAAGCAGGTATTATTTCATTTCCAAAGAATGCCATTAAAATCGGTTCCGATATTTGGGTTGCAGATTATTTTGGAGGCCTGATTAATTGTTCTGCAAATTTTGAACAATACATCCCAAATGGCCCCTTGGGAAAATCAAGTGGTGAAATGATTTTTCAAAATAATCAGTTAATTGTTGCTGCAGGTGCCGTTAATGACGCATGGAACTATCAGTATAACCGCGATGGGATTTTTAATTATTCAAATGATTTATGGAACTATCAAGGATATTTTAATCGACCACAACTTGATTCAGTTCTTGATTTTATTACTTTAGCTTCAGATCCAGATGATACCAGTATTTGGGCTGGTAGTTATGGCGGTGGACTCATCAATTTTCATGATAATACTATCAGCATTTACAAACAAAAGAATTCCACACTTCAAGCTGCTATTGGAGATCCTACTAGTTTTAGAATTAGTGGTTTAGCTTTTGATCAAAATAAAAACCTCTGGATCAGTAACTATGGAGCTGCTAAAAATCTTCAGGTTAGAAAAAATGATGGTCATTGGAATTCATTTCAAGTGCCCTTTAATCTCAACGAAAATGCATTAAGTCAAATTATAGTAGATGATGCTAACCAACTATTTATCATTAGTCCAAAAGGCAATGGATTGATCTGTTATAGCCCTGGAAACAATATTGATGCAATAAATGATGATAAATGGAAAAATTATCTTTCCGGGATAGGTTTGGGAAATTTGCCCAGTAATAATGTGTTGAGTCTTGCTAAAGATAAAAATGGATTTATTTGGGTAGGTACAGATAAAGGCATTGGGATTATTCAATGCAATACTGAAATATTTAGTGGAGCTGGTTGTGATGCATTTTTACCCATTGTGCAACAAGACCGGTTCGCTGGATATTTATTCCACGATGAAACAGTTCAATGCATTGCAGTGGATGGCGCAAATAGAAAATGGGTGGGCACTAAAAATGGAATATGGTTGATCTCTGCTGATGGCGACAAAATAATTTACCAATTCAATACAGATAATAGTCCGCTTCTTAGCAACGATGTAAAGAAAATTGCTATCAATCCAAATACTGGAGAGGTTTTTATCGCCACAATAAACGGTATCTGCAGTTTTAGAAGCACCGCAACAGAAGGAACTGAAACGAATCAATCCGTATTAGTATTTCCAAACCCTGTTCCTCCTGGTTACAATGGAAGCATTGCTATCAGAGGTATCGTAAATAATGGATTGGTTAAAATAGCTGAATTAAATGGCACACTTGTATATCAAACAAGGGCACTGGGTGGACAGGCAATTTGGGATGGAAGAAATTACAATGGACAAAAAGTTGCCAGTGGTGTTTACCTTGTTTTAATTAGAGATGATAATGGAAAAGAAAAATTAGCAACTAAAATAGTTATCGTTTCTGGCCGCTAATTAATCCTTATCAATTTTATTTTCCTTAAAGAACGCGGCTCTTTTTGGACCTGGGAATGGTTCCTGGTCACCTTTTAAACCATGCCATAAAACGATATTAAACTCTAAGTCAGGCACAGCATCTTCTTTAGCAAAATCAAACTTTTCAGAACGCTTTTGCCATTCATTCATGGCTGTATTTTTATTTTCCAGATTAATCATACTGGGGCGAACTGAAAAACCTAATGCATTTGCTTTTGGTGCAAACACTCTCCAAAGAGGAGTTGCAGCTGCATCATATTGACTCATGGGAGGAATACCCAAAATCAATTCCATGGTACGCAGTATTGAAGAAGTTGAATACATAGTATGATCAACGATACCCCTTTTTACATATCCTCCGGCAACATATGCTGGGCTTCTATGTGCATCCACATGATCGGCTCCATTTTGAGCATCATCTTCCACAATAAATATTGCTGTTTCATTCCAAATTGAACTCTTACTCAGATACTCTATAAACATTCCAACTGCTAAATCATTATCAGCTACATGCGCATATGGAGTGGGTCTTCCTTTTTTTAATCCCTCAGTATGATCGTTCCCGAAACGCACCGTGTTAAAATTAGGTACAGCACCCACTGCTAATAAAGAATCAAATTCTCTTTTCCATTGTCCAAATCGAGTAGTGTCTTTTACAGTACCTGTAAAGCCTGTAAAATAAGGACATAAATGATCTTTCAATGAAGGAATATTGGGTTTGTAATTATCTGCAAATTCGCCGTATGTGCGATAACTAACTCCTGCTTTTTTACAATGATCCCAAATAAAACCGCCTTTATTATTTGCCACTTCCCTGTTTCCCTCCGCATCATATCCGCCCCCTCTTCCTCCATAACTGGTAACCCAATTTTTTTCTAGGAAGTCGGAAGCATATGCACCAGTTGTCCAGTTATGACCATCAGCACTTACTTCACCATCCACATAAAAATTATCGAGAAGCACAAACTCATTTGCTAACGCATGTTGATTGGGAGTAACATTCTCTCCAAATAAAACTAGTCTTGGTTCTCCATTCCCTTTTTTTATATCCCCAAGTATCTGATCATAAGTACGGTTCTCTTTGATTACATAAAATACATACTTGATAGGACTTTTATCGCCCACTTTTCTGGGAATTGGATTTCCTATTTCGCCCTCTGCCAAAGTTTCCTGTTCTTTTTTATAAGGTGTATTTAAATAAACTTGTTTTGAATAAGTTGCCAACTGAGCTACAGTAGGTTCTTCAAAAATGCTCATAGTTCCCTTAAATAATCCGCCAATGTATTGTACTTCTTTTGGTCTTTCCAAATCGCCTTGTTGATAATTTACTTGCTGTTTGTTTGCAAATGGATTGGGGCCATAGGGATTAGCCATTGATGAAAACCCTTTCCCGTTTGCAACAAAAACTTTCTTACCAATCACTTTTACATTAGTCGGATACCATCCTACAGGGATAAATCCTTTGCTCTTACTAGCACCAGGTTTACTTACATCAAAAACTGCTAAACAGTTATTATCAGCATTAGCAATATATAAAGTCTTCTCATCTTCACTCAATGCCAGCGCATTGGTAGTAGAACCATTCGGAGCATCTGGAAATAATGCAGCATTAAGCACTTCCACTACTTTTCTTTTGGTAGCATCTATTATTGAAACTGTATTATCGTTTGAGTTTGCAACATATATCCAATTGCCTTTCCTGTTCAGCACAATATCATTTGGGTTGTCTCCTACTGCTATTTGTTCAACTATATTTTTCTTTTCAGTATCGTACACTAATAATTTATCACAGCCCCAGCAACTAATGTATAATTCTTTTTTATTGGGTGATAATACACAAGCAAATGCTTCACCACCTAGGTTATAAGGGATGGCAATCTTTGTGGCAAGATCAATGACATATAAGCTATGATCATCTTTTGTAACCACATACAATACATTTTTATCATCATCCAATGCGATACCAGCTGGCGCAATTTTGTTTGGCCATTTTTTTCCAAGAACAATAGTGTCTATCAGTTGTAACTTTTTTTGATTGATACTATATTTTAAGATCCAGTTGTCATGGCCTCCTGCTGCATAAAGAAATTTTTCATCCGCACTAAATGCCAAACCATACCAACTTTTTCCGATCACTACGGAGTCAAATATTTTTTCAGATACAGGATCAATTAGTTCGATACTCTGTACACTTTGTCCGTTATTAGTTACTGCCAATAATTTTTTTGATTTACTAGTTACCATATTTAGTGGTAAATCCCCCAAGGAAACACTTCTTCCTATAGGAGATAAACTCCATCCATTAGGTAAAGTTCTTCGAGAAGACTCTAACTGTTCTGCTGTTTGTGCTCCAATGAATTGAGATGCAAATAAGATCGTAACTATTAATAATAGATTCTTCATGTATACAATATTATAACGCTAATATAAATAAATGAAAATAGCGTCACCATTAAGAAATAAACAACAAAGGATTAAGGCTGTGTTTTTTTAAATTCAAAAGATCTGAGTACTTTAAATTTAAACCCTTCTTGCTCTGTAGGCACCACTCGATATTGGATTTGACGTATCATGCCATTTGGGGTATAAGTTGCACTGTCTCCTTTCTGATAAACAGGAAAACGCCTCATTAGGTTTCCTTCCACCAAGCTATATTCATCGTGCCCTTTATAACCTACTGAAAGTTTTAAATCATCCATGATATCCGGAAAAATAATAGGACGGATCCCTTGATTTTTATCGGAATAAATTCCAAATACTTTACCATATCCATTGATATCACTACTATATACATATAGAACCAGATCCGGAAACCCATCATTATTTAGGTCATCCGACTCCGTAGTTAAAATTCTTCCTTTTATTTCCAGCGTAATTTCTCTTGAGCCTGCTTCAAACCCTACGGGGGTTATACTAAGATTATTTTTTTCAGGATTCTTGTTGTTACAAAAAACACGATAGCCTGCTTTTCCAACTTTCATAGTAGTGTCTATTCTTCTATATTGGGCATTTAGAATGGTAAGCGAAATAAGTACACATCCCAATGTCAATGAAAATCTTTTTAACAACATATTTATTATTTTAAAACGGCCATCAAGTTAGCTTTTTTTAAAAGAATTGAAGTGTCTACTTACATATTTCTGCGATACTGACCGCCAACCTCGTATAAAGCATGGGTAATTTGGCCCAATGAGCAATATTTCACGGTTTCCATTAATTCTGCAAAAAGGTTCTGATTGTTTATTGCTGCTTTCTTTAAACGTAATAGGGCTGAATCACTTTTATTGGCATTTCTCTTATGAAAATGAAGCAGGTTTTGAATTTGTTGTTGCTTTTCTTCGGATGTTGAACGAATTACTTCCCCGGGCAAGATGGTTGGGCTACCCTTCTTATTAAGAAAAGTATTTACGCCAACAATGGGCAACTCTCCTGTATGTTTTAAAGTTTCATATTGAAGACTTTCTTCCTGGATCTTATTTCGTTGATACATTCTTTCCATAGCACCCAATACTCCTCCCCGCTCCGTTAATCTATCAAACTCTATTAAAACAGCTTCCTCTACCAGATCTGTTAATTCTTCCATTAAAAAACTTCCTTGATTAGGGTTTTCATTTTTAGCTGTACCCAATTCTCGATTAATAATTAACTGTATTGCCATCGCCCTTCTTACACTTTCTTCAGTTGGAGTAGTGATTGCTTCGTCGTAGGCATTTGTATGTAAACTATTGCAGTTGTCATAAATAGCATAAAGCGCCTGAAGCGTGGTGCGGATATCATTGAAATCAATTTCCTGCGCATGCAAACTTCTTCCACTAGTTTGTATATGATACTTTAATTTCTGTGAACGATCATTACCATGGTATTTATATTTCATGGACTTTGCCCAAATTCTTCTAGCCACACGGCCAATTACACTATACTCAGCGTCCATTCCATTACTGAAGAAGAAAGATAAATTCGGAGCAAAATCATCAATATGCATTCCTCTGCTCAAATAATATTCTATAAATGTAAATCCATTTGATAAGGTAAAGGCTAGTTGAGTGATGGGATTAGCGCCTGCTTCAGCGATATGGTAACCGCTAATACTAACACTATAAAAATTTCGAATTTTCTCATCTATAAAATAGCGCTGTACATCGCCCATTAATTTCAAGGCAAACTCAGTTGAAAATATACAGGTATTCTGTGCCTGATCTTCCTTTAAGATATCAGCTTGTACGGTACCTCT
>JBAXXT010000054.1:0-17308 GCA_037127755.1 Bacteroidota bacterium
AAAATTAAAAATTCAAAAAGAAACCTAAAGTCTATGATCAATTATTTTTGATTTTTGACTTTTGATTTTTGACTTTAAAATGCTTTTGCTTCCTCGTGTAATAAACGTATCAGTTCAGGCACATTATCGGCTGCAACCATTTTACATCCTGCTTTTGCAGGGGGTAATTCAAAATTTACAATACTGGTTAAAGTGTCTATTGCAGCTGGTTCAACTACTTTCAAAGGTTTTGTTCTTGCTGCCATGATTCCACGCATGTTTGGAATTCTTTGTTCGGATATTCCTTTCTGACAACTAACCACTAGGGGAAGTAATACTTCTGCAATTTCTTCTCCACCTTCAATTTCTCTTGTGATAGTGGCTGTATTACCATTTAATTCAAATAATGTTGCAAGGGAAATATAGGGTAGTTCAACAAGTTCTGCAATCATACCACCCAAGGCCGCACTATTATAATCAATGGCTTCTTTTCCTGTAAAAATGAGGTCGTATTGATTTTGTTTTGCGATTTCAGCAATCTGTGCAGCGATATAATAACTATCATTGCTATCGGCGTTAATACGGAAAGCCTCATCTCCACCTAATGCCAGGGCTTTACGAATGATAGGATCACAATCGGCAGCACCAACAGTAACCAAATGTATAATTGTAGTGGGATCTTTTTCCTTTAATTCAATTGCCCTAACCAATGCAAACCATTCATCATAAGGATTAATGATCCACTGAACCCCAGCATCATCGAATTGGGTATTGCCATTTTTAAATGCAATTTTTGAAGTGGTGTCGGGGGTTTTACTTATGCAGACCAAGATTTTCATATATGCACATTATTTAAGTAATTGGAATAAATAGTTGTTTATGCAACTATTGGCAAATATACAAATGAAATTGAACTGGCAAATTTTGAAAGGAATTTTTATGATATATTTTTATTGAATGTTCTTTGTTTTCTAAATACCGTTTATTTGGGCAAACATTCCTTACTTCTATTAACTTTGACGGATGGACAGAATTGCTAAAATCAATGAATATTTAATTGCAAATCCCAAGGATAATTTTCTCCGTCACGCATTGGCATTAGAATTAATGAAAACCGGGGATGATTTGCAGGCCAGAGGTCTGTTTGAAGCTTTATTAATGGAAACACCAAGTTATATTGGGTCTTATTATCATCTTGCAAAATTATTGGAAAAACTGGGTGAAAGGGAATTAGCAATTGGCTGGTATGAAAAAGGAATGGAGGAGGCTAAATTAGTGAAAGATCAACACGCATATAATGAGTTACAGGCTGCTTATGAAGATTTGGTATATTAAGGGTTAATAATTTCAAAAATGAATTACACATCTAATAATTTCTTATGTCATTAAATAAATACGATCCCATTAAATATGCAACCCCCATAGGTACTCAATTAAATTGTAAAGGTTGGGTTCAAGAAGCTGCACTCCGGATGTTATTAAACAATTTAAATCCAGAAGTGGCAGAAAGACCAGAGGATTTAATCGTGTATGGTGGAAGGGGAAAAGCTGCTCGAAATTTTGAAAGCCTTGATTTAATTATTAAAGCTTTAAAAGATTTAAATAATAATGAAACTTTATTAATACAAAGTGGTAAACCAGTAGGGATACTTCAAACACATGAGGATGCACCCCGGGTATTGATTTCAAATTCTCAACTGGTACCCAAATGGGCTACCTGGGAACATTTTACAGAATTAGAAAAGAAGGGTCTCATGATGTACGGTCAGATGACTGCTGGCTCTTGGATCTATATTGGTTCTCAAGGAATTGTTCAGGGTACTTTTGAAACTTTTGCAGCAGTTGCGAATAAACATTTTAATGGTTCGCTCAAGGGTACACTTACGGTAACAGCTGGTTTAGGTGGTATGGGTGGTGCACAACCATTGTCGGTGACCATGAATGATGGTGTTTGTTTGGTAGCAGAAGTAGAGGAGTGGCGTATTGATAAGCGTTTAGAAACCCGGTATCTGGATGTGAAAATATTGGATATGGATGCAGCAATAGATCGTGCATTAGATGCAAAAATATCTGGGGAAGCATTGAGTATTGGCGTATTATGTAATGCAGTAACCCTTTTGAAAAGATTGATTGAAAGAAATATTGTTGTTGATGTATTAACAGACCAGACTTCTGCCCATGATCCATTGATTGGATATGTGCCACATACTTTAAATAATGCAGAAGCAAATGCATTAAGAACCAATGATCCTGATAAATATATTGCGCTGAGTTATGATAGCATGAAAATGCATGTAGAACTAATGATTGAACTACAAGCTAAAGGATCGATTGTTTTTGATTATGGTAATAATTTAAGAGCCAGAGCACAAGAGGCTGGTCTAAAGAATGCTTTTGATTTTCCAGGATTTGTACCTGCTTATATTCGACCTTTATTCTGTGAGGGCAAAGGTCCATTTCGTTGGGCAGCATTAAGTGGAGATCCTCAGGATATTGCTGTTACAGATGCTTTGATCCTTGAATTGTTTCCAGAAAATACTAGCCTTCATCGTTGGATGAAAATGGCTAAGGAACGAATTGCATTTCAAGGATTACCAGCTAGAATTTGTTGGTTAGGACAGGGCGAGCGAGAGAAAGCAGGATTAGCTTTTAATGAATTGGTTCGCACTGGAAAAGTAAAAGCCCCCATTGTTATTGGTCGCGATCATTTGGATACGGGTTCTGTGGCTTCACCCAATAGAGAAACTGAAGCAATGCTGGATGGTTCAGATGCAGTAGCTGATTGGCCAATCTTAAATGCATTAATCAATACAGCAGGAGGCGCATCATGGGTTAGTTTACATCATGGTGGCGGCGTAGGGATGGGTTATAGTATTCACGCTGGAATGGTAATTGTGGCAGATGGAACTGATAAAGCAGAAGCCAGACTTAGTAGGGTGTTGAGGAATGACCCTGGAATGGGAGTCATACGTCATGCAGATGCTGGATATGATATTGCGTTAGATACGCTAAGAAAATTTGGGTTGGGACTAGATAGATTAATTCAAAAGTAAAAATTCAAAATTCAAAAAAAAAACAGGTATTTTTTACTAGTATCGATTTGATTAATTCTTTTGAATTTTTACTTTTGATTTTTGATTTTAGCTACCTCTTGAACCACCAGTTTTAATGGGTTTCTTCGTAGTACCTACTGCTTTAGCACCTGGCTTAGCAATAAATTTGGAACCTTGAGCAGAACTTTTTGGCCCTTTGCTGCCTGGTTTTCCGCTGTTCTTATTGTTTACGGGTAATGACATATCAGTAATTTAATGGGTAAATATAATGAGCTTTTGTGAATTATAAGTTTAATCCAACCTTTTGGTGAGTTCCTCATCAATTTTTTTAAAGAGGTGATAAGGTTTATAAACACGCCAATCAATCAACTCCATGAGTTCGATATAATATTGTAATTTTTTCTTTTTAAAATCCTGTTGTGTTGCAGCTGGCATATTTAAGATCACAGCCCATCCATTTTCATCACTTAATTCTTCGAACCATTCCTGATAATATTCTTTATCACTACTATGAAAATTCAACACATTTTCGGCTATCAAAATATATTTATAAATTTTCTGAGCATATAGCAGATCTAAAATTTCTCTTTTTAGTTCCATGATATCATTCTCAATTGCATCATTCCATTCACCCAACAATTCTATTATCGCAAAATTTAGTTCGTAGTCAACATAAATGATTTTGAGGTAAAGGGTTCTACTTCCAAAATCGTCCCATTGAGGATGTATATAATAGTTATAGACAGTTTGTGTAAATTCAAATTCACTATAGGTACGGCCAAAAAATGGAGATTTAGGGTCTTCTTCTGCTACATATATATGTCTCCAATTAAAAAATGGTTCGATATCATGCATAGTTATAAGGAGCTTACTGATTCTACGGCTTTCTTAACAGTCCCGTGTTTTAATAAAAGTTCTTTGGCTGTTTCATAATCAGATAAATGAAGGGCTTCCATCAACATCTTCACCCCTCGATCAACTAGTTTTAAATTACTTAATTGCATATTCACCATCTTATTATCTTCTACCCGTCCTAATTGGATCATAACAGAAGTGGAAATCATATTCAATACTAATTTTTGTGCGGTACCACTTTTCATTCTTGTACTACCCGTAACAAATTCAGGACCCACCACTACTTCTACAGGAAAGTCTGCTTCTGCTGACACAGGAGAATTTGGATTGCAGCTAATGCTACCTGTAATGATGCCTCTTTTTCTACATTCTTTAAGCGCTCCAATTACATAAGGGGTAGTGCCACTTGCTGCTAGACCCACTACAACATCTTTATCACTTACAAAATGTGTAACAAGATCATTCCAACCTGCTGCTGCACTATCTTCCGCAAATTCTACTGCTTCTGTGATGGCTTTTTCTCCTCCGGCGATCAGTCCAATTACTAAACCATAAGGAACCCCAAATGTTGGGGGGCATTCGCTGGCGTCTACGATTCCTAAACGACCACTTGTTCCAGCACCAATATAAAATAACCTTCCCCCCACCATCATTTTATCACTAATTGCAGCACTTAATTTTTCAATTTGGGGAATCACTTTTTCAACTGCAAATGGTACTGCTTTATCTTCCTGATTCATATTTACCAGCAACTCTTGAATCGACATATTTTCAAGATGATGGTAAGTAGAAGTTTGTTCAGTTACTTTAATAAACTCTGACATAAGATCCATTTAACTGTGATATTCGATTAGCCCTTTCATAGGAGCTTTCATCACTTTTCCTAATTCTAATTCATACCCGTTACAAAGTTCTTGTAAAACATCTTTAAAACCATAAGCAACGCTTCCAATAAAATTAATAGGATGGGTCCAGCTTTCTTTGTATTTATAAATATGAGCAAAAAAGAAATCATTCAAGCCATCTTCTATGATGTTTTCAATCATATAATGCCCTCTGTTTTCGGCTAAGAAAATTGCAAAAGATGCGAGATACCTATTGGCCATGGGTTTTTTATACACGTTTTCTAAAATTTCAATAGGGTTTGTCAGAAATCTTTTTTCAAAACTCGTCATCAATTCCTCATCAAAAGTTTGATATAAATAATATTGAATTACTTTCTTTCCCAAATAAGATCCACTGCCTTCATCTCCTAAAATAAACCCAATGCCAGGGCTATTTTTAATTATTTTTCTTCCATTAAAAAAGCAAGAATTTGATCCTGTACCTAATATACAAGCAATACCTTTTTCATTACCACATAAAGCTCTAGCTGCTGCAGTTAAATCCGTTTCAATAGAAATTTTTGCTTTCTTGAATATTTTTTTTAATACAGTTTTAAGTATCGCCACATTATTTTGATTACTTAATCCAGTACCGTAAAAATGGACTTCATTAATAATTACATCTTTTAATTTCGGAACTAGTTGCTTGATTAGTAATTGCTCAATTTGCGCTGCGTTCAAAAAATAGGGACTGATTCCTGTTGTACTAATCTTTTTTTTCTTGCCATTTTCTATCAGGCACCACTCGCATTTGGTGGCACCACTATCGGCAATTAAGGTAACTAACATATTAATATTTTTTCTGGTCTATAATCCTTTCATTAATCTATCTATCAAAACTACCCGCAACTTATACCATTCATCCGAAACAACAAACCTTTATCTCAGAATCAAGCATTAATACGGATATTCGCATACTATTTCAAGTTACAAAGAAGTATAGTTTATGGGAAGTAAAAAATTGCAAGTCTGGCTACCTGTTTTGTTTGCCATTACGATTGTGTTAGGAATGTTAATTGGTTATCAATTAAGGGAAGAAACTGCTGGGGGAAGATTTCTAGGATTCACAAAAAGAACCTCATTACAGGAAGTTGTTGATTTGGTAAGAAGCAGATATGTCGACAAAGTAGCTTCTGATAGTATCAATCAACTTGCTGTTAATCAATTGCTTTCGCATCTTGACCCACATTCTGTTTTAATCCCTTCTGATCAGTTGAATGCAGCTGAAGAACATTTGCAGGATAATATCAAAGGTATTGGAATTGAGTTTCAGGTTTTTGATGATACGGTAAATGTGATGAATGTAATTAAAACGGGACCTTCCGAAAAAGCAGGAATTGAAGTAGGCGACAAACTAATAACGATTAACGACACTGCTCAGATTGCAGGTAAATTTCTAAAGATAGAAAGAGTTAGGTCGCTTTTAAAAGGGGAGACAGGAACTAAAGTGAAGATTAAGATTTTAAGGTCAGGAAAAATAATAGAGAAAGAAATTGAAAGAGCTTCTTTTCCTGTACCCATTATTGATGTTTCTTATATGCTGGATAAAGAAACAGGGTTCATTAGAATTAATCGGTTTGCAGATAGATCCTATGAAGCATTTATGGAAAGCATGGGTGATTTGAAAAAGAAAGGGATGCAAAAATTGATTCTCGATTTGCGTGGAAATGGAGGCGGATTATTGAAAGAAGCCATTGCAATTGCGGATGAGTTTTTAAGTGGTGATAAATTAATTGTATATACTGAAGGTGATCATCAACCAAGATTTGATAATCGATGTAGAAGGGATGGTATTTTTGAAACAGGAAATTTAGCAGTACTTGTTGATGAAAGTTCTGCTTCAGCAAGTGAAGTACTGGCTGGTGCATTACAAGACTGGGATAGAGCAACTATTATTGGAAGAAGAACATTTGGTAAAGGATTAGTGCAACAACAATTTCAATTGAGTGATGGCAGCGCTGTTCGTCTTACCGTTTCACGTTATTATACCCCTTTGGGCAGAAACATTCAGAAACCTTACGGCAAAGACCATGAAGAATATAATGAGGAACTGTTAACCAGATTTCATAATGGTTCTATGATTAAAGCGGATACTTCTAAGCCTAAAGGCAAAGCTTTTAAAACGCCGGGTGGCAAATTGGTTTATGACGGTGGTGGCATTACTCCAGACATTTTTATTCCTTTAGATACTGCTAATATTAGTGATAATGTATTGAGGTTATATTATAGAAATTCATTGAGTAGTTTTGTTTATAGATATTATCTTCAAAACAAAGTCAAGTTTGACCAAATAAAAAAGCCCGAGAATATATTGACTGAATTTCTTCCCGGAGAAAAAGAGTTGGCGGATTTAAGAAGTTTTTCTTTAGCCCATGATGGCGTAATTATTAATCCTTTTACCGATAAGGAAAAAGTTCAAATTAGTCAACGATTACAAACTTTGATGGCAAAGCAGATATGGCGTATGGAAGGATATTTTGAAATAGCAAATCGATATGATGCAGCTGTTCAGAAAGGAATTTTGGTATTAAAATAGAGAAAATAGCTGTTTTTTGAAAAATTCGGTGTTTTCAACGGAGGCTGGTATCATTAAATTCGGTTAATTTGTTTGCTTATTTTTTGAAGCCCCTAAATTGCTATTATGAAACAGAAGTTAATTACAATCCTGTTATTGTTATTTACTGCATTAATTTTATTAGGTATCAATTTTATAAATGACTGGCTTCTGATTGTGATAGGACTTTTTTTTGCGGGAGCTTCTTTTTTGTCAGCAGGTGTCTTATTAATGGTGAGAAAAAGGAGCGAATCTCTTGCGAAAAACAACAAATTCTAACGATTGTTTGCTTGATATAATAAAACAAAGGTTGATTTATTCGGCCTTTGTTTTTTTTTGCCTGATATTTATCCTTTCAAAATTGTATTAATTAATTATTTAAACATACCCCTTAAAAATATAAAAAATGCATAGAAAAGAATTTCTCCGCAATACAGGATTTGCTGCCGCTTCTTTAGCTTTAGCATCTTCCAATAAACTATTTGCTGCTTCTGCTGATACTAAAGTTAAAATGGGAATCATCGGAGTTGGGCAAAGAGGCTTAAATCATCTTGATCTTTTGCTACGCAGAGATGATGTTGAATTACTAGCGATTTGCGATATAGATGCTCGTACACTTAACGCTGCGAAAGAAATTATTAATAAGAGTGGAAAAAAGATGCCAGAAATATTTACTGGAGATAATCTCGCATGGAAAAAGATGTTAGAGAAAAATCAATTGGATGGAATTGTTATTGCTACTCCTTGGGAATGGCATAAAGAAATGATCATTGGAAGTTTAGAATCTGGTATAAAGTATGTGGGTTCGGAAGTGATGATTGGAATCAGTTTAGAAGATCATTGGGAAGTAGTTCATGCAGCTGAGAAATATAAGGGACATGTAATGATGCTTGAAAACGTATGCTATCGAAGAGATGTGATGGCCGTTTTGAATATGGTTCGTCAGGGTGTTTTTGGTGAATTGATTCATTTACAGGGAGGTTATCAGCACGATTTACGGGAAGTGAAATTTAATAATGGTACTGAAGTATATGGTCATGGGGTAGAGTTTGGTGAAAAAGCTTATTCAGAGGCGCATTGGAGAACAGAACATTCTGTACATCGGAATGGGGATCTGTATCCCACACATGGTGTTGGCCCAATCGCCAATTACATAAACATTAATAGAGGAAATAGATTTACATCATTGTGTTCATTTTCATCAAAGGCGAGAGGGTTGCATAATCATATTGTGAAACAAGGAGGAGAAAATCATCCAAATGCAAAAGTGAATTTTAAATTAGGAGATGTGGTAACTACGTCCATTAATTGTGTAAACGGTGAAACCATTTTATTGCAACATGATACTAATTTACCAAGACCCTATTCATTAGGATTTAGAGTGCAGGGTACGGAAGGGCTTTGGATGGATGTGAATAAGAGTATTTATATCGAAGATAAATCAGCCAAAGCTCATCAGTGGGATGATGCAAAACAATGGCTTGATAAATATGACCATCCATTATGGCAACGCTGGAGTAAAGAAACAGCTGGTGCGGGACATGGGGGGATGGACTTTTTTGTAATACATGCATTAGTTGAAAGTATCAAACATAAAACAGCCACTCCTTTGGATGTGTACGACGCAGCAACCTGGAGTGCCATATCACCGCTCAGTGAAAAATCAATAGATCTTGGTTGTCAGACTGTTGAATTTCCTGATTTTACAGGCGGACAATGGATGTATCGCAAGCCCGTATTTGCTTTAAATGATACGTATTAAAAAAAGTAGAAAATGGAATCGATTCCTTTAGAAGTTTTAAGTGCATATGGATTTGAATCGGAGGGTTTAGTTCAGCAAAGTTTTGGTACTGGGTTGATAAATCATACTTGGAAAATACAATCTTCAAAAGGTGATTATATTTTGCAAACCATTAACCAAAACGTATTCCCAGATCCCCAGGCTATTGCAAATAATATCGATGCTGTTGGGGATTATTTACAAAAGAATTATCCGGATTATTTTTTTGTTCACCCTATTCAAACTAAGGCCGGGTATTCGATGGTATGTTTTGATAATGAATACTATCGAATGTTTCCTTTTGTAATGGGGTCACATGCTAAAACAGTTGTGGATACTGCTTCAGAGGCTTATGAGGCAGCCAAACAGTTTGGTATTTTTACAAAACTATTGAGCGGGTTTAATATCAAAAAACTTGGATTCACATTACCTGATTTTCATAACCTTACACTAAGATATCAACAGTTTGAAGAAGCTTTAATTTCTGGTGATTTAGAAAGGATTAAACAATCAAAACAAATCATTCAAAAATTAATAAAGTTTAAGACAATCGTAAAGATTTATCAGTCAATTCTGATGCATCCGGATTTTAAAAAGCGTGTTACACACCATGATACTAAAATCAGCAATATATTATTCAATGATGCGAATCAAGGGATTTGTGTAATTGATTTAGATACTTTAATGCCTGGATTATTTATAAGTGATGTAGGTGATATGATGCGAACTTATTTGTGTCCAGTGAGCGAGGAAGAAACTGATCTGACAAAAATAACTATTCGGACTGAAATTTATCAAGCAATTGTGAATGGTTACTCAGATGCCATGGGGGACGAGTTAACAAAAAAAGAAAAACAGCATTTTTTTTATGCTGCACAGTTTATGATTTATATGCAGGCATTACGTTTTCTTACCGATCATTTAAACAATGATCGATATTATGGTGCAAAATATGAGGGTCAAAATTTTGTGAGAGCCGCAAATCAAATAAAACTTTTAGAAAAATTAACGGAAAAAGAATCTATACTTACATAAAGAATGCCACCTGTTTTAAGAGGTGGCATTCTTCATAAAAAGCATTCGAATGTTATCCTAATGGTACGAAGTCGCTAGCTTTTTTAGTTGCCAATTCTTCGTAGGTTTTCCATTTTAAGTTTACTAAATTCTGTGCATGCACCATCAATCTTTCCGCTTCTTCAGGATTGGTTGTTGTAAGCACTTTATATCTTAATTCGTTATAAGCGTATTCTCTTAAACTAATGGTAGGTCTTGGAGAATCTAAAACAAATGGGTTTTGATTTTTCTGTCTTAGCACCGGATTATATCTCAATAGAGGCCAGTGACCACTTGCAACTGCCATATTCTGTTGTGTTAATCCATTCTTCAGATCATAACCATGTGCAATACAATGACTATATGCAAGAATCAGTGCAGGTCCGTCGTAAGCTTCTGCTTCACGCAATGCTAATAATGTTTGTTGTGGGTTGGCACCAAATGCAATTCTTGCCACATAAACATTACCGTATGACATTGCCTGCATTGCTAAATCTTTCTTTCCACCTGTTTTACCAGCTGAAGCAAATTTTGCGGTAGCTGCTGTTGGCGTAGATTTTGAAGATTGTCCGCCTGTATTAGAATACACTTCTGTATCCATTACTAAAATCTTCACATTTCTTCCACTAGCTAAAGCATGGTCAAGGCCACCGTATCCAATATCATAAGCCCATCCATCGCCACCTACTAACCAAACACTTCTGCGAACTAACTGATCGCAAACAGATAATAAATGTTTAGCAGCTGGAGCAGAAATGGCAGCTAATTTTTCTTTCAATAATTGAACACGCAATTGTTGAATAGCTAGTTCTGATTCGTGCGTTTGTTTTGCATTAATGATTTCGTCAACAAAATCTTCACCAATTTCAGGCTTTAATTCTTTCAACAATTGTTTAGCCATATTCAACTGATTATCTGCAGTGATTCTCATTCCTAATCCAAACTCAGCATTGTCTTCAAATAGAGAGTTTGACCAGGCTGGCCCACGTCCTTCTTTGTTTACTGTCCAAGGTGTGGTTGGTAAATTACCACCATAGATAGAAGAACATCCTGTTGCGTTTGCAACCAATAATCTTTGTCCAAATAATTGTGATAATAATTTCAAGTAAGGTGTTTCACCACAACCCGCACAAGCACCTGAGAACTCGAATAAGGGTTCTAAGAATTGTGCGCCATGAACAGTGGAGAAATCAATTTTAGAACGATCGTTCCATGTGATATTTTCAAATGTTGAAATATTTGCTTTCTCAACTTCCAAGATGGGTTCTTTATCACACAGGTTGATGGCTTTGCGTTCTTTGTTTATTGGATCTATAACCGGACAAACTTCGGTACATAAATTACAGCCAGTACAATCTTCTAAATAAACTTGTAATGTGTATTGCGTTTCAGGAAACCCTCTTGCATTAATCGGGGCATGTTTAAATCCATCACCAACACCTTTTAGATTGTCTTTATGATAGAATTTAGAACGGATTACACTATGCGGACAAACATAAGCACAGTTGCCACATTGTATACACATATCTGGCTCCCAAACAGCCACTAAATCACTAACATTTCTTTTCTCCCATTGAGTTGTTCCACTAGGGTAGGTGCCGTCTATCGGCATCATACTTACTGGTAAGGTATCACCATGATCGGCCATCATTACTGCTGTAACATTCTTTACAAAGTCGGGCGCTTTATCAGAAACCGTTTGTAAGTTATTGTCGGCAGCAGAAACAGAACCTGGATAGTTTACTTCATACATATTTGCAAGTGTGGCATCTACTGCAATGAAGTTTTGATCGATAACTTTTTGTCCTTTTTTAAAGTATGTTTTTTCAATTGCTTTTTTAATTTGCTTAATTGCAGCTTCTCTTGGCAATACACCGGATAATGCAAAATAACAAGTTTGCATGATGGTATTGATACGACCTTTCATTCCTGTATCTCTGGCAACTGTTGTTGCATCAATTACAAAGAATTTAATTTTCTTGTCGATGATACTTTTCTGAACCTGACCTGTTAATTTATCCCAGACTTCTTCTTTACTATAAGGGCTATTTAATAAGAATGTAGCACCATCACTTGCATAACTCAACATTTCTACTTTTTCAGTGAAGTTGAATTGGTGACAAGCAATGAAGTCTGCTTTAGAAATTAAGTAAGGAGCACGAATCGGTTTTGGTCCGAAACGCAGGTGAGATACAGTTCTTGCGCCAGATTTTTTAGAATCGTACACGAAATAACCTTGTCCGTATAGATCCGTATTCTCTCCGATAATTTTGATGGTGTTTTTATTGGCACCAACGGTACCATCAGCGCCTAGTCCGAAGAATAAACCTTGTCTCCATTCTGATTCATCCAATTTATAAGAAGGATCGTATGATAAACTCAAATGGGTAACGTCGTCATTAATACCTACGGTGAAACCATTTTTAGGTTTTTCTTTTTTCAATTCATCATATACTGCCTTCACCATGGCAGGAGTAAATTCTTTAGAAGATAAACCATATCGGCCACCCACTAAATTTGGTAAATGCTTAATCTTACCTTGTTGTAAAGCTTCTACTAAAGTTGATAAAACATCCTGATACATGGGTTCACCAGCGGCACCCGATTCTTTTGTTCTGTCAAGAATAGCGATAGATTTAACCGATGCAGGTAATGCTTTTACCAAATGCTCTAAAGAAAATGTTCTATATAAACGAACCTGGATCACACCTGTTTTTTCACCTGTAGCATTTAATGCTTCCATCGTTTCAGCCACCGTTTCACCACCTGATCCCATTACAATAATTACGCGTTCTGCATCCGCAGCACCCGTGTATTGGAACAGTTCATATTTTCTGCCTGTGAGTTTTTCAAATTCACGCATGCTGTCTTCTACTATTTGTGGAAGATTATTATAAAAAGAATTCACTGTTTCTCTTCCTTGGAAATATACGTCAGGGTTTTGAGCAGTTCCTCTAATAAATGGATGCTCAGGATTTAATCCTCTATTTCTATGAGCGATCACTAATTCATCTGGAATCATGGATTTGATTTGCTCATCGGTTAAAAGTTCTAATTTATTTACTTCATGAGAAGTACGGAATCCATCAAAAAAGTGTACAAAAGGAATTCTGGATTTTAAAGTTGCATTTTGAGCAATCAGTGCAAAATCATGTGCTTCCTGAACACTTGCAGAACTAAGCAGTGCAAAGCCTGTTGTTCTTGCTGCCATTACATCCTGGTGATCTCCAAAGATTGATAAACCTTGTGCTGCTAATGAACGAGCCGCTACATGAAATACAGTTGCAGTAAGTTCTCCAGCAATTTTATACATGTTGGGAAGCATCAACATTAAACCTTGTGATGCAGTAAATGTAGTGGTAAGAGATCCAGTTTGTAAAGCTCCGTGAACAGTACCAACGGCACCAGCTTCACTTTGCATTTCCATAATATCTGGAACACCGCCCCAAATATTTTTAGTTCCTTTTGAAGCCCATTCATCGGCTAACTCTGCCATTGTAGATGAGGGTGTAATCGGATAGATGGCACAAACTTCGTTAACACGATATGCTACATAGGCAGCAGCTTCGTTACCGTCGATTGTTGATATGATATTTTTATTAGGCATTAGTAGTTTCATTTATGGGTTCTGAAATCATTTCTATTGCATGACACGGACATTGTTCATAGCAAACGGCGCATCCTGTACAAGCATCTAAATTGAATTTATAGCGGTTGCCTTTTCCTAATTTAATGATGGCATCTTCAGGGCATGCACCAAAACATCCGTCGCATTCGAAACAGTTACCACAGCTCAGGCAACGTTGTGCTTCAAACCTTGCTTCTGCTTCTGAGAAACCTGAATTGATTTCATCAAATGATTTAACAGCTTGTGCTGGTGCAAGTTTATCTTGTTCCTTTTGTGGTGCTTCCGTTTTATACCACATATGCAGTTTTCGATATCCTGCCGTAGGATGTTTTTCCCCTTTATTATAAGCTTGGTTCTCTAAGAAACTATTGATGGTGCGAGCTGCTTTTTTTCCATGTCCAATAGCAATGGTAGCACTTCTATTTTCACCTGGCAGTGTATCACCACCGGCAAAAATGCCAGAGTGACCTGTCATTCTTTGTCCATCAATGATGATCGTTCCATCTTCATTTAATTGAATGCCCTCTATTGACTTTAAGAAATCAGTATCAGCAGCCTGACGGTTTGCAATGATCAATACATCTGCATCAATTGTTTCAAATGTTGCGGTACCAATTGCTTTACCCTTTTCTACTTTTACAGTTTCAAGTGTGATTTTGTTATTTTCAATTTTATGAATCTTCTTGTATAATTGAACATCAACACCTTCAGCTAGTGCATCTTCAGTCTCGTAATCATATGCAGGCATCATTTTTTTATCGCCCGGAAAATAAACTGCAACTTCAGAACCGAAACGCTTGATGATTCTGGATAAATACATAGCTAACTTTCCACCACCATACACCACTACTTTCTTTTGGATATAGGCGCTATTATTAGTTTTGATTTCGGTAAAAAATTCAAATGCAGTTTTGATATACACTGAATTGTCGCGCGTAAAATCTTCTTCCTGAATTTTCTGAGCGCCGATGCCTAGATAAACTGCATCGAATTTGCCATCTTCTTTAAGGCCCTGAAGGTCATGTACTTTAGCGTTCAGTCGAATTTTTACACCTAATTGTGCAATTCGATTTATCTCTGTATCTAAAATCTCTTTGGGCAAACGGTATTCAGGAATTCCTGCCCACATCAGACCACCAATATGACCGCTTGCTTCATATATTTCAACTTCATGACCTGCTTTTGCAAGGTGATAAGCAGCGGAAAGTCCACTTGGACCTGCACCCACCACCAATACTCTTTTACCGGTAGGTTTCACATTTGTTCTTAGCTGCCAATTATTCTTTACTGCTTCATCTCCAATAAATCTTTCTACTGCATGAATATTTACAGTATCGTCAATATGATTTCTGTTACAACCTGTTTCACAAGGTTTTACGCAAATTCTACCCATGATTCCAGGGAAGGGGTTGTCTTCCAGCATGGTTTGAAATGCTTCGAAATAATTGCCAGCCTGCGCATGCGCCATCCATCCCTGGATATTTTCTCCTGCCGGACAGGCGCTGTTACAAGGAGGCATAAAGTCCATATAAACTGGACGTCTAGATCTTAGTGCACCAGTACCTTCCGCGTGGGTGGTTAGATCTATGGGTTTGGTAATGTCGTTTTCGGGCATATTGTTTGTTTTTTCAGAATTTCTTATGGGTAGATGAATGCTGTTTAAACATTAGTACATCAAATAGGATGTGAAATTACCTTGAGGGGTATTTTAAAACAATGATTTTGTGCATATGGGAACATGAGGAATGTCATATTCAGATTCAAAAAAATGTTAATTAAATATATATATAAATGAATATATGTTTTTTTTCATAGTGACTAAAATTCAAATTGAGCGGTTGTAATTAATATTAGATTTATGATTTTTGATATTTTAATGGTTTTACGAAAAAATGTCTCAAACTGATGATTTTCTTATGCATCTTTATTTATATTGTCGAATATTCTCATTTAAGCTAATCCATTTATGCAATCCGCGGCAGCAATTTCTTTTATTTTAGATAAGTTATCTCACGAATTAAATAGTTCTTTAACCTACCATAATTTAAGTCATACCGAGCGCGTAATTCAACATGTTTCAGTGATTGCAGAAGAGGAGGGTGTAATTGGTTACGATCGGGATTTATTATTAGTTGCTGCTGCTTATCATGATGCTGGTTTTATTGAAGTTTATAATGGCCACGAAGAAATGTCTTGTAAAATTGCAAGAGAATTTTTGCCGGATTTTAATTTTAATGAAAAAGACATTGAGGCCATTTGTACCATCATTATGGCCACAAAAATTCCACAAACACCAACCAATTTTTTAGGAGAAATCCTTTGTGATGCTGATTTATATTATTTAGGGACTACAAATTATGAGTCAATTGCAGAAACCCTTTTTGAGGAATTGTTGCAGGTTGATCTCTTAAACAATAAAAGTCAGTGGCAGGAGCAACAAACAACTTTTTTAAAGAGTCATCATTATTTTACTAAAACTGCGAGAAAGAAATTAGGCCCCATACAAGAGAAAAACCTGTTGAAATTAAATACCCAATTGGAGAGTCCGCATACGATTAAACATCATGAATCATCGGTCTGGGATTTTGTGATCATTTTAGCCGGTGTTATTATTACTGCTTTTGGCTTAAAAGGATTTTTAGTGCCCAATAATTTTTTTGATGGTGGAATCACTGGTATCTCATTGATGATACATGAATTTTTTCATATCAATTTAGCCTATGTAATCGTGGCAGTAAATATTCCATTTGTAATCATCTCTTATTTTTCCATTAATAAAGGATTTGCAATTAAAACTTTGTTCGCGGTTACTTTATTGGGTATTTGCTTACTATATCCAGGATTCCCCACTATTACCGATGATAAACTTTTAATATCCATTTTTGGAGGATTTTTCCTGGGTATTGGAATTGGGTTAACCATGAGGGCGGGTTGTGCAGTTGATGGCATTGAAGTGCTGGCACTTTATACTTTGAGAAGATCCAGTTTTACCATCAGTGAAATCATTCTTGGAATTAATATTATCATATTCAGTTTTGCGGCTCTACACTTCGGACCCAAAACTGCGCTTTATTCGATGTTAACCTATTTTATTGCATCAAAAACCATTGATTATGTGATTGAAGGATTGGAAGCATATACAGGAGTTACAATTATTTCAGGTAAGAGTGCAGAACTAAAACATCGATTGGTGAATGAAATGGGAAAGGGTATTACAGTTTATAAAGGGGAACGTGGTTTCTTACCCGGAAAATTTGAATTTCATGAAGATTGTGATATCATTTTTACCATTATTTCCAGATTAGAAATGCGTAAAATCACTAACCTTATACAGGAAGTTGATCCTAAAGCTTTTGTATTTGCAAGTACTATTAAAGAAGCCTCTGGTGGCATCATGAAAAAAAGACATGTACATTAATTAAATACATTTTTCTCCTTTTTGTATTGACGATTTTTTGCCATTGACCCTCAGGATTAATAAATTATTAAAAACGATATATTGTAATATAATCGTTATAATAT
>JBAXXT010000055.1:0-17308 GCA_037127755.1 Bacteroidota bacterium
GAGTTGGCATCGTCTTATTACCCAATGATTTTAAAAGGTAATTTTTGCAGCTGGATACCAATTGATAATAAGCCAATAACGAATGAGACAATTTATGACAGGCCAATTAAAAGTATATTATATTTTGATGAATACTCAACAACTGTTTTTGACAGTGCATATATAAACAAGTTAAATCAATTAACAACCCCTGCAGGAGATGTAAAATTTGAGCATGCAAATAATTTGTATCTGATATTTAAAGAAAAAGCGCCGGGCAGTCGTTATTATTTTGTAAACAGACAAAATAATATCTGCGAAAAAATTGTAAACTTACTCCCGCCAACTCGTTGCAGTGAAATGGTTTGGGATGATAATTTATTAAAATCGGCTATGCTAAAGTATAATAATCCACACTATTGTGAAAACACTCCTTCAAAAAATTATGCAACCAGTATTTATATCATTGACTGGAATACATTGAGAGCAGATATTTTAGACGATCATAATAATCAGCAGGTGTATGCAAACAGAACCAATGCCTATCAGGCAAAAGCCGAAAGTGACAGAGACGCATTTTACAAATCGCTTGATGCACAACATGCAAGAGATCAAAAAAGCAGACAAGAAATGGAAAACATAGAAAATACTATAAATAAAAATTACGAAAAAGCAAAAGCATTAAAACAACTGCCATTATTTCCAACTAAAGTAACGCATTATTATTGGGGAGCTGATGGTCAGAAACATGTAGTTGACTGACAAACTGGATAATCTCTGTAAACATATTTCATGAAATCAAAACTGATTGTCGCATTTATACTTTTGAGCCATCTGTGCATTGCAAATATGGCATCGCCAATCAGAGAAGGCTCAAAAAATGCTAGTGCATTTTCAAGTAAAGATGTAAATATTTTGCATGAAAACATTGTTGTACATATTAGCAGTGACTTCAAGACTGCTAAGTATACAATCGAATACTTAGTGGAAAGCGATTTGATAGGAGGACAGATCCCTTTATTATTTTTAGCAAAGGATTATAAAGATGATTTTAATGTTTGGGTAGATGACCAAAGAGTAAATATTCTTGACATTCCCAATTATATTATTAAACCAAAAGATTCGCCTTTTGAAAAATTTTCAAATTCATTTAATGATTTAATTGATAGCAACCAGTATTTGAGTATTACCTGGATACATAATAATAATACACTGTATAATTTAGATGATCTAAAATTCTTTAAAACCAATTTGCAAAAAGGGATCCACAAAATAAAAGTTGAGTATACCGCAAAAGTATGGGTATATTATAATGAGTGGCTTAAAAATTATAGTTTCAGGTATTCATTAGAGCCTGCTAAATATTGGAAATCATTTGGTGGACTTTCTATATCAATTATCCAAGATTATACTTCGAATTTTATAACTACTAATTTAGGCAACCCCAATGCCGGAATAAGTGGTTTAACTTCTAATTGGAAATTCAACACATTGCCAGGTGATTTATTTATTATTGAGTACAAGCCTGTTATTTCAAACCTTGCTCAAACGCTTATTTCAATTGGCCCCTATGGTATAATGATCTTTTGTGGGATTCTATTTTTCGCTTTGCATTTTGTATTTGTTTTTTGGTATAGAAAGAAACATTTAGTTAAAAGGTTTTCATGGGTATTAATTGCTGGGAGTTTTGTAGTTCCCTATCTGATCTTGCATAGTTTATTTTTATCGTATGATATGATCGACAAGATATTGGGAGAGGATGCTAGCCGGCGTCATGGTTATTATTTCTTGATCTTATTTTGGTATCCTATTATGGTAATTTGTTACTTAGCAATTATGTGGTTATTGGATACTATTGTTAAACGCAACTTACAATCAAAAGGATGAAATACTTTTTAATGATTTCCATTTCGTTTCTTTTGTTTTGTTTTCTATTTTTACAATTTTATAATGGGAACTCGTCCAAAGAATTTATTGCAAATGTTACTAAACAAGAGAATCCGTTCACTGTTTCGAAAGACAGCGCCACAATAATTTGGCGTAGAGCTAGTCAGTATCTTGAAAATAATAAACTGTTAATTGTGGGGGGTAATTTACTAAGGGAGGATAGTGTTTTGTACATGCCTTACTACAACGATTTTCATAAAGGAAATTCTCTTCGAATTCAAATGAATGCCCGGAATGATTCAGTAATTTTTAAGGTTAATAGCTGGTATTCTGGTAAAGACAATTCATATAGCGCAAAAAAAATTGCCTATTTTATGCAGACAGGTATGTATAAGTAATTTTTTAATTTGCCTGATATAAAAATCCTTCCTTTTAGCATGGAATATTAATCACCACTACAGTGCCTTTCCCAATTTTCGAATCCCATTCAATGGTTCCTTTTAAGAAAATTACCCTCGATTCTATATTTTTTAATCCAATACCATCTTTGCTTTTTGCTTGACTCAAATCAAAGCCTTTTCCATTGTCTTCTATGACAATGTTGATGCTAAGTGGTTCTTTTATCAGGGTGATGTCGAGTATATTTGCATGGGCATGTTTAAATACATTTGCAACTGTTTCCTGAATGATTCTATAAAGGATGATTTCTGTATTGGAATCAATTCTTTCATTTAGTCCTTCAGTGTAAAGGTTAATCTTTATGGATCGATTATGAAGGTCGTCTAAGAATTTTCTTACTGCATTTGCTAAACCAGTTTTGATAAGTGCATTTGGCATCATGTTATGCGATATGATTCGAACCTCCTTGCAACTATCATCTACTAAAGCAATGGCATTTAAATATTTATTTTTTTGGTCGATATTCAAAAATGGAATCTCATCTTCTATGGCACTCAAATTCATTTTTGCAACACTCATCATCTGTCCGATCCCATCATGTAAGTCAGAGGCAATTCTGATCCTTTCATTTTCTTCGGCTTCTAATACAGCTTTAGTAGCCTGCTCTTCAGACTTTCTTAAACGCAATTGATTTTGAGCTTCTTTTTTTAATTGGTTCCTATGGTTAAAAGAATAGACCAATAAGCTGATCAAAATAAATGAAATACTTAAACCACCAATCCAATAATTACGTTTACTGATCTCAAACTTCTGCTGATCTATCTTTTTTTCTTTCTTTTCTGTCTCATACTTAATTTGCATTTCTGCTAACTGTTTGGTAGCCGTACTGTTTATGATAGAATCTTTAATCAATTGTTTTAAATCTGTATACTGAAATGCTTTATTATAGTCACCTATTTTTCTATAAATTAGTGCCAATTGCTCGTAACTAAATGCTAGTATATCTTTTAACCCAATAGCTTGGGCGATATTGATAGATCTATTGTAATAATATATAGCAGAATCGATATTTCCCGTATTCTGAAAGGCTTCTGCAATATTAGCACTACTTACTGCTATTCCTTTTTTATCATTTATTTTAATAGCAATATTTTCTGAATGTCGATAGTAAATTATGGCACTATCAATTTTATTTAAATAAAATAAATAGGCGCCTGCATTTGAAAAACCCAAAGTTGCAATGGATAATTTATTGAGTTTGAGATTAATTTCGTTTGAAATTGATTGTTCTTTAAAAGCGTTTCTATAATCGCCTTTATTGGAATAATAGATTGAAAGATTCAATTTAATTAAACCTAAGTTGTCCTGAAATCCATTTTTTATGGCAATCTGCTCTGCTTCTTTTAAAAATTGATATTCTAGTTCTGTCTTTTTTAAGTAACCATAGACCTGAGCAATATTATTTTTGCTCAGCATGATGCCTTGTTGATTATTTATTTTTTCCCAAATGGTTAAACAATCTAAATAAAACTTCAGGGCAGTTGAATAATTTCCTTTTAGGGCCTGTATGGCACCTAAGTTCGTCATCGCTCTTGCTTGGCAGTAAGAAAGATTTAATTCCTTGCTTTTTGCTAATGCGATTTCAGAATTAGAATAGGCTAAATCCGGAATTTCATTGATATGTTCGAAACAGTAGTTAAGTAGTTTGTTGATTGAAACAGAATCAGACAAAACTTTAGAATACAATTGTATGCTATCTGCTGGATTTTGTGCGGCTATGAAACTAATACAACAAAAATATACAGGGAAAAATAGTATGATTCTTTTCAATTGATTTTATTTTAAACTGTTTCTATTTTAATTGCTTTGCTATTTCTTCTGTTGCAGCTACTACTTAATTTATTATTTACTAGAATCTATTATTTTTGTCCATATTAGCTGAAATGTATTCAAACGCCAAATATACGCCGCGTGCTTTGAAAACATATGTTTGTAAATTTAATCAGACTTGATAGGTTGGCAATACCCGCTAATGGGTATATTAGAATTTGTATTTAAATTATGTTGCATCGAATCAATGGTAATGAAGTAAATATTAAATGAAAAAACTTTTAATAAGGGAATTGTCTCATATAATTGCCAGCTGGAAAATAATTAGCTACAATGATGATTGCACCATTCGGACATGTTGATACTCCTACACCTACCTCTTTTGTATTCTTCCAGACCATTTGTGTGTAATGACC
The DNA here is from genome assembly GCA_037127755.1 of Bacteroidota bacterium. Classification (GTDB taxonomy): domain Bacteria; phylum Bacteroidota; class Bacteroidia; order Chitinophagales; family Chitinophagaceae; genus Sediminibacterium. The sequence continues at coordinate 4,512 of JBAXXT010000055.1, forward strand.
TGAAGTAGTTCCAAGAGCGATATTGCAATTGTTTTCAATTGCATCTTTCATTGTAATATCACTACCCGTAGTCAAAATGCTAATCTGCGCATTAGATGTATTAAAACTAAGAACTGTACAGAATAATAGTATTGATTTTAGCATAGTATAAAGAAACAAGTTTTCTTCAACTAATTTAAAGTACTTCCAAAACAGAAAAACCGTATGGAGGAATAATCAAATATTCATGATCACTGCCTACTGTTAAAGGCTGTTCTGTCCAATGATCATATAACTTATTAGATGTAGCCCCATGATTTTTAAAGGCATGCCATGTAACATAAGCAGCCTGATCGCTAAAATTAAATAAACAGTAAACCATCTGTTCACCATAAGAGCGTATAAACCCGGCTACATGAATATTATAAGGTGTAAGCCAGGTAAGATTTTTATAATCACCAAAAGCAGTTATCTTTTTTCTGATTTCAATCATGCGTTTTGTAGCATGAAATACTTTTGATTCCACTGTTTCAGGATTTTCAATATTTGCTTCTTTTTCCCAATTAATAATGGGCCTGTGCATCCATCTATTATCGTAACTCTTTCCGGGATCACTTAAATAAGAGTAGTCATTTGTATAACCGAGTTCATCCCCATAAAAAATAACAGGTAATCCACCAATAAAAAAGCTTTGTGCTTGCATTAAACTAATTTTCTGAATAGAAATTTCAATTTGTGCCAAGTCGTTTTTACGTATAGCTTTTTCTAATCCACATAAGGAAGCTAAAGAACCACTGATTCTTGCATCCTGATTTTTAGGGTTTACAGAAAATAAAGCGCCCGATGCAGGTGAATTTTGCAAAGCCCCAGCATAATATTCTTTCAAATACCTGCGATGCTCATAGGCATTAAAACCAACTGCAGCAATCATACTGTCGTCATATCCTAAACCAATATCATCGTGGCATCTTGTATAAGTAATCCAGGAGCAACCGTAAGGCTTTTGCAAAATATCCTGTTGGGCAGCCAGCATTACCCTTGTATCGCCTGTTGCAAGCGCATCCCATTGCAAAGCCATTTGAGTGGCGTTATAAGCAAAGTCGCATTCTTTTGCAGTGAAACGATCCGTGCCAAAGTACTTCATGATCTCTTTTGGAGCAACAATTGCTTCTCCTAATATAGCCACTCCAGGTGCAGCCACTTGAACACATTGTTTTATAAGCCTTAATAATGTATGGGCTTCTGGTAAATTCTGACAGCTGGTGCCTAATTGTTTCCAAATAAAAGCAGGCGCATCGATCCTTAATACATCCACACCCAAATTTGCATAAAAGAAAATAGTATCGAGCATGGTTACAAATACATCAGGATTGGTATAGTTGAGGTCCCATTGATAATTGTGAAATACACTCATGACCCATTTATCGCATTCAGGAACATACGAAAAACTGCCAGGAGCTGATTCTGGAAAAATTTCTGGCATGGTTTCATCAAACCAATCAGGCAAACTTCTATCATCGTACATGTAGAAAAAGTCCTGATACTTTTTCTCTCCTTTCTTTGCTCTCTCGGCCCACTCGTGTCTGAATGAAGTGTGATTTAAAACGATATCAAACATCAAAAACATCCCTTCTGAACTCATCTTTTCTTGTACAGATTGTAAGTCTTCCAAATTTCCAAAACGGGGATCCACTTTTCTGAAATTTGAAACGGCATATCCGCCATCGCTTTCCCCTGCAGGACTTTCAAATAAGGGCATCAAGTGTAAGAAGTTAACACCAAGCTTTTTAAAGTAATCCAGTTTAGTCTTGAGTGATTTTAAATCTCCACAAAAACGATCCACATACAAACTCATTCCAGCCAATTGGTTTGTCAAAAACCAATTATCTAATTCTTCTTTCTCTTCATCTTTTTGTTTCAATGATTCTGAGCGTTGTGCATAGGCTCTGGTAATTGTTTCCAGGAGCTCAGAAAATGCCTCCCTTCCTTTAGGATGATTATTATATAAAGAATTATATAGATCAAATATTTCACTTGAATTCGCAATGAACCTGCTATAGAAGAGATTGTCCTTTCCAGCTACATCTATTTTATGTTCTAATACTGGTAAGGATATTTGTTGATGCAATTGATATTGATACACGAGTAGCTTGTATTTGTTTGTTATTGAAAAATCTGATTGTTTAAATGTTTAAAAGCTTCCATCGCGCCAAGATATTCACAGGTTCTTGCACCTGCTTTATTGGCATTTGTTACTATTGCATTCCAATCTTCTATTGACGCATTTGTAATTTCGGTTACTGTTTTATCGCATAGTTGGTAAAGTACAGCTCCCACAAATGCATCCCCGGCTCCGGTAGTATCTACAGGTTTAATAGCAATACTTTCAATAATACTATTTTTTTGATGATAGCCAAGAAGCGTTCCTTCTTTTCCAAGTGTAATGGTATAGATAGCACTGGTTTCATTGTTTAAAACAATTGTTGCATCTTGTAAAGTAGCAGTTCTTGTAATTAACATGGCTTCCTCATCACTTAATTTAAAAAAGTGACAATTCTTTAAAAAGTACCATGATTGTTCAATAAAACTATCTGTATTATTTTGAAATAATAAGTGACGATAATTCGGATCAAAGCTGATGAATATGTTTAGTTTCTTTGCTCGATTTAATAAACTGATATATGCTTTCTGTAAAGGACCATTTAAAAAACCAGTTGCAGATCCAAAGTGTATGATGGAAACCTCTGTTAAATCGATAGCATTGATTTCGTCTTCATTTAATTCGCCATCTGCCCCACGATTAAAAACAAAATCTCTTTCTCCATCTTCCATCAATGACACAAATGCAAATGTGGTAAAATGCTTTTCATCTTGAAGCATATATTTGGTGGAAACGCCAAACTCTTCCATTACCTGTATCAGTTGTTTGCCAAAAGGGTCTTTGCCTACTTTTGCTGCTAACTCTACTTCGCCACCTAAAGCTGCAACTGCCGCAGCTACATTGGTAGGTGCGCCTCCTGGTTTCTTTAAGAAATTCTGACCTTGTGATAAACTGCTTCCTTTATCAGTGCAGATCATATCTATCAGTGCCTCTCCAATACATAAAATTTTCATAGTACCTCCTTCTCCAAAATGGAGTATTTATTTTTACTTAATGCCCAGATCCACTCATCACTACTGTATCCTCTGCTGGTATTACTTTTTTTATTCTAAGTGTTGCTGCACCAGCTATTAAAAGTAATACGCCACCAAAACTGATTGCTTTTCCTGGATCATTATCAAGAAAATGGTTCAATATATATCCGAATGTGGTGGTTTGTAAAATCATTGGAATTACAATCATCATATTTATAATACCCATATACACGCCATATCTTTCTTTTGGAATATCATTTACAACCATAAGGTAAGGAACCCCCATCATACTAGCCCATGCGATACCAAACCCAGTCATTGGAACAAACAGTAAATATTGGTTTTCAATATGTGGAAATGCCAGGAGGCCAATACCTGCAATAAACAAACAAGTAAGATGCACGTTTTTTGGACTATATTTTTTGGCAAGCCCAACTAATACAAATGCCGAAAGAAATGTAACCACATTGTACCAGCCATTCACTAAACCTGCCCAACCTACTGCTTCTTGATATAAGATGGGATCTTTTGAAGGTGAAGTTTTCCAAACAGATTGTGCAATACTTTTTGAGGCGTTCTGCCAATAACAGAATAGTGCATACCATTGAAATAAATACACCAATGCTAACTGCCACATTACTTTTGGCATATCTCTGATCGCACTAAAAATTTCTATGAACGGACCGAAAACAGATTTTTTATTGGCTTTTAAAACAGCTAACTCCTCCTCCGTTGGAGGTATTTCAGGTGTTTTGGTGATGGACCATAAAACGGAAGAAATAGAACAAATCGAACCAAGGAAAAAAGATCCAAAAACCCAATAAGGGATTTGTCCGTGCATCTGTTTTAAAAAAGCTATTTTTTGAAATGCAAAAAGTGAAATATTTGCTAGTGTAATACCTAGTCCAGTAAAAAAACTTTGCGTTAAAAAACCATCGGCATGTTGTGAGGGAGGTAATTTATCTGCAATAAATGCACGATAAGGTTCCATAGCAGTATTATTTGCAGCGTCAAGTACCCATAAAAGGCCACCCGCCATCCAAAGACTGCTACTAAAAGGATAAATAAAAAGACAAAGACTACAAAAAAGGGCACCAATAAAAAAATAGGGTTTGCGTCTGCCAAAGCGAGGATGCCAGGTTTTATCACTTAATGCACCAATTATTGGTTGGATCAAAAGTCCTGTCATTGGACCAGCTAGGTTTAGTAATGGTATCTGATCTGGACTGGCACCAAGAAAATCATAAATTGGATTTACAGCACTTTGCTGAAGGCCAAAGCTGTATTGGATTCCAAAGAACCCTACGTTCATGTTAATGATCTGAGAAAAACTCAGACGTGGTTTAAGTATAGACATAGCAAGCATTTGGTCGTAACACTAAAAATAGGAAAATCATTCAGAATAAAGCAGGTACTTTGGAAGGATTCATAAATTTGTACTATTGGCAACGTTAGCGCTAACGTTTGTGCTGAAAAATTCATATTTGATCAATCACTTGAGATAAACGAACTTCAAAATAAAATCCATCAGGAAAGTAATGTAAACTTCTATGCAGCTAAATAATCAAAACCTTCCTTTTATAAATACCCCTTTTATTGAACTTCCTCAGAAAGATCTTTTGTCTTTACCTGAAAAAGTTTTGCAATTTGGTACTGGCGTTCTTTTGAGGGGGCTACCAGATTATTTTATCGATCAAGCTAATAAAAAAAAAGTATTTAATGGTAGGGTAGTTGTGGTAAAATCTACATCAAAAGAAAATATTGATAGCTTTTCAAAACAGGATGGGTTATATACTATACTTGTTCGTGGAATTGAAGATGGCAAGCAGGTTAATAAAACAATTATTAATGCGGCTATCAGTAGGGTATTAACGGCAAACGAAAATTGGAATGAAATTTTGTTGTTTGCTCAAAGCCCAGATTTGAAAATTATTATTTCAAATACTACTGAAGTAGGAATCTGTTTATTGAAAGAGTCGATTTTTTTGAACCCACCAAATTCTTTCCCAGCAAAACTTTTGGCTGTTTTATGGAATCGATTTGAATATTTCAGGGGTGATGAAGAAATGGGTTTAGTAATTATTCCTGCTGAATTAATTTCTGAGAATGGCAAATTATTAAAATCCATTTTGAATGAGTTGTCAATTTATAATCAATTAGAAACAGATTTCATTAAATGGTTGAATGAATCGAACGATTTTTGTAATTCATTAGTTGATCGAATTGTTCCGGGAAAATTATCAGCAGATAAAAAATTAATAGAAGATTCTTTATTAGGATATCAAGATGATTTGATGATATTGTGTGAACCCTATAGTTTGTGGGCCATAGAAAGTTCTAAAAGAAAAACAATTGAAACTCTTTCTTTTGCCATTTCAAATCCAACTGTAAAAGTAGTACCTGATATTAATGCTTTTAAAGAACTTAAGTTAAGGTTATTAAATGGCACACATAGTTTTTCATGTGCGCTTGCGATTTTTTGCGGATTCGATACAGTAAAAGAAGCGATGCAAACAGATTATTTTAGAAAGTTTGTAAAGCTGCTGATGTTTGAAGAGATTAAGCCACTTCTTATTTCTGAAAGTATACATGAACAGGAAGCCCAAATTTTTGCGGAACAAGTTTTAGATCGTTTTAGCAATGAATCGATTGAACATAAATGGATCAATATCAGTATGCAGTATAGTTTAAAAATGGCGATAAGGAATGTGCCGCTCATTTTAAAAAATAAGGAGTTGCATAAAAGCCTTCCCAAATCTATGATGCTTGGGTTTGCTGCTTATCTTTTATTTATGAAAACCGAAATTGGGAATGATGGTTTGTACTACAAGTCCGTTGGGAATCAGTTATACCATGTAAACGACTCAAAGGCTGAATTACTTTATAAATATTGGGATGGAAAAAATACATTTGATGCTGTAAATGCTATTTTAAGTGATCGTTCCATTTGGGGAACTGATCTCAATAAAATAGATGGATTTTGTGAAATATTGGTTGATGTGATAGGGGAACTGGATAAGGGTACAGAAAATCTAGTAAGATCACTCTTCGAAAAAAATAAATAATATGGTAGAAAAACAAAAGGTTTTGCAAGTTCATCCCTCCGATAATGTGCTAGTAGCATTAAAGGATTTAGGGAAAGATGAGTTGATTTTATTTAATGGGATTTCTTACCTATTATTAGATTCAGTACCTGCAAAACACAAGTTTACGATACAGGATATTCCTAAAGAAGGGAGTATCAAAATGTATGGTGTATTAGTTGGAAAAGCTACCATTGATTTACCTGTTGGAAGTAAAATAACTACTGCAAATACAAAGCATGCTTCTGATGATTTTAAGTTAGGAGATAGAAAAACAAATTGGCAAATACCTGATGTTGAGAAATGGAAGGATAAACAGTTTTTGGGATATCATCGTAAAGACGGTTCAGTAGGTACCGCTAATTACTGGCTAGTGATTCCATTGGTGTTTTGTGAGAACAGAAACATTGAAGTGATGAAAGAAGCATTGTTAGACGAGTTGGGTTATGCTCGGCCCAAAAGGTATCATCAGTTTACAAAGAACCTTGCAGGTATTTATAAAACAGATAAAGGAATTGCGAAAATAGAATCAGAAATATTTCAAGAGCAGATTACACAAAAAGAAAACCAACCTCTTTTCAAAAATGTGGATGGGATTAAATTTTTGACACATGATGGAGGTTGCGGTGGCACCCGGTCTGATGCCGAAGCACTATGTGGTTTGTTGGCTGGCTATATTGTTCATCCCAATTGTGCAGGTGCAACTGTTTTGAGTTTGGGATGTCAACATGCACAGTCATCCATATTGCAAGCAGAAATACAAAAACGAAATCCTCAATACGACCGGCCACTATATATATTAGAACAACAAATAGCGGGAACTGAAACAAACCTTATAGAAACGGCTATCAAACAAACTTTTTTGGGATTAGTACAAGCAAATGAACAAACAAGAAAGCCGGCCCCAATTAATAAATTAGTGATAGGTCTTGAGTGTGGCGGTTCGGATGGATTTTCCGGACTATCTGCAAATCCTGCGATCGGACATAGTTCTGATTTAATTGTAGCCTTGGGGGGCTCGGTTATTTTATCTGAATTTCCCGAATTATGTGGGGTAGAACAGGAGTTGAGTGATCGTTGTTTGAAAGAAGAAACTGCCAATAAATTCATGCACCTAATGCAGGTGTATAATAAAAGGGCAGAAGAAAGTGGCAGTGGATTTTATATGAATCCCTCACCTGGTAATATTAAAGACGGCCTCATAACAGATGCTATTAAATCTGCTGGTGCTGCAAAAAAAGCCGGAAATTCTCCGGTAGTAGATGTCTTAGATTATCCAGAAAAATTAGTAACGCCCGGGTTAAATTTATTATGCTCACCTGGTAATGATGTAGAATCAACAACTGCAGAAGTAGCCTCTGGAGCAAATATTGTTCTATTTACTACTGGACTCGGAACTCCAACAGGCAATCCGATTGTACCTGTAGTAAAAATTGCGAGCAATACTATGCTCTTTAATAAAATGCCAGATATTATTGATATCAATACAGGAACAATTATTGATGGATTAGAAACTATTGAAGAAGCAGGAGAAAGAATTTTAGATTACGTGATTGAATTAGCAAGTGGAAATAAAACAGTTCATGCAGTTCGTCATAGACAAGATGACTTTATACCATGGAAAAGAGGTGTTAGTTTATAGAAATTTTGTAATCGAATAAAAAAAGCAAATGAAAAAATTTATGGATGAAAATTTTCTGTTGCAAAATAAAACTGCAGAAAATCTATATCATACTTATGCAAAGAACTTGCCTTTGATCGATTATCATTGTCATCTTTCTCCGAAACAGATTGCAGAAGACTATCAGTTTAAAAATATCACGGATGCCTGGTTGGTTGGCGACCACTATAAATGGCGGGCAATGCGAACCAATGCCGTGTCAGAAAATTTTTGTACTGGCAATGCTTCTGATTTTGATAAGTTTATAAAATGGGCGGAAACCGTTCCATTTACAGTTAGGAATCCATTATATCATTGGACGCATCTTGAGCTGCAACGTTATTTTGGGATACAAGAAATGCTCAATGCAGAAACTGCAGAGAAGATTTATCAATCCTGTTCCAACGATTTACAAAGCCCTGCCTTCTCAGTTAAGAATTTGCTTAGAAAAATGAATATGGCATTGGTATGCACTACAGATGACCCTGTAGACGAATTGCAATACCATTTACAGCTTAAGAAAGATGGTTTTGAGATACCCATTCTTCCCACATTTCGGCCAGACAAAGCAATGGAGGTAAAAAACCCTGAACTTTTTACATCCTATCTCAAACAATTAGAAGCAATTTCGAATCATTCTATTTCAGATTTCAAGGATTACCTAAAAGCATTAAAATCAAGACATGATTTTTTTGCTACGTTGGGTTGTGCTGTTTCGGATCATGGACTGGAAGAGATCTATGCAGAAAATTATACGACTGCCGAAATTGAAAATATTTTTGACAAACTAAGGGCGGGAAAATTCTTAAACCCTGTTGAACAGTTAAAGTTCAAATCGGCAATGCTCGTTCACTTTGCAGAATGGGATTATGAGAAAGGTTGGGTTCAACAATTTCATCTGGGGGCATTAAGAAATAATAATGAGCGGATGATTCAACGTTTAGGAGCAGATACGGGTTGGGATTCTATTGGCGATTTTTCTCAGGCAAAATCACTGGCAAGATTCTTAAGTAGATTGGATGCTGATGATAAATTAAGTAAAACAATTCTTTATAATTTAAACCCTGCAGACAATGCCTTATTTGCAACTATGGCCGGTAATTTCAATGATGGTTCTGTTGCGGGTAAAATTCAATATGGTGCTGCTTGGTGGTTTTTAGATCAAAAAGATGGAATGATCAACCAGATCAACGCATTATCCAATATGGGTTTATTGAGCAAGTTTGTGGGGATGCTAACTGACTCGCGAAGCTTTTTATCGTTTCCTAGACATGAATATTTTCGACGGATACTATGTAATTTGTTTGGAACGGAAATAGAACAGGGTGAATTGCCAAATGACCTAGAATGGACTGGTAAAATCATTCAAGATATCTGTTATAAAAATGCCAGAAATTATTTTGGATTTGAAAAAATTACCCCGGATATTAGTTGATATTTTAAAGTTGTAAGATGAAAAAGGTACTTTGTTTTGGAGAACTTTTATTGCGGATATCGCCTTTTATAAAGGAGACAAATCAAGATCCATTTTCCATCTATGTGGGAGGAGCAGAAGCCAATGTGGCAAGGGCTCTAGCTTGCTTTGGAGTGGATGTAGAATATTGTTCTGCTTTGCCAGAAAATTTTATGACTTCTAAAATCATGAAATTTCTAAATGACTATGAAGTAGGCACTAATCAAATGATATTGAGAGGTGATCGGGTTGGAATATATTATTTAGATCAAGGGGCAGATTTAAAAGGAGCAGTCGTATACGATCGAGCTGATTCTTCTTTTGCAAAATTGCAACCAGGAACAATTGATTGGGATCAGGTTTTTGAAGGAATTGAATGGTTCAATTTTTCAGCCATCACACCAGCCATCAACCAAAACCTGGCAGATATTTGTTTGGAAGCAGTAAAGGTAGCTGCACAAAAAAATATTAAGGTATCGATTGATTTAAATTACCGATCTAGATTATGGAAGTATACTTCGAACCCAATAACAGTGATGGAGCAGATTTTGCCTTATTGCAATTTGGTGATGGGCAATATCTGGAGTGCAAATACTTTATTGGGAATTAAAATTGATGAAGAAATTCATACTAAAAAATCAAAACAAGCCTATATAGATCAGGCGTTGGCAGTTTCTAAAGAATTAATTGCAAAATACCCTTCTTGTGAAATCGTAGCTAATACATTTCGTTTTGATACAGAAGAGCATCAAATAAAATATTATACAACCTTATATCAGGAGGCGATCAATTATCAATCACCAGAATTTATTGTGGAGCAGATTGTAGACAGAAGTGGGAGTGGGGATTGTTTTATGGCTGGACTTATTTATGGACTTTTGCAGGAACATCAACCCCAACAAATACTCAATTTTGCAACAGCTGCAGCCGTAGGTAAACTTCAAGAAAAAGGGGATGGCACAAGACAGAGTGTAACTTCTGTAAATAATTTATTACTGAAAACTCATTAGTAATTTAAATTCTTACTTTAAATACTAATTTTCTAATTCTTCCATCAGAAATCATTGGCGCATGCACATCTTCCGGATATAAAATAACAAACTGATTTTCTTTTAAAGTGAAGAACATATCTGGTTGGTCATTAAAAAATAATACATCTTTCTCAGTATTGTATTCTCCTCTAGGAAGCTCACAAGTATTCCTTGGTTTCCAACCGAATTTTTCAATACCAGAGATGCAGAACTGAATATCTATATGTTGCTCATGACATTCGAATTCAGCTGTTGACATGGTTTCTGTAACCCCATTTTCATCTGCAACTATTACCCTCAGATTTTTTCCAGAGATTTCATGATGACCTATGGCGATACTACCTAATTCTGTAGAATTGACGAATTCAAAAGCCTTTTTAAAAAGTGGATTTAGATGGCCGTATTTTGAAGCATTTTTTATATGATCAATAATCATGAATTTGTTTTTAATTATTTATTGAAGATAGCAAATGGAGACGAAAAGATATTCTTTCGGAAAACAAGCGTACGATATAGCTTTTCTGAATGAATATGGATTAACTTTAAAATTACAGATGATTAAATAATTGTCATATGGAAACGAAAAACAGCATACTTGATCTTATTTCCGAGCAAGGGATACTGCCACTATATTATCATAGTGATAAAGATGTGAGTATTACAATCATGAAGACTTTATACGAAGCTGGTATTAGGGCTATAGAGTATACGAATCGAGGTAAAACAGCCCTTGCTAATTTTACAGAAATGAAAAAAATGGCTGATGTAGAAATGCCAGGGATGAAGCTAGGTGTGGGAACCATTAAAAATGAAGGGATAGCGCATCAGTTTATACATGCTGGTGCAGATTTTTTGATTTCACCCGGCCTTGTTGAATCAGTTGCTGAAATGGCAAGTTTGCACCACTTGCCCTGGATTCCTGGTTGTATGACTCCTACAGAAATTATTAGAGCAGAAAGTTTGGGAGCTAATTTTATTAAATTATTTCCGGGCAATTTATTGGGGCCTTCCTTTGTAACTGCAATTAAAGATATTTTTCCGGATGTAGATTTCATGCCAACTGGAGGCGTTACAACTGATAAAGAAAATATCGAACAATGGTTTCAGTCTGGAGTTGTTGCAGTGGGTATGGGGAGTCAGTTAATCAGTAAAAAACTACTTGAGGCAAAAGATTTTATCACTATTGGTAAAGAAACAGAAAAGGTATTGGCCATAATAAAAGCAATAAAACAATAATTCATGCAGCATGCTGATATAGGTAAATACCGCTGGACCATTTGCTCATTGATATTTTTTGCAACAACAATCAATTATCTTGATAGGGCTGTCATTAGTTTATTGAAATCGAGTTTAACTACTGAGTTTAAATGGAACGATGGTGACTATGCCAATATTGAAATTGCATTCAAAGTGTCTTATGCTTTGGGTATGGTTGGTGCGGGAAGACTGATCGATACATTAGGAACTAAGATTGGATATTTTTTCTCTACCATGCTTTGGAGTATTGCAGCTGTTGCTCATGCTTTTTCGAACAGTACATTTGGATTTGGTGTGGCAAGATCAGCATTGGGAATTACTGAAGCTGGAAATTTTCCAGCAGCTATTAAAACTGTAGCGGAATGGTTTCCCAAAAAAGAAAGAGCTCTTGCAACCGGGATCTTTAATTCCGGTACCAATGTAGGAGCAATTATAGCCCCATTAACCGTTCCCTGGATCAATGTTCATTGGGGCTGGCAATGGGCTTTTATTTTAACAGGTTCATTGGGTTTTATCTGGTTAATTTTTTGGTGGATTTTATATGAAGTTCCTGCTAAACACAAGAAGCTTTCTCAAAAAGAATTTGAATTTATTCATAGTGACTTAGCAAAAGATGAAGTAGTGGATGAATTGCCTTTTGAAAAAATTTCATGGATTCGATTAATGGGTTATCGGCAAACCTGGGCTGTTATATTTGGTAAATTTTTGACCGACCCTATTTGGTGGTTTTATCTTTTCTGGCTCCCCGATTTTTTAGAAAGCGAATATCATTTAAAAGGTACTGCTATTGGTTTGCCAGTGGCGATGGTGTATACTTTATCAACATTGGGAAGTATTGGTGGGGGGTGGCTTCCATTACAATTAATAAAAAGAAATATCTCCTTATTCAAAGCAAGAAAAGTATCTATGCTGATTTATGCTTTTTGTGTATTGCCAATTGTTTTTGCTCAATTATTGGGCAACTTAAATATGTGGCTGGCAGTATTTGTAATTGGATTTGCTGCGGCAGCACATCAGGCATGGAGTGCCAATATGTATACCGTTGTTTCTGATCGGTTCCCTAAAAAGATTGTCGGCTCTGTTATTGGTATCGCAGGTATGTTTGGTGCAATTGGAGGTATATTCCTTTCGCTTTTTGTACAAAAAAGTTTATTTGTTCATTACCGTGCTTTGAATCAAATCGAAACCGCTTATTATAT
>JBAXXT010000056.1:0-17134 GCA_037127755.1 Bacteroidota bacterium
GGTGTTTTTGCTTCAAATTCTGCACTACAGGTATCTACCATCTTGTAAACACGCGTAATGCCCAGGGCTTTTCTTTTTTCGTAAACCTCATCTTCTGTGCAAGTATTGTTCATGATACGAACAATTTGCAGATCACTAAAACCATTCTTTTTTGCTTCTTTTAAAAGCGGTGTTGGAATGGTGTCTAAGCCATATTGTGCAATTTCTTTTTCAATATGACAGATCTGTTGAATCTGATAAAGAAACCAACGGTCAATCCCAGTTGCATGTGCAATTGATTTAACCGTAGAACCCTGCATCAACGCATCTTTGATACGGAAGATGCGATCCCATTTCGGAGTCTTGATGTATTCTACAATTTCTTCGCTCTTCATCAAACTTTTGCCATAATAACCTAAGCCGATGGCTTCATTCTCCAAACTCTGACAAGCTTTCTGAATGGCTTCTGTAAAACTTCTGCCAATAGCCATCACCTCACCCACACTCTTCATTTGTAATCCTAAAGTATCGTTTGCTCCTTTGAATTTATCAAAGTTCCAGCGTGGTACTTTTACAATTACATAGTCTAAAGCAGGTTCGAAATAGGCAGATGTAGTTTTTGTAATTTGATTTTTTAATTCGTCTAAAGAATAACCGATAGCCAGTTTTGCCGCAATTTTCGCAATGGGGTAACCAGTTGCTTTTGATGCTAAAGCAGAAGAACGACTCACACGTGGGTTAATTTCAACAGCAATTAATTCTTCATTTTCAGGATTCTGAGCAAACTGAACATTACAGCCACCGGTAAAGTTTCCGATGGAACGCATCATCAAGATGGCTTTGTTTCGCATTTCCTGAAAAGCGGTATCGCTTAATGTCATGGCAGGAGCAACCGTGATGGAATCTCCGGTATGAACCCCCATGGGGTCTAAATTTTCTACCGTACAAATAATAACCACATTATCATTACAATCGCGCAATAATTCTAATTCGTACTCTTTCCAGCCTAACACTGCTTTCTCTACCAACACTTCGTGAATGGGGGAAGCTTTTAACCCTTTATCGAGGGCCGCATCTAAATCATCTTTTGAATGTACAAAGCCCCCGCCAGTACCCCCTAGGGTAAACGAAGGGCGTATAACTAACGGAAAACCAATCTCTTGCGCAAATTCCTTACCTTCTAAAAAACTATTCGCTACCCTACTTGGTGCCACAGCCATTCCGATTTTAACCATCAGCTGGCGAAATTTTTCCCGGTCTTCTGCCGTGTCAATTGCAGCAATATCTACTCCAATTAGGCGAACATTGTACTTCTCCCACACCCCTAATTCATCGGCTTCTTTACACAAATTCAGGGCAGTTTGACCACCCATAGTGGGCAAGACTGCATCAATCTGGTTCTCATCTAATATTTTTTCGATACTTTCAACCGTCAAAGGGAGCAGATAAACCTTGTCAGCCATCATCGGATCGGTCATAATGGTGGCAGGGTTACTGTTAATAAGGATCACTTTGATCCCTTCTTCACGTAGGCTTCGTGCAGCCTGGGTGCCTGCATAATCAAATTCACAGGCCTGGCCTATAATAATAGGTCCGGAGCCAATAATTAAAACGGAGTGTAACGAGCTGTCTTTAGGCATAATTGCAAAAAAATAAATTGTGCAAATGTAAGGTCAACAAGTGAAAAGGGGCATAATTTTTTCGAATCATTTAGCTCAAATGGAACAAAAACTGGTTTAAAAGGTTAATATATATAGATTGTACACTAAATAAAATAAAATGGCAGTATTAAAAGAGGGAAGTAAAGCACCCGTTTTCAAAGCGGTGGATCAAAATGGCAAGGCGATTTCATTGACTGATTTTAAAGGAAAGAAGGTGATATTATATTTTTATCCAAAAGATGATACTCCGGGATGCACTGCACAGGCATGTAACCTGAAGGATAATTATGCATTATTAATCAAGAAAGGATTTCAAATAGTTGGCGTTAGCACAGATAGTGTGGCTAGCCATAAAAAATTTGAAGAGAAGTTCGAACTTCCTTTTCCATTGGTGTCTGATGAAGACAAAAAAATTGTTGACAAATACAATTTGTGGGGAGAGAAAAAATTCATGGGCCGCACTTATATGGGCACCACTCGTACTACTTTCTTGATTGATGAAACAGGAAAAATTGTAAAAATCATTGCAAAACCCGATACCAAAAATCATACAGAAGAGATTTTGGCAGCTTGGGAAGGATAATTTTTGCTGAACTAATAGATGGGCCTCTGAATTTTCAGGGGCTTTTTTATTTAAAAATCTGATACACTAGTAAGCTCATCACATAAGCCAGTCCGGTCATGTATAAGAATTGAAACACGGGCCACTTCCAGGATTTTGTTTCTCTTTTTACCACTGCCAATGTGCTCATGCATTGCATAGCTAATACATAAAAGATCATTAAAGAAAAAGCCGCAGGCAATGTGTATACTTTGCTGCCATCTTCGTGTTTTGCAGCAAGCATCTTTTGTTGTAAAGATGTATTATCGTTCACTTCTACACTATATAATGTGGCCATGGTTCCTACAAAAACTTCTCTTGCTGCAATGGATGTGATGAGCGCGATACCTATTTTCCAATCATACCCTAAAGGCCTAATGGCTGGTTCAATTGCTTTGCCAAGAATACCCGCATATGAGTTTTGTAATTTCTCAGAAGAAAATTGTTTAGTAAGTAATGTTTTCTCTGTAGGATTTTGTTGAATGAGTGTGGCATATTTTGCTTGCACTTTTTCTATTCTGTTTCCCGGACCGTAACTACTAAGAAACCATAACAGCATACTAATTACTAAAATTATTTTTCCTGCATCAAACACAAAGATCTTGGCTTTTTCTACCATGGTAATGCCCACGTTAGCCCATCTTGGTGCCCGATAAATCGGTAATTCTAATATAAAAAAACTCTTCTCCTGAATCTTTATAACCCACTTCATCGCATAACTAACAATTAATGCCATCACAACTCCTAGAAGGTATAAGCCCATCATTACGATACCTTGTAAACTCAGAAATCCGAAATAATATTTATTGGTAACTACCAGCGAAATTAAAATAGTATAAACAGGAAGTCGGGCACTGCAACTCATTAATGGGGTTACCAATATTGTTAATAAACGCTCTTTTTTATTTTCAATATTTCTGGCACTCATAATTGCTGGAACAGCACATGCAAACCCACTAATCATGGGCATTACACTCTTGCCATTTAATCCAACTTTGCGCATTAACCGATCGCTCAAAAAACTTATTCTGGCCATATAACCAGTATCCTCCAAAATGGTAATGATTCCAAAAAGGATCATTATCTGAGGAACAAATTTTAAAAGACCACTTAGCCCTGCAATAAATCCATTTATTAAAAGGTTACTCCACCAAACTTCTGGAAGATGGTGACTTAGCCAGAAACTAATTTCTTTGATACTCCAATCAATTCCGTCCATTGGAAACTGCGCCAGCCAGAAAACACTTTGAAATAAAAGAAACAAAACGGATAACAAAATTAAATAGCCCCAAAAACGGTGTAATAAAATATCATCGAGTTTATCAGAAAAATGTTTTTGTTCCAGGGGATCTGGCTCATTTACATTTTTCTGCATGATCTTTCTGATATGTCCAAATCGCTGCACAATTTCTTCTGCCTGCGTTTTCGTAGGATTGAATTGATTGTCGATTTCTATTTGCTCCATCTTCTCCTGCATCTCATCCGTGAGCGGAAAATTTTCATGATTGATTAGATAGTGAATGGCTGCATAATGGCTGAGTGCCGGAAAATGCGATTGAACCGCTGCAATAGCATTTGGTGCCAATATATGATTGTCAATAAAATCGTGCTTATTAAATGCAGAAGGGTTCTTAACGTATTTTGCTAATGCTATTTTTAATTCAGTGAGCCCCTTATTTTTTCTTGGATTCACCAATACAACAGGAACACCCAATTCTGCTTCCAAGCCTTTCACATCAATGATGATTCCTTTCTTGGCAGCCAGGTCATTCATGGTTAAAGCAACCACCACAGGTATTTTCAAATCAATAATCTGACTACAGAATAGCAGGTTTC
This sequence comes from Bacteroidota bacterium, assembly GCA_037127755.1. Classification (GTDB taxonomy): domain Bacteria; phylum Bacteroidota; class Bacteroidia; order Chitinophagales; family Chitinophagaceae; genus Sediminibacterium. Next base: position 4,078 of record JBAXXT010000056.1, read on the forward strand.
GTTTAAGATTGCTGGCGTCGGCCACTAATAATACCATATCCGCCTTCACTTCCAGATCGGCATTCATCAATACTTTATAAGCCACCCATTCATCTGCCCTTCTTGGATATAAACTATAAGTACCGGGAAGATCAATCAACTGAGTAGGTGTGCCATCACTTAAATCGAGAAAGCCTGTTTTTTTGTCTACAGTAACTCCAGGAAAATTCCCCACTTTTTGGTTGAGGCCTGTTAATGCATTGAACAACGAAGTTTTTCCGCTATTTGGGTTGCCCACTAATGCTATATGTAATTCCTGTTTCAACAAATGCTAAAATTGAACGCAAAAGTATAGTCTTATAAGAGTGCTTTGTTACGAGATTGGGAAGAGAATCCTTTCAAAATCATCGTTAACAGTAGATACAATTTCATTATGGAAGCTTAAATCGTCTATTTTTGTTCGTACAAATTAAGATTATATATGAAAAAGCTGCTGTTGGTTGTGTTACTCTTTTCAACTGTTGCTCATGCACAAAGTAAAAGGAAAAAAAGATTGGCGGAAGAAAAAGCTAGTATGGAACTAGTAGCTAATTTAAAATCGCATATTCAATATTTAGCAGATGATAAATTAGAAGGAAGGCGTACAGGAACAAAAGGAGAGCAGTTGGCATTAGCTTATATCGTTGAGCAGTATCAAAAAATAGGATTACAACCCAAGGGGAAAGAGGGATATGTACAAACTTTTGAAATTAATGAAGGAAAGAAATTCACTACAGAAACCTTTCTAACTGTAAATGGACATGAGATAGAGCAGAGCACAGAATATTTCCCATTGAGTTATAGTGCACAGAAATCCGTGAAAGGCACACCTGCAATGGCTTTGAATGAAAAGGGGCAACCCTGGTTCAAGGATTTAAAGGATGTTTTAGAAGAGAATAAAACGAATCCTCATTTTGATATGGATGAAGTTCTACATAAAGAAGCTGCTGCAGTTGCTTCAAAAGGTGCAACAGCTTTATTTCTGTATAATAGTTCTACTGCAACTGATAATGTACAATTTAATAAAAATGATACCTCTGTTTCAGTTGCCATTCCAGTTGTATATATTACCAAAGCTGGTATCAAACATTATTTCTTCGATAATGCTGCGAGCTTTGATTTATCACTCAAGGTTAACATTGTGGAACAAAAAAGAAAATGTAGTAATGTAATTGGCTATATCGATAATCATGCAACTACTACTGTTATTTTAGGTGCGCACTACGATCATTTAGGATATGGGGAAGATAAAAATGCTTTAGATACGGGTCATGTAATTCATAATGGGGCAGACGATAATGCAAGCGGAACTGCCGCATTAATTGAACTCACTAAATCATTGGTTAAATCTTCTCCGAAAAATAATAATTACTTAATTATTCATTTCTCTGGTGAAGAGCTGGGATTGTTTGGTAGCAAGCATTGGTTAGATGACCCTACTATTAAAATCACAGCAAATTACATGTTGAATATGGACATGATTGGGCGCTATGATACTTCCCATAAATTAAATATTGGTGGCTATGGAACTTCACCAACCTGGGGCGAATATTTTACATCTTTAAAAAACGATCAACTGCTCATTAAGTTAGATAGTTCAGGAAGTGGCCCGAGTGATCATGCCAGTTTTTATAGAAAGGATATGCCGGTTCTATTTTTCTTTACAGGAAGTCACCCCGATTATCATAAAGCAACAGACGATTGGGAAAAGATCAATTACGAAGGAGAAAAAAATATTGTTCAGCTGGTGCATCAATTAATTGTTGATAATGATGCAAAGGGAAAATTGGTGTTTACAAAAACAAGAGAACAAGCTGCAGGCCGCAGTACAAAATTCAAAGTGAGTTTAGGTGTGATCCCTGATTATGGTTATAGTGGAACGGGTATGAGAATCGATGGAGTGAGCCCGGGTAAATTGGCCGAAAGAATTGGGCTACAAACAGGCGATGTATTATTGCAATTAGGTGATATTAAATTTGTAGATGTGCAAAGTTATATGGGTGCATTAGGCAAATTCGAAAAGGGAGATAAAACAAAATTGCGCATCCTGAGAGGTAAGGAAGAAAAAACATACGACATAGAATTTAAATAGATTGTTATGTCGAAACTCCGTTTGAATGTAGATGAATTAAATGAAGATTTCTTCGAAGGCACACGCCTGCTGGGCATTACAGCGCCCATCAAGAGTTATCAGTTTTGTTTGCAATTGAACAACTTATTGGGTTATCAATTTAAATTGAATAACGATTTTGAAATTCATGTACGAAGAAAAGAGCGGACTTATTATTTCTCTGTGTACGAATCCATCGAGCCGAATAGTTTTTTAAGTCACTATGTATACCACAATCAATTCGATGGAGAATACCTATTGCCTGAATTCAGGCATATGGATTTTCTTTGGTTGATGAAGGGCGATTTTGTGGATGATGAAAAATGCTCCTGGATCAAAAAAGCCATCAGTGGCATCACGGGCGTGCAGCTTGTTGCTGAGCTTACCAATGAGCAGATCAAGAATAAAGGAAATATGGTTTTTTAGGAACTATAGAAACCGAATCACTTTCTCTGATTTCGCCTTTAATTTTCCGATGGGTTTTGCATAAGCAGATAAACCGAATTGTTCAAAAACAGCCACAACTTCATGCGCAGCTTCCGGAGATACTGCAATCAATAAACCACCATTTGTTTGTGGGTCGGGCAATAATTGCAATGCTTCTTCCTGATTGATGCCCGGCGCAATACTAACTTTTTCACTATAGCTACTCCAGTTGCGAGCTGTGGCGCCTGGTCCTATTTTTTGTTTTTGATATTCTAATGCAGCTTCAATAATTGGTATATGCGCATATTCAATTTCTGCACTCAATCCACTTCCTTCGGCCATTTCTGTTAAGTGACCCAATAGTCCAAACCCAGTAACATCGGTCATGGCATGTACCCCAGCAATTTTTCCTAAAGCTTCACCTGCTTTGTTCAGCGTGCCTAATTGTTTCATCAATAATTGCAAATGTTCATCGGAAAGTTTTTCTCTTTTTTGTGCGGTAGCCATAATGCCCACACCAATGGGTTTAGTAATAAAAAGAAGATCATTTTCCTGCGCCGTATTATTTCTTTTTAAGTGTTCTATATGAACCAATCCGCTCACTGCTAAACCAAAAATTGGTTCGGGGCTATCAATACTATGCCCGCCAGCCAGTGGAATGCCTGCTTCCAAACAGATGCTGCGTGCGCCTTCCAGCACTTGCTGTGCAACAGATGCAGGAATTTTATCAATGGGCCATCCTAGAATTGCAATGGCCATTACTGGTTTTCCTCCCATGGCATACACATCGCTGATGGCATTGGCAGAAGCTATTCTACCAAAAGAAAAAGCATCATCCACAATGGGCATAAAAAAATCTGTGGTGCTGATCAATGCGGTCCCGTTTCCTAAGTCGTATGCAGCAGCGTCGTCATTGCTGGCATTGCCAACGAGTAAGTTTTTATTTTCTGGTGCAATGGTATTCGATTGTAAAATGCTGCTCAAAACAGAAGGCGCAATTTTACAACCACAACCACCACCATGCGAAAATTTGGTTAAACGGAATTCAGACATTGGAAAATTTATTTATTTTTTGCAAATTAAGTTCAAATGAATTGGATTTTCGTCATCATATCATCCAAACGATCTCACCAAATTGAAATCGATCCTGTAATCCATTTTTCAAAACAAGTTCACCCGATTGATTTACCGACTCAACACCCGCACTAAACGCGATATTATCTTTTTTAAATCTTACTGTTTCACCCTTCTTGTATAAATGAAGATTGTATTCTGATAATTGTTGAGAAATCTGACCCGCTTTTAAAGCCTCAAATCTTCTATCCAGGTGCTCGCATAATTCTTTAGCAAGTTCTACAGGGTTATAATCTTTCCCGGTAATTTGTTTTAAAGAGGCTGCTTGTTGAATAATGGGCGAAAATTGGGTTTGGTTAATATTGATCCCAATTCCTATCACCGAATACTGCCATTTAGTGCCCTGAATATGATTATCGATTAAAATTCCCCCTGTCTTTCTGTCACGCCAAAACAAATCATTTGGCCATTTAATTTTGGTTTCTTCGCCTGCATATGCCGAGAAAAAATCAAAAACAGCCAGGGAAGTCATCACACTCAATGCAAACTGTTGACTGATTAAAAGAAAAGTGGGGTCAATAACTACCGATAAAATGATATTTGAGCCGTTCTCGGAAATCCAGGTCTTATTGCGCTGCCCTTTCCCCGCATATTGGGATTTTGCAAAGAATGCCGAACCATGAGCAGCCAAATTAGACTGAACCTTGTCAATGGCATAGATATTGGTGCTATCTACTTCATGTAATTCGGAAAATGGTTCTCCGATAGGAGTTTTAGCATTTATAGGTAACAAAGAATTACTATTTTTGACGAAGTTAGCACTGAATCAATCACACTTAAACAACTTAATTTATTGGCAACGCTCTCTGTACTCAACAAAATCCCAGCTACAACCGGTACCCGTATTACACGTGTTAATCGGAATTCCAAAATTTTTAAGACCATTATTAAAGCCATTCAGGATAAGAAGGGGGAGAATATTGTAAGTCTGGATCTTAGGAGTATACCCGAAGCGGCAGCCGACTTTTTTATTGTTTGTGAAGCTACTTCTACAACACAAGTGCGTGCAATATGCGATTTTGTGGAAGCACAGGTTTTTATAGCTTGTTCTGAAAATCCGTACAAGCACGAAGGAAGAGTTACAGGACAGTGGGGATTGATAGATTATGTTACAGTGGTTTTGCACGTGATGCAACCTGATGCCAGAAAGTTTTATAAGCTGGAAGAAATGTGGAGCGATGCGGGTTCAGTGATGCATGATGAAGTAGAAAAAATAAAATAGAGATACCGGTTATTTTAAAGAAACATTATTTATAATAGAGGAAACAGATATGTCACAGGAAAATAAATCGCCCAAATTTAACATTCAGAACGATAAAGGTGAAGCTCCCAGAAAAGGTCCCAAATTCAGTATTTACTGGATTTACGGAATCATTGGTATGGTATTATTATCTGCCAATTTCTGGAAAATGTCTCCCGATTTAAGTCGCGTGAGTGAACAAGAATTCAAACAAGAAATGTTGGCCAAAGGCGATGTGGAACGTTTGGATCTGGTAAGAAATAAAGAAGTAGTAAGGGTTTATATTAAAGGAGATAGTCTTGAAAAAGAATATTACACTGTAAAATTTAAGACCAAACTATCTAAAGAAAAGTACAAAGGGGTTCCTTTGTTTGAATTTAAAGTAACCGATTGGAAAAGCTTTAATGACGGATTAAAAGAGTTCTATGCAACCAATCATATAGCTGAAGTTTCTACCAATCCAATGGATGAGGGCGAATGGTTTGGACCAGTTGCCAATACCATCCTTTCTTTATTGATCATTATTGCTGCATGGGTATTGTTGATGCGCAAAATGGGCGGTGGTGGTCCTGGTGGCGGAGGCCCCGGAGGCATATTTAATATTGGAAAATCTAAAGCCACTTTATTCGATAAAGGCGCTAAAGTAAATATCACTTTCTCTGATGTGGCTGGTTTAGATGAAGCCAAAGTGGAAGTAATGGAAATCGTTGACTTCTTAAAAAATCCCAAAAAATATACGGCTCTTGGTGGTAAGATTCCGAAAGGTGCATTGTTAATCGGACCTCCGGGTACTGGTAAGACCTTATTAGCGAAAGCCATGGCTGGAGAAGCGCAAGTGCCTTTCTTTAGTTTGAGTGGTAGTGATTTTGTGGAAATGTTTGTGGGTGTGGGTGCAAGCCGTGTGCGTGATTTGTTTAAGCAAGCGCGTGAAAAAGCGCCTTGTATTATTTTTATCGATGAAATTGATGCGATTGGTCGTGCCCGTGGTAGAAATGCCATGATGAGTAACGATGAACGTGAAAATACTTTGAACCAGTTATTGGTGGAGATGGACGGATTTGGTGGAGACACTGGTATCATCATCCTGGCAGCAACCAACCGTCCGGATGTATTGGATTCTGCATTACTTCGTCCGGGTCGTTTTGATCGTCAGATCTCAATTGATCGTCCGGATGTGGTGGGTCGTGAAGCAATCTTCAAAGTGCATCTGGGTGTGATTAAAGTTTCTGAAACATTGGATGTACATAAGTTGGCCGAACAAACACCAGGTTTTGCTGGGGCCGATATTGCCAACGTTTGTAATGAAGCAGCTTTGATTGCCGCCAGAAAAGATAAAGCGGCGGTAGATATGAGCGACTTCCAGGATGCGATTGATCGTGTGATCGGAGGATTGGAGAAAAAGAATAAGATCATATCTCCGGACGAAAAAGAAGTGATTGCTTATCATGAAGCTGGTCACGCTATTTGTGGTTGGTTTTTAGAGCACGCATATCCTTTATTAAAAGTTACGATCGTTCCAAGAGGTACAGCTGCATTAGGTTATGCGCAGTATACACCTAAAGAACAATACTTATATACTACGGAGCAGTTGATCGATCAATTGTGTATGACATTGGGTGGAAGAGCCGCAGAAGAAATTTTCTTCGGTAAAATTTCTACTGGTGCAGCAAACGATTTGCAGCAGATTACTAAGATGGCCTATTCCATGGTAACAACTTATGGTATGAACGATAAGATCGGTAATATCAGTTTCTACGATCCTTCACAGGAGAATACTTTTACGAAACCTTTTAGTGAAGAGACTGGTAAAATGATTGATGATGAAGTTCGTAAGTTGGTAGCCAATGCATATGTAAGAACCATTGCGTTGTTGACAGACAAAAAAGCTCAGGTAGAATTATTAGCGAAAGAATTATTGGATAAGGAAGTCTTGCATAAATCAGATGTAGAAGAATTAATAGGCAAAAGACCTTTTGAAGAAAAGAAAATTCTGGAAGTTCCTATTCCTCCGGTTCCATTGGATTTGCCAATTATTCCAATTGTAAGCAATGATCAAGAAGAACCACCAACAACTATTCTTCCTTAAATCAATCAGTAGAACATGGCAAACAGTTCTAGAGATAACATATTAAACAGGATTAAGCAGGCACTGAAAAAACCAGTGCCTGTTCCCTTTCCTGCCATCGAAAATAAAGAGTTCCCATTTCAGACCTCCTCACAGGATTTGGAGATTGAGTTTGCAGAAAACTTTACCAAATTACAAGGACGATTTTCGTTCTGCGCCAACGAAGCGGAGTTAGCAGTACAATTAAATTTGTTGGCTGCACAAAGAAAGTGGTCGAAAATTTATTGCGTGGAAGAGGACTTGAAAACTAAATTATTCGACAAAGGTTTTCAAAATATTACAGGTACTGATTTAGCGGATTGCGAAGCCAGTATTACTTATTGTGAGCAACTGGTAGCACGTACCGGAAGCCTTTTATTAAGTAGTGGGCAGGCAAGTGGCAGAACCGTAAGTGTGTATGCACCCGTGCATATTTGTATTGCTTATACCGACCAGTTGGTCTACGATATTGCAGATGGCTTTCATCAGTTAATTGATAAGTATCGCCTCAACCTTCCTTCATTAATTACACTGGCTTCTGGCCCTAGCAGAACTGCCGACATTGAAAAGACCCTGGTGGTGGGCGTACATGGTCCCAAAGAAGTTTTTTGTTTTTTGATTGACAGGCAATAAAAGATAGCTTGTATCTTTATCATTATGCAACAGCGGGTATTCCAAATATTTGTTTATGGCTCACTGAGAAGTGGTTTTCATGCAACAGCATTTGAATATATCAGTCGCTATTTCGATCTGGTAAGTGATGCAAGGGTCAAGGGTTATTTATATGATATGGGTGAATTTCCTGCAGCATTACCTACTGATGATGAAGCTTATCTGGTAGGTGAATTATATCGTATCAAGCACGAAGAAGAGTTCAATTGGGCAATAGAGCAATTGGATGCTTATGAAGGAATTCATTCAGATCCTGAAGAAGGAGCAATACCCTATCGAAGAGATCTTGTAACTGTAATAACTCCTAATGAAAATGAGGTTGCATGGATTTATTGGTTTAATGCAGCCATCAACGACCAGCCAATCATTCCTTCTGGAGATATGTTGGAATATCTTCGTCAACAGAAAAATAACGGTTAGTATGGAGCTCCAATCTGGTAAAAAAATATATTTTCTTTCCGATTTTCATTTGGGTGCTCCTGATAGGGTAAGTAGTTTGGTGCGTGAGAAAAAAGTAGTGGCATTTTTAGATGCTATTAAAAAAGATGCAGCAGAAATTTTTATTGTAGGCGATATTTTCGATTTCTGGTTCGAATATAAAACAGTGGTGCCGAAAGGTTATACCAGACTTTTTGGAAAGCTTGCTGAACTTTCTGATGCGGGTATTTTATTACATGTATTTGTGGGTAATCATGATATGTGGATGAGCGATTATTTTTTGCAGGAATTAAATATTCCCGTGTATTTCGAACCAAGAATTTTTGAATGGAATGGTAAGCAGTTTTTTATTGGACATGGTGATGGTTTAGGGCCGGGGGATCATGGATTTAAGTTTATCAAAAAAATATTTCGTAATAGAACTTGTCAGTGGTTGTTTGGAATGCTGCATCCTAATTGGGGTATAGGGTTAGCTAATTATTTCAGTAGAAAGAGCAGAGAAAAAACGGGTAATTCGGATGAATTATTTCTGGGTGCAGAAAATGAATGGCTGATTGTTTTTTCAAAAGAATATTTGAAAACAAAACAGATGGACTATTTTGTTTTTGGGCATCGTCATTATCCTATTGATTTTGTGTTGAATGATCAAAGCAGATATATCAATCTGGGTGATTGGATCCGCAATTTTACTTATGCCAGTTTTGATGGGAAGGAAATGGAATTAAAAAATTGGGTAGCAAGTTCTCATCCTACTAATTGAGTTACATGGAAAAGATTTTACAGCAGGAATTTTTGGGTAATACTATTGGCAGTTATCTGTGGGTAATGGCTTCTATTTTGTTGGCCCTGTTTTGTAAAAGATTGGTGTCGAAATACTTTGCCACACTGCTTTATAGAATAGTGGGGAAGAAGAGTGATAGTATACGCAAAAAATCCTTTTTAGAATTAGTAGTGCAGCCGCTGGATGTATTCTTAGTGTTATTGGTATCACTGATTGCAATTGATAAATTAAATTTTCCCAAAGCACTAGACTTTAGTATTTATCATATCACGTTCAGGCAGTTATTAGATTCAATAGCCAATGCCACATTGATCTTTGTATTTATCTGGGTATGTATTCGGGTGATCGATTTTATAGCGATCATTTTGGAAGAGAAAGCAAATCGCACTGCCGATTTAACAGATAATCAGCTGATTGTTTTCTTTAAAGACTTTTTCAAAGTGATATTAGTGATCATTGGTATTTTAATGATCTTCCGATTTGCTTTTAATAAAGACGTCAGTAATTTATTGACAAGTTTAAGCATTGTGGGAGCCGCGATAGCATTGGCTACAAGGGAGAGCATGGAGAATTTGATTGCCTCATTTATTATCTTTTTTGATAAGCCTTATATGACTGGCGATTTAGTAAAGGGAAATACTTTTACTGGTTTTGTAGAGAAGATTGGGTTAAGAAGTACAAGGATTCGAACACTTGAAAAAACCTATATCTCAGTCCCCAATAAACAAATGGTAGACACCATTATTGATAATATCAGTTTGCGTACACAGAGAAAAGCAGAGATCAGGTTAGAGCTGAGTTTAAAAGCAAACAGTGTTGCTTTAATTTCCTTTTTGGATTCGATCAGACAACTTTTAAAAGACAATCCTGAAGTAGAAAATTATTCTGTGTTTTTATCAGACACGGGAAAGAATGCGCATCTGATAGCAATTGATTTTTTTGCAGGGATGCAAATGAATATTGATGAGTTTAATCAACTGAGAGAGACTATCAATTTATCGATCATTAAAAAATTGGAAGAAGCGAATATCGAATTAGCTGCAACCAATATGGATGTAGTTATAAGCCAGCAATAATTTCGCCAAGTTCTTTTTCCATAAATCCCGTTTTGCCATATTCGGTTACTCTACCTATTTCTTTTCCGTTCTGCAGTACAATAAAAGTAGGGGTATTGCTGAAATTATATTTCGCCTGAATATTTTTGTAAGCCTTTTTATTTCTATCTACGGCAATCAATAAAACTTTCGATTCGGGGTAGCCAGATTTATCGAGTAGTCGGTATAGTTTAGGAATTAAATTATTGCTATCGTGGCACCAGGTACCCATCAGAACAACCAAAGAAAATTTAGAACTATTTTTTTTGATGGCTTCCACAGCAGAAAGATCAGCTTCACCCCATTTCATATTTTCTTTAATCCAGGCGAAGGCGGTATCGCTTTCTAAAATGGAACGATCGATCCTGCCACTTAGAATTTTTGTGTGATTATCGGGTATGGAAATATAATCCTTACCCGCAGTGATTTTAGAACTGGTGCAAGAAGCGATAAGTGTTAATCCTATGAATGCTATAAAAAGTAAACGCATAAAAAAGTAAATCTTTGAAGACTATGAAGCTGAAAGGTTTGCTTTCAATTCTAATAAAAACAATTTGAATTTAGACAAAGATTGAACCAGCTGCGATTGCGTATCAGCTTGTGCTTTATTATTTTTTAAATAGTTCTTAGCACCTTCAATCGAGAATTTCCGTTGGCGTAAAAGAAAATAAATAAGCTGCAAATTTTTGATGTCTTCCACTCGAAACAGACGATCTCCTTTTCTTGTTTTTCTAGGTTGCAACACATCGAATTCATTCTCCCAGTAGCGAAGTAAGGATGTGTTTACTTTAAACCATCCGGCCACTTCGCTGATACTATAATAAAGTTTTTTCTTGAGTGTTTCTTCGTCAGGGATATCGATTAAATCAACTTCTGAATCCATGTCACGAAACGACTTTCTACCTCTTTTGCTAGGTTTTTTTGTTTCAACAATGGTAGAAGTTTTTGTTGATTCCGTTTTCTTCTTGATCCGAATCGCGATGGATTTGTCTTCGTAAACAATGTTGGGTTCGGCAACAGTAATGGGTGCAACAAAAGGAATTGGTTCTGCTTTGGGAGCTTTCACCAGTTTCTCCTTTTTTGCTTTTGGAGCAATAGGTTCTATTGGGAAACCAAATAAGTCTAATTGTTGTAACGGACCTGACATGGTATAAAAGTAACACAAGAAAGGGACTGTTTTTACACCCTTTAGATTTGGTGGAAAAGATGGCTATATATGGGGATACAGCTTGAAACACTAACTTTACAAGATGCAACAAATTAAAACAATTGCGGTATGTGGGGCTGGTACCATGGGTACTGGTATTGCGCAATTATGTGTGCAATCGGGATACCCAACTATTTTGTTTGATGTGCAGGAAAATATATTGCAGAGAAGTAAGGAGGCGATGCAGGAAAGTTGGAAAAGCTTGTTGATAAAAGGAAAAATTTCGCAGGAAGAGTTGCATCAATTTAAAAGTTTATTGAGGTATAGCAGTGATATCAATGATTGTGTGGCTGACTTGGTAATAGAAGCGATCGTTGAAAAAGCTTCTGTGAAGTTGGATTTATTTCATCAGTTAGCTGCAATCAATTCAATCAAAACTATTCTGGTGAGTAATACATCTTCAATCTCCATTAATGCAATGCAAGCGAAACTGGAAGACAGCTTTCGATTTGCGGGGATGCATTTTTTCAATCCAGCCACGCATATGAAGTTGGTGGAGATTGTGCGGGGAGATCAGACAAGTGAAGCCGTGGTTAAAATGCTTCAGGAAGTTGCCATTCGTTTGGGAAAGACTGCTGTAGTTTGTAAAGATTCACCAGGGTTTATCGTGAATAGGGTGGCAAGGCATTATTATTTAGAGTCATTGTACCTGTTGGAGCAGGGCAAAGTGGATGTAGCTACCATTGATCAGGTATTAGAATCCACTGGTTTTAAAATGGGGGCGTTTAAGTTAATGGATCTGATAGGAATTGATATCAATTATGCTGTGAGTAAGATCATTTGGGAAGATTTAGGTAGAACTAAGCGTTTAAAACCCTCGATGCTTCAGGAAGAAAAGATTGAAAAACAAGATCTTGGAAGAAAAACCGGGGCCGGCTTCTATAAATACTACAAGGAAGAAAATAATTGACCACACTAAAACTCAAGTTTCACTTATTTTTTAATATCCATGATTTTCTAATTTCGTACTGAAAACAACCCTCATCCGCTCCATGTACTCATTTTGCTAAGCAATTTAGTAGAACAGATTAATCATTCGACTAAATTGATATATATGACCTCGAAAAATACAACATAGTTGGTATTCCTACGTTCTTCCTTGAGTCAGAATTTTATGAGTTAAATTTTATGCTAGAACGAGACTGTATTATATGGTGTTGTTTTATAAAGAATTTATAATAACTGTAGTGGAATAAACGTTATAAAAGGCCACTATTATTCCATACCCTAACTGGATAAAATGAGATTTGGTAAATATTTTTTCATCTGTTGCTTCCTGATAGTGGCAATTTTTGGAAGCAGCAGCATGTTGAATGCGCAGCTTTCCAGAAATGGTATCAACTTTCAGGCCCTAGCCAGAGATCATTTCGCCAATCCCATTAAGAGTACTCCCATATTTGTTCAAACAACTATTATAAAAAATACTCCAACAGGAAGCAAAATGTTGGTGGAAGAATTTTCTGTAACAACTGATGCAACGGGTGTTTTTGCGGTATTGATTGGTCAGGGTAAAAGAATTAGTGGAACTGCGAATGATTTGCAAACAGTGGATTGGGCGAATGGACCTTATTTCTTAAATATACAAATCGCTTTAAATAATAGTACCAGTGGGGTAACCAATAACAATCGTGTATGGATTGATTTAGGAACCACACAATTTGGTACGGTTCCTTATGCATTATATGCTAATAATGTACCCGGGTTAGATAACAAGTTAAACATTTCTGATACGGCAAAAATGTTATCGGGATATATGAGAAATGGTAACAGTTTCGATCCCAATGTTTATAAAGCGCAACTGGCAGGAAAAGTAAATGTGGCGGATAGTATTAC
>JBAXXT010000057.1:0-16811 GCA_037127755.1 Bacteroidota bacterium
CCCCTCCATCGCATGCGATGGAGGGGAAAGTCGAGCGACTGAGCGATGACTGGGGAGGTTACACTCACAAAGTTGTAATTCCTTCCAAGAGACAACCACCCCGCCGTATTCCGCTACGCTCCATCGGCTGCCCCTCCTTTTCGCAAGCGAATAGTAGGGGTATTTATAGTTTATAGGTCTATTCTTAAATTATCAATCTCACTCCCCATAATATTCCACGTATATCCTTGCCGTCTCATATAATTTAACACAATGTAATTGAACGTTTTGTGGGAGATGGGGGGCTAATTGTTGCCAGATGGCAATGGCTAAATTTTCGGTGCTGCACATTTTGCCAAACATAAAATCTACATCAAGATTCAGGTTCTTATGATCTAGAGGTGTAATCACATGCTCTTTCATGAGTTTACTCAACTTTTTAACATCATAAACAAACCCAGTATCCGGATCTGGATTGCCTTTTACAGTAACAAAAAGGTCAAAATTATGCCCATGCCAGTTCTCATTGGCACAAACACCAAAGACTTCGTCATTCTGCGCTTTTGTCCAATTGGGATTAAACAATTTATGAGCTGCATTAAAATGTTCTAGTCGCGTTAAATACACCATTCTACACAAAATTTCGGCAAACTTACAACATGCCAGTCAAATAAGCTTAGCCAGTCCATTGGTGCATTTGTATAAATCCCCGAACTTTGGAGTATGCGTGTTATTATATCAGCAGCAACTGTAGGAGAATGGATGCCTTCTTTTCTGAATGTCAATACATTGTATACTGGTGAAAGTCAAAGACTAAAGCTACAGTATCATCAATCTGGAATTGGCATGTTAGCTGCTAGTTTTGCACTTACTAAATTAGCCTTAGAAGATAAACCTGATTTGATCATTCAAGTTGGCTTAGCGGGTACATTTGACAGCAATTCATTGCTTGGGACAGTAGTAGCCATCAATGAAGAAACAATTGGTGACCTGGGTGTAGAAGAAGATGGGAAGTGGAAAGACCTTTTTGATTTGAAATTAGAGAAAAGCAGTTATCATCCGTTTGAAAAAAGAAAACTACCCAATCAGTGGCTTTCTAAATATAACCTGCTTGGGTTAAAAGAAGTGAGTGGTATTACTGTAAATGAAATATCCACAAACCCAGAAAGAATTCAAAAATTAGTAAAGAAGTATAACCCGGGTATTGAAAGCATGGAAGGAGCTGCACTTCATTATGTGGCACGGGAAACCAATATTCCATTCCTACAAATCAGGGCTATCTCTAATTATATTGGAGAGCGTGATAAATCGAATTGGCAAATGAAATTAGCTATCGATAACTTGAACAAAACTTTATTACAATACATCGATTGTTTGTATCAAATTTCTTAAGAATTGAATATGCATTTCACTTTAGGATTTTCTCCTTGTCCGAATGATACTTTTATTTTTGATGCATTAGTGAATCAGAAAATTGATACAGAAGGAATGACGTTTGACGTGTATTTAGAAGATGTACAAACTTTAAACGATTGGGCTAAATCCGAAAAATTAAATATCTCTAAAATTAGTTATGGTGTTTTACCATTCGTACAAGAGAACTATTCATTATTAAGCAGTGGCGGTGCATTGGGTAAAGGCGTTGGGCCACTTTTAATTGCGAAGAAGCCAATTGTTGAATTAGCGTCTGTAAATGAAATGAAAATTGCAGTGCCTGGTATGAATACAACAGCACACTTATTATTTTCAATGGCATTTCCAAATGCAAAAAATAAACAGTTCTTAGTCTTTCATGAAATTGAATCAGCTGTTTTAAGTGGTGCGGTAGATGCGGGTGTAATTATCCATGAAAATAGATTTACTTATCTGGATAAAGGCTTGGTAAAACTCATGGATCTTGGTGCATATTGGGAAGAAAAATTAAACTGCCCCATACCATTGGGTGGAATAATTATACAAAAGAAATTTGATCAAAGCACTCAATCAAAAATAGAATCTCTCATCAAAAAATCTGTGGAATATGCATTTGAAAATTATCCGCAGATTACAGATTATGTAAGATCTCATGCTCAGGAAATGAGTGAATCAGTAATGCGTCAACACATTGACCTGTATGTAAACAATTTCAGTATTGATTTAGGCATCGAAGGAAAAAAGGCAGTAGCAACATTACTGGATGTTTACAAAAAAATGAATGCCAATTAGTTTTCTTTTAAAGCTTTTGCATAAACTTCCAATACGCGTTTCCTGGCAAATTCATGTGCCACAATAGGTTCAGGATAATTAAATTCCTGGAATTCAGGAACCCATTTATTAATATACTTTAATTCTTTATCAAATTTTTCTGTTTGTAAAGTAGGATTGAACACTCTAAAATAAGGAGCGGCATCACAACCACTACTGCTAGCCCATTGCCAACCGCCATTATTTGCGGCCAGATCAAAGTCCAATAATTTTTGGGCAAAATATGCTTCGCCCCAACGCCAATCAATCAATAAATGTTTACACAAAAAAGATGCAACGATCATTCGGACACGATTATGCATAAAGCCTGTTGCATTTAATTCGCGCATCCCAGCATCTACTATTGGATAACCCGTTTTTCCATCACACCAAGCCTGAAACTCAATTTCGTTATTTCGCCATGGAATAAAATCATACGCAGGTTTAAAAGATTTATCCTTCCCAACCTGCGGAAAGTTCCATAGAATCATATGATAGAAATCGCGCCAAATAAGTTCGTTTAAAAATGTTTCGTTTAAAGGCATGGCTTTTCTTGCCAGTGCTCTAATACTAATTGTTCCAAAACGTAAGTGTACGCCCAATTTAGAAGTTCCATTTTCAAGCGCTGGAAAATTGCGTTGTTCTGAATATTTTTTAATTATTTCTGTCGATAATTCTTTGGATGGAAATGGCAGTTCATCAGCCTCAAACCCCATCGATGCCAGTGAAGGAATATCCTGTGGGTTTTGTTTAAAATAATATGCTTCATATTTCTCTACTGGAAATGATTGCAAATCTTTCTCGTTAAGTTTTGCTTTCCACTTTCTACTATAAGGTGTAAATATGGTATATGGCTTCCCATCATCTTTTACTACTTCTGTCTTTTCAAAAATTACTTGATCTTTAAAACTATTGAAAAAAATGCCCTGCGATTCTGCATACAATGCGATGCGCTGATCTCTTTCTTGCGCATAAGGTTCATAATCGTGATTGGTGAATACCGATTCAATCTGGTATTTATTAGAAAGATTTTGAAATACTTCCAAAGGTGAACCAACATAAACTTCCAGGCTCGAACCCAACTTTATTAAAGCTTCCTGTATTTGTTGAATAGCTGCGTGAATAAAAGTTACACGTCGATCTCTTTTATCTTCTAATTGTTTTAGAATGCTTGTATCAAAAATAAAAATGGGCACAACAGGCTTGCCAGATTTTAAAGCATGATATAATGCAGCATTGTCCGTTAAACGAAGATCTCTTCTAAACCAAATAATATTTACAGCAGCAGGCATGAATAGGTTTACAGATAAAACAAGGAACTCGTTAAAAAGTTCTGAACGCTAAAACTAAAAGAGCCATTCCGATTTAATCGGAATGGCTCTTTTTATCAATTATTAAATTGTAATTAGTCTACAAATTTCGGAACCAAAGTTACTCTTCTGTTTTCTGCTCTACCAGCTTTGGTTTTATTATCACCAGTTGGATTTTTAGAACCGTATCCAGCAGTATTGAAACGTTCTGCAGCTACACCATTCTTAATAAATGCAGCTTTAACAACTTCAGCACGCTTCACAGACAATGGATCATTGATCTTATCTGTACCAGTGTTATCAGTATGACCTTCAATATCTAAATGTAGTTTAGGATATTTAGTCAATAATGCAAGAACTGGATCGAATTTAGATTTTGCGATTTTAGCATCTACAATTTTAGTTGTACCAGTAGTGAAGTAGAAACTCTTAGCAGCATCACCTAAAACACCACTCATATCAGGGCAACCATAGTTTGAAGCAACGCCTACTTCATTAGGACACTTGTCTTGCTCATCGTTAATGCCATCTCCATCAGTATCAGGGATCGGGCAACCTTGGTATCTAGCCAAACCTGGAACGGTAGGACACTTGTCTTCTTCGTCATTGATACCATCTTTATCAGTATCAGGAATAGGACAACCTTGGTATTTAGCCAAACCTGGAACAGTAGGACACTTATCATTCTCATCATTGATACCATCTTTATCAGTATCTGGTACTGGACAACCTTGGTACTTAGCCAAACCTGGAACAGTAGGACATTTATCAAGACTATCAATAATACCATCATTATCAGTATCAATTGGAGCTGGAGGAGGAACAACAACTGGTGGAGGAACTAATTTACCGAATAATCTCAATTTCACACCTGCTTGAATACCATTGTTATAATATTTAAAACCATTGTTTCCAACGTTAGGATTCAAACCATATTTCATATCACTCAAACCATAGATATAGCGAGCATAAATTTGAAGCGTGCTATGTGGGAATAATTCAAAACCTGCAGTAACAGCAGTGCTTTGATCCACAAACATTCTCTTATAAAAAGAAGTAGTTTGAGAAGATATTTTATTAGTAAAGTCAATCTGTGGTCCAACTAATAAAGCAAAATTTTTGCCAGTTTGAATTTTGAACAACAAAGGATAAGACTGATACTGTAAAGTACCGTCAAATTGACCTTTCCCTGAGGTATTAGTATTAACACTGTAACCTAAAAACGAAAATTGAGCTTGTGGTTCGAAAGAAACTGCTCCGCCTAACGGAAAATTCAACCATACACCAGCTGCATATCCAAAATCACTTTTGTAGTCAACAGAAGGTGCATTCACCATTCTAAACTTAGTATAGTTTAAAGCACCCAGCAAACCACCAGAAATCCCGTATTTAGGTTTAGCCGTTTGAGAAAATGCCGTCGCAGCAATCATTAGAATTGCTACAGTTAATGACATTAATTTTAGATTTTTCATGTTGGTTCTTTTGGTTTTTATTACTTGCTTAGTTAATTACCTATCAAAGCGATACGTAACCAGATGCGTCAAAATTAGTTAAAAAAGTACAAAATAATTATATATCTATCAAAAATTTAAAAAAAATTACAATTTTTCATTTTTGCTTGCGTTCCCATCCAAAACACTGCTTTTTCTATTGAATTTCATGATTTGTTAATAGCAAAATAGAATTGGTGCGAATATTTGGCTCAAAATTTAAATTCCAGGAAGAAAAATTGTAAATTCTTTTAATTCCCGATGAGAATGAGGGTAATTTCGAGCTAGTCAATTTAGAAATTATGCGCATTAAAGACATCGTTTTGGAGCTTGAATCATACGCTCCTTCTGCATTTCAAGAATCTTACGATAATTCAGGATTGATAGTAGGAAGTGCTGAATGGGAATGTTCTGGCATTATTTGTACCCTGGATGCCACTGAAGAAGTGATTCTGGAAGCAAAAGCCTCAGGTTGTAACCTGGTTGTAGCCCACCACCCCATCATTTTTACTGGCTTAAAAAGACTAAATGGCAATAATTATGTTGAAAAAACGGTAATTACAGCTATTAAAAACGATATCGCCATTTTTGCCATCCATACGAATCTGGATCATGTAATTGAAGGTGTAAATAATACAATTGCAAATAAATTGGGACTGACCCATAAAAAAGTTCTGCTTCCAAAACCCAACCTTTTGTCAAAATTGTACACTTATATTCCCGAATCCGGGGTAGAATCCATTAAAAAAAATCTTTTTGAAGCCGGTACCGGTGAGATTGGAAATTACAGTGAATGCAGTTTTCAGGTGTTGGGAAAAGGAAGCTTTAAAGGAAATGACCAAAGTAAGCCTAGTATTGGAGAACCCAATGTAACAACCCATTTGGAAGAAGTGAAAATTGAATTTTTATTCCCCTCCTGGTTAAAAAACAAAGTAGTAAACGCTTTAATTAAGTACCATCCTTATGAAGCAGTAGCTTATGAAGTTATTGGTTTAGATAATGATAATCAATATGTTGGGGCTGGAATGATCGCTGAATTACCTGAGGCTATGGAAGAGAAGGGCTTTTTACAAATGCTTCAAACAAGCTTTAACCTGTCTGTGATTAAGCACACCCCACTATTGGGAAAGCCAATTAAAAAAGTGGCAATTTGTGGTGGGGCTGGAAGTTTTTTACTGAAAAAGGCAATAGCTGCCGGGGCAGACGTTTTTGTAACATCCGACCTGAAATACCATGAATTTTTTGATGCGGATGGTCAAATTCTGGTTGCCGATATTGGGCATTGGGAAAGCGAACAATTTACTGTTGGTCTTTTAATTGATATTTTACAGGCTAAATTCCCTACCTTTGCCGTCCTCAAATCAGTTATAAAAACCAATCCGGTGAACTATTTTCTGTAAGAGGATTAAGGTGAACAGTAATGTGAACCAATACAAACTCCAAATTTTATACTAGATATGGCATCTGTTAAAGATTTCTCTGTTGAAGAAAAACTGTTAAACCTAGTTAGGTTACAAAAGATTGACAGCAAACTGGATGGGATTCAGGTATTAAGAGGCGAATTGCCAATGGAAGTAAGCGACCTCGAAGATGAGATCCAAGGATTGCATAGTCGTCAAACTCGTATTGAAGAAGAAATCAACGGCATTTCTGAATTCATTGAAGGAAAGAAAACAACCATCAAAGAAAGTGAAGCCCTGATTGCTAAATACGAAAAGCAAAGCGAGAATGTTAAGAACAATCGTGAGTTCGAAGCGATTAATAAAGAGATCGAAATGCAACAGCTGGAAATTAAACTGGCTGAAAAACATATTCGTGATGCAAACGAAGAATTGACTGAAAAGATCAAGAATTTAGAAGTTGCAAAAAAACAAGTGAACGTTAAAGAAGGCGTATTGAATCACAAGAAAAGCGAATTGGAAAAAATTATCGCTGAAACTGAAAAAGAAGAAACCGCATTTAGAAAACAAAGTGCTGATGCACGTGGTCATATCGACGATCGTTTATTATACAGCTACGATCGTATTCGTACAAGCTACCGTAATGGACTTTCTGTTGTGCCAGTAGAAAGAGATGCTTGCGGTGGATGCTTTAACTCTATTCCTCCTCAACGTCAAAGCGAAATTCGCTTACACAAAAAAATCATCGTTTGTGAAAACTGCGGTAGAATTTTAGTGGACGCTGATTTGAGCGATAGTATTGAAGTAAAATAACTGTTAAATAATTCTATTGAAATTATAAAGGGCATGCATTTAGCTGCCCTTTTTTTATTTTACACCGATGAAGACAATTATATTGGTTTTTCTCTCTCTATTTTTTTCAGCTTTGGCAAATGCTGAAAAAGTTTTTGATTACAATAGTACCTGTCAACAAGCCTATCAAGAAATCACTAAACTTAAAATCGAATCTGGCTTAGCATTAATTGCTAAGGCAAAAAAACAAAATCCAAATAACCTGATTCCAGTAATGCTGGAAGACTATACCGAGTTCTTCGAATTATTTTTTAATGAAGATCCGAGAGCCTTTCAAAAAATGATTCCTCATTTTAATGAACGCCTAAATACCATTGCTGAAGGACCAAAAAATTCTCCCTATTATAATTTTTGTTTAAGTACAATACGGATTCATAAAGCAGCCATTGAAATTAAGTTTGGACAAAACTGGAATGCAGGCTGGGATTTTAGAAAGGCATTCCTACTATTAAAAGAAAACAGGAAGAACTTCCCAAATTTTATTTTAGACGAAATGATGACGGGGTCACTTTATGCCATTATCGGAACACTTCCATCGGGTTACAAATGGCTGGCAAGTATTTTAGGTTTGCGAGGTTCTATAGTGGAAGGAATGGCTTTATTACGCAAGTTTACTTATAGTGAAGATCCCTGGGCCAAATTATATTCAAACGAATCGGCTTTTATCTACCCTTTCCTTTTATTTTATATCGAAAATAAGCGGGAGGAGGCTGTAGCATTTGCACAGCAGAAAAAACTGGATATCGTTAATAACCATCTACTCTGTTATATGGCTGCTAATTTGGCTATCAATAATAAGCAAACTGCCATTGCAGGGGTTATGATGCAAAATCGAAACATGAGTGCCGACTATTTAAAGTTATCTGTATGGGACTTTGAAATGGGCTATGTGAAACTTTATCACCTTGAACTTCCAGAATCCATAAAATATTTAGAACAATTTCAAACTGATTTTAAGGGTAATTTCTATCGTAAAGATGCTAATTCAAAATTAAGCTATGCTTATTATCTACAGGGTAATATGGCAAAAGCTGTTGCTACAAGAAATGAAATATTAAAAAAGGGAGCCACCGATACAGATGCAGATAAAAAAGCATTGAAAGATGCAAAGTCGGGTACCTGGCCCAATGCACTATTATTGAAATCGCGAATGCTCAATGATGGCGGATTTCATAAAGAAGCTTTGGCACTTTTAGCAGGTAAAACATCTGAAAATTTTGCAACTGTAGAGGATAAATTAGAATTCGCCTACCGTGTGGCTAGAATCTATGACGACTTAGATAGAAAAGAGGAAGCCATTAAATCTTATCTAATTGCAATTATACTAGGAGAACATCGTAAAGAGTATTACGCAGCAAGAGCAGCCTTACAAATTGGTCAGATCTACGAAGAACGCGGTCAAAAAACACTTGCCATCACGTATTATCAAAAATGCCTTGATATGGATGATCATGAATTTAAAGACTCATTAGACCAACGGGCTAAATCTGGCATTGGACGTTGCAAAGGAGAATAAAGTGATTCTAAAATTATATTACTAGGATCAATTTGCTGAACAGGTAGAGCTTCTATATCTTGCGCAGGAGTTCAATCAAAAACATCGATAACAAATCAAGAATGCTTCGCAAATTACAGATACAATACTATGCTATCATTGATTCGATCGAAATCGAATTTGCGCCACATTTGAATATCATTACTGGTGAAACCGGGGCTGGAAAAAGTATTTTGATGGGAGCCTTGAGTCTGATACTGGGTGAACGTGCAGACAGTTCAGTGTTACGTTATGCAGATAAAAAATCTATTATTGAAGGGCATTTTCAAATTGAAAACAAACGGAATGTTGTAGATTTTTTAGCAAAAAACGATCTTGATATAGAGCAGGAGTTGGTGATTCGCAGAGAGATTGCACCGAATGGAAAATCAAG
The DNA here is from genome assembly GCA_037127755.1 of Bacteroidota bacterium. Lineage (GTDB taxonomy): Bacteria > Bacteroidota > Bacteroidia > Chitinophagales > Chitinophagaceae > Sediminibacterium. The sequence goes on from JBAXXT010000057.1 coordinate 9,183, forward strand.
AGCATTCATTAATGACACCCCAGCCAGTTTACAACAATTAAAAGAATTAGCAAGCTTATTAGTGGATTTGCACCAGCAATTCGATTCTTTAACTTTAGTTGATAATGATTTCCAAAGAACAGTTGTAGATGCACTTGCTTCAAACCAATTGACCCTTCAAAATTACCAATCCGTTTTTCAACAATGGCAAACTGTGAAGAAAGAATTGGCAGATCTTGAAAATCGAAAAATAACTTTTCAAAAAGAATTCGACTACCATCAATTTTTATTTCAAGAACTAGTGGAGCAATCATTCAAAGAAAATGAACTGGAGGAAATTGAAGTTGAACTTCAATTATTAAGTCATGCAGAGGGTATCAAAGCTGTTTTATCGAAAGTTAATAATGAATTAGAATCAGGTGACCAACCCATTCTGCCCTTATTTAAACAATGGATCAATCAGTTAAATAGCATTGCTGCATTTCATGCTGGCCTTCCGGAATTGATAAAAAGAATTGAGGGTGCACATATTGAGATACAAGATATAACCGATGAGATGGAACAGCTGAATAGCAAAGTTCAGCTGGATGAAAAGAGAATGGAATGGATCAACGAACGGATGGCTGCAGGATATAAATTGTTGAAGAAACATCATGTTAAAACAACTGTTGAATTATTAGCCATCCAAAAAGATTTAGCAGAAAAATTAGATGCTGTATTACAGATTGATGAAACCATTGCTGAAAAACAAAAACTTGTTGCATTATCGTTAGGAGAAGCAACTTCATTAGCAAAAAAAATATCTGAAGCCAGAAAAAAAGAAGCCGCTCCTTTAGAAAATAAAGTGAATGAGTTATTGATATTAGTTGGAATGCCCAATGCTCGTTTAAAATTAAGCATTGAAGATAGTCAGCTGCATATATATGGAAGCGACCAAATTGAATTCTTGTTTGATGCAAACAAGAGTAATCGATTTGAACCGATTCGAAAAGTTGCCAGTGGTGGAGAGTTAAGTAGACTCATGTTGTGTATTAAATCGTTGGTGGCAGAAAAAGTAGATCTGGCTACATTGATTTTCGACGAAATAGATACGGGCATTTCAGGAGAAGCTGCAAAGCAAGTTGGGCGCATCATGAAGGATTTATCGAAGAATCGACAAATCATCTGTATTACCCACCAGCCACAAATTGCGGGTAAGGCAGATGCACATTTTTATGTTTATAAAGAAGAACAATCGGGTTCTATTAAAACTAATTTGCGATTATTGAGCAAGGAGGAAAGAATCAATAAAATTGCGCAAATGTTGGGGGGTGAAACACCATCGGCTGCTGCATTAGAAAATGCAAAAGAAATGATGCAGGTTTAACAAATAGATTTTATTACTCACTTAAAATAGATAATATGCATTGGACGGAGTATTTTGGTTATATCGGAGCATTCTTAAGCGCAGTTACATTTATGCCTCAAGTATGGCAGGCATGGAAAACAAAAAGCGTGGGTGATCTTAGCCTAGGTATGCTTTCGATTGTTTTTGTAAGTGTAATAGTTTGGTTGGTGTATGGATTTTATTTACAATTAGTGCCCGTAATTATCGCTAACATTATTGTAGGAGTTTTATCCATTGTTTTATTATATTTCAAATTCACTTTTCCAAAAAAGTAGTGGCATAAAAAAGCCATCCTGAAAAAATTCTGGATGGCTTTTTTTATGGGATATTATTTTCAGTCCCTTGGGAGTAGGTTTAGTATTCGTCTTCGTTGAACATAAAGTCTTCCTGGCTTGGATAATCAGGCCAGATGTCTTCGATGCTCTCGTACACTTCACCTTCATCTTCTAGTTCCTGTAAATTCTCAACAACTTCAATCGGAGCTCCACTACGAATACCGTAGTCGATCAATTCGTCTTTGGTTGCTGGCCAAGGTGCTTCTTCCAGGTAACTTGCTAATTCTAATGTCCAGAACATACCTATAAAATTTTTGCAAATGTAACCGTATAAATGAAACTACCAAACCTAAGTTTTACTCTCTCTGTAAACAAATCATTAAAATTTAGACCTGTTGACCTTCCTTTTGTAGGTTTGCAACGCTAATCTCAACCTAATCTGATGCTAAAAGCCGAAAATATTACAAAGAATTATGGACAATTGGCCGTTTTAAAGGGTGTAGATATTTCTATTCAAAAGGCAGAAATAGTGAGCATAGTTGGCTCATCAGGTGCGGGCAAAAGCACATTATTACATATTCTAGGCACCCTCGATAAGGCCGATTCCGGCAATATTTTTATTAATAATCAACAAGTTAATCTTCTAAAGGGCCGCGAATTGGCAGCATTTAGGAATAAACATATTGGATTTGTATTTCAGTTTCACCACTTATTACCCGAATTTTCGGCACTCGAAAATGTGTCTATCCCCGGATGGATCGCGGGTAGAAAGAAAAAAGAGGTGGAAGCTGATGCCATTGCTTTATTAAAAAGATTGGGACTTGAAGACCGGATGGAAAACAAACCCCAGCAATTATCAGGTGGAGAGCAACAACGGGTAGCAGTTGCCCGGGCTTTAATCAATCAGCCATTGATCGTTTTTGCAGATGAGCCTACTGGAAACCTTGACAGTAAAAATGCAAAAGAACTTCACGAATTATTTGTATCGCTCCGTGATGATTTTAAGCAAACATTTTTAATCGTAACCCACAACGAAGAACTCGCAGCCATGAGTGATCGAAGATTGTATATGAAAGATGGACAGATTGTGTAATTAAGCGCCAATTCTCGGTTTCCAGGCAATACCATCCACATTTAATTGGTGTCCGATATAACGAGCCAATACAAATAAGTAATCGCTTAATCGATTCAGGTATTTTATTATGAGTGGGTCCACAAATAGCTCGTGCTCCATCATATTTACACAACAACGTTCGGTTCTTCTACAAATACAACGTGCTACATGTGCAGTTGAAATGGCCACATGACCTCCTGGAATAATAAAGAACTTCATGGGAGGTAACACATCATGCATATGGTCAATTTCCTTTTCTAAAAATACAATATCCGATTCCCTTAAATCGGGGATCTTCATAGTAAGTTCTTTTTCCGGATCGCAGGCTAAAGAAGAACCGATGGTAAATAATCGATCTTGTACTTCTTTAATGACTGTTTTACTATGCAAATCGGTGAGGTGGTCGCCCAATAGCCCGATATAAGAATTCAATTCATCAACAGTTCCGTAAGTATCAATTCTGATATCGCTCTTCATAACCTTGGTGCCCCCTATTAAACTCGTTTTTCCCAGGTCACCAGTTTTTGTATATATCTTATTAGCCATTATACGTAGTAATTAATTTGATCTTTCTTCCTAACAAAGATAAAAATGAAAAGTTCATTAAAAAAAAATCCCCTTCTAAGAGGGAATTTTTTTTTAATCTTTTCGGTTAATGACTATGCGTAACCTTATCCAGATCCTTCACACGATCACTTTCAACTAAACCATCTCTTAATCGAACGATCCGATGAGCATAACCTGCAATATCTTCTTCGTGTGTAACCAGTACAACAGTATTACCAGCTTCCTGAATTTTACCAAATATGCGCATTACTTCAACCGATGTTTTAGAATCTAAGTTACCTGTAGGTTCATCCGCTAATAAAATGGAAGGATTATTAACCAATGCTCGAGCAATGGCAACACGCTGAATCTGACCACCACTTAACTCATTTGATTTGTGGTGACTCCTATCTGCCAGGTCTACTTTTTTCAAAGCCTCCATGGCACGCTCTAAACGCTCTTTTTTGCTTACACCAGCATATACTAAGGGTAAAGCCACATTTTCAACAGCTGTTAAACGAGGCAAAAGATTGAATTGTTGAAACACAAATCCAATCTCCGTATTTCTTACCGTAGCCAAATCATCATCCAGCATTTTACTTACGTCCTTTCCGTTTAGGATATACCTTCCACCGGTTGGCGAATCCAAACAGCCGAGGATATTCATCAGGGTACTTTTTCCGCTACCAGAAGGTCCCATCAGCGCTACGTATTCATTTTTTAAAATATCCATCGTAATACCCTTTAAAACTGGTATTGCCTGGCTACCCATAAAATAGCTTTTCTCAATATTTTCTAACTTAATGATTGACTCGCTCATATACTTGCTTTCAATTTTAATAAGGATCTTATTTCTTGATCACTTTAGGAACTTTAAAAAATGCATTATCGGCTACTGGTGCATTACTCAATGCATCGGCTCTGGAAACTGATCCGCTCACTAAATCGGCTCTAAGCACATTTGCAGCATCGCCCATATGCAACAAGGGTTCTACACCGGTTGTATCTACAGTTTCTAATTCAGCAATAAAACCTACCATTTTCTGAAGATCTTGCTGAATGGCAGTCTTCTCAGCTTCCTCAAATTGAAGCTTCGACAAATTTGCCAAATTTTCTACCAATGCAATTGAAATTTCCATCTGAACAAAAATAATTGAAAGAGGCACAATTTAGAATAGTTATTGTTAAAAGGCAATTTTACCCAAACAATGGTCAAAAAGGTTGATATATTGAACAGACCATTGAAAAAAGCTAGAAATATTAAAGAAATAATGTCAAATAGTATCAAAAAAACGTAAAAAGTACTCATTCAGCAAAATTTAATATTGCATTTGCACAATAATTTCCAAAGAACCTGTAAATTGTAGGGTACAAAATCCCCCCGATTATGTTGTTATACGTATTGCTTTCCATTTACTTTGTATGTCTTTACGTGGCATATAAGGGAGCCGCAACGTCTGAAGAGTAAAGGCTACAGACCCTGCATTAGTCTCAAAAAGCTTGACCTCAGTAATTGAATTACTGAGGTTTTTTTATATCAAAAAGTATTCAACAATTTATTTTACAACCCAATATCTGAAAAAGATTTACCCTATCTTCGATAAATAGTTGCATAACTAACTAATTTTACAAAACTTAGCTATAAATAATAATATATGAAACGTTCCATTAAAAAAGTTGCCGTTTTAGGTAGTGGAGTAATGGGCTCCCGCATTGCTTGTCATTTTGCAGGGATCGGTGTGTCCGTTTTATTATTAGATATGGTTCCAAAAGGGGCTGAAGAAAGTACCAAAATTGCTGAAAGAAATAAGCTGGTAAATGATGCTTTAACCACTGCTATCAAGAGCAACCCCTCCCCTGTTTTTACCAAAGATGTGGTTAAAAAAATCAGTACTGGAAACTTCACCGACAATATGAAGGATATTGCTCACTGTGATTGGATCATTGAAGTGGTTGTGGAACGCTTAGATATTAAACAACTGATCTATGCGCAAGTTGAAAATTTTAGAAAACCAGGTACTTTAATCAGTTCTAATACTTCTGGAATTCCAATTCACTTAATGGCAGAAGGACGTTCCGACGATTTTAAGAAACATTTTTGTGGCACACACTTTTTTAATCCTCCACGCTATTTAAGATTATTAGAAATTATTCCTACTGAACATACCGACCCTGAAATCGTTGATTTTTTAATGCAATACGGTGATCTGTTTCTTGGGAAAACAACTGTACTATGCAAAGACACCCCTGCGTTCATTGCAAATAGAATTGGGGTGTTTAGCATGATGAGCATTTTCAATATCATGGAAAAACTCGGATTGAGTATTGATGAAGTGGATGCTTTAACAGGCCCCATTATTGGCCGACCAAAATCTGCTACATTTCGTACAGCAGATGTGGTTGGAATTGATACCCTGGTTAAAGTGGCAAAGGGTGTGGCCGATAATTGTCCGAATGATGAGGCAAAAGCAATCTTTACAATCCCTTCCTGGCTCGATACCGTGGTAACAAATAATTGGCTGGGTGATAAAACTGGACAAGGATTTTTCAAGAAAACAAAATCAGCTGCAGGCAAAGAAATTGTTACGCTGAATTTGAAAACGATGGAATATGAGGCAAGAACGAAACCAAAATTCGCCAGTTTAGATGCCGCAAAACCTATTGAAGATTTAAAGCAACGTATTAAAATGTTGTCGTCAGGCGCAGATAAAGCGGGTGAATTTTATCGTGCTTTTCATTATTCTTTATTCTCCTATATATCTCATCGTATTCCCGAAATCAGCGACGAAGTGTACCGTGTAGATGACGCCATGAAAGCTGGCTTTGGATGGGAAATTGGTGCATTCGAAACCTGGGATACCATTGGTGTTGCCAAAACGGTAGATGCTATGAAGGCTGCGGGTCATACTGTGGCTGCATGGGTGGAAGAAATGTTAGCTACCGGAGCTGTTAGCTTTTATAAAGTAGCAGGTGGCAAACGCATGTATTACGATATCCCTACAAAATCTTACAAAGCTATCCCAGGTGGTGAGGCCTTCCTGATTTTACAAAATCATAGTGATAAAATTATCTGGAAAAACAGTGCCTGTAAATTGTATGATATCGGTGATGGTGTAGCAGGTTTGGAATGGAGTTCTAAGATGAATAGTATTGGTGGCGAAGTATTGGAAGGATTGAATAAATCAATTGCCATTGCAGAAGAAAAATTCAAAGGCCTCGTTATTGCAAATGACGGTCCGAATTTTAGTGCTGGTGCCAATGTGGGTATGATCTTTATGCTGGCCATTGAACAGGAATATGATGAGTTGGATATGGCTATTCGAATGTTTCAGAATTCAATGATGCGCGTTCGCTATTCTTCTATCCCTGTTGTTACTGCACCTCATGGTTTAACGCTGGGTGGTGGCTGTGAAATGAATTTACATGCAGATAAAATTTGTGCTGCTGCTGAAACTTATATTGGATTAGTAGAACTAGGTGTGGGTTTAATTCCAGGTGGCGGTGGAACCAAAGAATTTGCCTTACGTGCAGGAGATGACTTACACGAAGATGAACCAGAAACCGTGACTTTAAAAAATCGCTTCTTCTCTATTGCCACAGCAAAAGTTGCCACATCTGCACAAGAAGCATTCGATATGGGCATCCTTCGAAAAGGCCATGATGAAGTAGTGATGAATATTGGAAGAAGAATTACGGAAGCAAAAAAATCAGTCATAGAAATATACGATCAGGGCTATACCATGCCAACACAAAGAACTGACGTGAAAGTAATGGGCCGTGCAGGTTTGGGCGCTATGTATGCAGGCATCAATGGTATGTGGAGAGGTGGATATGCCACCGATCATGATGCCTTTGTTGCTAAAAAATTGGCCTATGTTTTATGTGGTGGAGACCTGAGTGAACAAAGTTTGGTTTCAGAACAATACTTACTCGATCTTGAAAGAGAAGCGTTCTTAAGTCTTTGTGGTGAAAAGAAATCTTTAGAAAGAATTCAAGCGGTATTAAAAACTGGGAGACCAATAAGAAATTAAAATGTAAATAGTAAAAAGTAAAACGGGAATTACAAAATTAAGTCGACCGACTACAAGGTGAAGCTCTTTTTACTCTTTACTATATTATTACCCCTACTGTTCGCTTGCGAATAGGAGGGGCAGCCGATGCCGTGACTACGGCATACGGCGGGGTGGTCTCTTTTCATGAGAAACATATATGTTGTTTATTAGAGCAACCACCCCGGCCATCGCTCAGTCGCTCGGCCTTCCCCTCCTATCCCCGAGTACTCGGGGCAGGTGGGGTAATTTAAATCGAATCTGTACTTTAAATTTCTT
>JBAXXT010000058.1:0-16560 GCA_037127755.1 Bacteroidota bacterium
GAAGAAATAGAAAAAACCGGCTATTATAAATAAACAATTATTGGAGAGTCTATTCTTAATTATAATATAAGATATTGATTATCAATTGATTAATAAATAGTTGTATTCAAATTCTCAAACCTAATCAGCATTCATCAAATTCTTTGAGTAATCTAAGTTTCATTAAATAGTTTTAGAACACAAAACTATGCTCATGAAAATAAGGTTAATGATGGCCGCCTTAGTCCTTTGCGGTATCGGACGTGCCCAGCTCACAGTAGAAAAAATTATGCGTGATCCAAAATGGATCGGTACATCTCCCAGCAATGCCTTTTGGTCGCAGGATAGTAAATCTGTTTTTTTTGGCTGGAACCCCACCCAACAAATATCAGATAGTATATATCAATTTACAATCGGAACAACAGACCCCAAGAAAACAAATTATATCGCTTCTCAAAAAGCCCTAGCTATTAATAGTGGGATCTATAATTCTACCAACACTCAGTTGGCATTTGTGTATCGCGGAGATATATTTTTATTGGATGTAAAATCGAATAACACTTTACGCGTAACACAAACGGAAGACCTTGAAAGCAATCCAAAATTTGCAAATAACAATGAGTGGTTGGTGTTTAATAGAAATCAAAACTTATATAGTTGGGATATTAAAACAGGGTCTACACAACAACTCACCAATATAAAAACCGGAGGAGAAAATGCAATAGCATCTGCGCCAGTTGCAGGAGTGAGAGCTGGTGGTGGCGGACAAAGAGCGGAAGCCAATGCGGGTAGAGTTACTGCGGGTGTTGCTGCAGGACAAGACCAATGGTTGCAACAAAATAGTTTAGCACTCTCCGGCATTTTACGTGAACGCAAACAGAAAAAAGAGGCACGCGATGTATTTATAAAATCCAATAAAGATGCAGACACTATTAAGTTGATCAACGTAGGAGATAAACAAGTGCAGGGATTACAAATTAGTCCAGATACAAGATTTATTAGTTACCGATTATATACTGCACCAACAGCTTCAAAGAATACCATCGTTCCAGACTATATGGCTGAAACTGGCTACACCACTGATTTAGCGGGCAGAACCAAAGTAGGAAATGCGCTTGGCAAATATGAATCATGGATCTATGATAAACAAAAAGATACTGTATATATAATCAACATAGATAGTATTCCGGGTATCACGGACGTTCCAGATTATACCAAAGACTATCCTCAAAAATTTGCGAATAAAAAAATCACTGCAAGAAGTGTAAGCATGAACGGACCCATCTGGAATGAAGCAGGAACAGCTGCAGTAGTTGATATTCGTTCGCAGGATAATAAAGATCGTTGGATCATGCGCTTAAATCCTGAAAACGGAAAATTAAGTTTGATCGATCGTCAGCGCGACGAAGCCTGGGTGGGCGGACCCGGTGTAAGTGGATTTGGTGCAATCATTGGTTGGGTAAACGAAAATGAATTGTATTATCAGAGTGAAGCAACAGGCTATGCGCACTTATATATTTATGATACAAAAACAGAAACTAAAAAAGCCATCACAGCAGGAAAATACGAAGTACAGAATGTTGTGTTGAGCAAGAACAAACAAAATTTTTATTTGCTCACTAACGAAGTGCATCCGGGAAAACAAAATTGGTATCGCATCAAAACCGATGGAACTAAAAAAGAGCAGATCACCAATAAAGAGGGTTTGTATGAAGTAAGTATTTCACCGGATGAAAAATGGATCGCCTATCGTTATTCTTATATCAACAAACCCTGGGAATTATTTATTCAAGAAAATACGGCAGGTAAACAACCCCTGCAGGTAACCAACAAAGCAATGAGCGATTCGTTCAAAGCGTATAGTTGGCGCGACACAAAAATTTTTACGATTCCATCAAGAGATGGGAAAGAAATTTATTCACGTATCTACGAACCAAAACCTGGAACCGATAATAAAGCAGCGGTAATATTTGTACACGGAGCAGGCTATTTGCAAAATGTACATTTTGGCTGGAGTAGTTATTTCCGCGAGCAGATGTTTAATAATTTATTAGCCGATAAAGGATATACCGTCATCGATATCGACTATCGCGCCAGTAGTGGTTATGGCAGAGATTGGAGAACGGGCATTTATCGTTTTATGGGCGGAAAAGATTTAGATGATGAAGTGGATGCAGCAAAATGGCTGGTAGAAAATAAAGGGATTGACAAAAATAGGATTGGTATGTATGGCGGATCTTATGGTGGCTTTATGACATTGATGGCTTTATTTACACAACCCGATGTATTCAAGGCTGGTGCTGCATTACGCCCGGTTACAGATTGGGCACATTATAATCATGGCTATACTTCCAACATTTTAAATGAACCAGTGAACGATAGCTTAGCTTATGCAAAATCATCACCGATTAATTTTGCAGCGGGACTAAAGAATCATTTATTGATCTGTCATGGTATGGTGGATCTGAATGTAAATTTTCAAGATGCGGTTCGATTAAGTCAGCGTTTAATTGAACTCGGTAAAGATAATTGGGAACTTGCAGCTTATCCTGTGGAAGACCATGGATTTGTGGAACCCAGCAGCTGGACAGATGAATACAAAAGAATTTTAAAATTATTCGACACTTATTTGTTAGAAAAATAAATCGTTGATATCAAAAAAAAAGACATCCAGTTCGGATGTCTTTTTTTTATTCGTTATAGAAAGAATTATCTGTTCATACTAGCCAGGAACTCTTCATTGCTCTTAGTTCCGCGCATACGTTTTAGTAATTCATTCATCGCTTCTTCTGTATTCATATCATTGATAAATAATCGAAGAATATTCATACGTTGTAAAACTTCTTTGTCTAATAACAAATCATCGCGACGAGTTGAAGAACCAGCTAAATCAATAGCAGGGAAAATACGTTTGTTAGCCAAACGACGATCCAGCAAGAGTTCCATGTTACCGGTACCCTTGAATTCTTCGAAGATCACTTCGTCCATTTTAGAACCTGTTTCAATTAAGGCGGTTGCTAAAATAGTAAGGGATCCACCGTGCTCAATTTTACGGGCAGCACCAAAGAATTGTTTTGGTTTTTGCATCGCATTTGCTTCCACACCTCCAGATAATACTTTACCAGAAGAAGGAGCCACTGTATTGTGTGCACGAGCCAAACGTGTGATAGAATCTAATAAGATTACCACATCATGTCCGCACTCCACTAAACGTTTTGCTTTTTGAAGAGCGATGGCAGAAACTTTTACGTGCTTCTCAGCAGGCTCATCAAAAGTAGAAGCGATCACTTCTGCGCGAACGCTACGTTCCATATCAGTAACCTCTTCCGGACGTTCATCGATCAACACCACCATTAAGTAAACTTCAGGGTGATTGGCTGCGATGGCATTGGCCACTTCTTTCAACAACATCGTTTTACCCACTTTTGGTTGGGCAACAATCAAGCCACGCTGACCTTTACCGATTGGGGTAAAGATGTCCATGATACGTGTGCTATAATTATTAGGCGTTGTATAGAGATTGAATTTTTCGAAAGGGAACAACGGCGTTAGATAATCGAAAGGTACACGGTCGCGTACTTCATCGGGTCTCTTACCATTGATATTATCAACTTTTAAAAGAGCGAAATATTTTTCACCTTCTTTAGGAGGGCGAACAGCTCCATGAACAGTATCACCTGTCTTTAAACCAAATAATTTGATTTGTGAAGGAGACACATATACATCATCAGGAGAAGATAAATAGTTGTAATCGGAAGAACGAAGGAAGCCATATCCATCAGGCATCATTTCCAAAACACCTTCGCCCAAAATCACACCTTCAAATTCAATATTAAAAGCGGGCTCTTTACGTGGTTGTGGGTAACGATGCTGTGGGGCTGGTTCAGAACTGGTTGAACCAGTTTCGTTTTCTCCTACCTGTTGATCGGAACCAACTGCTGCTAAAATAGCTGCGGCATCGGCCGACATATCTTTATCGGGCTGCGCTTCTGTTGATTCTTCTGTAACAGGAGTTTCAACTCTGGGTTTACGAGGAAGTGGACCCTTTTTTGCAACTGGGGCACGGCCATCGTTACGTTCGCGCGCTTCGCGAACGGGTCTGTCAGGACCAGAAATTTTTTCTGGTGCAGCTTCTACGGCTGGTGCCTGTTCGGTTACCGCTGGTTCAGAAGACTCCATAACCTCAGCTTCTTCAGTGCCGTTAGCAGTTGAAGTTTTGACAGTAATAGGTTTTCTGGTGCGTGCACCTTTCTTTTTTGGCTCTTCTTTTATGGAGCTTGCTTGAACGGCTTGACCGTCCAAAATTTTGTAGATGAGTCCTTGCTTGTCCAGTTTTTTCGTGCCGGGGATGGCTAGCTGCTCAGCGATGTCTTGCAGCTCTGGCAAAAGCATGTCGTTCAATTGCAGAATGTCGTACATAAATTCAATTAATGAGAAAAAGGGCGTTTATTTTTCAATGAATAAATCCAGTCTAAGGAAATTTAAAACTCAGATCGGTTGTTTGAAATTTTTTGATCGGAAAGAGGATAAACTGACACATCGTGAGAAAAGGTCTTGTTCAGTTCGGTTTCCATTGCAATGTTAAGTCAGATTTTCTAAAAAAACGAATTTTTTGTGCTTTTTAACGAAGTTGATACCTATAAAAGCGTTGCTGCGGGTTGTTTGGTTATCTTTGCGCCTGATTCAACAGGGGATGTGGCTTAAACATCCATCATTTATAGTATAGAAATAGAAACAATTAGTAATGTTTAACAAAAGAACCAAAATCAAAACGCTCTTACAAACGGAGCCGGCAAATCAGGAAATCATAGTGATGGGATGGGTGCGAAGTTTTCGCAACAACCAGTTTATTGCGGTAAATGATGGTAGTACTAATAATAATATACAAGTAGTAGTAGCATTAGGATTAATTGATGATGCTACTATCAAAAGAATTACTACAGGTGCTTCTTTAAAAGTAACAGGCGAATTAATTGCGTCTCAGGGTAAGGGTCAAAAAGTAGAGATCAAAGCAAGCAGTTTAGAAATTTTAGGTGATAGCGATGCAGAAAAATATCCTTTGCAACCCAAGAAACATAGTCTTGAATTTTTAAGAGAGATTGCCCACTTACGTTTTAGAACCAACACGTTTGGATCTGTATTTCGTTTGCGCCATGCTTTGGCATTTGCAGTTCACCAATTCTTTAACGAGAAAGGATTTATTTATTTGCATACACCAATCATTACATCCAGTGATGCAGAAGGTGCGGGTGAAATGTTTCGTGTAACCACATTGCCTTTTGACAATGCTCCCCGCAACGAAGATGGCTCAGTAAATTTTAAAGAAGACTTTTTTGGAAAGAGTACGAACTTAACGGTAAGCGGTCAGTTAGAAGGTGAATTAGGTGCGATGGCATTTAGTGAGATTTATACTTTCGGTCCAACGTTCAGAGCAGAGAATTCAAACACCGCGCGTCACCTGGCTGAGTTCTGGATGATCGAACCAGAGATGGCGTTTCATGATATTGAAGACAATATGAATCTGGCAGAAGAATTCATTCAATACCTGATTCGTTATGCGATGCAACACAATATGGAAGACCTCGAATTCCTGGATGCTAGATTAGCAGAAGAAGAAAAACAAAAGCCACAAAACGAAAGAGCAGAATTAGGCTTGCTCGATAAATTAAAATTAGTGGTGGATAATCAATTTGAAAGAATCACTTATACAGAAGCTATTCAAATATTGTTAGAGTCTCCACATTATAAAAAGAAGAAATTCAAATACGATGTGAGCTGGGGTATCGATATGCAAAGTGAACACGAAAGATATTTAGTTGAAAAACATTTCAAAAAACCAGTGATCGTTACCGGATATCCTGCTGCTATCAAAGCATTCTATATGCGCATGAACGATGGTTGCGAACCAGGAAAAGAAACGGTGGCTGCGATGGATATTTTAGCACCGGGCATTGGAGAAATTGTAGGTGGATCTCAGAGAGAAGAAAGATTAGAAGTATTAGAAAAGAGAATGGCTGCGATGCATATTCCTGCAGAAGAAATGAGCTGGTATTTAGATACCCGTCGCTTCGGATCTGTACCTCACGCTGGTTTCGGACTAGGCTTCGAACGCATGGTACAATTTGTAACGGGCATGACGAATATTAGAGACGTGATTGCGTTTGCAAGGACGCCGAAGAATTGTGAATTCTAAGTCAAAAGTAAAAATTCAAAAGTCAAAAAAAGCTGGAAAGATAAAAGTGAAAAGGCTGCATCATTGGGTGCAGCTTTTTTATGCGTGCTCTAATAAGAAACCGGCATCTATTTTTAATAACTTATGGACTCCCTTTAAAAAAATAAGGTCGGGTTTTCTTTTGCCACTTAAGATTTCTGAAACTTTTGATTTGCCTAAACCTAACTCTTCTGCCAATTTAGCCTGAGTCATTTTGTGTTCAAATAATTTTAGTTCTACAATTTCTGTAATAGACTTTGGAGGTTTAAGGGATTTTAATCCTAAAACTTCTTCCTCATATTTTTCTACAGCAACAGATAGTTGAGAAAGTTGTTTTAATTCCTTCTGAGAGAGATTTTTCTCACCCTTATTCATCAGGTCGTAAACCATGACCATGGTTTCATGATATTCCTTTTTTGAATTTATTTTTTGTTTCATTTCTTACTTTTTAAAACTCACCTGCTTTGCATCTATTTGATCATATTCCTGATGCGTTCCAATAAACAGAATAAATACAGTACGTACTTTAAAAATGATCAAGGCAATTAATCGATATTGATTTCCTTTTATATCAAAAACATATCGATCATTTCCAACAGCATCCACTGAATTAAAAGACCTTTTCATTTCTGAAAAATCTTTCCAGTTTGATTCCTTTGTTATTTCATACCACTTCAATAGTGCAGAGAATGAATCTGGATATTTTTCAGAAAACTGAACAATGATAGATCTTGAAATAACAACCATTATCACTGATTTTATAAAGGTAGGATAAAAATTAAAAACAGAACAAAGTTCTAAATATTAGAACTTTTGATTTTCCTTCTGTATACACAAATCAACCATTTAAATAGCGTTAAGTCAAGTAAAACCTTTTTATAAAAGAATTGGGATTCAAATTCAAAAGTCAAAAAAAGGGCAAGCTCATTAAGAACTTGCCCTTTTTATATTTTGTAATAAAATAGTTTAATCTCGTATCAAAGTAAGATCACCTTTTCTGGAGACTGTTTTTCCGTTTACGTCGATACCTACTACCATGTATACGTATGTGTCCATCGGCATTGGTTTTCCGTTTACTACGCCATCCCATCCTTTACCCATGTCTGCGGTTTCCCAAAGTAGGTTACCCCATCTGTCGAAGATGCGTAGATATTGGATGCGCATGATCTCAACATATACTGGCATAAAGATATCGTTCACACCATCGTGATTCGGAGTAAATGCAGTTGGCGCATAAATATTAGGCTCTGCAAAAACCCAAACTTCTTGCGTGTCATTGATCACACATCCACTGGTATCTGTAATGGCGATGGTATAATTTATTTTCGTTCCATCATTCTTATTATAGATCGCAATCGGATTCTGAACTCTTGCACTACTTAATGCTGTTGATGGCATCCATAAATAAGAAGCAGCGGATCCACCTTGTTGCACTGAAGCAGCTTCTTTCTCAGTTAACTCTAATACAGTTGGAATACCATAGCTGGTAACTTTTGGCGGATAAGCCCTTCCTGCTCTAGGTTCTACTATACTGATGATCCTTGTTTTGGAATCGGTTAAAGTAGGACAGAGACTACTATTAATACTCAAGGTTACTGCAAACTTGCTCACGATATTGTAAGTATGCATTGGATTAGGAACATAGCTTGCAGGAGTTGCATCGCCAAATTCCCATTTATAATTATTGATCAATGTTTGTCCATAACCTGCAGAACTTGCATCTGTAAATTTCACCATATTGTTGATACAGTTATTGATGAATTTGAAATCTGCAGTTGGTTTACCTAACACATTAATGGTTTGTACAGAAGTATCATTTACACAACTACTATCTGCTACAGTGGTTAATACAACAGTGTATTTTCCTTCTTTCAAATAAGTATGCATTGGATGCGAACTGGTATCAATGGTTCCATCACCAAAATCCCATAGGTATGTTTTAATCTTTGTATTACCAAAACCCAGATCGTGTGTGGTGTAAACCGGAATAGAAGGCGTTTGCAAACAAATCGTATTCAATTTAAACTTCACCGTTGGCTTACCAAAATTGCGCACATTTTTATACAGGGTATCAGAAAAACAACCTTTATCATCTGTTACATAATGTGAGATCTGGTAATCACCAGGTCGTGTGTAACCATGAATAGGGTTTGCAAGATTGCTCTTTATGCCATCACCAAAATCCCAATAAAACTGCTGAAGAGAACCATTCGAAGCTTTTGAAATATCAGTCAGCTGAACAGTTAGGTTACCTGTACAAGCCAGAGCCATATTGAAATCTGTGAATCCGTTTACTGGTTTATCAAAAGTAGTAATGGTATTGAAAACAGAATCTGCACCACAACCCAACAATGTTTGATCAGCCACCAGTTTAATGAAGTAATCCGTTTTAGGTTTTGATAAAACAATTGGATAAGGTGTATTCATGTTTGAGAACAAACTATCGTTTACATACCATTTGAAGCTATTTGCGAACTGACTGGTATTATTAAAACTCACACTCACTTTAGCACAACCCGTTGTAGGTGAAATGGTAAAACTTGGCAATGAACGCGGAACGATCGTTACTTTTTGTGTAGCAGTATCAGAACAACCATTTGAATTGGTAGCAACCAACATGATTATAAAGGCAGTAGCCGATTTTGTAGAAGCTCTGTTAGAGAAATTATATTTAAAGTTGGTCGTTGAACTCATCAATGCACCATCGATGAACCAATTATATGTGACCGGATCAACGGAAACATAAGTTGATTTATTGGTAAAGCGAATAGTATCGCTATTTAAACAATGAATTGTATCAGATGCCAGGAAGGCTGCTTTTGGTGTAGGAATAATATGTACCAAAATATTTGCAGAATCATTACATCCTGAAGGATTGAAAGCAAACAATTTCACTTTATAATCTCCGGCATTATTAAATAAGTGTGATGCTGTAATTCCTGTTGCCAAAGTATCCTTGCTGGTAGGATCTGTAAAGGTCCAGTTCACAGTGTTACCAGTGATCAGATTACTATTACCAGTAAATGTAAATGGTGCACAATTGGATGGTACATTATTCGTAACCAGATTATTGATGCTGATTCCATTCACTAATATTGCTTGACGAACCGTGTCAGTACAGAAGCTTGCATTTGAATTCAAAGACTTGATCACCATAGTTACAGTGTAAGTTCCTTCGAGTGCATATTTATGAGTTGGACTGAAAACAGTAGAAGTGCCGCCATCTCCAAAACTCCATTCGTATGTATATCCACCTGCTGAAGTTTGATTTTGGAATACGATATTCTCGTTTTTACAATAGCCTGCTTTTGAAGTACTAAATCCACCATTAGGTTTTTGATTCAAAGTAATCAAGAATGAAATAGTAGTATCTGCAAGATTACAAGTATTACTAGCTTTCATGGTAACGTTATAAATACCCGCAGCTTTATAATAGTGTTTAATTTGTTCGTTGCCTAAGTTAGAAGTATAAATAGAATCGATACTTCCATCACCAAAGCTGATACGGAATAAATTAGCACCTGTGGTATTATTCGTAAAGTGAATCGTATCTGGCGCACAACTAGTAGCACCGGGACCACTCAATCCTAAATTAGTAACAATATTTTTTTGATATACTATTAATGGTAAAGTATCAATATTAGTACCACATGCATTCACTGCTTTTAATTGAATCAGATAAGTTTTAGTAACTGGTGTGGTGAACAGATGTGCTACTGAGCTCATCGTGTTAGTGCTATCAATTGAACCATCGCCATAATCCCAATAATATTTAATGGCCGGGCCAGTAGAAATATTATTTCCTTTGAACGGATAAGGTGATACTACAATAGAACAAGCACCAGTTGTATCCTGTTGAATTTTTGCAGCAGGAATTGCATGCACTACAACTGAATCAATCAAACTAAATACTGAATCACATTGTGACATCGCTGTTAATCGGATATAGTATGTGGTATCTAAATGACTGGCCGCAGATTTAAATACGATCGATGGAGGATTTTGTAAATGCGAGGTATCGCCATTACCAAAGTTCCAGATGAATCTGTATAAATTATTACCGGCAGGTGTGGTAGTGTTAGTGAATGAAACTGTTAACGGACCACAACCCTGAGCAGTAGATTTTGTAAAGCTCGGTGCAGGTTTTGGTAAGATAAAAAATTTCTGAGTTACTGAATCATTACTACAACCATAAGTATTCGTAGTAACCAATTTTACGATTGCTGTATCAACTGGATTGGTAATAGTATATCCAGGGAAAATTAAATTGTTTCCTACTAAGTTATTATTTACGTACCAGGCTACAGAGCTATTGGTATTCGTAGTGGCATGAATGATGCTACTATCAATTTTACCAGGAGCACATAATCCAGCATTGGTAAAAGTAAAAGATGCTTTGGTATCTGGATTTACAATCAGGTCAATTAATTGCGGACTGGTACATCCACCAGCAGTTAAAAAGAAAGTATACAATACGTGAACAGGAAGTGCACCCGTATTAATCAGCGTTTCAGAAATTTTACCGGTGGTGTCGGTACTTTGTGCAGCAGGGTTGCTGATATTCAGAACCGCTGCTCTTGACCAACTAAAGCTGGTAATTGGATTATTACTGGATGCAGTATAATTAAATGCTGTGTTGTTACAAACTGCGCCAAGTATTACCTGACTCGTTAAGAATAATTGTGGTTTCAAAGCCACAAGAATGGATTTAACTGCAGAACAATTATTGCTGATTACCACTACTGTATAAGTACCAGCAGCCAGTGGTGATGTAGCATTGAGTGATGGATTTTGTTGTGTACTTGTAAATCCATTTGGTCCAGTCCATGCATAAGATAAGTTAGTTCCTGAAGTTGCGGCATTCAGTGAAAGTGTAGAGCCTGCGCAAACTGGTCCGTTATAACTTAGTGTAGGAACAACAGGAGCAGAAGGATCTACTAAAGTAAATGGTCCTACTATATTGGAAGTACAAGATCCGATTGAAACATAAATATTAGAATAAGTGCCGGCAGGTAGTGCAGATATTTCTGCGTTACCCAATGAATCGGCGATGCTGGTAGTTGTGATATTAGAAACACCATTGTTATAATGAACGGTATAACTGGTTCCAGGATTTAATCCCTTCATGATGATATCACCTTCAGTACCGTAACAAGTAATTGGGTTAATGGCAGTTGCTGAGATAACAGGTGTAACGGCTACACTAACTGTGATCACGGCTCTTGGAGATTCGCAACCTGTTGCTGCAACCTGACTCACATAATATTTAGTATTTCCAGTTGTTGCAGTAGAAGGTGTTGGCGCGGCGCCAAGTGGTGTTCCACCTGTTGGAACAGTGTACCAGTTTAATGTATTACCAGATGTTGCAGTTGCGGTAAGAGGTGCAGCAGTTGCAAACTCACAATAAGCCACATTGCTTACTGCAGGTGCATTTGGTGTTGCACGAACAACCACTGCTGTACTACCTGTAGCACTACAATTATTTAAAGAGGCAGTTACAAAATAAGTTCCTGCAGAAGCGGTAGTGATATTGTTTAAAGAAGGATTTTGAAGTGTGCTGGCAAAAGCTTTTGGTCCTACCCATGTATAATTTACACCAGGAGTGCTGGAAACAGCAGCCAGGTTTAAAGTACTTCCTGCACAAAGTGGACCGTTATTGCTTACTGTTGGAATGGCGGGTCCAGATGGATCAACCAGGGTAAATGGTCCAACTACATTAGAAGGACAAGCGCCATTACTAACGGTGATCGTACTATATACGCCAGCAGATAAACCATACATCAGCATATTTCCTGTGGCGTCTGAAGATCTTGTAGCAGATATCGTTGAGCCGCCTTTTTGATAACTCAATGTATAAGTAGTGTTCGCTGCCAATCCACTTAATAAAATGGATCCGTCTGTACCAGAACAAGTGGTTGGATTTGTTGCCACGCCAGAAATACTGGTCGGTGTTGAATTGATGGTAACAGTGATTGCAGCTCTTGGTCCTTCGCAACCACCAGATGCAGAAACTGCACTTACATAATAAGTAACAGATCCGGCAGTAATAGTTGTTGGCGTTGGTGCTGATGCTAAAGCGGTACCACCACTTGCAGCAGTGTACCATCTTAAAGTATTGCTACCAGTTGTTGTTGCAGTAAGTGCTGTTGCAATTGCATTCTGGCAATACGTAATATTGCTTACGCCAGGTGCTGCAGGAGTTTGATTTACTACTACTACGGTTGTTGCACCCGCATTACAATTGCTGATGGTTGCATTTACAAAATAGGTTCCGGATGCAGATGCACCAGCATTTGCGATCGTTGGATTTTGTTGTGTGCTTGTATATCCATTAGGACCAGTCCATGCATAAGTTACTCCAGGTGTTGGAGATGCTGCAGTGAAAATGATCGCACCGCCGCTACAAATTGGTCCGTTATTACTAACTACTGGAATACCAGGAGAAGGATCTACTAAAGAGTATGGTCCGATTACATTGGAAGAACAGGTTCCTACAATATTCACGGAAATATTGCTATACAAACCAGCGCCTAATCCTGTGATATTGATAGAGCCAGTTCCATCAGAAGTTTTGTTAACGTTTACAACAGTAACTCCTTTGGTATAAGTAACTGTGTATGCAGTATTAGCTGCTAATCCAGTTAAGCGAATACTACCATCGGCAACAGCGCAATTCGTTGGATTGGTAGCTGTACCAGCAATTGTTGGAGCTGGATTTACTGTGATTACTTTTGAATCGGTACTGGTTCCACACTCATTTGTGGCAGCCAAACTAATGGTATGTGCACCTAAGGCAGTGATTGAAACTGCACCAGGATTTAAAAATGTTGAACTAGCCGGTGTTCCGCCGTTGAAGCTCCACGCATAAGTGGCTGCTGTGGCAGAGAAACAATTGATCACACTGGCAGCAGGTGTAAAGGACTGACCCGAACAAAGTGTGGTTGGAATACTAATGTTTACGTTCGGAATGGTTTTGACTGTGATTACCTGAGTTGCTATTGGAGATGCGCAAGCAGCAGCAGGAGCAGTAGTAATTAATCCAACAGTATATACACCAGGATTATTGAAAGTGAATTGTGGGTTCGGACTAGTTAAAGAACCATTCGTAATAGTATAAGAACTAGTATTCGGTGCACAATTTTGAGTATTTGAATAAGTAACAGACCATTGATAGCTATTGGCACCAAAGCTTGCAGCACCTGTATTATTGGTGGTGTTCACATTAAATGGAGCACAACCTGCAGCATTGCCCAAAGTAAATGTAGAAACCGGCATTGGGTTCACTACAATTGTTTTCTCAATAAATCCTGATCCACAAGCCGCACTACCACCAACCGTTAAACGAACAGTATAAGTACCAGGAACAGTGAATTTAAGATTGAGTGTATTGGCATTAGATCCTAACCAGGAAGAAGGATCGGCATTATTAAAAGTATTTCCTAAAGTTTGTCCGGCCTGAACCGTAAAACCAGAGTTAGGAAGGATGCTCCAAACAAAGGTACCGTTGGAACAAGCTCCAGCAGTGGAAACAGCTTTGAAAGCCCAGGTGGCATTAGTGATGGACACGTTGGTGCTTGCGCAAACGGTGTCTTGAGCAAGTGTGATAGCAGGTGTTGGTGTTTCAGAAACATAGATCGGTGTAACTGCGCCCTGAGAAACAGCACAAGGATTGGTTGCTTCAATTTTTGCTATAAATGAGTTAGCGATTCCATTACTAGTGGTACCGCAGGAGGAATGGGTATAGATATGAGAAATGCTGGCTGGAATATTGGCCTGAGTAAATAATTGAGCAGGCGTTCCATCATTGAATGTGATCTTATAAGTAGTACCAGATGAATTAGAACTGGTATTTGTAATAGGAAATGTGATACTTTGGTTGGCACAGATATAAGTGTTACCAGGAGAAGCAATACCCACAGATGGGTTACTTCCTAAATAGATTAGTGTGGTTACGGTATCCTTACAACCATTACTACCAGTTACGATTTCAGTAAGGGGATTGGTTCCAATATTATATGTGTGTGATTGAGCTGTAGTAAAAGTGGGTAGATCTGTATTAGCTGTACCATCGCCCCAGATAAAATAGTAATCAGTATTGGTAGAGGCAGTTGATGATGCGTTATTGAAAATAAAATTAGCACTACCAAGGCCTGTACAAACAGTTTGTGGTCCTACAATTTTAGCTTCAGGTTTTTGATTAAATATAACGGGATGAGTTATGGTATTCGTACAACCAGTGTTTGAAGTAACAGTAAGAGACACCACGAATGTGTCTTTGCCATTACCATAATTTTTAAAAAATCCGTGGGAAGGGTTTGCGGTACTATCGTTAGTACCATCCCCAAAATTCCAGACATATGAAACGATGGTACCTGTTGATGTATTTGTAAATGGGATGGGAACACCTGCGCAGACGGGCGTATTAGAAAACGTAAAAGCCGCGGAAGGACATGCACCCGCAGTAATGGTTTTTGATATTAATAGTGTGGAATCTGTCCTAGGAGGAGAGGCGTTTACTAATCCGCTTATTAAAGTCAGCAGCAGACAAAGTATCAATGATTTGTGTTTCATAGAAATATGTTTGAAAAGTCCTTAGAATCCAAACCATTTTAAATGGTTTTGTTTCCCACCTGGGCATTGTGTTTTTTGACGAGTCTTAGCGGCTTCAGAAGTTGCGAATGTGTAGTTCATAGAAAGTTCGAAGCCACCTTTTAAGTTTGATGCAGCGTGTAAAGAAGAAACGTTTACGTCATAAGAAAGACCGCCGCGAACATTACCCACTTCAATACCGATATAAGGAATTACCGCATCTTTATATCTGTACCAAACCCCCGCCAAAACGGTAATATCATTTTTTTGATTATCATAAGAGTAAGTATTAAGTAATCCGAGTCCGTACACAGCACCGAAAATCAATTCAGTATAAGTTTCGGCTTTCATATAAACGCTGCTTAAGTACAATCTATTGGATGTACCACTCAAAAAAGATCCACCAGCATGAACTACATAACGAGGTATAATTTGATGGGTTGTACCATTCAGGTTTTCTTTGGGTTGATTTAAATGGAAAACAGATCCACCGATATAATAACTATCGTCTTCAGAGATAGCAGAATAAACCAGACCAGCAGAATAATCGAAGCTTACGGAAGTGAAACCATTTTTGTTTTCACCGGTAGGAAGATTGCTATCATAACCTTGTGGTGTTAATTGCTGGCCGAAAACCAATTTACTATAATCCAGAATCTTGGTATTCATAGAAGCCATAAATCCACCACCAATAGAGTAGGTAGCGTTATCGTCTTTGTATAAAGTTTTATGGAAAGAGATAGAAGGAGAAAGGGTGTTTGATTTTAATCCACCGTTATTGGTGTTATCGAAAATACCAGTAAGGCCAATTCCGAAAATATCGCTTTCGCCAATTTTATCGTGAAGGATATTTCCATCGATAGAAAAAGAACCGGTTTTAAAAGGATACATGATAGAAGGCCATTGCTCACGGTAGCTCCCAGAAGCGCGAACGTTTCCTGGGAAAGCTCCTGTGAGTGCTGGATTTAATAAAAGGGGGGACGCATAAAATTGAGAAAAGTGAGGATCCTGAGCATTCGCCACTGCGAAGATGCCCACTGATGCCAGGATCAAAACGGTTAACAATAATTTTTTTAAAAAATGTAAAAGTATAATCATGATTCCCTCCTCATCTTTATTTTTAGCTCTTTTCACAATTCAAAGTTCATTTCTTTCTGTTCCTTGGTCTGTAAGGCATGCTGCCTACAGTTTGTAAGTCATGTCTTGTATAAAAAGTAGTTGTTCAACTACATTTCTAAATCCGAAGACCTTGCGGACACTGCAAAATATTAGCCGTCGACAGAGTACATAAGTTCTCTGGATGCATACCAACGGTAGCAATTTCTATGGCTTCGGATTTTGGCAGTTCAACTGCGGTTT
This sequence comes from Bacteroidota bacterium, assembly GCA_037127755.1. Taxonomy (GTDB): domain Bacteria; phylum Bacteroidota; class Bacteroidia; order Chitinophagales; family Chitinophagaceae; genus Sediminibacterium. The sequence goes on from JBAXXT010000058.1 coordinate 16,139, forward strand.
TAGCTGGTTAGCTATTTGTTTTCATCTTCTCTTGAGGGTAGCATAAAATTAGAAAGAAAATGCTGATTTCTATGCGTTCTGAGCACTCGCGCACGTAAGGGAAAAACCCCTTTTTTTTCAATAAAGAATCTTACAATTTTTTACCGTGTTTTTTTAGAGGACATAAAATGCCTTGAAACCCTATTCAGTAAAGGGTTTCAGAAAACTGTTAAAAAAACTGAAATTTTTTTAGGCGAGGAAAGCACCGTACCCCTCGCGTGATTACAACAGAAAAATTCAGTTATAAAACCGAGCAGATTTGAGGCCGATTTACGGTGTAAACACCCACTATTTTGAGCTATTTTTTTGAAATCGTGGATAAGGTCTGAATAAAGAGGGATTTCAAATGGCAAACGCAGCTTTATGGACCAGTTTTTTAGGAA
>JBAXXT010000059.1:0-16340 GCA_037127755.1 Bacteroidota bacterium
TCTATTCGCTTTTAAAGGACTATTCGAATCTGGAGCAATAATAATTTCAGATGTACTTTTTGTAGCGGTCATAATTGTAATTCAGTTAAAATGTAAACAAAGCAATTTGCATATTGTTTACAACTGAGTTGTTCATTTAAAAACCAGGAACGTTAAAATGATGTTCAATCCTTTAATTGTTGTTGAATCCTTTCTTTAACAGAATCTGAAAGTTTCAAATGCTTGTATTCGTGGGTATGCTTCGCATTGTCACCAATCATTTTTGTTTGTTTTTGAAATAACTTACATAAACTACACATCGAGAGATGAAATTGTAACCCTATCCATTCTAAAACAGTTAGACGGCTTTCTTCATTTTTCGAAATGAGATAGGTCGCTTTTTTACATGTGATATGAATCAATTGCTTCAAATTATCAAGGATTTATCCAATTTTTTGTCAGGCAGCTTCTTAAATGCAATTTTGCTCTGTGCATCAGCACCCAATAGTTAGACGCTGTAATATTTAATACCTTACAAATCGCATCTGAATCATGCCCCTCCATGAATTTCAATACAAAAACTGATTGTTGCAATTGTTGTAATTTGCTTTTGCATTGTTCTAAAATGCTGTAGAACTCTTTTTTTTCTATCGGTTGATGATAATTAATCCCCCAATCTCCAGGTCCTGCTTCAGATGTCCAATGCTCTTCTTCATTAAAAAAAGAATCTGAGGCATCGAACTCCGAGGGACTAGAAATCTGTTTAGCCTTTTTCCTAAAATGATCAATGATTTTATTTTTACAAATAGCGTAAAGCCAGTTTTTTTCAGATGCTTCTCCTTTGAAACTGTCCCTGCTCTTCCAGGCACTCAAAAAAGTATCCTGTACAATATCCTCTGCTATTCCAGTATCGTTCACACGCACCACCGTATATGAATACAATTGGTCAGCATAATTGTTAACCCATAACTGGGGATTGAAATTGGTTAGTCTACTCATACTTATACAGCTAAAGTAATATAATAAGCAACACTAATTCTGTTTTCAGATATGGAAACGAAGGTTAAAAAAAGGTTAAAGGGTTGATTGCCTGTAAGGAATTATTTGAATTATAGTCTATACCTAAGAATAAATTAAAAGATTTCAAAAATGAAACTAATCAGCCTACAACTTTTGACCCTGTTTTTTGCAATAATTGTACATGCGCAAGAAGGACATTTCTATAACTCAAATGGCATTGCCATTAAAGGGTATGATCCAGTAGCTTATTTCACTCAAAATAAGGCAGTTGTTGGAAACGACAGTATTTCGATGGAATGGAGCGGTAGCATTTGGAAGTTTGTATCTAAAGAAAATTTACAACTATTTACAAACGACCCCAAAAAGTACGCACCTGTGTATGGTGGTTTTTGTGCCTATGGAACGAGCGAAAAACATCTTTCACCTACAGACCCCAATGCATGGACTATTGTTAATAATAAATTGTATCTAAACTATAATCTAAAGGTGAAAGAATTTTGGATAAAGGATACTACAAGCAGAATAATATCGGCAGATACCTATTGGTCTGGCTTGAAAAATTAATTTTAAACAATATCAAAATCATTTTATGAATAGAATTATTATAGCATTTGTAACATTTTTTTTATTGAATACTAATTTAAATGCGCAAGCCACTTTGCGAGCAAAATCTTTTAATCTGGATAAAAATGTTGCCATTCAAGGATACGATCCAGTAGCGTATTTTATAACTGGTATTGCAACAAAAGGCAATAAAGATCTTGTAGCTGTGGCAGAAGGTGTTACCTATTTGTTTGCATCTGCATCCAATAAGGATTTGTTTTTAAAAGATTATAAAAAATACGAACCGCAATACGGTGGTTGGTGTGCCTACGCCATGGGATATTCAGGTGATAAAGTGGAAATTGATCCTGCAACTTTTAAAATCTCAAATGGCAAACTGTATTTGTTTTATCATAGTTGGACCAATAACACTTTAAACAAGTGGAATAAAGACGAGATTAATTTAAAAAACAAAGCAGATAAAAACTGGATTGCAATTTATCGCTAATAATTTCCTATCTAATTAATAATCTACTTAACAATTAAAACTTAAAAAAATGAATTTGAAATCTATTCTTTCATGGGCACTACGTATACTTGCAGCCATTATTTTATTACAAACACTCTATTTTAAATTCACTGGGCAACCTGAATCAGTAGAATTGTTTTCCAAATTAGGAGTAGAGCCCTGGGGAAGAATTGGTACGGGCATTATAGAACTAATAGCGAGTGTACTTCTTTTGGTACCTGGCACGGCAATTATAGGCGCTATCTTGGGCGTAGGACTGATGCTAGGCGCTATTGCTTCTCATCTCCTAGTAATTGGTATTGTATCAAATGCTGATGGAGGTGAATTGTTTATGTTAGCATTTGTAGTTCTTGTTTCTTGTCTTACACTGGTATATCTACACAAATCTGATTTGTTGAAAATGAAAAACAAATTCTTTAAGCCCCAATAATTGTAAACTCCTTTTAATCTATTTCAAAAAATGGCACAGATGATCATTCAACAATTATCAGAACAAATTACTGTTTTAAAAGAGCTCTTGATGTCACTTTCTGATCAGCAATACACTCAAAAAATCAGTTTTCTTAGTGATGCAAGTATTGGAGCTCATAGTAGACATATTATTGAATTGATAAAATGTTTAACTAATGGATATCCAATTGGCAAAGTAGATTATATCAATCGGGAGAGAAATATGCTCATTGAACAAAATAGGGTAATCGCGCTGGCTGAACTTGATTCTTTAATGCTACAGATAGTTCAAGCGGATATAAAAATGATACTTTTAACTGAAGCCCAACAAAATGATCAGGCCTTTTTTGTAAACAGTACTTACTATAGAGAAATTGAATATAACAAAGAACATACCATTCATCATCTTGCATTGATTAGGGTTGGATTGCGAGAAATGAATCTAACATTGGTTAACGAAAGTTTTGGGGTAGCACATGCCACATTGAAATATTTATCTAAACAAAAGCAAATTCAATCTTAACATGTGTACAGTAGTTTTCATTCCTTATAAAGGGAAATATTTTATGGCTTCTTTAAGGGATGAGCATCCAGATAGGGGTATTGCAAAATTGCCTGTTCTTTCTTATTCAAACCCGATTAAATATATCTCACCAATTGACCCGCAAGGTGGTGGAACATGGGTTGGAATTAATAATGCGGGATCAGCAATTATATTGTTAAATGGCGGTTTTGTAAATCATGTGAAGAAAGAACATTATAAGAGAAGCCGCGGGCAAATTGTAACTGAATTGTTATCTGTTAATCATCCAGTTAAACTTTGGAATGAAATCGAACTTGAAAATATTGAGCCCTTTACACTGATTGTATGGTCAGGATCTACATTGATGCAAATGGTTTGGGATGGCGAAAAAAAATATCAAACACAGGTAGATGCAACAAAAGCACAAATCTGGTCTTCGTCTACTTTATATAACGAGCATGACAAGCTCGATCGTCAAAAAAAGTATGAAGAATGGGTCAAAAGTTCAAAAGACAAAAATGAATCATCCATACTTGAATTTTTTATAAACAGTGATGGTAAAAATGGATCTGTATTTATTAGAAACAATCAAGAAATTAAAACGCAAAGTTATACTTGTATTGAAATGACTAATGACTTACACAATTCAATTACCTATCATGATTTTATAACTGAATCAATTACTAACCTATCTATAACAAACTCCTAAAATAAAAGACTTGGAAAACCTTATCAATTGGTTCAGAAGAAAATATATAAAGACCAGGCATTGGGAATACTGGCCTATGTGGGTAGTATACATGCCCGTTAGTTTCTACTATATTTATTTGTCATTAAGAGCAAAGTCTTTCTTTTTCTTTTCAGCATCTAATCCTTTAATTGAAAATGGCGGAATGTTCTTTGAAAGCAAATGGTTGATCTTTCAACAAATACCTGAACAACTATTTCCTACAACTATTTTTGTAAGTCCTTCTGATAGCTTGGAACTAATTAATTCAAATATGCTAAAAGCAAAGCTATCGTTTCCCATTATTGCTAAACCTGATCGTGGCGAAAGAGGATGGTTGGTTAAGAAGATCTACAATGCATCAGAACTTAAGCAATATAAAGAAGCTTTAAATATTACTTTTTTAATTCAATCCTATGTGGATCATCCGGTAGAATTAAGCGTTTTTTATTATCGGCACCCTAACATGAATAAAGGAATTGTGACATCCCTTACTTTTAAGAAATTACTCACTATCACGGGGAATGGATCAAATACAATTAAAGAATTGATATGTAAGAATGAACGAGCCTTTTTACAATACCAGCATCTTAAACAGTTTTCCGCATTAGATTTTAATTTGATTTTAGAAAAAGATCAAATCATAGAAATAGTACCCTACGGTAATCATGCTTTAGGAGCCATGTTTATCAACTATAATCATTTGATAACACCAGAATTAGTAGATATTTTTGACAATATCAGTAAAAGGATTCAAGGCTTTTGTTTTGGCAGATATGATATAAGATGTAGTAGTTTAGAGGATTTAATACAAGGAAAGAATTTATCTATTCTGGAACTAAATGGTGCAGGTGCGGAACCAGCACATATTTATGATCCGAATTTTTCTTTTTGGAAGGCTCAATCTGTACTGGCCGCCCATTATAGAATGATGTTTGATGCGGCAATAGAAAATCATAAAAAAGGGGTAAAATATATGACCTATCAACATTTTAAAAAAGTGATTCAGTTGGAAAAAAAATATAAAAAGAATCAATTTTGCTTTTAAAAAATAAAAAATATTATAGGGTCTAAGCTCTAAACCACTAAAAATGAACCCCAGATCATTTCTAATAATTTTACTCTTTTCTGGAACACTCCTATCATGCAATAAAAAAGCGAATCTTCCCATTGATAAAGTGTTTCGATTTAGTGATTCTATTGTTGTGGATGGAATACAAAGAACTTACGCAATAAACCTGCCACCGAATTATTACGATGTGTCGGATTTCTCTTTGATCATTGCCATGCATGGTGGTGGTGGAAGTGCTAGTCAGTTTGAATCATCAAGCCTTCTTACCGAAAAAGCAAATACTTCAAAATTCATCGTGGTATATCCAGAAGGTGTTGAAAGCACTGGTGTTTTAAAAGCCCGGACCTGGAATGCAGGTACCTGTTGTGATTATTCTGTGATCAAAAATATCAATGATGTAAAGTTTATTAGCACCCTCATCGATAAATTGATTTCAACATTTAAGATCAATCCAAAAAAAGTATATGCAACAGGACACTCCAACGGTGGTATGATGGCATATAGGCTTGCATGTGAACTGTCTTCTAAAATTGCAGCTATTGCACCCAATAGCAGTACTATGGTTACCCTAACATGTACTCCATCAAGACCAGTACCTATTTTACATATGCATTCCATTTTAGATACACGCGTACCATATCAAGGAGGTAGTGGATCTGGTGTAGGTACGCAAGGGTTAACATTGCCTTCTTTAGACTCAGTTTTAAATGTATGGTCGTTAAAAAATACCTGCACCAATACGGCACAGGTTATAGTAAATGATGCGAATTATAAATTAACCAAGTGGACCAACTGCGCTGGTAATGTTACCCTACAGTATTATTTAACCAAAGATGGCGGACATAGTTGGCCCGGTGGATTGTCAGGAAGTATCATTGCGGATCCTGCATCTCAAGTGATCAATGCTAATAATTTAATCTGGGACTTCTTTCAGCAATATCAATTGCCTTAAAAGGAGATAAAAAGCGATTAAGGCTTTTAATTAGTTCCAAAATATTATATTAGTATTCTAACAAAAGTCTTTAATGGGCTTTTTTGTGTAATTAAGGAACCTATTTTTTAAGCGCATACCAATCATTTCAGATGAGGGACTTTGGAACATATATTTTATTGATCCTTTTCATGCAAGGCTGTCAAGCCCAGACCAATGAACAACCTGAAATTGATGATAGTATTCAAAAGCAGCCTATTTCAGTTCCTCTTGATATAGATGAGGGTTATCGAATTAACCAGATCACAGGTGATTCAATTAAAACCATCCGTAATTCTTTTGGTAAAACTACCATTACAGGCAAACCCATTTTATTTGAGAATAGAACATTTCCATTGCAGGATATATTCAAGGTAATTAACATCAAAACTACTAAGAGTGAGAAAGTCATAGCTCATACTGATCATGTTGTCATTCCCAAGGATTTTAAAAATTCAATTGGTTCTAACAATACAAAACAGGGCAATGATGTTGGAAACTTTTTAAATGATTCAATTAAAGAATTTTCCGCAAAGAAAGATGTTATATTAAAAGCGAAAGTAAGGTCTTATCATGAACCTAATCCGTCAAGATCCTTACCTATGAAATTTAAGGAAGAAAGTGCAAATAATATTCATTTTTTGGATGTAGCTCAGGGACTGGGTTTCGCTTATATCAATGCTTTAATGGAAGATTCCAAAGGTAATATCTGGTTTGGGACTGATGGATTTGGATTGAGTAAATATAATGGAGTAAACTTCATCAATTATACAGTGAAAGATGGGTTGGTTAGTAATTTGATAACTGCATTACATGAAGATCGGCAAGGTAATATTTGGATCGGAACGCAAAATGGTCTTAGCATTTTAACTGGGAACAATATATTTCAGTACACGAACTCCGAAGAATTCATCCATGATTTTGTTTTATCAATCATGGAGGATAAAAACAATAAGATATGGATTGGTACGAAAGGAGGGGTTACAAAATTCGATTTCTTAAATACAAAGAACGGTGATGCAAGATGTGTCAATTATAGTTCAAAAGCAGGTATGTCGTTTAGTGAAGTCAATGTTTGTTTAGAGGCTAAAGATGGAACTTTATGGTTCGGCACTTCAAATGGGATTGCCCAAATGAGAAATGATCGGATTGTAAGATTGCCAATAAATTCAAATCCGCCCCCCTTTTCAATTACTTCCATGGTGCAGGACAAATCGGGAAATATTTGGATAGGATCTAAGATTGGTCTGATCAAATATGATGGAACTAAGTATACGGACTATTCAGAATTTGATGTGGGCAAACTTACATACATAAGTTCCCTATTGGAGGATGTGAATGGGAATTTATGGATTGGTACAAGGTTTGATGGACTTCGTTTGTTTGATGGGAATAAGATTAGGCAATATCAAGAAAAGGTAGGGTTAACTGCAAATAAGATCAATAAACTAATAAAGGATACCCAGGGAAATATTTGGTGCAGTGTGGATGGAAGCGGCGTCATTAAATTTAATAATGAGGGATTTGAATATCCAATAGATAGGTCATTTTTTGATTTTGGAAGAGTAAGGCCAATTTTGAAAGATACACATGGTGGAATTTGGTTCGGCACTGAAGATGGTAATTTATATCAATACGATAAATCCCGATTTTATCAGTATGCTTTTAATGATGCTAAGAAATATGTGTATGGTTTTAGATCCATGTTGTCTGATGAATCTGGAAATTTATGGTTTGGAAGAACAGATGGGGGCGGATTCTTGAAATTTGATGGTAAGCAATTCATCCAATTCGCTGATAAGAAAACAAACTTCTCTTATAATGTTATGTCTATCGAAAAGTTTGGGAAAAAACATATTGCCTTGGGGACTTTTGGGAGTGGGATAGCGTTGATATATGACCATGCAAACATTTCTGATCAAACCAAGATTTCTCTGATTTCAGAAAGAGAAGGCTTGGCATCTAATAAAGTATATAAAATATTTCAGGATAAGAAGAACCAGCTTTGGTTTGGAACAGATGGCGGTGGGCTATGTAGGTTTGATGGAACCTATTTTTTCAACATCACTGAAAAGGAGGGACTATTTGCCAAATCGATCACTTCTATTGAAGAGGATGATCAACATAATATCTGGTTGGGTACAATCGGTGCTGGCGTTTGTAAATTTGATGGTAAGGAATTCACCTATTTCACAGAGCAACAAGGCCTATCAAATAACAATGTTTGGTCGATCATTAAAGATAGTCTTGGGCAACTCTGGGTAGGAACTGACAAAGGGCTGAACCTCATAAAGAATAACAAGAAAAGTGGCTCAAACAAAGATTATTCAATTTATAGCTATGGATCACAAAATGGTCTTAATGCCATTGACTTTAATTTGCATAGTGTATGCATTGATGATAGTAACAGAATATGGTGGGGAACTGGAAAAGGGGTTGCCACACTTGATCTAAAGAAAAACATCATTGCATCAATTCCGTTATCGTTAAGTATCAATCAAATCGAGATCAATGAAAAAGCCTATGATTTTCGAAAACTGTCTGATGCGCAAAAAAAACACATCGATTTTTCAAATTTGGCAGCTTTTAAAAACATTCCTGAAAACCTTAGCTTGAGTTATGATCATAACCATTTGACCTTTCATTTTTCTTCTATCGATTGGGTGGCACCCGAGAATATTAGGTATAGCTATAGATTGAATGGATTGGATGTGAAATGGAGTATTGCTTCTGAAGCAACAATTGCAGATTATAGAAATCTAAACCCCGGGAGCTATCGATTCGAAATTAAAGCCATGGGAGTTTCTCAAAAATGGACAGGATCTGTATTTTATAACTTTGCAATTATTCCTGCATGGTGGCAAACAATATGGTTTAAAGTTGTTTCCACGATCATTTTCATGGGAATTGTTTTCATCATTGTCCGTTTGATTTACTTGTCCAATTTGAAAGAACAAAAAGCTGAATTAGAAAAGCAGTTGGCTGTGCAATTTGAAAGGCAGCGGATTTCTTCCGAAATGCATGACGATATTGGAGCTGGTCTTTCTGGGGTTAGGCTATTAACAGAATTCATAAGATCCAAAAGCAAAACCGGAGAGATCACTGAAGAATTAGATAAAATTTATCAATCGATCGGCGACATCTCTGCAAAAATGCGGGAAGTGATATGGAGTTTGAATACCGAGAATGATAGTCTTGAAAATTTGATCTATTATCTACAAAAACAAGCCAGGATTATCATGGAACATTATCATGGACAACTTTTCATTTCAATTCCAGATAAGATTCCAGAAATTAAATTGAATGGACATACAAGGAGAAATATTTATTTGTCAATGAAAGAAGCGTTACATAATATCATTAAACACTCGAATGCAGATACAATTAAATTGACCATTTTATGCAACAACAGGATCTTGATTAAGATTGCAGACAATGGAAGGGGAATTGATTTGAGTCAACATATGACTATGGGAAATGGGATCAAAAATATTCAGAAGAGAATGGAACAAATGGGTGCAAAGTTGACCATCAAAAATGAACAAGGACTTGTATTGATATTTGATATACCTTATAATTCATGATATGATCAGTATAGCAATAGTAGAGGACAATGCTCAATTCAGACTTGGATTGGAATCAATCATTTTGGGGCAAAAGGATTTATTGTTATTGGCATCTTTTGAGGATGCAGAAAAGGCTATCAATGCCTTGCCAAAACTGAAAGTAGATATCGTCATCTCAGACATCAGCCTTCCAGGCATGCGAGGCACTGAATTGATCCTCAGACTGAACCAAAAAATGCCTCAAACGCAATTCATGGTTTGTAGTATTCACGACGACGATGACACAATTTTTGAAACATTGAAGTGTGGTGCTTCAGGGTATATCTTAAAAGACCCCATTACGGCAGATGAGATCATTAGATCCATACATGATCTTTACAACGGGGGTGCACCTATGAGTCCTTATATCGCAAGAAAAGTGATCAGCACTTTTCAAAAGCCAACTAGTAAGAGCACTCAATCGGTATTGAGCGTTAGAGAAAATGAAGTTCTTGAGTTCCTTTCAAAAGGTTTATTGTATAAAGAGATAGCCGATAAAATGGGAGTATCTCATGAAACTGTGAAGAAGCATTTAAAAAATATCTACCAGAAATTGCATGTGAATAATAAAATAGAAGCACTTAACAAGTTCAGGTTACTATAATAAGTATTCCCCGAAAGGGGTATTGTTTGTGATTGTAGAAGGCGTGACTTTTGATTTTCAGATAGTTAGACGTATCATAGCTATTAACCCTTACACAAAACAATCAACTTATGAAAACTCAAAACCTTCTCTTTTCTATTTTAGTAGCTTCTCTATTTTTTATAGCTTGTTCAAAAAGTAGTAATTCAACTAGTAATCCAACACCTACTGATTTAACAAAGGCTACTGCAAGTGCACAATACGATAAAAGTAATTTTGGGTTGTATAAAGGCGTATTTGTGGGGTCAACTGGAATAGTGATCATCAGTGTTAATAATGATAATACTATTACTGCCTTATTGAAAGTGGATGGTACCAGTTTTACATTTACTTCTAGTCAAACCTTTCAACCAAACACAGCATCCATTATTAATTTCGTAAACGGTGCTAACTCTTTCACATTTAGTATTGCTGCAGATGGAAGCAATCCTACCGTAAGCAACCTTACTTTTAGTGGCCATCCCAAAGCCGCAATTGCCATTGTGAAGCAGACATCTACTGTTTCGATAGATTGTTATGAAGGAACTTATACGTCGCCTGGTGAGCATGGGACCTTCAATTTTGTAATAGCTGCAGACAAATTAGTGGGAACTGCGATTGATAGTCAAGCCCAGTTTAATTATTCAACTGTTGGAACTGTTTCTGGAAATACCGTTACTGGGATTATCTTACCATTTACTAATAATGCCACATTTAGTGGTACCATTTCAGGAAATACTATTTCAGGAACTACAGTTACTCCTTTCGATAAAGGAACATTTCAAGGTGTAAAAACACTATAATTAGAAGTATAAAAAATTAGTATTAAAGTATCTTCCGGGGGGATGATTCTAAAGGTAATTCTATTCAGAATTACCTTTTTTTTATTTAATTCTTTTAAATTACTAATAAACCAGGCATTAAAAAAAACCTACTGAATATTCAGTAGGTTTTCGGTTATCAATTATTTCATTAAATCCGGGATGCCAGAAGCATCATAGATATCCCATTCTGTTTTAATTTTACCGTCCTGTATTGCAAAAACTCCGTGTAATAAAGTATTCACTGATTTCTCTCCTTTTTTAAATGTTACTGGAAGATAAGAGTGAACATAATCAGTATTGCCAAAAATAGGATCAGGTTTAGGAGTAATCATTTCGAAAATGATTATTTTCGAAACGTCTGCATGCATAATAAGTCCTGCTTTTTTGAAATTACTCATCATGCTAATGTTTTTTTCGATAGTCATGGGTGTAGAATTATCATTCACTTTTGCTGTATCAATATAATAAGATCGGATAGCAGCACTATCCATATTATTTACAGCTTCAAATGTTTTAAGCACCATTGAAATATTTGCAGAACTATCTACAGTTACCCCTGTTTGACGAGGCAATTGCACTTGTTCTGTTTTAGTTTCTTTGGGTTGGCATGCAAGAAGTAAAAGGCTTGTTGATAAAACAATGGAAATTATTTTTTTCATTTGTTGGGAGTTTAATGAACGAATAAAATATAGCTTTAATATGATAAATGCAAGTGAAGAGCGATTTTATTTTAAATAAATATGGGTTATAGAATTGCTATCTTTAAATTTTCTTAAATTCTCACTAAAACATGATTATGTCTTATTGCTCCCATATCCCAAACATGTCTGAACCCAGAAGAAGCGCTGGAAAACCATCACCCTAAAACAAAAGAAGCATGGGTGAAACTGTTTAAAATCACTTTCAAGTTTACAGGGAGTGAAATTGTCAATGAATTTCTGATGAGCATCGGCATCCTGCCTGGCGCTCATGACGAAAATTGTACAATCCATCAAAAAATAGCCCCCCATCAACCTTTATACCTCCAACGAAAATAATTCCCTAAATTCAATTTCATTTACTGCTTATGAAATTGAAATCATTACTGATAGCTACATTCCTGATCTGTTGCATTAACTATGCACATGCAGATGGCTATCCCCGCAACTATTCCATTGATATCATCCATTATGCTTTTAATCTTACATTCTCTGATCAAACAGATGAGATGAAGGGCATTGCTTCCATCACGCTTCAATGCAAACAAAAAGATGTGAAACAAATCAGATTGGACCTGATCAGTCTGGCCGAACAATGGAAAGGAAAGGGGATGAGCGTGCAATCTGTTTTGCTCAATAACCAGGCACTAAAATTTACCCATAAAAATGATGAGCTGCTGATTCAGCTGGATGTTTCGCCTGCAGTAAATGAGTCTGTTACTATTGTAATTACCTATAGTGGAATTCCTGCAGGAGGCATGAAAATTCAACCCACCAAATTTGGCGACCGCAGCTTTATGTGCGAGAACTGGCCTAATAATGCAAGGCATTGGTTACCTACTGTTGATCATCCTTATGATAAAGCCACTTGCGAATTTATTGTTACTGCACCTGCACATTATAAAGTAGTTTCTAATGGTTTATTATTAGAAGAATCATTAATTGATAAAGAAACAAAACGCACGCACTGGAAGCAATCTGTTCCCGTTTCTTGTTGGTTGTTCGTGTTGGGAATTGCTGATTTCGCAGTGCAATATGTGGATGAGTTTAATGGTAAATCAATCCAGACCTGGGTATACCCTAAAGATCGTGAAAAGGGTTTTCTGGATTTCAAATCGCCTACCAAACAAGTGCTGCAATTCTATTCTGATTATGTAGGTCCTTACGCGTACGAAAAATTAGCAAACATCGAAACGCAAAGTGTGGGCGGTGGCATGGAAACATCTTCCGCTATTTTTTACGACGAGAAACTAGTTACAGGTGAGCAATCTGTACGATTAAGAAATGTGGTGATCCATGAAATTGCCCATCAATGGTTTGGTAATGCTGTTACAGAAACTACCTGGGATGATGCCTGGTTAAGCGAAGGCTTCGCAACTTTTTTTACTTTGCTTTTCATCGAAAATGCCTACGGTTATGAGGAATTTTACACTGGTATAAAAGCAGCACGTAAAACTGTTTACGACCTCACAAAGAAAGACAGCACATTTACTATTGTGGCTAATCGAAGTGCAGAAACCGGATCCGTTACCAGTGGACTCACTTATCAAAAAGGCGCCTGGACCCTACACATGCTTCGTGAAAAAATTGGTCACGATAATTTTAGAAAAGGCATTCAAGCTTATTATAAAAAATATTTCAATGCCAACACCACCACCAGCAATTTCATTACAGAAATGGAAAATGCTTCTGGTCAGGACTTGAAAACTTTCTTCGAACAATATCTGCATCGCGCAGATAACTTGCAATTAAAAGGGAATTGGAATTATGATGCTGCGAATAACAAAATCATTTTAAAACTACAGCAAACTCAAAGCTCTCAGATCCCTTTCAATTTTCCCATTGAAATCGCTATTTACAGAACTGGTATTGTGGCAACAGAAATGGTGAAACTGAACATGAATACATTAACAGCAGAATTCAGCATACCATCGAACAGTAAGCCAGAATTAATAGTAGTTGATCCAAGAGCAGTTTTGTTGCACGAGTTTGAATGGAAATAAAAGAATATAAAGTTGTTGGGAGAAAATTCAGTAATTTAATTCCTGCTTAACCATACCAAAAACGATTGTCATGAAAAGATACCGATTGCTTGCTATTGGACTATTATTAGTAGTCTTAACAAATGCTCAAAATTTATATACTTACCCTATAGGTGTTCAGACCTATACTTTTAGAAATCACTTTCCTAAGGGGGTTGAAAAAACCCTGGACCTCATTAAAGAAATGGGGTTTACCGAAATTGAAACAAGTGGTGCAAATGGTGTAACCAATGCTGATTTTAGAAAATTATGTGATGCCAGGGGAATTAGTATTCCGTCTTCAGGTGCTGATTTTGGAGAACTCGTGAAAGACCCCATGGTAGTGGTGGAGCGGGCAAAAGCCTTTGGTGCCAAGTTCGTGATGTGTGCATGGATTCCGCATCAAAAAAGTGCGTTTTCTTTAGAAGATGCAAAGAATGCCATCAACGTTTTTAATGCTGCTGGAAAAATATTAAAAGAAAATGGGATCACCTTATGTTACCATGATCATGGATATGAATTCCATGCCTATGAGGATGGTACATTGTTGGACTATATGATCAAAAATACAAATCCGCAATACGTTTCTTTTGAAATGGACGTGTTGTGGACGATGCATGGAGGGGGTGCTGATATGCCGGTTACTTTATTGAAAAAATATCCGGGACGTTTTAAATTAATGCACGTTAAAGATTTAAAGAAAGGGGTAGTAGGCGATTTGTCTGGAGGAACTCCAGCTGAAAACGATGTAGCTGTAGGATTGGGCCAGGGTGACTGGAAAAAAATTATTAAACTAGCTAAAAAGAATGGGGTAGTGCATTGCTTTATTGAAGATGAAAGCAATATTGAAGTTCAAAATATTCCATTAAGTATCGCGTATTTAAAAAAATTATAACCTGCATAAAATTCAACTCATGAATCAACGTCGCAATTTTATAAAACAAATGTCATTAGCTTCTGCTGCAGTAATCGCATCGCCAAGTTTTGCACGGAGTAGCATTTTTACCACGGATACTATTCGAGTTGCCACTATTGGTGTAAATGGAATGGGATGGGCTAATACAGTAGCTGCATTAAAAGTTAAAAATGTGCAAGTAGTTGCACTTTGTGATATTGATGGATCTGTATTAAACAAAAGATTGAAAGAACTATCAGCGTTGCAACCTGATGTGAAACAAGTGGATGTTTATGGGGATTACCGCAAAATTTTAGATCGAAAAGATATTGATGTAGTGATAGTAGGTACACCAGATCATTGGCATGCTTTACAAATGATCAATGCCTGTTCAGCCGGTAAACACGTTTATGTTGAAAAGCCTGCAGGTAACTCAATAGGAGAGTGCGATCTGATGATCAAAGCAAAAAACAGGTATAATAGAGTTGTACAGGTTGGTCAATGGCAAAGAAGCCAGAAGCATTTTAAAGATGCTTTGGATTTTGTTCATTCTGGTCAATTAGGAAATATCAGAACAACCAAAGTATGGTGTTACCAGGGCTGGATGCGTCCTCAACCTGTAGTAGCAGACAGCATTCCACCTGATTATATTGATTATAAAACATGGTTAGGTCCGGCTACCAACAGAACATTTAATGCCAGTCGTTTCCATTTTCATTTCAGATGGTTCTGGGATTATGCAGGTGGATTAATGACAGATTGGGGTGTGCATTTATTGGACTATGCAGTGCAGGGAATGAAAGCAGAAAACCCTATTTCAGTAAGCGCTTTAGGAGGCAAGTTCGCCTATCCTGAATTGGCAGAAGAGACTCCGGATACTTTAACTGCTTTATATGAATTTGAAAAATTCAATTTAGTTTGGGATTCTGCCATGGGGATTGATAATGGTTCTTATAATCGTGATCATGGTATTGCTTTTATTGGTAATAATGGCACACTGATTTTAGACCGTGGAGGCTGGGAAGTAATAGAAGAAAGACAAGCAAAAAATAAAGTTGTGAAGCCTTTGCAAAAACGAGAAGACAATGGACTTGAATTGCATTGGGAAAATTTCATAGCAGCAATTCGAAATAATAATCCATCATCATTGCATTGTTCTATAGAAGAAGGAGCACATATTGCAACAGTGGCACAAATGGGAAATATTGCGTATCGATCTGGCAAAAAGATTAGCTGGGACGAATCCAAGAAAAGCTTTACTGATGCGGCTATCCAACAAGAGTATTATGTAAAAGCATATCATAATGGTTATACTTTACCCAAAATTTAATGAAGTTTTGAAAGGGTAAAATTAAAATAAAGGCCATCCAATAATTCGGATGGCCTTTACTTTACTTATTTTATTATCCGTCGATTCCTTCTTTTTTATCTTTTTTAATGTCTTTTCTATCTTTTCTTCTATCGGCTCTTTCTTTGTTTAAATCTCTTTTGTCTTTATTGATATCTTTTCTGTCTTTGATGATATCTTTTTTCTCTGCTTTTATTTCTTTCTGTTCTTCCTTTACAGAGGATTTATCCTTGTTTTCAATGGCTTCCTGACGTTCCTTTCTGTCCCTTCTTAATTCAGACTTGTCTTTTTTGATATCTGCCTGATCTTTTCTCAGATCTTTTCTGTCTTTTGAGATCTCCTTATTATCTTGTTTCAAATCCTTCAAATCATGTTTTACATCTTGTTTAGCTTCCGACCTGCGTCCGCCTCCTGAAGATTGTGCAAACATTAGAGTAGATGATGATAATAGCATTGTAATAATGAACGTGAATAATTGTTTCATAATTTTAATTTTAATGTTGTTATAAATACA
>JBAXXT010000060.1:0-15799 GCA_037127755.1 Bacteroidota bacterium
TGCGTGCCATCTTTGGAGACAAAGCAGGTGATGCAAAAGATGCTTCTTTGAAAGCTCCAAACGGAACTGAAGGTGTTGTAATTGATAAAAAATTATTCCAACGTGCTAAGAAAGATAAGAACGGAAAGATTCGTGAAAAAGCACAGTTAGAAAAAGTTGAGAAAGTTCATCAGCAGAATGTTGAATCAATCAAAGAATTGTTGTTGGATAAGTTGCAGACTTTGTTGAAAGACAAATCATCTACAGGTGTTAGCAATAATTTCGGAGAGATGCTAATTGGTAAAGGTGCTAAATTCAATCAAAAGAATTTATCAACTATCGATTATCAAAATGTAAATCCTCTTGGATGGACTGCCGATGCAAAAACGGATGATCAGATCAACACTTTATTACACAACTACAGTATTAAGTTTAATGAAGAGTTAGGTAGATACAAGCGTGAGAAATTCAATATCTCGATTGGTGATGAGTTACCAGCGGGTGTATTGAAACTTGCTAAAGTATACTTGGCTGTTAAGCGTAAGTTGAAAGTGGGTGATAAGATGGCGGGTCGCCATGGTAACAAAGGTATCGTTGCAAAAATTGTACGTGCTGAAGATTTACCATTCATGGAAGATGGAACACCAGTAGATATCGTATTGAATCCACTAGGGGTACCTTCAAGGATGAACTTGGGTCAGATTTATGAAACCATTTTAGGATGGACTGGTAAGCGTTTGGGCGTGAAGTTTGCAACACCGATTTTCGATGGTGCTTCAACAACACAAATCGAAGAGTACTGTGTTCAGGCTGGAATTCCTAGAAATGGACATACTTATTTATACGATGGTGAAACAGGTGAGCGTTTCCATCAGAAAGCTACTGTGGGTGTGATCTACATGATTAAACTACACCACATGGTTGATGATAAGATGCACGCCCGTTCAATCGGACCATACAGTTTGATTACTCAACAACCGTTGGGTGGTAAAGCACAGTTTGGTGGTCAGCGTTTTGGTGAGATGGAGGTTTGGGCATTGGAAGCATATGGTGCCGCTAATATCTTACAGGAATTGTTAACCCTCAAATCGGATGATATCATTGGCCGTGCTAAAACGTACGAAGCTATTGTGAAGGGAGATAATATCCCACGTCCGGGTGTTCCAGAATCATTCAATGTATTGGTACATGAATTGAGAGGATTAGGACTTGATTTAAAGTTCGAATAAGATAGGAATGAAAGTGGATGATCGCTATAAAAGCGATGATCCACTTTCTGATTCCAAACAGTATTAAAAAATATTAATCTACAAATTCTCAATAGCAATATGGCAATCAAAAGAGATAACAAACCGAGGCCAACTTTTTCACAGATCACTATCAGTCTGGCTTCTCCAGATAGTATTCTGGAAAGAAGCTTTGGTGAAGTGCTAAAGCCTGAAACCATTAACTACCGTACTTATAAACCGGAGCGTGATGGTTTGTTTTGTGAAAGAATCTTCGGACCAGTAAAGGACTACGAATGTGCTTGCGGAAAGTACAAACGTATCCGTTATAAGGGCATCGTGTGTGACCGTTGTGGTGTTGAAGTAACTGAAAAGAAAGTGCGTCGCGAACGCATGGGTCATATCAAATTAGTGGTTCCAGTTGTTCACATCTGGTACTTCAAAAGTTTGCCCAACAAGATTGGTTATTTGTTAGGAATGAGTTCTAAGAAATTAGAAACAATCGTTTACTACGAAAGATATGTAGTTATTCAGGGTGGTATCAAAGACATGAATATGGGTGATCTTCTTACGGAAGAAGAATACTTAGATATCCTGGATAACATGCCAAAAGAAAATCAGTATTTACCTGATGATGATCCACAAAAATTCATTGCTAAAATGGGTGCTGAAGCAGTTCACGCTCTTTTAGAAAGAATTGATTTGGACGGTTTGAGTTTCTCTTTGCGTAATGCAGCAGCAACTGAAACTTCTCAACAACGTAAAGCAGATGCATTAAAGCGTTTGAGCGTGGTGGAATCATTCCGTGATGCTAGTACTCGTATCACCAACCGCCCTGAGTGGATGGTAATGCAGTATATTCCAGTTATTCCTCCAGAATTGCGCCCATTGGTACCATTGGATGGTGGCCGTTTCGCATCTTCTGATTTGAATGATTTATACCGTCGTGTAATTATCCGTAACAACCGTTTAAAGCGTTTGTTAGAGATCAAAGCTCCTGAAGTAATCTTACGTAATGAAAAACGTATGTTACAAGAAGCCATCGATTCTTTGTTCGATAATAGCCGTAAATCAAATGCTGTTAAAGCAGAAGGTGGACGCGCATTAAAATCATTGAGCGATGTATTGAAAGGTAAGCAAGGACGTTTCCGTCAGAACTTATTAGGTAAGCGTGTGGATTATTCTGGACGTTCTGTAATCGTGGTAGGACCTGAATTGAAAATACACGAGTGCGGATTACCAAAAGATATGGCTGCGGAATTATTTAAGCCATTTGTTATTCGCAAATTAATTGAAAGAGGTATCGTAAAAACTGTGAAGAGCGCTAAGAAATTAGTAGATCGCAAAGAAGCAGTTGTTTGGGATATTCTTGAAAATATTTTGAAAGGCCATCCGATTATGCTAAACCGTGCCCCAACATTGCACCGTTTATCTATCCAGGCTTTCCAACCAAAATTAGTAGAAGGAAAAGCGATTCAGTTACACCCGTTGGTAACGTCTTCGTTCAACGCCGATTTCGATGGTGACCAGATGGCGGTGCACGTGCCTTTGAGCAATGCAGCAATTTTGGAAGCCCAGTTATTGATGTTGTCTTCTCACAATATTTTGAACCCTCAAAATGGTACACCTATCACCCTTCCTTCTCAGGACATGGTATTGGGATTGTATTACATGACAAAGGGTAAGAAAACAACCGACACAGAAATTGTGAAGGGTGGTGGAATGGCTTTTTACAACATGGATGAAGTTGTGATAGCATACAATGAAAGAGTAGTGGATCTACATGCGAACATTCGTGTAAGAACAATGGTGCGTGAAAATGGTAAACTAAGCTTGAAATTGATAGAAACAACTGTTGGTCGCGTGCTGTTTAATCAGAATGTACCAGTAGAAGTTGGTTATATCAATGCATTGTTGACTAAAAAGAATCTTCGTGAAATTATCGGAGACATCATCAAAATCACTGACGTTCCAAAAACTGCTAAGTTCTTGGATGATATCAAAACACTGGGATTCCGTATGGCATTCCGTGGTGGATTGAGCTTCAGTGTGAATGACTTGATCGTTCCAGATTTGCGCGACCAATTATTGGACAATGCAAAATTAGAAGTAGACGAAGTTTGGGAAAACTATAATATGGGATTGATTACTAATAACGAACGTTATAACCAAGTAATCGATATCTGGAGCCGTGTGGATACACGTATCACAGAAACCCTGATTAAAGAAATGGCTACTGATAAACAAGGGTTCAACTCAGTTTACATGATGTTGGATTCTGGTGCCCGTGGTAGTAAAACACAGGTTAAGCAGCTGGTAGGTATTCGTGGATTGATGGCTAAACCACGTAAGAGTGGAAGCTCTGGTTCTGAGGTAATTGAAAATCCAATCTTGTCTAACTTTAAAGGCGGACTAAACGTATTGGATTACTTTATCTCTACCCACGGTGCTCGTAAAGGTCTTGCCGATACAGCATTGAAAACTGCGGATGCAGGTTACTTAACCCGTCGTTTGGTTGACGTGTCGCAAGACGTTGTTATTGCAGATGATGATTGTGGTACTTTACGCGGTAATGCAACTTCAGCATTGAAAGATAATGAAGATGTAATTGAACCATTATCAGATAGAATTGAAGGTCGTACCTCTTTACATAATGTATACCATCCAGTAACTGAAGAATTAATCATCGTTGCTGGTGAAGAAATTTCACATGATGTTGCGAAACAAATCGAAGACAGTGGCATTGAAACTGTTGAGATTCGTTCCGTATTAACTTGCGAAGCGAAACGTGGTGTATGTGTAAAATGTTATGGTAAAAATTTAGCTACCGGATATATTGCGCAACGTGGTGATGCTGTAGGTATCATTGCTGCTCAATCAATCGGTGAGCCTGGTACACAGTTAACATTACGTACTTTCCACGTGGGTGGGGTTGCCGGTTCTTCTAATATCGAATCTACATTGAACGCTAAGTTTGATGGTACTATTCAATTCGATGGTTTGAGAACGGTAGACGCTATCAACAACGAGGGAAATAAAGTTCGTATCGTAATTGGTCGTACCGGTGAGGTTCGTATCATGGACGTGAAGAACGATCGTTTGATGATTACCAATAACGTTCCTTATGGTGCAACTTTGAATGTGAAAGACAGTCAGGTTGTAAAGAAAGGAGATGTGATCTGTACATGGGATCCATTTAACAACGTTATCGTTGCTGAAGTGAACGGTGTTATTAAATTCTCTGATGTTATCGATGGTGTTACTTACCGCGATGAAGCAGACGAACAAACTGGTCACAGAGAGAAAGTAGTTATTGAAACAAAAGATAAAACTAAGATCCCAACAATTGTTGTAGAAGGTGGCAAAGAAACCAAACACTATAACTTACCAGTTGGATCACATATCGGAGTAGAAGAAGGTGATGATGTTAAAGCCGGACAGGTGTTGGTTAAAATACCACGTGTGTTAGGTAAATTAAGAGATATCACTGGAGGTCTACCTCGTGTTACTGAATTGTTTGAAGCACGTAATCCAGGTAACCCTGCGATTGTTTGTGAAATCGATGGTGTTGTAGCATTTGGTAACGTTAAACGTGGTAACCGTGAAATCATCGTTGAGTCTAGAGACGGAATGGTGAAGAAATACTTGGTTCCATTGACACGCCAGATTCTGGTGCAGGATGGTGACTTTGTGAAAGCGGGTACACCCATGTCTGACGGACAAATTGCTCCTGCAGATATCTTAACAATCAAAGGACCATTTGCAGTTCAAGAATACGTTGTAAACGAGATCCAAGAGGTATACCGTTTGCAAGGGGTTAAAATCAATGACAAGCACGTTGAAGTAATCGTTCGTCAGATGATGAAGAAGGTTGAAATCGTGGATGCTGGTGATACTAAATTCTTAGAGGAAGACCTGGAAGATCGCTTCGATTTTATTGAAGAGAACGACCGTATCTACGATAAAAAAGTAGTAACCGATTCAGGCGAGAGCACCAAATTCAAAGCTGGTCAGATCGTTACTGTACGTGAATTCCGCGAAGAAAATTCTATCCTTCGTAGAAGCGACAGAAAACTAGTTGAAGTTAGGGATGCTAAACCTGCAACTGCAACTCCAGTATTATTGGGTATCACAAAAGCTTCATTGGGTGTTCAAAGCTGGATCTCAGCTGCGTCATTCCAGGAGACTACCAAAGTATTGAGTCAGGCTGCCATTCAAGGTAAGAAAGACTTAATGTTGGGATTGAAAGAGAACGTAATTACGGGTCACTTAATTCCTGCTGGTTCTGGTCAGAAAGAGTTCGATAATATGATTGTTGGAAGCAAAGAAGAATACGAAGTATTAGCTACAACCCGCGAAGCGATGAGCTTTGATGAGGAAGAATAAGCGATAGTTCTGTTAATTAATAAACTAAGAAAGTAGGAAGTGTAAAAACTTCCTACTTTTATTTTGAACAGAAAGTATTCTACCCCATTATTAAAAAAAAAGGTTCATGAAAAATTCGTCACTTGTTATAAATATTACATTGGCTACAGCAATAGCCATTTTATTTTACTTGCATTTTTCTTCTAAAAAAACTATGGCACCTGCAACTACTACTAATAGTGCTGTAGCTTCCGGTAATTTCAAGATCGGATATTTCGAAATGGATTCTATAGAGAATCATTACGAGTATTTCAAAGAAGTAAGAAATACTTTGCGTGGTAAAGAACAAGACAATGGTCGTCAGTTAGCTGAAATGAAAAACACTTTTGTTGCTAAATATCAGGAGCTGCAAAAAACTGCACAAGGTATGACTCAGGCTGAACTTGCAGGAAAACAACAGGAGTTGTCTCAAATGGAAAAAACTTTCCAGAATAAAGAGCAGATGATGAATCAGGAATTACAAAACGAAAGTTTTAAGCGCCTGCAAGAAGTAAAAAAGAAAATTGAAGACTTTTTGAAAGATTACAATAAGGATAAAGGGTTTTCATATATCATGACGAACTCTCCAGACTTAATTTATTTGAAAGACACGGCATACAATATTACAGGAGATCTGATTGTTGGACTGAATAGTCAGTACAAGAAGAAGTAAGAACTTCAATCATATTTATTATCTTCAAATCCCGTTAATAAAAACGGGATTTTTTTATGAGTACAAATGCCCAGTTTAAACCCACATTAGGACTATTCGATGCAACCATGATTGTTGCAGGTGGAATGATCGGATCAGGAATATTTATTGTAAGCGCCGATATTACAAGAAATGTAGGAAGTGCCGGTTGGTTGATTCTTGTATGGTTAATTACAGGATTTATGACCATCACTGCAGCCGTTAGTTATGGAGAGTTAAGTGCCATGTATCCAAAAGCAGGTGGTCAGTATGTATATTTGAAAGAAGCTTATAACCCCTTAGTTGGCTTTTTATTTGGATGGAGCTTTTTTTCAGTCATTCAAACAGCAACAATTGCAGCAGTTGGAGTTGCATTTGCAAGGTTCACCGCATACCTTATTCCTGCAGTTGGAGAGGGTAATATTTTATTGGACCTTGGGTTCTTAAAAATTTCTGCAGCACAGGTGTTAGCGATTGCATTAATTGTGTTTTTAACTTATAGTAATACCCGAGGTGTAAAAGGTGGGAAAATAATTCAATCTACTTTTACTGTTACGAAACTTGTATCATTATTCGGGCTTATTGTTTTCGGATTTTTATTGGCAAAACAAAGTTTTTGGTCAGAGAATTGGCAACATGCTTTTACTGCGGTGCAAGATCTTGGTGCTAAAAATGCAGCGGGGGTATTACAACCTACCAGCTGGCAACCCATATCTGGTGCAGTATTGATAGGGGCTATCTCAGCTGCTATGGTGGGAAGTATTTTCAGCAGTGATAGCTGGAATAATGTAACATTTATTGCAGGCGAAATTAAAAACCCACAGCGAAATATTGGACTCAGTTTATTTTTCGGAACACTCATTGTAACATTGATCTATGTAACTGCAAACCTGATGTATTTGAATGTATTGCCGTTACAGCAAATTGCATATGCAGAAAATGATCGGGTAGCTGTAACAGCGGCTAACGCTATTTTTGGAAATGCCGGAACTATTGTGATTGCAGTAATGATTATGATATCAACTTTTGGTTGCAATAACGGATTAATCTTAGCTGGTGCTAGGGTATATTATACCATGGCAAAAGATGGATTGTTTTTTAAGAAAACAGGTGAGCTAAATAAAAATGCAGTACCAGAATATGCATTATGGATTCAGTGTGTGGTTGCATCACTTCTATGTTTGAGTGGAAAATATGGAGACCTTTTAACCATGGTTTCTTTTGTGGTTGTGATATTTTATATTTTAACAATCATAGGTATTTTCATACTTCGTAAAAAATTACCCAATGCAGAAAGACCCTATAAGGCATTTGGATATCCCGTATTACCTTTAATCTATATTGTAATGGGAACCCTTTTCTGTGTAGGACTGGTTTGGGCATCACCAACCTATTCTTTGTGGGGATTAGGAATCACCGCATTAGGTGTACCGCTTTATTATATAGCAGTTAACAATCAAAAAAGATCGGAATAATATATGCCTGCTACAGATTTTAAATCATTATTTCAGCAATTTAACCAATTGAAAGTGGTTATTGTGGGGGATGTGATGCTTGATACCTATTGGTGGGGGCATACAGACCGTATATCGCCTGAAGCGCCAGTTCCGGTAGTATCACTCGACAAAAGAGAGCAAAGGGTAGGTGGAGCCGCAAATGTGGCTTTAAATACAGCTTCTCTTGGTGCCCAAACAACTGTTATTTCTGTGATAGGTAATGATGAAGATGGTACAGATTTAACTGAGTTGCTAAAAGGGCATCTGATAAATACAAATTACATTATTAAATCGGCAGACCGAATAACAACTAATAAAACCAGGATCATGAGTCGCAATCAACAAATGATGCGATTAGATTCGGAATATATTCATGACATTTCTGAAACAATGGAATCTGCTTTATATGATGCAGTAAGCCTTTGTTTTAAGAATGATAAACCAGATATACTAATTTTTGAAGACTATAACAAGGGCGTTTTAACGCAAGCTTTAATCACTAAACTGATAGCACTTTGCAAAGAGAATGGGGTTGTTAGTTCTGTAGATCCCAAACGGAAAAATTTCTTATCATTTAAAAATGTAGACATTTTTAAACCCAATTTAAAAGAAGTAAAAGAGGGTTTGAATTTATTAATAGATCATATTGATTTAACTACATTAGACAAGATGCACCATGCTTTGCAAAATATATTGAATCATAAAATATCATTTATTACACTGTCGGAGAAAGGCGTTTTTTATCAAATGGAAAATGAAGCCAAGATAATCCCTACACATGTGCGCAATATTGCTGATGTGAGTGGTGCAGGTGATACCGTAATTGCTGTAGCATCTCTTGTATATGCAGCAACTAAAAATATGCATCTTGCGGCTGATATGGCAAATATTGCAGGAGGATTAGTTTGCGAAGAAGTTGGAACAGCAGCAATAAATAAACAATTGTTTTTAGATGAGTGTGCGTTATTGTTGAATTAAATTGCTGACATGGAAAATGCAATACTAAAATATGCGGTTATAGTTGCAGGCGGTAGTGGCACAAGAATGGGAACTGAGAAGCCGAAGCAGTTTTTACTATTAAAGGGGAAGCCCATTATTTGGTATACGATTCAACAGTTTCTAAAGTCTTATCATGATCTTCAAGTTATTTTAGTATTGCCATCCGAATTTATTGGGATGGGGATTGAAATCCTTCCTGAATTGATGGATCGAGAAAGGGTTCAAATAATTACGGGTGGATCTACCCGCTTCGATTCAGTAAAAAAAGGGCTTTCTGTGATTCATAAAAAAGGGATCGTTTTTGTGCATGATGGGGTAAGGTGTTTGGTTTCTGTTGACTTAATTCAGCGTTGTTGTAAGCAGGCAATTGAAAAAGGTAATGCCATTCCAGCTGTTGCCGCAACCGATAGTATCCGAATCATGGAAGGTGAAATGAATCAGGTGGTGGATAGAAATAGGGTTAGAATAATTCAAACACCACAGACTTTCCAAACGGAATTGTTATTGCCTGCATTTCAGTGTGAATTTGATGCCGCTTTTACTGATGAGGCATCTGTTTTTGAGGCTGCTGGAGGAAAAGTGTTTTTAATTGATGGAGAATATAGTAATATTAAAATAACAAGACCAGTTGATTTGCTTCTAGCAGAAACAATATTGGTTGAAAAAATGAAATGATAATGCTACAGCAAAATGCTATTCAAATTGAAGTATTAATACTTGCTCCAGTGGAAGTTGTATGGCAATATTTTACTGATCCCGAACATATCGTTCATTGGAATAATGCCTCTCCAGATTGGCATACTCCAAAAGCAGAAAATGATTTGCAAGTGGGTGGAAAATTTTCCTATACGATGGCTGCAAAAGACGGAAGTTTTAGTTTTGATTTCTGGGGTATTTATGAAATAATCAAAGAAAATCAATTATTAAAATACACACTTGGAGATGGAAGAAAAGTTTCTGTAGAATTCATTTCAGTTGGCGATGACACAAGAATAGTAGAGATTTTTGAACCAGAGGAACAAAACGCTCTTGAAATGCAAAAAAACGGCTGGCAGGCAATTTTAGATAATTTTAAAAAATACGTGGAAGAAAATTAATTTTAATTAAATTCAACTCTTCATACCATTAAACACACCACTCATGATAAGTAAAAAAAGTTTTCGGTTTTTAATAGGGACAGCCTTTTTGGTTTTGGTTGCCACAACAAATGCAATTGCAAATTTGAAATATGAAGGTTCTCCACTAGAAGGAAGATGGGATTTGGTTATTTCGAAAGATGGCAAACAATTACCTTCCTGGTTAGAAGTGCAGCACTCAGGAACTCATGCTTTAATAGGTAGGTTTGTGTATGCTTTTGGAAGTGCTCGTCCCATTGCTGAAGTTAAATTAGTGAATACCCATTTTAGTTTCTCCATCCCACCACAATGGGAGCCAGGAACAGGGAATATGGAATTTGAAGGAGATCTTGCCGCTGGGATGATTGTAGGAAACATGACTTTTACCGATGGAAAGAAATATAGTTTTGCAGGCACTCGTGCCCCTCTTTTAGATAGGAGTTCAGCGCCAGTTTGGGGAGCCCCTATTGGATTGATCGGAAAGTCAGATATGAATGAATGGCATGCAGAAGGAGCCAATCAATGGACTGTAAAAGATGGCGTTTTAGCGAGTACAAAATCCGGATCTAATTTAATCTCGAATAAAACATTCAACGATTTTCAATTGCACGTTGAGTTTAAATATCCAAAGGGTAGTAATAGTGGGGTTTATTTAAGAGGTCGTTATGAAGTACAAATCGTAGATAGTAAAGGGGTATTCCCATGGAATGATCAATTTAGTGCTATTTATGGATTTTTACCTCCTAATGAAATGACAGCAAAAAATGCTGGTGAATGGCAGACTTATGATATTACTTTGATTGGAAGAACTGTAACAGTTATTGCAAATGGTAAAACTGTTATTTGTAATGCTGTAATTCCAGGAATTACAGGAGGTGCATTAGATAGTAAAGAAGGAGAAGCCGGACCGATATTAATACAGGGAGATCACGGTGCAATTGAATATAGAAATATCATTATTACTCCAGCCAAATAGATTAAAACAAAAATACATCAGATGGCAATGATGAAGGTAAATAAGCCACAAAGCATTGACGCATATATTGCTTTGCAGGAAGCATTTATGCGACCTAAGCTGGAACAAATTCGTAAAACGATTGGTAAGGCTGCACCTGAAGCAGAGGAAGTAATCAGTTATTCTATGCCAGCTTACAAATATCATGGTATGCTGGTTTATTTTGCTGCATTTAAAAACCATTTGGGTTTTTATGCTATGAAGGATTCAATGATCCATTTTAAAGAAAAGATTGAGCCCTACCAATCAGGAATGGCAACGCTTCAGTTTCTATGGGATAAACCATTGCCCGTTAAATTAGTGGCAGAAATAGTAAAGTTTCGTGCGCAGGTAAACGTCGAAAAAAAAATAGCTAAAAAGGCGGAAAAGAAAAAAAAGTAATGAGGATAATTCTAGTTTTTTTGTGCTGTTACATTTATTCTTTTGGATTTTCTCAAGAAAATTATGAGATACAAGTATATGGTTCTCCCACGATGACGAAAGGACAAACTATGTTTGAATTGCATAGTAATTATACCTCCA
Source organism: Bacteroidota bacterium (assembly GCA_037127755.1). GTDB lineage: Bacteria > Bacteroidota > Bacteroidia > Chitinophagales > Chitinophagaceae > Sediminibacterium. Next base: position 11,448 of record JBAXXT010000060.1, read on the forward strand.
ATGGGAATACGGATTTAATTAATGGGGTAGTTCCTTCCAATCATTCCATACATGAGACCATAGAAATTACTCATGGTATCACAGATAATTTTGAATTAGGGTTTTATCTATTTACAAATTATACTCCCAATTACGGTTGGAAAATTATTGGGAGTCATATAAGGCCTCGGATTGCTGCTCCCGAAAAATGGAACCTTCCTGTGGGTTTAAGCCTTTCCGCTGAAATTGGCTGGCAGAAACAAGAATATGCCCCAGAAACATTTAGTATGGAACTGAGGCCGATTATTGATAAAACCATTGGAAAGTTTTATTTCTGTTTGAACCCAACGCTGGGTTTCGCATTTATGGGGAACGATATTAATAGAACTCCAGCCTTTGCACCAAATATTAAAACATCCTTTGCTGCGTCACCAAAATATAGTATTGGTTTAGAATATTATGGTGACCTCGGCCCTCTGAATCAATTTGAGAAACTCCCTCAGCAGAACCATGCTATATTTGTAGTAGCAGATTTATATCTTGATCCAAAATGGGAAGTGAACCTTGGGCCTGGATATGGACTCACTGATGCAACAGATAAATTAGTAATGAAACTAATTGTAGGAAGAAGAATTAGTTGGTCAAAGAAACATGCTTGAATGAAATAATGGTAATATGAAACATACAGATGTACCCTCATTCGAAGAGATAATCAGAACGGGTAGGCCTATTCGAAATGTGAATGCCAATCATCGGGCACGCCTAACAAGAATAAATAAATTGGCTTTATGGATAACTGAACATGTAGGGAGTATGGGTTTTTTTGCCATGATTTTTTTGTGGACAATCGGCTGGTTGAGCTGGAATACTTTAGCGCCAATATCATTAAGGTTTGATCCATATCCTGCTTTTGTACTTTGGCTCTTCATTTCTAATATGGTACAAATATTTTTGATGCCATTAATCATGGTAGGTCAAAATTTACAATCACGACATTCTGAAATTAGAGCTGAAGAAGATTTTGCCATTAATAAAAAGTCTGAAAATGAGATCCAAATCATTTTAAAACATCTGGAAAATCAAAATGAAATGATATTGGAGATACTTGAGCATATTCAAAGATTGAATGATAAAAAACTGAATGATTAGTTTCCCAAAATATTAAACTGACATTTGTCAGACTCCCCACCATTCGAATGCCTTACATTTAGTTTATTATGAGGCGTAGAATTAAATACTATCGATTAATTTGGATCAAACACGATCTCCCAGCTGGGTTGTCGGTATTTTTGGTAGCCTTACCTCTTTGTTTAGGAATTGCTCTTGCATCAGGTGCGCCATTATACGCAGGGCTATTATCAGGGATTATTGGAGGGCTCGTAGTTTCACTAATAAGTGGATCACAATTGGGAGTATCTGGTCCTGCTGCTGGACTAGCTACAATCGTTGCAGCTTCCATTATTTCATTAGGTGATTTTAAGATATTTCTACTAGCCGTAATGGTGGCTGGATTTTTTCAAATCATTTTGGGCTTATTAAGACTTGGAGTAATTGCGAATTATTTTCCCTCTTCTGTTATCAAAGGAATGCTTGCAGCTATAGGAATTATTTTAATTTCTAAACAGATTCCGCTTGCATTGGGATATGATCAGCCTGATTTCTGGACAAGTGGATTTTTAAAATTATTTTCTCATGAGCATATTCTTGGGAACCTTTCATCTTTTAATCAACATATCACTAGTGCTGTGATACTGATTTCTTTTATTTCATTATTTCTCATGATACTGATGCAACAGAAATTTGCAGAAAATTTTAAAATAATACCAGCTCCTTTATTGGTTGTAATAGTTGGAATTTTGCTCAATCTTTTGTTTTCATTTCTAGATCTTGGATTCTCTTTAAAGCAAACACAATTAGTAAATATCCCAAACAATATTTTTGGTAGTATTTCTTTCCCTGTATTTTCAAAATTGTTTTCAAATATTGAAATTTGGAAAGATGGTGCAATTATTGGTTTATTAGCTACTTTAGAAACACTTTTATGTTCAGAAGCGATTGATAAATTAGATAAAAGAAATCGAATAACACCTGTTAATAGAGAACTTATTGCACAAGGAGTTGGTAATATGCTTTGTGGTTTACTGGGAGCTATTCCAATGACGGCAGTTGTTGTTAGAGGTGCAGCAAATGTAGATGCAGGTGGACGAACAAAATTGTCTGCTTTTACACATGGTTTATTTTTGCTGGTGGCTGTTTTGTTTGTGCCTACTCTATTAAATAAAATCCCTTATGCATCACTTGCTGCTATTTTACTAATAACAGGATATAACCTTACAAAACCTAAGCTTTACAAAAATATGTGGAGCCTTGGTAGAAAGCAGTTTATTCCTTTTGTAATAACGATCTTAGTGATATTAGTGACCGATTTGTTAGTAGGTGTAAGTATTGGCTTACTGATCTCAATTTATTATATCATCCGAAACAATTTTAAGACAGAGTACCGGATCACTAAAATAAAGAAACATGAAACGGAATATTTTACCATCAAATTAAATAGTAATGTTACTTTTTTGAATAAAGTGCAGCTTCGGAAAACACTGGATCAGATACCCGAATATAGTTGCCTAACCATTGATGGCTCTGAGTCTCATTTCGTAGACTATGATATTCTTGAAATTATCAGCGAATATGCTAATAAAGCACATGATCGTCATATCGAATTAACCCTCGATGGAATTCAGCAAGTGAATGTTACCGCAGTTCACTAATTTCTGCTACTTTTGCTCCGGTAATTCAAAAAAATAACAGGCGGTTGGTATCTTAAATAGCATATCAATATGCCTTTTTTTAAATATAGACGAATAAGAAATGTATGGTTATAGAGCCCCGAATGCGCGGATTTATTTGTTTGACCGCTCACCCTGAAGGTTGTGAGAAAAACGTAGTCAACCAAATAGAGTATGTAAAATCGAAAGGACATATTGAAGGACCAAAAAGTGTATTGGTTATTGGAGCTTCCACTGGTTTTGGTTTAGCATCAAGAATCACTGCTGCATTTGGATCGAATGCCGCTACAATTGGCGTTTTCTTTGAAAAACCACCTGTGGAAGGCAAAACTGCAACACCAGGCTGGTATAATAGTGCCGCGTTTCAAAAGCATGCTGAGGCGGCTGGATTATATGCAAAAAGCATCAATGGTGATGCATTCTCCAATGAAATCAAAACTAAAACGATAGACCTCATTAAAAAGGATTTGGGTAAGATCGATTTGATTATTTATAGTCTTGCTTCTCCTGTTAGAATGCATCCTGTTACAGGCGTGCTGCATCGTTCTGTTCTGAAACCAATAGGAGAAACCTATTCTAATAAAACGGTAGATTTTCATACTGGAATCGTATCGACCATCTCGATTGAACCCTGCACGGAAGAAGATATCACCAATACGGTTGCAGTTATGGGGGGAGAGGATTGGGAAATGTGGATCGATGCCATGAAAGCAGCGGGTGTATTAGCTCCTGATGCCCTCACATTGGCTTATTCTTATATTGGACCATCATTAACTGAAGCAGTATATCGAAAAGGTACCATTGGCCGTGCGAAAGACCATTTAGAAGCAACCGCTTTTAAAATCGCTGATAAGTTGAAAGCTACTGGAGGCAATGCTTATGTATCTGTAAATAAAGCTTTAGTAACACAGGCTAGTTCTGCAATACCAGTGATTCCATTATATATTTCATTGTTGTACAAAGTGATGAAAAAGGATGGAAATCATGAAGGCTGCATAGAACAAATCCAAAGACTTTTCGAAGACCGATTGTATACTTCAAAGGAAATCCCTGTTGATGAGAAAGGAAGAATAAGAATTGACGATTGGGAAATGTTGGATTCCGTTCAAAATCAGGTGGCTGTTCTATGGCCAGAAGCTAGTACAGAAACACTTCCATTGATTGGCGATTTGGCAGGGTATAAAACCGAGTTTTTAAGTTTGTTTGGTTTTGGACTTCAAGATATAGATTACAGTAAAGATTCAAATGAGAATTTACCCATTTCTGGTTTGATAGAATAAAAAATAGGAGTAACATAACGATCCTGCAAGTGGTTTCTTTTTGAAATTGTTTGCAGGATTTTTTTTGTATCAGTAAAAAGTTTAATGTTGTTATAATCCGATTTATTATAAGTATTTGACGTATTATTTTAAATTCATTTTTAATAATCCCGCAAATGAAAAAAGTTGTCAAAGTAGTTTTATCTATTATACTAATCCTTTTACTTGCTATTACTGTTTTGCTGATTTATGTAAAGCAAGCATTGCCCAATGTGGGGAAACCGGAAGATATCAGTATTGAAAAAACAACTGAAAGAATTGAGAGAGG
>JBAXXT010000061.1:0-15000 GCA_037127755.1 Bacteroidota bacterium
ACAGACAATTTAGAGGCCATTATTGTGGGACCCTTTCATCAGATGACAACAGCTGAAAGGGTTGATGGTGTTGAGCCTGAGATATATCGCTTTTATAGCATTCACGAAATCAGAGAGACCATTATTAAATTGGAAGGCTTTACAAAAGTAGTAACCCCAGTAAAATAAAATTAAGGAACAGGATCGTATCCATGCCCACCACCGGGGCGGCATTTACTAATTCGCTTAACAGACAAGACGAATCCTTTTACAAGTCCGTATTTTTTCAAAGCTTCTGCAGCATACTGCGAGCAGGTTGGCGTGAATCTACATTTAGGGCCTAGCGCTGGAGAGATTACCCATTGATAAAAACGGATCAGTATAATGAATGGAAGGATCAATATTTGCTTGATAAGCGAAACCGTTTTTTGCATCTCAATTTTTGTTTTGAAAACTGTTTCCTAGTCTCTCTAAAATCAATTGCATCTTTTCAGGAATCATAGAAGTTTCACTGAGATCTTTTCCTACGAATAAAATAAAAACACTGAGTAGTTTTTTTTCAGGAAGCTTTTCTAATAAAATAAATTTTTGTAAACGATATGCTTCACGAAGCAATCTTTTAACGCGATTACGATCCACCGCTTTTTTAAAATGCCTGGAGCTTACACCAACTCCAATCTTAGCAGCACTTAAACCATTCACATCTTTACTGGTATACGTGACCTTTAATGGAAACGCATGTAAAGATTTTCCTTCTGCAAAAACTTGATTGAGCAGTTTTCTGCTTTTCAATTTTTCAGGCCCAGAATATGTAAATGTCTTTGTTGCCATGTTATACAAAACTAAAAAACCTCATCCTGATCCCGAGTACTCGGGATCAGGATGAGGCTAAATATTTTATGCGGTCTTGCCGAGTAATTATTTTAATCCTTTCTCGCTAGAAACAGAAAGTTTCTTGCGGCCTTTCGCTCTGCGGCTTGCTAGTACCTTGCGGCCATTTGCAGACTCCATACGTTTACGAAAACCGTGAACGGTTTTTCTACGACGTTTGTGTGGTTGGAATGTACGTTTCATTTTATCGTTTTTTTACTAACCCGGTAATATTGTTTCGTTTCATGCCTGCAGTCACCATACTGCTGCTTGTGAAAGGACGGCGAAGGTAAGGATTGTACACCAAAAGGCAAAAGAATCACAGAAAAATATGTTCTGATTTAACTTCCTTTCCAAAAAACAGGCTCGCATGATTATCAAAATCGGTAGCAGAATCGGTGGTGAAAAATTGCAAAGAACCGGATTTACTACAAATTTTAGACATATCCTGATGATTATCAAGGTATTGTGCAAGGCTCTTTGCTACAATTTCTCCCTGGGATACCACTTCAATACCAGCAGGAAGCTGTTGTTTTATTTTATCAATTAATAGTGGATAATGCGTGCAGGCCAGCAAAATAGTATCGATTTCAGCCGATTGTGCCAATAATGCATCTAAGTACTTTTTTACAAAATAATCTGCCCCGGGGCTATTGAATTCTCCATTTTCAATCAATGGTACCCACATGGGGCAATCTTGCTGGAATACTTTGATCTCAGGAAAAAATTTATGAATTTCAATCGGATAACTATCACTTACCACAGTACCCGTAGTTCCAAGAATACCGATAGATCCTGTTTTAGTGAAGTTGCCTATAATTTCTGTACTAGGCCTGATAACACCCAATACCCTTTTATGTGTATCCAACTTGGGCAAATTTTTTTGCTGTATGGTTCTTAGCGCTTTTGCTGAAGCCGTATTGCAGGCTAAAATAACCAGCTCACAGCCCTGTGCAAAAAACCATTCCACGCATTGTAAAGTATACTGATAAACGGTGTCGAAGGATCTAGGGCCGTAAGGCGCACGCGCATTATCCCCTAAATACATATAATCGTAAGCAGGCAACTGTTTCACAATCTCTTTCAGTACAGTTAAACCACCATAGCCGCTATCAAAAACACCAATTGCTGTCTTCTTCATGTATCAAAAATAAGAACCCCATCGCATGGATGGGGTTCTTAAAAAATATTTATTGAATTAATTATCCTTTTTTTGGAGCTGGCTTGGTAGCTGGAGCTGCCATGGTACCTGCTGGAACTGCAATACCTTGACTTTTCAATTCTTCCAAAACTTCCTTAGGCAAGTTTAATTTTAATTCTTGTGCAACTTTGATGGATAAGTTGTCGCCAATTGGAGACTTCAACAAAGCATCGCTGCGGAAAATATGGGTATATTTTTGCTCACGAATGATTTTTTCCAAAGCAGCATAGATTTTTTGTTTAAAAGGAACCAACAACTCTTCTTGTTTTGCCTGTACAGATTGTTGTTGATATTGCTGCCAATTAACCAATTGGTATTTGATCTGGTTTAATTCCTTTACAGCTTGCTCTCTAGCTCTTGCTGGCATAGCGGCAGAATCTTTTTTGAAGATGCTGTCTCTACGTTGAAACTCACCTACTTTATATTCATAATCTACTTGTAAAGAATCTTTAGCAAAGCTTTGTAAAGCTGCAGTTACTTTATCGATATCTGGCATCAAACCCAATACACTCTCTTCGTCAAAAGTTCCAATTTTGGTTTGAGCATTGGTGTGATTTGTAAATAAAAGGCTAGCGATAACAGCCACACACACAAATAATACTTTCTTCATTTTAGTGAATTTATAATTGATAGTTGTTTAAAATTTAATACCCATCTCCTTCAGCAAATCATCACTCTTATCCAGTTTCGGGTCGGCAAATATAATGGTAATTCCTTCACTTTTATCCAGTACAAAATCATAAGACCTTGATAATGCTAGTTTCTGGATCGCATTATAAACTTTGTCCTGTATCGGTTTAACTAAGCGTTGGCGCTCTTTAAACAAATCGCCTTCATAACCAAAACGTCTTTTTTGCAGGTCGCGAATCTCTTTTTCCTTAACAAATAATTCATCTTCGCGCTTCTTTTTCAGTTCGTCGGTTAGCATAAACTGCTCAGCATCGTAGTTCTTATACATTTTGTCGAGCTGATCCTGACGATCATCGATCTCCTTTTGCCATTGTTGACTAACAGCCTGTAAACGTTTGTCGGCTTCTTTGTACTCTGGTATCTTATCCAGGATATATTTTGTATCAATTACAGCATAACGTTGTTGTGCAGCTACAAATCCCTGTAAACCTAAAAAGGCTAAAAGAACAAAAAGTAGTTTTTTCATACAAAGTCTATTTAAGATTTTATTATTCTGGTTCAAAGCCCAACATGAACGTAAACCTGGAGGCATCTTTCATGCTATTACCTGGTGTAAATCTATCCAATCCAATACCATAGTCAAATCCAAGTAAACCAAACATCGGTAAAAAGAAGCGCATACCCAAACCTACGGAACGTCTTAATTGGAAAGGATTGTAATCTTTCATCGAATACCATCCGTTTGCTGCTTCAAAGAAGCCCAATGCATAAATAGTACTGCTTGGATTTAAACTCAATGGATATCTTAATTCCATTGTGTATTTATTGAAAATAGTAAAGTACTGACGTGTTGATTGCTGATCTGGGTTCACTTTAGGATCGGAAGTATTGTAAACCGGGTATCCTCTATGTGCAATGATATCGTATCCTAATAAGGCAAACTGGTTACTTAAACCTGCATCTCCCACCTGGAATCTTTCAAAAGGAGAGATCTGTAAATCCTGATTGTAACGACCCAGATAACCCAGTTTCACAGAGGTTCTGATTACAAATTGTTTGTTATGTTCTGCTCCTGAAGGTTTGCCCAAAGGAATAAACCACTCTCCATTAAAACGCCATTTATGATACTCGATCCACTCATAAGGATTACTGGATGTAGCAATATTATTACTCAATAAAGTATAAGGAGGTGTTAACTGCACACTTGCCATAAACGTTGACCCGCTTCTAGGAAATAAAGGCTGATCTACTGATGAACGTTGTACGGTAAATTTCACGTTTAAGTTGTGAGCGTAGCCATTATCAAATCCTGGTAAGTTCACCGGATCGATTGCATAATTGTGCAAATTATATCGCGTAAAACTTAAGGCTGTTGTTAATGAGAAATAGTCATCCGGCCACTTCAATTGTTTAGCCAATGCAATAGTGGCACCTGTTGTGGTAATGGAACTCTGACTTGAATAGTTAGGATCATATAATCCGGTATATGGATTATAGGTTTGTCCGTACTTGGTATTATAAACACTGAATGATAAAGCATTTCTCTTCTTTCCTCCAAACCAAGGTTCAGTGAAAGAGAAGTTGTAAGAACGGAATGCTTTACCATTACTCTGTACACGAATACTTAATTTTTGTCCATCTCCCATTGGCAATGGATCCCAGGCAGATTTTTTCCAGATATTGCGAAGTGAGAAGTTATTGAACGATACGCCCAATGTTCCCGTCAATCCAATTACACCACCCCATCCTGCACTTAACTCTAACTGATCGCTCGATTTTTCTTCTACGGTATAATTGATATCCACGGTACCATCTTCAGGATTTGGTACTGGATTGATTCCAATTTTTTCCTGGTTAAAATAATTCAGCTGTGCAATCTCTCTATTGGAACGAACAAGATCGGTACGACTAAATTTTTCACCCGGTATGGTACGCAACTCTCTTCGAATCACATACTCTTTTGTACGATCGTTTCCGGAAATACGCACATTTTTGATCGTTGCTTGTGGACCTTCTACAATTCTAATTTCGAAATCGATAGTATCGTTATAAACAGCGGTCTCTACTGGATCAGTACGGAAAAATAAATAACCATCATCCTGATATAAACCACTGATATCGCCACCTTCAGGACCAGAGTTCTTACCTAATTTTTTATTCAGGATATCCATATTATAGATATCCCCTTTTCTGATACCCAGAATGGTTGTTAGAACAGAGTCGCCAAATTTGGTATTACCGCGCCATGAAATATTACCGAAATAATAACGACGTCCTTCCGACAATTTAATGTCGATATTGAGGTCGCCTTTTTTAGTGTGATATACAGTATCTTTTAAAATTACCGCGTCGCGATAACCTAATGTGTTATAGTATTCAAGAATATTATCGAGGTCGGAAGTGAATTTCTTCTTATCGAATTTTGCAGAACTAAATTTCAGGCGGATGTAGGGGTCTAATATTTTTTTGGTCCTGCTAAATGTAAGGTATCCGTGTTCTTTTAAATAATCGTCAAAGGTATAATGCTTGGCTTCTACAATCATTCCCTTGTCGTATGTGGGGAATAATGTTAAACGCGACTGCTCTTTGGTATCCTTTAATTTCTTCTTCAGTTTCGATTCTTCTACCGTATTATTTCCACCGAAATTGATATTATTGATATGAACTTTAGAACCCTTGTTGATAAAGAAATTCAGCGTGAGTGTGTTGTTAGCTGAACTATCTTTTCTTTCCACCACTTTTACTTTTGCATCCTGAAAACCTTTTTCAGCATAAAACTTTTTAATGGCTTCCACAGCAGTGATCTTCATATTTTCAGTAACCACACGATTGGGTACTAAGCCTGTTTTTCCTGAAAGATCTTCACTCTCACTTTTACGGACATCTCTGAAATAAAATTTAGATAATCTGGGACGTTCTGTTACCTGAATTTCTACACTGATATTTTTGCCTTCCAAATTGGTTAAATAAATCTCCACGTTGCTGAAATAATTCTGAGCCCATAATTTAGTAATGGCCTTCGAAAAATTATCGCCACCGGGGATCTTTATTTCATCTCCGATATTGATGTTCGCAATAGAAATTAAAAGGTTCTCATCGAAGAAACGATTACCCACCACTTTCACGTTTGCAACTTTATAAGATTTTACAGCTTTCTGTGTAAAAATGTTAATCAAATCAGCGTCAATGGAAGTAATAGTTGTATCTGTTGAAGATTGCGATTGAGCCGATAAACTCACCAACAAAATAAGAGAAGCCAACACTAAATATTTGTACAATTTCTGCATCCGGTTCGTTTTGTTATATTCCAGTCTGAAAGTAAAGTCCATCATACTTTCAGCGATTTTATTGGTTTTAAGTTGGGCAAATTAAAGGGAATAATTAAAAGTGTTTGTTAAATCGCCTGTTTATCAGACATTATAACATAAATAGTTGTGTTTAAGCCATTTGGCTTTCCTCCTGAATTTGTTTATCTGTCTTTCCAAACCTTCTCTTTCTAGCTTGAAAATCAAGAATAGCTTCTACCAGATTCTCCTTGCGGAAATCTGGCCAACGGGTGTTGGTAAAGTATAATTCAGCGTAGGCTAATTGATACAATAAAAAGTTACTAATTCGATACTCTCCGCTTGTTCTGATCATCAACTCCGGATCAGGAAATTCACTGGTTGCTAAATAATGTTCTAATATTTCCTGGTTAATAGATGCTGCATTAATCTTTCCAGCTTCTACATCCAATCCGATTTGTTTTACTGCATTCACAAGCTCCCAACGACTGCTATAACTCAATGCCAGCACTACATTGAGGCCTGTATTATGACTGGTTAAAGCCAATGCCTCATGTAATTCTTCATGAGCGTCTTTTGGCAAAAGACTCAGGTCGCCAATCACATGTAAACGAATATTGTTTTTGTTTAATGTAGGTACTTCCTTGCGGATGGTTTCTACAAAAAGCGACATTAATCCTTCTACTTCTTTCTGAGGTCGATCCCAGTTTTCGGTACTAAATGCGTACAAAGTCAGGTATTCAATACCCAATTCTGCACAACCTTCTACAATGATACGAACACTCTCAACTCCATGAAAATGCCCATACAAACGCTCCTGGCCTTGTTCTTCAGCCCAACGTCCATTTCCATCCATAATGATTGCGATATGTCTTGGCAAACGATCCTTATCAATTTTACCAATGAGGCTTTCCTCCATGTATACCTGCATTTAGGCTGCGAAATTAACAAAAACGGCGGGGTTGGCAGTATTTAATTAGAAGAAAAAAGGCCTTATCAGCTTAAATTATGCTTATTTCCTAGAATTTAGGACAACGATAAGATTGGATATTGAAAGACATGCCCACTTGAATGGTTAGAAAAGCATCTTTTTGACTACTATTTCCGCGTTGACGGTCTTTTACGCCAATAGATGTTCCTGTTTCATAACTTCTATCCTGTAAAAGAAAAGCTGGAGAGGGATTTCCGTTAGGTAGGGGGGGAAAAGTAGCTGCACCAGCATAAGTGCCACTTACATCATCCAGGTAATCGGTATTGGTAAATCGATAAGAGATCTCTCCAAAAACATTCGTGCTTTCGTTCAATGCATACTTCATACCTACACCAAATGGAATGCACACTGCGATAGGGCTATACGGTTTTTTGCTAGGATATAAAGCAGAACCCTGGCCCTCGGTACCCAATGGCCGTAACAAGTATTTCTCACCCGCTAAATAAGCATAGGGATCAAATGAAAATACACCCAGCCCCAGGCTTACATAAGGCGTAAATCGATATTCTTCGAAGCCAGGAACGAATCTAAAAAAGTTGAAATCGCCAGAAACACTCAATTCCCAGACGTCGGTATTGAAACTCAGGTTTCTAGTTCGCTCTGTGGGATTATTACTGTACACATCGCTATAAGCAAGGAAGGTATAGTTTCCGGAGATTTTAACTCCCACGTAATTGTTCACCTGTTTTCTATAAAAAATACCACCCGAAAATTTGGGACGGTTTATTTGCATGCCCGTATTTAAATCCCCGAAATAATGACCTAACCCTACAGAAAACCCATATTCTGCTTCATGTAAATATGCATCTATCACCTGGGCCTTGGTAGTGCCCAAACAAATGGTCAATAATATTAACAGTCCAATTTTACGCAGCATGTAGTTTATTTCGTCTTTCTATTGTAAAATACCATCAAATTTTTCTAAGGTAAAAGTTAATTTCTTTTATCCAGGCCCCAGGTTAACTTAGTTCTGAGTGTAGAAAGGAAATTATTTTCATTTAGCCTTGCAAGATTAATATAAAATTTTTCTTTACGAACCGCCAACTGTATCGATTTGGTAACTATTTCTCGTCTGGCATCTAAGGCACAAATAAATTGATCGGCCCTGCCCTCCACTTCAAAAGAAATAACATTGGAATCAGGTACTACGATAGAACGTACGTTGAGGTTGTGCGGCGCAACTGGGGTAATCACAAAACTCGATGATTCTGGAAATACAATGGGTCCGTTGCAACTCATATTGTATCCGGTAGAACCTGTGGGAGTAGCCACGATCAGTCCGTCTGCCCAATAAGTATTCAAAAATTCTCCGTTCAAATAAGTATGAATTTTTACCATCGGAGAAATATCACGCTTATGAATTGCAAATTCGTTCAATGCAAAAGGCGCATCTCCAAACAATGATTCGTTCGAATCAAGATGGATCAAGGTTCTTTTCTCAATATGAAAAGTTCGGTTAATCAGTGCGTCTACTGCAGTTGAAAGCTCTTCTCTGCTAATGCTTGCTAAGAAACCAAGCCTGCCAAAATTAATACCAAGAATAGGAATATTCGTTTGTTTTACTAATGTTACAGCATCTAACATCGTACCATCTCCACCGATGCTAATCAGTATATCAATATCATCTGTAAGTTCTGCTGATTTTGTATAAGGAATTAGTTTTTGATAGATCGATGGCGGAAAAGTGAATTGTTCTAATAATTGTTTAAAAATAAAGATGGTGGAATCAAAGCGCATTAGTTCTTCCAACAAAAGCAGGATAGGATTTTCCTGTTCAAAATCAAGACCCCTACTATAAATTGCTACTTTCATATGATTCCTTTAAAAGTCGTTTCTGCTCTGTAAATATAAGCCTTGTTTGCCCAGCTGGTTAAAGCTATACTCAATTTTAAATACAAAATCGTAGATCGAAACAATGTCCATACCAAATCCATAGGTATGCAATAGGGTATTATTCAGAGTATTGCTGGCTGATGCGTTGGGCAATTTGGCATAGCCCAGGTCAGTATATGCTTTCAGATAAATGCGAAATGGAATTCGATCGTGGGTTTTGCTTTTGAATGGGTTTTTAACTTCAAAATGAAGCATTTCACGGTGGATACTGCTTTTTAGCATGAAGCCCGTCATCCCATCTACCACATTATATTCTAAACCCCGCATTTGAAAACTACCATAGCCAAACATTTTTTGATCGATGTATCCATTACTGGGTGGTGATTTAACCTGGGCCATGGCTTCAAAATGCAGGAACGATTTCTTTGCAATTGGAAAAGCATATACGGCACGTGCATTGGCCATCCACAGATTTGTTTGATGATCTAGTCCGCGTTTATAAATATTACCCTGAAACAAAAATCCATCTTTGGGATAGGCGTTATTATCGGCATGATAATATCGAAAGCCATAATTGAAATCGATAAACTCAAAATTTGTTCCCTGATTGGTAAAATAATTTGGATTGATTTTTAAAACGGTATCAGCAATATGTTCTTTATTATAGGAGATTCGGAAACTATGTCTTTGCCGAATATCGGGACGATATGAATAAGTAAAATCGAAGCGGGTTAGGGTTCTTACGAATGCATCATCTTTTTTATAAAACAATTGCTTGTTATCGCCGGTAGCGTAATTAAGTTCTTTTTGACCGGCATAAATAAAACCAATATTAAAACCACTTTTTAGTTGATGATCTGCAAAGGGTAAATCATATCGAAGTGTAATTTGTTTGGTATAGCCAGTAATGAGCCACACGTCCAGGTTATCGTTTCTTCCTGAGATATTATTTTGAATAAATTTTATGCCATAGTTTACCCTGTCTAAACTTCTATGTTGTTCCACCCACCACTGATTAAAGTTTCGATCTACGAGTTTGAAATATAAGAGTGGAAAAAGATACCAGCGTTCTTTTACATTCACTTGTATCTCTAATGTATTTCCGGTTTGTATGGGAATTAGTTCTACATCAACAAACAATGACATATTCATTAATTGCTGCTTCGACAATTTTAATTCTGCACTGATATCTTTAATGGCAATAGCGTCGTCCTTATGAAAGGCCAGTTCTCTCAGAATAATTTGGGGCTTGGTTCTTTTATTTCCTTGAACCGTTATTTTTTTAATGGTAATAGAATCGGTACTGCCATCTGTTTTATACAATGATTCCCATTTTGAATCGATGCTATCTTTTAACGGATTAATTTGAGCATGCGTTTTTACACACACGCAAAATCCAAATAAAAAAAAGATGCCCCAATACTTCATTGCACTACCTGTTTCGAGTGGGTAAAAATAGGTGATTGCAATTATACATTCAGATAGGCCAATAAATGGTTGTAATTATCTTTTAGTTCATTGCTGTATTGTTCTTCTCCAAAATAGTAGCGAACAATATATTCGTATCGTTGAAAAGTGGCAACGATGGCAGAAATTTCTACTTTATTTATTTTCAAAGTAATGATCACAAGGCCCGTTTCCGGTTCGGTAAAAGTATTACACTGCGTAATTAATGCATCGTTGGTTTCCACCAGTCTGCTAATTTCTCCAAATGAAAAATTTCGTTTGCTGATTTCTAAAACAATGATGCCACCGGCTTCGTTATTGCCCAGAAAATTAGAAAGGCGGTAGAGTAATTCGGTAATGGAAATCACACCTAATAATTCAGATTGATCATTTACGACGGGCACTAAAGTGATCTCTTTTTCTGCGGCTAATTTTAGTGCTGTTAAAAAATGTTCTTCCCCTTTAATGGAATAAGGAAGAATATAAGCAGTCTCCGTGCCGATGGATTGTTCTTCTGAAAGGTCGAGCAGGTCTGACTTTGACACTAGGCCCATATATTTTTCTTCCGATAAAACGGGCAGGTGTTGCACGTCGTAATCTTCCATTAACTGCAATGCTAAGGAAGCACTATCTGTTAGATGTACCGAAGGAAAACCGGAATTAATTAATTGGGTTGCCAGCATGCTTATCTTTCTTAAGTATCAACAAAAAATAGGCCAGTCGTAATAGGTTATGGCAGTTTCTTCAGAAACGCATCCAGGATCCTATTGAATTCATCAGGCACTTCCATCATGGGTGCGTGGCCACATTTATCAATAAAATGCAGTTCACTGTTTGGAATTAATTTTTGAAATTCCTGTCCCACAAAAGGAGGTGTGATGATATCGTTATTACCCCAGATTAAAAGGGTAGGTTGTTTAATTTGATTGAGTTCTTCACCCAAATTATTTCTGATGGCGCTTTTAGCAAGTGCAATAATTTTGATGACTTTAATTCTATTATTAGTGATTTCGAAAACTTCATCAACCAACTCAGTAGTGGCCATTGCTGGGTCGTAGAAAGTTACTTCTGTTTTCTTTTTGATATAATCACGATCACCTCTTTTCGGATAACTATCGCCCATTCCATTTTCGAAAAGTCCGCTGCTACCTGTTAAGATTAAGGACTTAATTCTATCAGGGTGTTTGATGATGTGCACTAATGCCACATGACCGCCTAAAGAATTACCCAGTAAATGAATATTATGATAGTCTCTTAATTCAATAAATTTTTGTACGTGTTTTTCTAATCCGCCTACTGTGGTATGGAAAATATCTAAATCAAATAAAGGCAAAAGAGGTACAATTACTTTGTACGACTTTCTAAAGTGTTCTACTAGATCAGCAAAGTTGCTCAGCGCCCCAAAAAGCCCATGAAGTAATAATAAAGGTTCACCCTCTCCTTCTTCAATAAATTTAAATTTTTCCTGTTCTTTTATTTCGTACTCCATGTGTTTAATTCTTATGCAGGCAGTCGACTATCAATTTACCCAATATCTTTTATTTTTCCGCAAAAACTGTTCCTTTTGTTTAATACGGTTCGTGCAAAATACAGATTTTAAGGTAAAGAAAAGCCAATAACCTCTTTACCAATCTATTACCAATGGATTCTTATTTGTTTAAGCGTCCAAAAAAATCAGACAATTCCTGAAAAGTTCCTTTCAAAAATGGTACTACTTTTTCAAAAAGCGATATAAATTTCGGTCCGATGGGTTGAATATAGGCATAGGATTTTGAATCACTGATCATATAGGGTTTTAATAGATGCAGTTTATCGGCATAAAATAAAACCACGCTAAAAATGCAAGCGTATAATAAGGCATAGAGCAATACGCCTGATAATCTATTCAGCCATCCCAGCATCACCAATTCCAGGCTGCTTTCTATCAATTTGCTGCCAATACGCACTAAGATCCAAACAGCAATCAGAATGATCAGAAAAGCCAAAAAGGGCAGCCATCCAAAGGCGATATGGGTATATTCTTTCAGCCAGCCAGCCACTAAAGCAGAAAATTTAACGGCAGCGGCGAGACCTAAAAAAATGCCCACAAAAGAGAATGACGCCAATACCAATCCCTTGCGATACCCTTTAATGAGGGCAATCAGCAGTAAAATCAGAAAAAGGATATCAATTAGCATGATCGGTTATATTACTAACCTAATAATGCTTTAACCGTGGTAGATATTGCTTTACCCTCTGCTTTTCCGGCTAATTGTTTGGAAGCCACACCCATTACTTTACCCATATCCTGGGGTCCGGCAGCGCCAACTGTTGCAATAATGGCCTTCACTGCTTCTTCCAATTCTGAAGCTGTCATTTGTTGGGGAAGGAATTTTTCGATCACGGCGATCTCTTCCGATTCTTTCTGAGCGAGGTCGGGGCGATTTTGAGTTTGGTATATTTCCAGGCTGTCTTTGCGCGACTTTACCAGTTTCTGCAAGATTTTTATTTCACCATCCGCGGTAACGATGCCGTTAGCGCCGGGGTCGGTTTTAGCCTTAATAATTTCTGCTTTAATAGCGCGTAAGCCTCTTAAAAGCCCTTCGTTTTTGGCTTTCATCGCGTCTTTCAATTGACTCATTACATTTTCTTCTAAGCTCATAATATGCTATTTATTTTCTTTCACTTGAGAATCGCGGAATTTCTGGTAGAAATCCTTGGCGTTTTGTTTCATTTGATTCACCAGTTCCTGGTTTTGGGTGGCGCGCATAAAAGTGTCGGCCATGCCCATGAAGGTCTGGTAGTAGAAGTCGGCCATTTCGTCGACCATCATGTCTTTGGTCCAAAGGTCGATGCGAAGTGCAGCTTTTTCCTGTGCGTCCCAGAAAGCCACCATCATCGATTTTGCGGGTTGCATCATATCGGCGGTACTATCTGTGGCCGACCAGTTGATTTGTTCGGGTACTTTTTGTTCATCCAGTTGAATATCAATCGTAATGGTTGATTTGCTCATAGTTATTTCTTGTAAAGTGGGTGCAAAACTACGAAATTTTAGCAGGTAAGACTATTTGAGGGTATTGAGAATGGGAGTTTAAAATAGGTAAAACTGTAAAAAAAATTGATTTTATATAAAAAACAGGAACGTAATCCCAAATTTAATATTAATTTTAGGATTATGATACCTAGAATCATCATAAAAAGCATTCAAAATGACCTTTTTAAGGGTAAAGCGATCATTATAACTGGCCCGAGACAGGTTGGAAAAACAACTTTATTAGAAGCACTCCGTAATGATCATAAGTTGAATACTTTATGGCTTAATTGCGATGAGCCTGATATCAGGCTGTCATTAGAAAACGTTACTACCACACAGCTGAAAGCAATGATTGGCAAACATCTGCTGGTTTTTATTGATGAGGCACAGCGCGTTAAAAACATTGGACTTACCCTCAAATTGCTAGTAGATCATTTCAAAGAAGTGCAAATTGTAGCAACGGGTTCCTCAGCATTGGAATTAGCAAATGAAATAAATGAACCACTAACTGGACGAAAAAGGGAATATCATTTGTATCCATTTTCTACTGCTGAAATGATCAACAGCAGTACAGAGCTGGAGGAGAAAAGGCTATTAGAACAACGATTGATTTACGGATTTTATCCAGATATCGTGAACGATCCGGGTAATGCACAGCGAAGTTTAATGGCTCTTTCCAATGATTATTTGTATAAAGATTTGTTATCGCTAGAATCAATCAGAAAGCCTGCTTTGCTGGAAAAAATATTACTGGCACTTGCGTTTCAGATAGGAAGTGAAGTTTCCTTTACTGAAATAGCGCAATCTGTTGGTGCAGATATTAAAACAGTGGAGCATTATATATCCTTATTAGAAAAATGTTTTATTGTATTTCAGGTTGGGGCATTTAGCAGGAACCTTCGGAATGAAATAAAGAAGGGTAAGAAAATATATTTTTATGACAATGGTATCCGCAATGCCATCATTAAAAATTTCAATGGAATTCAAATGCGACAAGATATTGGAGCCTTGTGGGAGAATTTTTTAATGAGTGAAAGGAGAAAATTCAACGATTATAACAACCATTTTGTGAATAGTTATTTTTGGCGCACGCATGCGCAACAAGAAATAGATTTATTAGAAGAATCGGGCGGCATTTTATCTGTCAAAGAATTCAAGTGGAATAAGCTCTCAAAAGCAAAGCAGCCTTTCACATTCTCAAACGCATATCCTGATTCTAATTTTGGCATCATTCATCCTGGTAATTATTTGGATTTTTTGACGATCAAATAAAGAGCGAATTATTGTTGAACCGTTTTCAAAATGGCATTCCAGACCAGATCGGCGGTTTTATCCCAGTTGAATTCAGCTGCTCTGAGCTTGCCTTTTTGGATGAGTTCGTCGCGAAGGGATTCGTCTTTGTAGATGGCGAGCATTTGTTTGGCGATGGCGTCGGGATCGTTTGGATCTGCAAAAAGGGCAGCTGCTCCTGCGGCTTCGGGCATGCTGCTGGTATTGGAACAGATGACGGGGGTGCCGGACTGCATGGCTTCTAATATGGGGAGGCCGAAACCTTCGAAGAAGGAAGGGTACACCAGGGCGTAGGCCGACGCGGTGATTTTGGCAAGTTCATCGTCGGAAACATAATTTAGTAATACAAGGTCATCCCGGTATTTATAGGATTTCAATTTTTCGATGAGCCCTTCGTATTGCCAGGCTAGGCGGCCGGCCACGAGTAGTTTCATATTGCTTTTCTGCCATTTTTTAAAGAGGG
>JBAXXT010000062.1:0-14657 GCA_037127755.1 Bacteroidota bacterium
GAGTATAATATTATTTTTATGCCCATAGCCATTGTATACCTTTACTGTAGCGTTAGTATTATTCAAAATACTGGTATGAATTATTTGTTATAGCAATTTACGTATAACTATGAATGAAATAATCAAACAACATTTGCTTTTTGTTATCAATCCCTGTTCAGGGGAGGCTTGTTCTAATTGGGAAGAAAGGATACTTGCATGTATCGACATAAATCAATATCGATTCACTTTTTTTACTCTTTCAAAAAATATCCAGTACAATAATTTAGATGATGAAATCAATAAACAGCAACCAAACATAGTTATTGCAGTAGGAGGGGATGGAACCATCAGATTTGTTGCTACCTGTTTACTCAATAAAAATATTCCCTTAGGTATTATTCCAGCGGGCTCTGCTAATGGGTTAGCAATGGAATTAGGAATAATAAAAGATGTAAAGCAATCATTAATAACTGCACTTACAGGATTTAAAAAAACGATCCATGTATTAGAATTAAATAAACAGATCTGTATACACCTGAGTGATATTGGATTAAATGCGCATGCTATGAGAACTTTTGAGGTGCAGCAACAAAGGGGTTTTTGGGGCTATTTATTGGCTTCATTAAAAGTTTTTTGGAAGAGTCAAAAAATTAAAGCGGTTTTGAAATTCAATGATCAAATAGTTTCTGCAAAAGCAAAACTGATTGTAATTGCAAATTGTACCAAGTATGGAACTGGTGCCATCATAAATCCGATTGGAGTTTTAAATGACACTAAATTTGAAATTATCGTTGTGAAAACGATATCGATTTTTGAAATATTTAAAATGATTTTTTCGCATGCCAGTTTTGATCCAAATAAAATTGAAGTATTCCAAACTTCACAAATTTTGATCAATACAAAAAGGAAAGTCCATTTTCAAATTGATGGTGAATATCTTGGCAGGCTGAACGAAATTCAAGTAAATATCATTCCCAATGCACTTACAATAATGGTTCCATTTGAGTGATATAATGAGATCATTATTAAAATCGGCAATTTTATTTAAGCAAGCGCCTGCAAAATATCATTCAAAATATCATCCTTATGTTCTAACCCAACGCTGATCCGGATTAGGCCTGCTGTAATATTCACAGCTGCTCTTTCAGCATCTGAAAGCTTTGCATGCGTGGTACTTGCAGGATGCGAGGCAATACTTCTGGTATCGCCCAGATTGGCTGTCATGGATAACATTTTTAAACTATTGAGGAATTTTTTTCCCGCTTCTAATCCACCTTTTAATTCAAAGCATACAATTCCACCTCCATTTTGCATTTGCTTGATGGCGATGCTATGGTGTGGATGACTCGCCAGGAAAGGATAGCGCAATGTTTGTATCGCAGAATGATTTTCTAATTTTTGTGCGATGTATAAAGCATTAGAAGCGTGACGATCCATGCGTACATCTAATGTTTCTAAACTTTTGCTCAATACCCAGGCATTGAAAGGAGAAAGTGCCGGCCCAGTACTTCTGCAGAATAAATAAATTTCTTTCACTAATTCTTTTTTGCCAACCACCACACCACCCAGCACACGTCCCTGACCATCCAACCATTTAGTAGCAGAATGTACTACAAGGTCAGCACCAAAATCAATTGGTTTTTGATTCATTGGAGTTGCAAAGCAATTGTCGACAATAAATATGATATTATTTTCTTTTGCTACTTTACCGATCATGGCAAGGTCTAAAATTTCTAGACCCGGGTTGGTGGGCGTTTCGAGATAAATTAATTTTGTATTTGGGCGAATTGCAGCTTTCCAATCTGCTTCTGTTGCATTGGCAGACACATAAGAATATTCAATACCAAACTTGGGAAGATATTTTGCAATCACTGTATGCGTACTTCCAAAAATAGAATTACAAGAAAGTAAATGGTCGCCTTGTTTTAAAAGCGCCATAAAAGAACCAGAAACAGCGCTCATGCCAGAAGCAGTGGCATAGCCGGCTTCAGCACCTTCAAGAGCCACCATTTTATCAGTAAACTCTTTTACATTTGGGTTGCTAAAGCGACTGTATATATTATCATCACTCTCATCTGCAAATGCTGCGCGCATTTCTTCTGCGTTATCAAAACAAAAACTGCTGGTTAAAAACATAGGGGTACTATGTTCCATTTCGTTAGTACGTTCCGTTTGAATTCTAATGGCTTGTGTTTGTTGATGAGGCATGCGAATATTTATAAATGATGTATAATTAGTTAATCACTTCAGACTTCCATTCAATGGTGGCTCCAGATGCTCTTAATGTAGCGGCCACTGAACAATATTTATCTATTGATAATGCACAGGCTTTATTTGCTTTATCAGCATCTACATCACCTTTAAATTGAAATGTAACATGAATATATTTCCAAAGTGAAGGTTCTTTATCTTTTTCTCTTTCTGCTTCAATGATCATATTTACAGCCTGAACTTCTTGTCTTTGCTTTTTTAGGATGGAAACAATATCAACCCCACTACATCCACCCAAACCCATTAATAATGTCTGCATAGGTCTGATTCCGGCATTCTGACCGCCAACTTCAATAGAAGCGTCCATTTGTAGTGTATGTCCACTTGTATCTTTTCCTTCAAAACCATATTCGCCGATGGTTCTTGAGACCTCAATTCTGATCATTTTAAAGATTTATGCAAATGTAATTTATCCATACCCTTATTTTGCTACTAAATACGGAATAAATTATATGAGGGTTTTTGAATATAAGAACGACTTTGCGCTAGAAAACGGGAAGAAACTTCCAGGTATTGAAATTGGCTATCATACACACGGGGAGCTGAATGCAGCGAAAGACAATGTGGTTTGGATCTGTCATGCGCTCACTGCAAACTCTGACCCTACCGATTGGTGGAAAGGATTAATTGGTTCGGGATATCTGATCAATCCAGAGAAATATTTCATTGTAGCCAGCAATATTTTGGGTTCGTGCTACGGATCAACCGGGCCTTTGAGCTTAAACCCTACCACTGGAGAACCTTATTTTTCCAGTTTTCCTTCCGTTACAATTAGAGATATGGTGGAAGCAAATATTTTGCTTCGTAAGCACTTGGGTATTGATAAAATACACTTGATGATGGGTGGAAGTATGGGTGGATACCAGGCATTGGAATGGTGTGTGATGGAAAAGAATGTGATTAAAAAATTATTTTTAATTGCCACTTCACCCTCAGAAAGTGCCTGGGGTGTGGCAGTTCATACCGCACAAAGACTTGCTATTGAAGCGGATGGTACCTGGAAGGACAGCAATGAAAAAGCAGGTGCAAAAGGATTAAAAGCGGCACGTGCTATTGGCATGTTAACGTATAGAAATTATAGTACTTTCCAGGAAAAACAAACCGATCCTGATCCAGAGAAGATCGACAATTTTAAAGCTTCTTCCTACTTAAATTATCAGGGCGATAAATTGGTAAGCCGTTTCAATGCCTATAGTTATTGGTTGTTGACAAAGGCAATGGATAGTCACCATTTAGGCAGGGGGAGAGGTGGTGATTTGATTAAAGTATTGCAATCAATTCAACAACCTACAATGATTATTGGAATTAGTAGCGATATTTTATGTCCGTTGGATGAACAAAGATTTACAGCAAATCATATGCCAAATGCGAAACTTGTAGAAATAGATTCAGCATATGGACATGATGGGTTCATCATAGAGACGGTGCAGATTACTGAGCACTTAAAAGACTTCATATAAGATAAGAGATAAGAGATAAGAGAGCTTTTTATTCTTCACTCTTATCTCTTATCTTAATTAGGGTGATAGATTTTCTCTGCATTCGCATACACTTCCTTCTTATTCAAAGTCATTTTCTTTGTCTGCTGATGCGTATACATTTCCATCTGATCCGTATAATGAGGGGAATCTTTTTTTGATGAAGCACCATAAGTATTAATGCTTTCAATGATCGGTCCATCTTTAGTAAAACGAACCAATTCTACATAAGCGTCACCCTGATTGCCTTTCACCATTCCATTTTTATAAGGTATAGAATACATAGGAGCTAATACATCTGGTAAGCCGGGTTGAGGTATGGCTTTATCTCCACGGACTAATTTTTGTATATCACCTAATTGCAAATCGGTTCTTCCGAAATTTTTGAGCATGTCTGCTTTGATTTCTTGTAACACAGCAACAGCTTGATCTTTGAATAACATTTTTGTTTGCAGATATTGATTTCGCTTGCTTCTTAAAGAATCATAGACCATTAAAAATGTTCCAGCACCAATACTTTCTGCAGCTGCATTTTTATCCCAGTTATTTAATTGATTAATGAGGTCAGCAATTTCAGGATGTTCTTTAGCATTTAATAAAAAGATACTATCGATATTAAATGGGAATGCAAATTTGGTTGGGTACTGACGGTCGAATTTTATTTTCTTAAAGTCTTCAAAACTGAGTTTGTCATGTTTGGCAATGAGTTCTGCAAAACGAAGGCTTCTATTGTTTTCTAGGGTTTCATATCCCATCGTAACATCTTTTACAACTGCGTTACCTGGTCCCTCCGTGGCATGAAAAGGAGAGTGATTCGTATTGTAAACAAAACCTGATTGAGGTTGTAAAACCTGGGGCAAATCGGCTAAGGGATGCAATGCTGTCCACAAAGTAGCACTAGTATTTCCAGGCAAAGTTGTTTTCCAATTATATTTTGGATCACGAATTGGGATGCGGCCATTACTTAAATAATAAATGGTATCGAATCTATCTGCGTACACAATATTATATCCCGGAATGGCCAGCATATTTAATGCTGATTTGAATTCGGTAAAGTTTTTAGCTTTATTAAAACGATACCATTGTTCCAGTCCACGGATATCCATTTGTGCAGGCATACGAATAGAGAATGTTCCTCTTGCGGTAATTACTGTTGGACCGTATTTACTCCAGTAAGTTTTTTTGCTGATAGGAATAATAATGCCAGAAACTTTTACTTTTAGTTTTGCAGTTCTTTCTTCTAGTGTTTCCCAGTTGCCATCAAATTTGTATTGCAATTTATTGCTAGGGTTAATCTCTAATTGGTACACATCTAATTTGTCGGGCGCATTAACTGTATGTGCCCATCCTAAATATTCATTACATCCATGTAAAATAGAAGGAGCACCTGGGAAGTTTGCACCAATGATATTCCAACCATCTTCGCTACACAAATGTGCTTCATAAAATGCAACAGGACCTTCTAATGGTTGGTGTGCGTTAATGTCTAAATAAACCTGGCCATCTGCAGATTTGTGGCTATTTACAGCAATGGCATTGCTGCCTTGCGTTTTATAATTTTCTAGTAATGGAACGGTTCCGCCAAAGATTGATGCCAATGCGCCATCGGCACCTGATAAAATACATAATTGCAGAACAGAATATTGCACCATATCTTTTGGTGTAACTGGGAAAGCGGATTTTAAGAGTACTTCCATAGGATGTTTCGTAGCATAAGCATTCAATCCTGCACAATAGCCTTCAAGCAGTCTTTTGAAATCTGCACTCAAATCGGTATCGTATTTTTCCTCTACCAATTCTGGTATCCGAAGTAGATGTACTACATAGTCGATCTGTGCCCCCTTCTTGCCAAGATGTTTTGCAAGTATGGCTTTACCAGCAAGCAGAGATTGTTGGATGGTTTTAAAATCATCTTCAGCATGTGCCCAGGCTAAACCATAAGCCACATCAGGATCTGTTTTTCCGAATATATGCGGCACGCCAAACTTGTCTCGAACGATATCGATTTTGGAAGCATCGAATTGGGCGTTGGATGTGGAAACCAGCATTAAAATGAAAGCGAATAGAAAAGTCTGTTTGATCATTGGATTTAATCTGTGATTAAATGTAAATACAAATGAGAATATAAAATGTTTAATTAGTTTTCAATAGCACGCAGATGACACAGATTTTGCAGATTTTCGCAGATTAGATCCGTGTAAATCAGCTTTATCCGTGTCATCTGCGTGCCATTCAACCCACGCATGCAATTTTTAAAAATAAAGCATTTATCTTCATACAAAAAAATGAAGTTCTGGGATCAAATTGCGGAATATCTCTTTATAAAGAAAAGGGAGCAGAAAGAAAACGATACAAAATTTACGAAGTACATGCATGGCATGAACCGGATTTCAATTTATATGTTTTTGATTGTTATTTTGTTAATGCTCTTCAAAGCATTTATCCTTCCAATGATTCGCAAATAATTATTTGCTTAAATAGTCAGTAATTATTTTTGCAGCCTGATCAGATGCATGACCACCTTTCGAAAGCTTTTCATACAATGCCTTGTAGTCTGATTTCAATTGTTTTTGATGCGCTTCATCGTTCAATAATAAGTTCAATTCCTTCACCAGATTTGCAACATTTAATTCGTCCTGAATCAATTCTGTAACAATTAATTTATCCATGATCAGATTCACTAACGAAATGTATTTGATCTTAATTAATCGTTTCGCAATTTGATAGCTGATTGTACTTCCCTTATAGCAAACAATTTCAGGCACTCTTAATAATGCAGTTTCTAAAGTGGCAGTGCCGCTTGTAACCAATGCCGCATCTGATTCTAATAATAATTGATAGGTCGCATTTTTTACAGAAGCCACATTTTGATAGGCTTGTAAAAAAGGATGGTAGAAGTCTGATTCTTGTCCCGGTGCCTCAGCAACTACAAACTGATAGTCAGGAAATGATTTTGCTACTTCCAACATGATGGGAAGTTTCTTAGAGATTTCTTGTTTGCGGCTTCCAGGTAAGAGCGCTATCTTTTTAGTTCTTGTTGAGTAGTGATTATCTTGGTAGCCCAATTCTTTTTTCTTATCCTCAATAGCTTCGATCAAAGGATGACCAACATAGTCTACATCCCAATTCCATCTTTCTTTATAATAATCTTTTTCAAAAGGAAGGATCACTAGCATTTTGTCGATGATCTGTTTCATCTTTTTTACCCTGCCTTCTTTCCATGCCCAAACTTGTGGAGAGATATAATAGATCACTTTGATGCCCTCTTTGTGTGCCCATTCTGCGATGCGTAGATTAAATCCCGGATAGTCTATTAGTATTACAGTATCGGGCTTAAATGCTGTAATGTCATCTTTACAGAACCGGATATTTTTAAAAATTGTGGGTAGATTTTTTACTACTTCTGCAAATCCCATGAATGCCAGGTCGCGATAATGCCTTACTAATTCTGCACCAGCAGCCTGCATCAAATCGCCACCCCAGCATCGAATATTTGCCTGAGGGTCTTGTTTTTTAAACGCTTTTATCAGATTACTGCCGTGGAGATCGCCACTGGCTTCCCCTGAAATGATATAGTACTTCACCCTCCAAAGATATTGATGAGACCATTTTAACAAGTTTTTTTTCGAAAACTAAAAAAATAGTTTGGAAACTAAATAATTAGTTTATACATTTATATAACTATAAAATTAGTTGAAGATGAAACCACTCACTAAAGCCGAAGAACAGATCATGCATAGCATCTGGAAATTAGAAGCAGCATTTTTAAAGGATGTTGTAGAAGCGCAACCAGAACCCAAACCGCATTCAAATACTGTGGCTACTATTATTAAAATATTAGCCGATAAGGGATTTGTTGGAGTAAATCCAATTGGAAGGGTACATCAATATTATCCTTTGGTATCGAAGGAAGAATATTCATCCAGCTCCATCAGGAATTTAGTGGAAGGTTATTTTGAAGGATCATTTAGTGAAGCGGTTAGTTTTATGGTAAAACAAAAAGATATTAGTGTAAAAGAATTGGAGTTGTTATTAACCGAAATTAAAAAACACAAAAAATAATTATCATGCTATCTACTGCATATTATTTCCTACAAGTTATTTTCTGTAGCGCCGTAATGATGGGATATTATTGGTTTGTACTTCGCGATAAAAAGTTTCATCAGTATAACCGCTTTTATTTATTAAGCGTATTGATTCTTTCCTGGATTATTCCATTGATCAAAATACAGTTTACAAAACCCGTAAGCAATGGTACGCAAGTTATCAATTTCTTATCCATCGTTGCTGACAACAATGCAGAGATCGATGCCAACCTTGCAAAGAATAGCTACCAGTTCACATGGGAAGCCTTTGCTATTGCATTGTATTTCTTAATTGCTGCAATGATGTTAGGGGTTTTGATAGTTGGACTCATCCGACTATATATGTTACTCAAAAAACATTCCTGCAAAAGTGTAGGTGATGTGTACCTCATTCTCACCCAAGTAAAGGGGACGCCCTTTTCTTTCTTTCGATATATATTCTGGCATGAAGCCATCGACCTGAGAAGCGATACCGGTAAAAAAATGCTGGAACATGAATTAACCCATGTACAACAAAAACACAGCATCGATAAAGTGCTGATACAAGTAGTACTGGTGGCAGGTTGGTTCAATCCCTTTTTCTGGCTGCTGAAAAAGGAGATGGAAATGATCCATGAATTCATTGCCGATAACAAGTCTGTGCAAACTGGTGATAGCGCTTCACTGGCACAACTACTGTTAACCGCAGCATATCCTCAGCAGCAGTTTTTGCTCACTACACCTTTTTTCTTTTCACCAATTAAACGAAGACTTGCAATGATCACAAATAATAAAAATCCAAGATTTAGTTATGTTAGAAGATTGGTTATACTGCCAATCCTAGCGCTAGTTGTAGCTCTGGTTGCATTTAGAAAAAAAGATACTTCAATATCACTTAGTCCATCTATTCAATTAAATAAATCATATACCATCGTTATAGATGCAGGCCATGGTGGAAAAGATAGAGGTGCTTTATCTTCCAATGCAAAGATTGCTGAAGCAGAGATCACTTTGTTATTCGCTAAAGCAGTAAAGGATGCTAACACCAATCAAAACATCAAAATTATTCTTACAAGAGAAACAGATGTTTTTAATACGGTAGCAGAAAAAGCAGATTTTGCAAATGCTCAAAAAGCTGATCTTTTTATTTCCTTACACTGCAATAATGCTCCAACAGTTTTAGTAGACGGGAAAAAAATGGATAATATAACTAAAGGAATTGAAATTTATATTTCGTATAAAGAAAAAGCAAAAGATTATATAGCTAATGCCACATTAGCTAATGATCTGGGGAATGCCATTAAAAATGTAAATACCAATTTACTTGGAATCAAAAGTCGCAAAGCAGGCATTTGGGTTTTACAGGCAGTAAAATGTCCTTCTGCTTTAATAGAAGCAGGTTTTATTACCAGTAAAGAAGATTTGATTCAGATGCTGGATGCTGCTTATCAAAAAAAGTTTGCTACAAGCATTTTAGAGGGGGTTCAAAAATATCTGTCAAATATAGAAAATGGAAGAATTGAAAAGAGAATAGACGTGCTTCAGGATAAAAATAATAAAGTAACTGTTACTGAAACATCGCTTCAAAAAGAAGAAATAAAAAAGCTTGTTTTAAAAGATACCAGTACGCCAAGGATAAATTTAAATGGCCCTATTGAACCAATGGGCAAGCATGCAGTTTATTATTTGGATGGAATAAAAGTTGATTCAAGTGTGATTAAAAAAATGGATCAAGGTAAAATTGCAACTGTGGATGTGTGGAAAGGGGATGAAGCCATTAAGAAATTTGGTAAAGAAGGTGAAAATGGCGTGATAATGATTAAATCAAAACCCCAGGTTTCCATTGCACCTGCGAAATACCCTGTTCTTGATCCCAAAGTTTCTGATATAAAATTAGATCGTGTTGAACTTTCTTCTAATAAAGAGAGTGAAATTAAAACAGTTCAATTGATTCATCCGAAAGCCATTTATTATATTGATGGATTTAAATCTGATAGTACTACCATGCATCAATTAGATACCAAAAAGATAGAGAGCATTAATATTTGGAAAGGAGATAAGGCAATAGAAAAGTTTGGAAAAGATGCTGCTAACGGAGTTGTTGACATAAAACTGAAAAAACAAACGCCTTAAAAACTTGCGTATTAAGTATTTGCAGTTTTGAATATTTGAAAGCCCTAGAATTTTTCTTGGGCTTTTTTGTGAAATCATAATATTTTATATTTTCACTAAATGCCTTAACTGAAAATATAAATTACTATATTTACACTTGAAACCGAAATTAACGTTCAATGAACATTAGCAGTTTTAAGTCTGGAAAATTTGTACAAAGGCTTCAATATCGGAGTTTTGAGCCTACACTAATCAATATACAATGGCATTTAGATAACGATGCAGTGGCATTGCTATTGAGCAGGGCGGACCAAAAACTTGGAGAATTAAATGCATTTAGCCAACTGATACCAGATGTGGATTTTTTCATTAAAATGCACGTACTTAAAGAGGGAACAAAGAGCAGTCGTATAGAAGGTACACAAACCAATATTGATGAAGCTATCCAAAAAGAAGAATTTATCAATCCCGAAAAAAAAGACGATTGGCAAGAAGTACAGAATTACGTTCAGGCAATGAATAATTCCATTGCTGCACTTGATAGTTTGCCATTAAGTAATAGACTTTTAAAAAACGCACATAAAATAATATTGCATGGCGTTAGAGGAAAACACAAACAACCTGGAGCTTTTAGAATAAGTCAAAACTGGATTGGAGGAAGTAGCTTGGCGGATGCAAAATTTATTCCACCCCATCATGAAGGGATTTTGGAATACATGGCAGATTTCGAACGATTTATTCATAACGAAAATAGTGCCCTACCTAATTTAATAAAAATAGGGATATTGCATTATCAATTCGAAACCATACATCCATTTTTGGATGGTAATGGTAGAATTGGTAGATTATTAATTACCCTATATTTAGTAAGCTCAGGTTTATTGGTTAAGCCTACCTTATATCTTTCAGACTTTTTTGAAAAAAATAGAGAACATTACTATGATAATTTAACATTGGTAAGAACTAAAAATGATTTGGTTCATTGGCTTAAGTTTTTTCTTGAAGGAATCAGGGTCACTGCGGAAAATTCAATTCTTACGTTTAAAGAGATCATTGCATTAAGGGCCTCAGTAGAAACTAAAATCATAACGCTTGGCAAAAAACAACTTTTGGCAAAAAACTTATTGCAAAATTTGTACAGCCAACCAATAACTGATATGCAAAGTATTGCCATTGCTTTAAATGTTAGCATCTCCACTGTTTCAAGGTTATTAAACGACTTTATTAGACTTGGAATATTAGTAGAGTTAACTGGCTTTAAAAGAAATAGGGTATTTGTGTTTGAACAATATGTAAAATTGTTTAGATAAGAGCCTTGGAACTTTTCTAAGGCTTTTTTGTGAATATCTATTAAATTTAGACCTACAAGGCCAAACAGATTTGAATCAATATTTGTATGCCTTGATATTCTTAAGCCAAAACGATTGTATGCCCAGAAAATTTCTCCAACTAGTAGGCTCCTGCCTATTATTAATTATTGTATCAAACTCCATTTTCGCGCAAAAAAAGACATTAACTCAGAAAGTAGATTCAGTCTTACACCTGATGACGCTCGATGAAAAGATCGGACAACTCAATCAATATAACGATGATCAGGCTGCTACGGGTCCGGTTACAAAGGATAATGATAAGATCGGTCAGATCAAACGTGGCCAAGTTGGCTCTCTATTAAATTGTGTAGGAGTTGCTCGTACGCGTAGTTGGCAAACAGTTGCTATGGAGAGTCGCCTGAAAATTCCTTTATTATTTGGTCAGGATGTGATTCATGGTTACAAAACAACATTCCCCATTCCTTTAGGCGAAGCTGCCAGTTGGGACCTGGAAGCCATTCAACAATCTGCAAGAGTGGCTGCCACAGAAGCTAGTGCCAGTGGTTTACATTGGACATTTGCACCGATGGTTGATATCGCACGCGATCCTCGTTGGGGTAGGGTGATGGAAGGTGCTGGTGAAGATCCCTATCTGGGTTCATTAATTGCCACTGCAAGAGTGAAGGGTTTTCAAGGAAACCATTTGGGTGATTTGAATTCAGTAATGGCATGTGTGAAGCATTTTGCTGCTTATGGTGCTGCTGTTGGGGGAAGAGATTATAATTCGGTGGACATGAGCGACCGAATGCTTTGGGAAACATACTTACCTCCATTCAAAGCTGCTTTAGATGCAGGAGCTGCCACATTCATGAATTCATTCAACGATTTAAATGGGGTACCAGCAACAGGCAATGCCTTTTTGCAAAGAACTATTTTAAAAGGCAAATGGGGCTTTAAAGGGTTTGTGGTGAGTGATTGGGGCTCAATCGGTGAGATGATCAATCATGGAAATGTAAAGGATGGTTATGAAGCGGCACAAAGTGCTATCACAGCAGGAAGTGATATGGATATGGAGAGTAGGAATTATAAGAATAGTCTTGCAAAATTAGTGGCAGATAAAAAAGTATCGATCGCTTTAATTGACGATGCAGTGAAAAGAATTTTATTAAAGAAATTTGAATTGGGCTTATTTGATGACCCCTTTAAATATTGCAATGAAGAAAGAGAAAGAGCCGCATTAAATAATCCAGCGCATACTAAAATAGCCCGATCAGTGGCTGCAAAAAGTATTGTGTTATTGAAAAATGAAAGCAATATTTTACCACTCTCAAAAAATACTAAAACCATAGCTTTTATAGGGCCATTGGTGAAAGCTGTAAAACAAAATAAAGGTTTTTGGGATGTAGAAGTGCCCGGTGTTGATTCAAATTATATTGTTTCGCAATGGCAGGGTTTACAAAATAAACTGGGAGCAAATTCCAAAATATTGTATGCAAAGGGTTGCGAAATTGAAGGCGATAACAGATCTGGCTTTGCTGAAGCAATTGAAATTGCTAAACAATCGGATGTAGTAATATTAAGTATTGGTGAAAGAAGAGATATGACTGGAGAAGCCAAAAGCCGCTCCAATATTGGTATTCCGGGAGTGCAGGAAGATTTGTTGAAAGAATTACTGGCAACTGGTAAGCCAGTGGTAGTTTTAATTAACACGGGAAGACCACTTGTATTTAACTACACGGCAGATCATGCAACAGCGATCTTGTATACCTGGTGGTTGGGTAGTGAAGCTGGTAATGCCATTGCGGATGTCTTATTTGGTGATGTGAATCCTTCAGCAAAATTGCCCATAAGCTTTCCCGTATCTGTTGGACAAATTCCAATATACTATAGCCATTTCAACACAGGACGTCCCGCAACTGACGACAAAAACAGAATTTATAATTCATCTTATAACGACCTTTCAATTTTCCCTAAATATGAATTCGGATATGGTAAAAGTTATACCAGTTTCGAATACAGTAAGCTTCAGCTGAGTAAGAAAAAAATCAAACAAACGGAATCTATCGAGGTTTCTGTAACAATTTCTAATACTGGAAAATATGATGGCGATGAAGTAGTACAATTATACTTGCGCGATAGAGTCGGTTCCATAGTTCGTCCGGTGGAAGAATTGAAAGATTTTAAAAAGATATTTTTAAAATCGGGAGAAAGTAAAACCATTCAATTTAAAATCGACAAACAAAAACTTTCTTTCTATAACCAACAATTGAATTGGGTAGCCGAGCCAGGAGATTTTGATCTGATGATTGGATCCTCTTCAAGAGATATTCGTTTGAAGGATAGTTTCGAATTGATACAATAAAATTTATAAATTCTTAATTCATGAAACGCCTATTCCCTTTATCTATATTGATTTATTTGTCGATTCTATCCTATACAGGTAGTAAGGCTCAAACAATTAACCTTCCCAAAGAAAGCAAGTTTAAATATGGGGATGATATTGCCTGGGCTAGTACCACATTTAACGATATTGACTGGGAGAAAAAGAAATTGGGAGAGGGCATATTTTTTGAGAATAAAATAGATAATTATGGTTGGTTTAGAATGAAAGTAGTGATTCCATCCAGCATTAGGTTACTTGCTGAACAAGGCAATGGCGTGCAATTATCTCTGGGTAAGATTGACGATATTGATCAGACATTTTTTAATGGGAAACAATTAGGACAAACCGGTTCTTTCCCACCGAATTATGAATCTAAAAGTCAGATTAGCAGGCAATATACTATTCCTGTAAAAGAAGTACAATGGGATAAGGAAAATGTAATTGCTATAAGGGCATTTAGTCCTGATAGTTGGATGGGTTTATATGATGGCCCCTATAAATTAGCAGCCGCTCAGTGGTCGGACTATGTAACTATTTCTCAAAATATCATGAGCACAAGTACTAATGGATTTATTACTAAGCTAAAGTTTAGTAATAATGGTACCCGTTCATTTGATGGAACTATTCTTTATCAGGTGTTGGATAAAAATAAAAAACAACTCTTTTTTGAAACAAGAAAAATACTTATCGGGCCGAAACCTGGTGCGGTACAAGAAATTTCGTTTTCGAATTTTCAGACTACGAATAATAAAGTTGTATACATTGTTTATCAGGTAAAAGAAAATGGAACAACTGCAACTGTTAGCCATGAACATGTTTATTTGGTTGATAAAAATTTCAAATTAGAAGTGAAAGCCGCACCAAAGCCATTTATAAAGAACAAAATTCATGACTTGTATGAATCAGTCGATTTTAATAAACAACAAATGCTAGGGTATCTGGGGAATCGGATGTTTCAAAATTTAAGTGAACGTTTATTAAAGATTGATGAAGCCGGAATATTGGATGGATACTTAGAAAGACCCGGGCATCATCCTTGGGCAGGAGAACATGTAGG